>DIAS01000050.1 GCA_002415855.1 Bacteroidales bacterium UBA5072
CCCTTGGCACCAACAGCTAAACCCACATTTTGATTTAAAAACTGAACTGATAAAAGATGATTAAAAGTGCCACTTCCTGAAATTAATTTCCAGGTGTCTCCTCCATCGGAACTAATCTGAAGAGTTCCAGTCTCACCAACAGAAATACCTGAACTCAAATTAAAAAAATGAATGGCATTCAAATCGTGAATATTTTTTGTAAAATTCCATGAGGAACCTCCATCTTCTGTTTTTAATACGATTCCTTGTTCACCAGCAGCCCAGCCAATATCTGAATCGGAGAAATAAACACCATATAAACGGCCTGAATATAAAAAGTCTCGCTGTGACCAGTTAGTTCCTCCGTCAGCAGTATGCCACATCGTAACAGACGGATTGACAATATCAATTGAAATGCCACCCCACATGTCACTCGATATATTTATCTGCGATGCTCTTAAACCAACAGCCCAACCATTTAATTCATCAGAAAAATAAACATCATATATCCATGAGGCACCAAATAGAGAAGTTTCGATCCAATTGTTACCGCCATTCGTAGTTAGGTAAATCTTGCCTGAACCAGAACTACCTACAGCTATTCCCTTGTTTTCATCGAAGAAATAAAAACTCTCTAAAAAAGTCAAAGAGGGTGTTGTGAATTGAGTATTCCAATTTATGCCGCCATCTATTGTTTTGTAAATATTTCCTTTACTTAGTACCCATCCTATATTTGAGTTAAAAAAATAAACATCCTTTAAATAAATGTAATTTGATAGATTTGAGGATATTTGATTCCAAGTTCTTCCTCCATCCGATGTCTTAAGAATTATAGGATCGCCTCCAACTATCCACCCTGTATCTGAATTAATAAAACAGATAGAATTAAGATCCTCATCAGTACCAGATGCTATTTCAGTCCAATTTATTCCGCTATCATTAGTCATTAGGATAATACCTGATTTGCCAACAGCTATTGCTTTGTTCTCACTCAGCATATGAACATCACAAAATGCATTTGGATAGATTGGCGGACTTTGTTTAATCCAGGCATGTTGTCCGTTAGCAACGATGTTAATAGTGAATAGAACAATCAATAGAAATATTGGTGATTTCATAATTCTTCATTTACTTATGCGGTGATATTTTAATTATTTTTCTAATCCAACAGGAATATCCTGATTTCCAAACTTTACTGTTAAACCATTTCTGTATAATTTACAACATCTGACTTAAGAAGTCAAGTAATTTGAAAGGTTTTTGCCTCTAACAGTTTAAAAATAGGTTATCAATTCTTTGAGGGTGCAAACCATCCGGAGAATTACTAAACATAATACCCATGCTGCAAAAACAATCCCCAGATTGTCCCCCACCCGCACTGAAACCAAATAAAATAAATTGACTTAACTTTTTGTACCGTCAAATAAGAATAGGGACAAGGGACTCGCTTAATGCTGATTCTGTGGGATGATTCTAAAGATCAATCCACAAAAATATCACTTATACCCTACTTTTGGCTGGTGGTATATATGGCCATTGTCCTTGTCCTGCTTATCGTTGCTTCCTCGATCCAGTTATTTACACATCAATTGACTGTTTTATACTGAAAATGAACTATTTATTGTCATTTTTAGTCAAAATTAACTTGACTTTAGGTCTATTTTATCGTACCTTTTAATAGAATAGAGGGATTTAACTTCAGTATAACAGCAATGCAATTAAGGTTTCACCTAAATTAAATCCAGATGAAAAAAATAATGCAATTCAATCACATTATTTCATGTCTATTCTTTACTTCTTTATTAGCATTTACAACAGGATGTGAAAACGACGAAAAGACAGAATATTCCTTAACGGTAAATATTCTGCCAGCCGGTGGTGGAACCGTAGATTTGTCGCCAAGCAATGTCACATATCCGGAAGGTATTGAGGTTACCTTGTCACCAAATCCCAGTTCCGGTTATGAGTTTACATCATGGAGCGGTACAGATGCATCGTATGTAAATAATAACAAAATAGTCATGAGTAAAAACATGACTGTTATTGCTAATTTCTCAATCAATTCATCTTCATCACTCAACAGTTATTTTCCAATAGAAGAAGGGGTTAAGTGGACATACAGGGTTGATTTTCCTAAAAACTGCTCACTTCCTTATATGCCATGGTTTATTTATCCCGAAGGATTAATTAGCACGAGCATGACTCATGGAATGGGATCTTGGAATGAAGGACAAATCAATTTCGAAATACTCGTTAATGAAGTTTTTGAAATAAAATCTGATTCAACAACTTGGAATATATCTTTAAGTAGTCCAGGTAATAGTTTTTATTTTTACATATCCTCTTTTAACAGCAATCGTTTGCAGCTTATAATTAGTAATGAGAAAGCAGATTTAAATATTATTGGAGAAATGGATATGGATCCTCCTAGATGGCAAATTGCAAGAGCACTTGCTCGTCTTACCTCTGAAGATTTATCTGAGAAATTTAATATTTCCGTTCCTGCCGGTGATTATAGTAATTGTGTAAAATCAATTGTAAATATTAATGGTGATGGAACTCATGTTTATTCAGGAACCTACCCTATTGAAATATACTTGGCTCCAAATGTTGGAATTGCTAAAGCCATTGGAAAAGATAGAGATGGAACTGTTCTTTATACTTTAGAATTAACTGAATTTAGTAATTAAAATTTCTACAGACAGAAATACCTAATACCTAATTGCCCATTAAGGGTTTCACCATTACGGGCAGTGCATCTCCAGCTATAAGGTTTTTGAATGGCGGATATAAATCTGGTACCACGTTCCCTTAATGGTCCTAATCTCAAAAGTCGTTATAGGAAAGTATTATTGCTTTAGCTGATCAACAATTACAATCTGCTTCTGGGATCCGGGGGAAAAGCAAACTCCACCGAACCCAGTATTCGTGTAAATAAAAAAGGATCCTCAGCAAGGGAAGATCCTTATTTGTGTCCTTTTAATTATCTTATTTTGTTTGTTCAGGTGCCGGAACGGCAACAATCATACTCCTCACTGCCTTAATCTTCTCAAACATGGCTAAAAAATTCTGGTTCTCAAAAATTTGCGGAGCGGTTATTTGGGAAATATCTTCCGGAATTATATTTTGCTGACGCAAGGCTTCAACAGCTTTTAATTCGTCCAGAATAATGCCGGAATCCGTTTCTTTTTTAACCGATTCCATTAATGCAATGACATCAGGCAGTATATTCATGTGTTTGCGCGTAGCATACAAAACCTCACGCATCGTTATAAGCCTGGATGTTTCAGGCAAATCAACATTGCTTTTGAAAATGATATTGAACAGAATGAATTGTTTTTCGATGTAATTACCGCCAATTAGGCCTGCAAATATTCTCATCCTGTCCTGCTCTTTTAAAACAGTTTCTGACGCAACAATATTTTCGTTCAGTTTAATCAGAAAACTATCCACGCTTGGATTGAGTTCGGTGTAGCGTTCCAGAATCATTTCATCAAAACCCGCACCCATACCCAACTTTACTGCAAGGCTTTTAGCTGCCATCATACTGTTATAGCCGTTATTGAATTCACTGCTGCTGTATTGGTAGAGACCGTCAACAAGATATACACCCATATTTGCAGCAGCCAATACATCATTGCTTAGATACTTTTCACTGTTATTCGGATCGTTGATCAGTTCCGGCATAAAATCCACCGTTGAAAGCTCCAACATATCCATTAAGTCGGTAGGCATACGGACATCCATGTCAATTTTTTCCAGCTTTTCGGTGAAGGCTTTAAATTCATCTGCCTGACCCGTATTTTGATCGATATTTTTATTCTTGCAGGCAATTAATGCTGCCGAAAGAAATACACAAACAAGTATATTTTTCATTATCATAAGTTTTGGTAGATTTCTGTCTAAAGTAATAAAAAAATTTAACTGGTAAAAACAATTCACTTCACAGGTCCTGTGTGAAGGTAAAAAACGTAGATTGCCGTGTGTGAAAATTGCTCCTGTTTTTCAATTAAATGGATGGCATTTGAAAAAAGAAGTCCCTATTTTCAATGCGATTTGCTTGTTTAACAAATATGAATTATTTTGTCAAGCATTATCTTATTAAAAAACATTGTCCTATGCTTACACAAGCTGAATTGATTATCGTGGGATCATTGGTAGTAATCCTGCCTGTTCTTGCACTCATCAGCATTATTCCCGGAAAATTTGAAAAAAACGATAAACTGATCTGGATATTGGCTGTTTTGCTTGTCCCTATTCTGGGACCCATCATATACCTGTTGGCTGGCCGAAAGAACAAAATTAAGTAAGTAACCCAATCGGAAAATGGAGAATCAAACAATCCAGCGTTCCCTGGGACGCAACGGTATCCTGGTAACTCCGGTGGGTCTTGGTTGCTGGCAGTTCAGCAAGCAAAACAACCTGGCAGGCAAATTCTGGCCCAATCTTGATGATGACCTTATCAACAGGATTGTTTCCCTTTCCCTTGAAGGAGGGATCAACTGGTTCGACACCGCTGAGGTGTATGGCATGGGTGCATCGGAAGAAGCGCTTTCCAGAGCCCTGCAGGCAGCGGGGAAAAAGCCGGGCGAGGTTGTCATTGCCACAAAATGGTGGCCCATGTTCCGCTTCGCTTCCAGTATCCAAAGAACAATTGATAAACGTATCAATGCCCTGGCACCCTATCCTGTTGATCTTTACCAGGTTCACCAGCCATTTAGTTTTTCGAATGAAAGAAGTGAAATGGCCGGGATGGCTGAGCTTTTTAACCGAAGGCTGATCAGAAGCGTGGGAGTAAGTAATTTCTCAGCGCGGCAAATGAAGAATGCCTGGAAAGCCCTCGACAAAATGGGTATTCCACTGGCTTCCAATCAGGTGCAGTACAATTTACTGAACCGTAAGATCGAATCTAACGGTGTAATGGAACAGGCCAAAGAACTCGGCATGACTATCATTGCCTATTCACCTCTGGCCCAGGGATTGCTTTCAGGTAAGTTTCACGACGATCCGGAACTGATCAGGAACATTGGATTCAGAAAATACAGCGCCATGTTCAGGCCCGAAGGTATTGAAAAGAGCAGGCCTGTGATCTGCCTGCTGAAGGAACTCGCGCTCAGACACAAGGTAACACCTGCACAGGTAGCCCTCAACTGGCTGCTTCACTTTCATGGAGACATGGTTGTTGCAATTCCGGGAGCAACCCGGGAATTTCATGTCACGGAAAATGCAGGTGCACTGGCATTCAAACTTTCCGATGAGGATATGGAAAGACTGGATAAAGCAAGTACGGTTTTCAAATAAACGGACTTACCTGGTGATATAGACCCGGTACTCCCCTTCGGCTTTCTTTTCCAGCCAGTGCTTATGGCCCAGGCTAAGTGTTTTGTCGAGCAGGGGTGCGGGAACAAAGGGAGCTATTATTTCCAGGATCTCATTTTTGCCCAGTTTTTTGACGCCCGCCAGCACCTCATGCACAGGTTGCTCTCCGCGGTTGAGCATTTCACGGATATCGACAGTGCTGACAACAGCTTCTGACCTGAACCAGCCTGGACATTCGGTTGTATATCTGGTCCCCGTACCATCCAGCTGTTCAATGGTGCCCTGTCCAACCTGTTCACGCAGCCTGTTTACCAGCGCTTCAACGCTCAGTTTTCCAATGACGGCTGCCTGGCCAATGTTGGTTATGCGTGCAATGGTCTTACGCAGCAATGGATTTTTCAGCTTTCTGAATTCAGGCGCCGAGGATATCAGTGTTTCTTCGAGCTGAGGATAGGCTTCCAGCAGATCGAATATTTTAGTCTTCGGTGTAATGATCAACTTCTCCATATTCAGTCTATTTTTCCGGTATATGACAAAATCCGTTGTTCTCCTTCAAGTTCACGGATATGGGTCAAATCCTGCGACACTTCAAGTGTGCCGAGATACTCCCCTTTTTCATCGCGCAAAGCGTAATATTCAATATAAATGAACTTCCCCTTCATTTGAATCCAGAATGGGGCATGGGATGCCCTGCCAGATTTGAAATCATCCAGGATCTTTTCAATGATATGAACACTTCCCGGGGGATGACATAACCTCACATCGCGGTTGATGATGGAACGGCTGCGTGCGAAAATGCGGTGACTGCCCTGGGTGAAGTACTTCACTTTATCGTCCTTGTCCACAAAGGTCATATCAACCGGCATGGTATTTAAAATGGCCATGATTTCCCAGGCCGTAAAACTACCTGATGGCAATTGTATGGTGCCATTCTCACTGGATATCCCGGTGTTTTCATATCCCTCGGCAGGCAGTCCCTCCGGTTTCCAATCCACTTTTGGGTCGAAAAGGGCGAAGCCGAATTCCAGGGTTTGCTTATGGATATGCCACCAGTCTTCGGTTGTAAGCACATCCATGCACATGGGGAAAAGGATCTCCTCCTCCTTTTTGGTCATATCGGACAGCGATTTCAACACAGGCACAAAAAGCAGTTCCAGGGCATCCTCCAGATCCGTTTTTTTCAATTCCCGGGTACGAAGGATCTCAATACATCCTTTCAGCTGGTCGCGTATTTCATCGTGCTTTCCCCACATCACCTTGGGAGGCCCTGTGATCCCGTTTTTCTCCAGATAAGGGAACACGAGGTATTCTTTTCGCCGGTAATGCTTGTCAATGTCCATTAATTCATTGAAACACGACAAAAGTTGCAGGGTATGATCCCTGAAATGATCATCCTTTACGGCATACAGGTTTCCAAGAAGCGTTTCAGCCCTAAGGATCAGCTTACGCAGCTCTATATTCTCATTCTTAAAAACATCTACGGGATGGCCTTCCGGGATGGCCTGTGCCCCGCCAATGTCGATGTGGCCATCGAGCACCTCACCGTGAACATCGCAGAGTCTTAGAACCTCGGTTTCCGGCAAACCCTCCTGAATAAGTTCCTGTTCCACTTCAACCACTTCGCCGTACGGGATCATCTGCAGGGTACTGATCAGTTCAGCCCGCACCTGCCCGGGATCTTCTCCCTGGTGCAGTTTCAGGATAAGCTCTTTCAGTCTCTCTTTTCTGAATTTTGAATTGTTGATTAGCTCGCTCATTTGATTACCTTTTGTTATAAAATTAAGCCTTATCCTGCTTTTTTCTATATTTTCTCCACCATAATAAATAGCCGCTGATCACCACAATAACCCCTGTTAATCCACTGAGAGGAACAATAAGGAAATAGAAATCGCCCGTAAGGTTCTGAAATATCCTGCCGGTATGTATTTCCAAACAAACATTCCAAATGGACATTTTTGATTCGTTAATAATATCCGGTGGCATACCTGGAAAAATTTTGTCGTGCCACAGCGGGATTACCCCCTTGTTATAATCAACCATGAACTGTTTACCACCGGTACCCGTAATTATACCGGTAACAGCATAATCTCCCACAGGACGTCCGTTTGGATTATCCCTGTAAATCTCTGCCCTGGCATAATTGTATATTTCGGGATGCTCCGGTTGCCAGAGAAACAGCCCGCTGAAGGATCCAACCAGGAATGCACCCTCACGTGCATGTTCAAGTGTATTAATACCCATTACACTCACGGGAGGCTGGTTTTGGAAACGAACTGGTCTCAGCCCGTCCTCCTCGAGTGCATACATGCCCTCTGAAGTGGAAAGCAGGAATATCCCCCTTCTCTCATCATAAATTATATCCCGCAGTTTGTCATACCAGGGATTGGGCTGATCAAGATGTGAATACTTCAACGGTGCAACTTTTGCTCTGGCTATAGCAAGAAGCAAAGGCGGGCGAAGAAAGATCCCGGTAAGGAATAAAACAATTAAAAACACAAAGGTCCAGGTTCCGGCTTTATTATGCCATTTCAGCGCCCATTTGCTGACACGGACCAGCCTCACTGATGATTTGTTTTTCTTGATCCTCTGCCTTATCCAGTCCGGAAAGAAGAAATATAGAATTCCGGTAACAGCTAAAAACAAGGTTATTAATCCCAGCAGATCCACATAGATTTTTCCAGGCAAACCGAATAATTCTCCGGAATGCAACTGCCAGATTGTCTGAAACAAAGTCACCTGGTTCACATAATCTTCCGGGGCAAGAAGTTCAATTTCCGCGAATGTCGTTCGAATCCCCTGCGATTTCCCTTTATAAAGGTGTGAACGATTGACGGCATATAACGTATCCCCCCTGCTTTCGATACCCGTAAACCGCTCACTATCCACATCAAGCTCTAACTTCTGCCAGGCTTCTGAAACCTGGTCGTAGGCATAAAGTCCGAAAAGTGTGGCTGCATAAAGTTCTCCGTCAACGGTCCGGTGTAAATCGAAAATCTTACGGTTATCACTACCCTCGGGAAAACCGGAATGATATGATGTAAATTCTGTAAAAGTTGAATCAGCCAGCCAGATACCGATGTTCCCATATACCAGGATGCTGTCGGGGCTTATAATCAGGTTTCCCTTTAATGCTGCGTTGTTCCAGTTGTTATACCGATAGTTGGCTGGCAGGTATTTCCGGTTAATATCTGCCCCTGAAAGCAACTCCCTGTGGTTCATTATGATGCCTGTAATGGCATAATATAGCAGTACGAGCGATATGATTAAGCCCGGCCATTTGTGAAGTTTTTTGAAAGTCTGCCAGTTTCCTGCCATCTCCGGATAATTAATTACACGATAACGCTTTTCTCGTTGTATTTTTTTGCCAGGGATTGGATAGTCTCGGTGGAAACAAGTCTGTCAATTGACTCACGGATTGGAGCATACTTTTCATGCAGCGGACAGGGGTTGCTTTCACTGCAGTTTCTCAAACCAAAACCACAACCGGTAATGATCTTATTTCCTTCGATTGCGTCAATTAATTCCCTGATTGTCAGTTCCGGTTTACCGAGATCGAAGAAGAATCCGCCACCCTTTCCTTTGAGCGACATAACAAAGCCCATCCTTACCAACCGGTGGAGAATTTTGGCTGTATAAAAGTGGGGGGCTTCAATCTCCCTGGATATCTCATCAGTTCCCGGCCTGCTGCCCTTGAAGTTCTGCACCTGGATATAGACCAGACCCCTCAGGGCATATTCCGTTTCCTTATTAAACATTTTTTTGATTATTGTTGATACAAAGCTATAAAATATTTTAAATTACTAAATGATCTTTTAGTCTTTTTATAAAATATTTTATACATTTGCATCTTAGTATTTAATTAACCACAAATTGCTTCTTTAGCTGAATCCGCCGGTCCGGTTAAAGAGGCGCAGATTAAACCATATAACTAATTGCATTTTAACAACCATTATACTATAAAACATGAAAACAGGCAAATTATGGTTAGGTTTCGCAGCCGTAATAGTAATTTCCTTTACTGTTCTGCTGTATTACGGTCGTGAAATTTACAGACAGGCTCCCCCTATTCCGGACAAGGTAGTCACTGCTGGCGGAAATGTATTGTTTACCGGACAGGACATCAGGGACGGGCAGAATGTTTGGCAATCGATGGGTGGTCAGGAGATTGGTACGGTATGGGGACATGGCTCATACCAGGCACCTGACTGGAGTGCAGACTGGTTGCACAAAGAAGCCAGATACATGCTTGACAGGCTTGCCTTGCGATTGGATAGCACCACCTTTGATGAACTGGATGAGGAGTATCAGGCATCCCTGAAAGTTATACTGCAAAAGGAGTTACGGGCCAATACATACAATGCGGTTACCAGTGTGCTTACGATCTCTGATTTAAGGGCTGAAGCATTTCATGATAACAGCAAATACTACAGCGGGTTGTTTACCGACAATCCGGCAATGGCAAAGGAAAGGGATGCTTACAGCATTGCGTTGAATTCCCTGAAAGATCCGGAGAGGGTCAGAAAGTTAAATGCTTTCTTTTTCTGGATATCCTGGTCGTGCGTTACGGAACGTCCCGGACAGCATATTACCTACACCAACAACTGGCCGCCCGAAGAGCTGGTCAACAATAGGCCCACAGGATCACTGCTGTTGTGGACTGGTTTCAGCGTTATTATGCTGATAGCCGGGATCGGCCTGATGGGATGGTATTATGCGCGCCGTCGTGATGAATCGCCGGCCATAATACCGCCGACCCTTCCACTTAAGAATGAGCTGCAGACTCCTTCACAGAAGGCCACACTTAAGTATTTCTGGATCGTCACGGGGTTAATACTTGTTCAGGTAATCATGGGTGTCGTAACAGCGCACTACGGAGTTGAAGGACAGGCGCTATACGGCATTCCTTTGGCTGAATGGCTGCCCTACTCCATTTCACGTACCTGGCATGTGCAGCTCGCCATCTTCTGGATAGCAACTTCATGGCTGGCAACAGGTTTGTATTATGCTCCTGCCATTTCGGGTATTGAACCAAAATACCAGCGGCTGGGTGTTAATTTTCTGTTCGGAGCTTTGCTTGTCATTGTAGTCGGCTCACTGATCGGTCAATGGATGGGCGTAATGCAGAAGCTCGGTCTTATAGAGAACTTCTGGTTCGGTCACCAGGGGTATGAATATGTTGACCTCGGTCGTTTCTGGCAATTGTTTCTTTTTGCAGGACTGGTCATCTGGCTGTTTTTAATGGGAAGGGCTATTCTTCCGGTTATCAGGAAACGCAGTGAAAGCCGTAACCTGCTGATATTATTTCTCATTTCTACGATAGCGATTGCGGCCTTTTATGGGGCAGGACTCATGTGGGGCAGACAGACCAATCTGGCCGTGGCTGAATACTGGAGGTGGTGGGTCGTACATCTTTGGGTCGAAGGATTCTTTGAAGTATTTGCCGCCGTAGTGGTTGCTTTCCTGTTCACCCGGCTTGGCATTGTTAAGGTGTCTACCGCAACAGTTGCAGTGCTGGCATCTACAATTGTATTTCTTTCCGGTGGCATTCTGGGCACATTCCATCACCTCTATTTCACCGGAACACCAACAGCTGTACTTGCAATTGGTGCCACCTTCTCTGCGCTCGAAGTAGTGCCATTGGTCTTTATGGGCTTTGAAGCATGGGATAATCTGAAGGCCAGCAGAAGTAATGACTGGATAAAGGCTTACAAATGGCCTATTTACAGTTTCATCTCCGTTGCATTCTGGAACCTTGTAGGTGCAGGAATATTCGGTTTCCTTATTAATCCACCGGTTGCCCTTTATTATATGCAGGGTTTGAATACTACACCGGTTCATGGTCACACGGCACTGTTCGGTGTATATGGTATGCTGGGCATTGGCCTGATGCTTTTCGTACTGCGCGACATGAACAAGGAAAAGATATGGGATGAACGCTGGGTAAGGTTTGCATTTTGGGCGATCAATATAGGACTTGCAGCGATGGTACTTATAAGCGTCTTACCGGTAGGCCTGGCGCAAACAGTTGCCAGTGTGCAGGAAGGTCTCTGGTATGCCCGTTCGGCTGAGTTCATGCAAAAGCCGCTTATTCTTACGTTTAAATGGCTGCGTATGATCGGGGATACTGTTTTTGCTGCCGGCACTGTTGCACTGGCCTGGTTTATTTTTGGTCTTGCAGGAGGCTGGAGCTATAAAAAAGATTAAATCAAAACGGTAATCCAATAGGCTGCGTTCTGTTATTAATTTCATCAACAGAACGCAGTGAATTGGAGTCTTGAAGTGCCCGAAATACCTAGGAAACAATCGTTCGGACCTGGATATAAAACAGTGTATAAACGACTGACCAGAAAACCTGTCCTGCGATCAGCCAGATTACGTTCTCCTTTTTTAATCCGTAATATTTAACAGTAAGAAAGGAACCCAATGGTATTGATAACAGAACAGGGCTCAGCACGACTATTCCGAACAAACCATATTTCAACCTGATTTTTACAAAAAATCGGTTTCTTTTTGTAAATATTCTTCGTTTTTTTCTTTTTAGCTTAAATTCTTCGGGCCAGTAATTGTTCCATACCTTAAGAAGAAAACCCGAAAAATAAACCGATACAAACGTTCCAATAATACCGCCCAGGTTCGTATATATCAGTGTTTCAATAAATGACATTCGCATGACATATATCGCGACAGGGAAGGTTGCTGCAAACTTCCAGGAGCAAAAGAAGATAACGGTCAATTCCTTCATGTGATGACAAAGAAAGGTTACTGAAAGATTTCTATAAATTCGGGGTAAATATATCCTCTATTAATAACATGTAATAACTTAGCCAAGGTAAGACTATTATCAGCAATAAATAACATCATGTATGGCATCTCTTTTTGAACCTCTTACCATAAAAGGCATTACGCTTAAAAACAGGATTGTCATGTCGCCCATGTGCCAGTATACGGCATCGGATGGTTTTACAAACGACTGGCACCTCGTTCATTTGGGTAGCCGGGCCGTTGGCGGGGCCGGGTTGATCATGTCCGAAGCCACTGCTGTTTCTCCCGAAGGAAGGATAACGCCCGGTGACATTGGCATCTGGAAAGAGGAGCATATAGCCGGTCTGAAACGGATCGTTGACTTTATTCATGGGCAGGGCGCCGTAGCCGGCATTCAACTGGCCCATGCAGGAAGGAAAGCTTCGTGTGCTCCCCCCTGGAACGGAGGGAAACAGCTTCATGCAAGCCAGGGAGGCTGGCAAACTGTTGCTCCAAGCCAGATTCCTTTTAATGATAATGACAACCCTCCTGTTTCGCTGGAAGAACCTGATATCCGGTCTATTATTGACAATTTTAAGACAGGGGCGGAGCGGGCTTTAAAAGCCGGCTTTAAGGTAGCTGAGATTCACAGTGCCCATGGTTACCTGTTGTTTGAATTTTTATCACCACTTAGCAATCAACGTACCGATGAGTTCGGCGGCACTTTTGAGAACCGAATTCGATTGTTGCTCCTGGTAGTTAACGCTGTAAGATCGGTATGGCCCGACGGGAATCCTCTTTTTGTCAGGTTGTCCGCCACCGAATGGACCCGGGGAGGATGGTCGCCGGAAGAAACGGTTAAGCTGGCTGTCTTATTGAAAGAGCAGGGAGTTGATCTCATGGATTGTTCTTCTGGAGGTAATCTCCCACAGGCCCAAATTCCTTTCAGCCCGGGTTACCAGGTACAGTTCTCCGAAGCTGTGCGAAAAACGGGCATCCTGACAGGTGCAGTAGGTTTGATAACAACGGCCCGGCAGGCAGAGGCTATACTTCAGAAGGGCCAGGCCGATCTGATCCTTTTTGGCCGAGAGATGCTGAGGAATCCGTACTTCCCTCTGCTTGCCGCACAGGATCTTGCTGAAGAAAAGGACTGGCCTGTGCAATACCTTCGGGCTAAACCGATTCCGGGTGATTAATAGCCATTCTCACCCAAAAGGACAGTCCATATTTTCAGGGTATCACTCCCAAAGTTCCTGATGCGTTGCACGGCATAAAAGTCGATGTATCCCCCGGCAGGATAATATGACTGGTTATCTGTGTCGGGAAGAGGCTTAGATGAAGAAAACCCGATTTTACCGTAAAAAGTGGAATCATTCACAAGGTGCAGGCCACGTTCGATCCACAGGGAATCAGGCTGCATGATAGCCATGCTTTTTCGAAAGACAGGCCCGGTATTTACAAGTTCATTCACTGACAGATTGGTCCAGGCTTTTCCATGGCGACCTGTAAAATGAAGCAAACAGTTTTCGGACAGGAACAGATCCCTGATCATTTGACCCGTATGTTGCCTGAATTCCGGGGCAATATCAGGATCTGTAAAAATCTCCAGGTAGTCCAGAAGATCCGTGAATTTGATCTTAGCATTCTCTTCGAATGCATGCAGGGTGTTTGGAGAAACCGCATATGAACTGAAAACGGCTGAAATGCTGTCTCTGGTATACTGCAATTTCATCTGCTCACGCCTTGCCCTGAAATCGGATCCATTGTCGCAGCTCCTGGCACAAAGCAGGATGTATATGAAAAAAAGTGCCAGTATGTATAAAAAACGCCTCATTGCATTGGTTCGTTAATCCGAAAACGCAATATCATGATTTTACCATCTTTAAAATGTGATGCCAGAACCTCCACATTCCTAAGGCTTCCGGCAGGCATGGTAAGCCTGTCGATGAATTCCTGCTTGTTATACAAGGCCATACCTACCTCTTCTTTATCCCTGATTACCTGGTAGATCATAGCCCTGTCATCGATCATGGCTTCCAGGCTCCTCCGGCGCTTTTCCCAGTCATCCACCTGCATGGTGGAAAAGTAGTGGATCATCAGGGCATAGTCATCAGGCTTCAGCATGATTTTCTCATCCTTTTCAAGTTTCTTGACTATCCTGACGATAGTATCGGATTGATAATAAGGTGAATTGACTACCATCCTGATCTTACTTTTATCCGTCCTCAGGTGCATGATACCGTCCTCCCCCACCAGCGTATGCACCGGAGATTCATCCTCCGGAAGCAGAATCACTTCAATGTTCTTTCCGGTAAGGGGTTCATGTGTGTCGGCATCAACAAAGGTGAACCTGTAATCCCGTGTATTGAAAATCTTGAACAACCCGAAAAGGACACCCATGATAGCCAGCGCAAGCAAGGGAACGATAAAGAAATAGCGGTTGGCACTTACAGGAGCAGAAATCTCATCAACAGTTTGCTGGTTCCTGAAGATAAAATCATCCCAGTTTGCAAAGCCGGCATATCTTGCAAGCAGGTTAAGCACGTCAATCCGAGGCAGGCTCTTACCCGAAGATTTCATGTGGGTATAAAACCACTTCTCGCTGATATTGGCATTTACCTTTATCCGTAGATCTTCCTGAAAATCGACGATTTCCTGTCCTTTCCAAAGTTCAATGGAAGGATTAATGCCGGGATATGACTGCCGCATCACCGTTACGATCTTTTGCTTGAGCAAATCAAAATATGCCTGTTCTTTTTCCGGCAAAGCTGAGGAATTTATATGGTTTTGAAAACCGGAACACTTGTAAAATCTTTGCAACTGTTTTACAAGGGTATTTCAATCTATCTTCTGAAATTTGGAATATTTTTATTTCGAAATTCTACTACAAGTTACTTAATTATTGTCAATAATAAAACCAAAACAGGGAGGTAATTATGATTGAACATGTTCATACCCACATTACGAGCGAATTGCAGCAAAACACCAAAACAGACATCATCTTCATTCTGACCTCAATAGCACTCAACCTGATTACCCTGGCTGTGAATTCAGGATTTGTCGAGCAATCGCGCACTGATAAATCGTCACTTGCCGTGATGTTTGTATTCGTAATCCTTATTGTGCTGGTAAATATCGTTGTGATCATCGGACTGGTCAAGGGGAGGCAGACAAGGAACAAGCTGATCAAGGGACTCATGGCCATGTACCGGGACAAGGACGTAGCGAAATATTACGATGAAACGCTCCTCAGCAATTACAACGTCAGGTATAACCTGTTTATCATGGTGGTAGTCTGTACCGGTGTCATTGCCACAATTGTGCCGTTTATCCTCCGGTAATCCTGAGCGGAACAATTGACGTTTCTGCCATCGGCTTACCGCTTTTCTTTTGCTTTATTTAGAAACCATATTGTGAGGAAGGAGTTTCTGAGAATCCTTTTTGTAAAAAGGTAAGGGTGAATATCGAAGAGTAGGCAATAAAAGAGGGCCGCCGGATTAATCTGCTTTGTATCCGGCAGTTATCATCAGGAACACAAATTTTTTACAAATTCTGCCCCCATTTCCCTGAGTTTGTATTTTTGAATTTTACCACTGGCGGTTTTCGGAAAATCCTCCACAAACAAAACATGCCTGGGTATTTTGATCCGGGAAATCCTTCCGCGGCAGAATTCCTGCACCTCCTCCTGTGTAAGACTTTGCCCTGCCTTTAGTTTAATAAATGCACCCACTATTTCACCGTACTTTTCATCGGGAATGCCTGCCACTTCAACCATTTCAACCTGGGGCATCTGGTAGAGGTAATTCTCAATCTCACGCGGGTAAATGTTTTCACCACCCCGGATGATCATATCCTTGATACGGCCTGTAATTCGGTAAAATCCTTCATGGGTTTTCACGGCCAGATCTCCTGAATGGAGCCATCCGTCTTTGTCGATGGTTTTTGCCGTAGCTTCCGGATTGTTGTAATAGCCTTTCATCACATTGTATCCCCTGCAGCAGATTTCGCCCTGAACATCGGGGGGGCATTCCTCGCCAGTTTCAGGATCAACCACTTTCACTTCCACACCCGGATAATTGGTGCCGACCGTAGTAGCTCTTATCTCAGGTGAATCGGTTATACGGGTGGCTGTCATACCCGGCGAAGACTCCGTGAGACCATAAACGATGATGAGATCGCGGCAGTTCATCCGGTTCATTACCTGGTTCATGGTCTCGATAGGGCATAACGAACCGGCCATGATCCCGGTACGGAGACTGCTGAGATCGAACATATCGAACATAGGGTGATTCAGTTCTGCAATAAACATCGTGGGAACGCCATAGAGGGCCGTACATTTCTCCTTCTGAACCGATGCAAGCACCAGCAGGGGATCGAATTCCTCCACAAAAACCATCGTACAGCCATGGGTAATTACGGCACACATGGCCAGGACACATCCAAAGCAGTGGAAAAGCGGCACGCACACTAAAAGCCGGTCGTTACGGGTATAGTGCATGCAATCGCCAGTACTTTGACCACAATTAACAATGTTGTGATGACTCAGCATGACACCCTTTGGAAAACCCGTTGTACCAGATGTATATTGCATATTAACCACATCGTGGCAGGATATCTTTTTTCTGGCTTTGTCCAGCTCATCATCAGGCAAATAGGATCCAAGCAAGATAAGCTCATGGGTGCTGTACATCCCTTTGTGCTTTTGCGGGCCAATAAATACTACATTTTTGAGCATCGGGAACTTTTCGCTGCTCAGTTCACCCCTTACACTTGTTTTGAGTTCCGGAACCAGCTCGAATACCATGTTCACATAATCGCTGTCACGATATCCGTCGATAATGCAGAGGGTATGCAGATCTGCATTCCTGATCAGAAACTCTAGCTCCGAAAGCTTATAGCTGGTATTCACGGTGACCAGGATGGCGCCTATCTTGGCAGCGGCATACATAAAGGTAGACCAGTCGGGCACGTTGGTAGCCCAGATACCGACTTTATCTCCCTGTTTCACACCAATGGCCATAAGTCCCTTTGCAAGCTGGTTCACCCGTTTATCAAAAGAGGCATAGGTAAAGCGAAGGTTCCTGTCGGGGTAGACGATAAATTCCTGATCGGGCGTTTCACGGGCCCATTTTTCGAGCAATTCGCCCAATGTGTTTTCCAAAAGCTGCATAAAGTTTTTTTAAACCGGTACATAAACCACTCCGAGAATCCTGGCTTTCGGACCCGGGGTAGTTACAAGATGTTCAACAATGGAATCGAGGTAAATGCTATCGCCCTTGTCCAGTTCAATAACATCGGTCCCGTAGGCTACCAGGATCTTGCCTTCCATTACATAGAGAAACTCCTCCCCTTCATGTGAGGACTTCGGCAACTGCTTATTTTCACCTGGCTCAATATCAACAATAAAGGGATCCATGTGCCTGCCTGCCTTATTCGGGGCCATGGAATAAAAGGTGAGATGTTCCCTGTTTTTGTCCTCGTGGGTCGAAAAGCTGTATCCCTGCTGCCAGTCACTGGCCCTTACAACAGCGGGACCTTCCTTTTCGCTGTCATCCAGAAGTGTGCCCAGCCGGATACCGAGGGCGCGGGAGATGCGAATCAGGACCCCCAGTGATGGGATTGAAGTTCCCGATTCGATGAGGTCCAGCTGGTTCAGTGATAAACCAGCTCTTTTGGCAAATTCTGTAGGCTCTGTATTCTTTAGGGCTCTCAGGGCGATGATCTTCTCACCAATATGATTTGTTTGCATTGCCTTCAATTATGTGTTTACTAAGAAATGTGAAAATAGAAAAAGAAAGGGAACGGAAAAAATTCCACGTCACTTAATAATGATTATTATCATCCCTGATGCCCCTATTCATTGCAAAACAAATTCCTATATTTAATATATTCGCATAATAATTAACCAAAACTAAAGAACATGACATATTTACTTCTGGCTATCCTGGCCGTGCTGGTGTTTCTTGTTATCGGGCTTTACAACAGACTGGTAAAACTCAGGAACAACCGTGAGAATGCTTTCGCTGATATCGATGTGCAATTAAGACAAAGACTTGATTTGATACCACAACTGGTTGAAGCTGTCAAGGCCTATATGAAACATGAAAGCTCAGTCCTCACCGATATTACCAATGCCCGGACAAATGCATTGCAGGCAAGGACAATCAATGAGAAGATCGCTGCTGAAAACCAGCTGACCGGTGCCTTGCAAGGGTTACAGGTGGCCGTTGAGGCCTATCCCGATTTAAAAGCGAATCAAAATTTCATGCAGCTGCAGGAAGAAATTTCCGACATTGAAAACAAGCTGGCGGCAGCACGCAGATTCTTTAATTCTGCCACCAAAGAGCTTAACAATGCCATTCAGACGTTTCCATCGAATATCCTGGCAGGAATGTTTGGTTTCCAGCGTGAGCCCATGTTCGATCTGGGAAGCGACCAGCGAATAAAAGCTGAGGAAACTCCAAAATTGAATTTCTAACAGCAGATGAAATACATAGGGCTTCATACCCAGATCCTGAAGAACAATTTCAAATCCGTTGTTTTGCTGATCCTTTTCCCGGCTGTAGTTTTCCTCCTGGTATGGCTCTTTTTTTATTTCATTTCAGAGCAGCAAGATGAGCTCAGGCTCTATACCACCAATGTGACCTTCCTGAAATTCATCCCCTGGATCTCCGCCGGTATTTTCCTATGGTTCATCATTGCTTTCTTCTTCCATACCGGCATGATAAAAAAGGCTACAGGCTCGGTTCCGCTGGAGCGTATGGAGAACAAAAGGGTATATAACCTGGTTGAGAACCTGTGCATTGGCATCGGCATGCCATTGCCTAAAATAAACCTGATCGAGGATGATTCACTAAACGCTTTTGCCAGCGGAATTAATACAGCAACCTTTACTGTTTCCTTATCCAGGGGGATCATCACCAAACTCAATGATGAAGAGCTTGAGGCTGTTATCGCCCATGAACTTACCCACATCAGGAACCGTGATGTCAGGTTATTGATCGTTTCCATTATTTTCGTCGGGATATTCGCTTTTGTTACCGAAGCCCTGTTCCGCGTAATAAGGTTCGGTGGTGGTAGCGGCAGAAGCAGCAGCGACGGCAAGAAGGGCAGCGGAGGTATAATATTGATTGCATTGCTGCTGGCTGCCATTGGGTATCTGTTGTCTACCATCTTTCGGTTTGCTCTTTCAAAAAATCGTGAATACATGGCAGATGCAGGATCAGCCGAGATGACAAAAAATCCACTGGCATTGGCTTCCGCTCTTGAGAAGGTATCTGCGGATTCCCGAATTGAGGCTGTGCAGCGGAAAGACGTTGCCCAGCTATTTATTGACAACCCGCAGGAAAAAAAGAAGAACATGGTCGTTTCTTCCCTTGCTGTTATCTTTGCCACACATCCCCCGATTGAAAAGCGAATAGCGTTGCTCCGGCAGTTTTAAAACTCCCTTCGAACCGACTGTGCCTTACATGCTGCAATATACCTTACAGTTTTTTTCATTCAGCCGTGAGTGTTCATAAATTGTTCATGAAGCAATTCTTTTTTTCTTACATTTGATATCCGTATTGTCATACAGAAAGGTTTTGGTCGTTGATAAGAAAAAGCGTTGTGGAAATCAGGTATGACTTCTGTTTTTGTATTTCATTGTAATGAAAAGTTGTTCAAACCATAAATGCTCATTATTATGAAAATCAAAGGACTTACGATTAAAACCACACCGGCATTTGTAAAAAAGCATTTCCCGGAACGTTATCAGGAATGGCTGGATGCATTGCCTCCCGGTGCAAACGCCATCATGGCCAACCACATTGTAGTGAATGAATGGTACCCTATTACGGATGGCCTTACGATACCGCTGCGCACGGTAGGACAACTTTTTTATGGCAATGACTGGAAAAAGGCCGTGTGGGAAATGGGACGCTACGATGCAGATGATTTGCTGACAGGAATTTACAAAATATATGTAAGATTGGGATCCCCGGCACACTTAATCAGCAGGGCGGGTAGAATTATGGCTGCCTATTACAGTGACGCCGAGATAAAAATTGTCCAAAATGATAAAAATCGGGTGGTGCTGCACATTGTACGCTTTGATGAGGCTGATGAGGCCATTGAATATAACATGGCAGGTTGGATCCAGCGTGCCCTGGAGATATCAGGCTGCAGGAATGTCGAAATTGTGATTACAAAATCCCTTGCACGGAATGATCCTGTAACCGAGCTAATCACAACCTGGGAATAGGATTATTCTTATCTTTCAATCAGTAATTTTCCTCTCCAGGAACTTTTCTGATTTTGCAGTTCAAGCAGGTACATTCCGGCAGGCAGATCTCCTACGTACACCGTATTATGCGATATATTACCGTGAAACCTGATGTTTCTGCAAAGGTTACCGGTAACCGACCGGATGAGCAAAGTCACATCCTTATCCTGGAGATTCTCCGGAAGTTCTACATGTAGCATTTCTCCTGCAGGATTGGGATATACCACCAGCAATCCTGCCGGATAGTCCTCAACACCTGTGGTTGGCGTGCCAAACCTGAACCAGTTCAGGTTAAATTCGGGCTTGGTAATCTTGACCCGCAGTATACCCTTGCCTGCATAAAGCTTCATGGAGGAATAAACTGTTTCCCAGGATTGCCATCCTGAAGTGACAGGAACATTGACCCTGGCAGTACTGAGCACTTCACCCGACAAAGTGCGCTGTTCAAACTCAAGGATGCCCGCTGTGCTTTCACAGGCGATGCGAACCTCCAAAGGATAGATACCCGTCACGGCTACGCTGATGTAATATTCAAGGTAATCACCGGCATTGGTGTATCCCACATTTTGTCCGCCCCCGGCATCGGTTGTGGCCTCCAGCTGAAGACCCTGGTTAACGGCAAAGTCTTCTGCCTCAATCTTGGATGGGACCGTAAAATAGCTTAAGATTTTGTTGGTCACTGCCAGATTACTGAATACCTGCAGCGATGTGGCATCGGTTGCCTTCACATCAGAGCCCTGGTAGCTGATCGTGATAATATCGGAACTTGAAACATCATGATCAAAAACGAGGATGAGTCGACTGCCATTGTACGGATCAGCCTGTACCGACGTGAGGTTCGCGTTCACTCCGTTCACCTGGCAGGTAAAGCCGGCCAGTCCGGTAATGGTGGTCGCATCTGTTAGTTTATTCAATGAAAGATAGATTTCTTTTTCAGCAGCTGATGTTTCAGCTGCAACTGCTTTGAACGCAACATCAGCCAGACTTTTATCCAGGATGAAATTCAGGAATCCTACATTCGCTCCCCCTTTAACAAAACTGAACTTAAGTCTGCGGGTGCCTTTATAAAGCACCAGATCATTGAAGGTAAAGTTTGCCCAGTTCTGATATCCTCCGGTGGCAGGTAAAGCTGTCGCCGGGCTGATATCAGCATTGTCAATATTCAGTTTGACCTGACATCCATTGTTTAAGGCAGCGTATCGCAGCGTGACATTGTAGGCAGCTGTGGAATCAACACGCAGTGTGTATTGCAGCCATTCACCATCCTGTGTCCATCCGATATCATAACCATTGGAACCCATATCGGCATCTGTAGTTTCCTCAATATCAACGCCATCGTTACGGTAATTCCAGCCGCTGTTCCAGGCGGTATAGGTTCCGGAGGCAACATGGTAATTGGCAGTATCCACGTCTCTGTATGCTGATCCGTTCCTTCCCAGATCATAATCGGTCAGGTGGATCTGTCCAGGCAAGATAATATCTTTATAAGGAATCGCCGATCCATCAACTACCTGGCGAAACATGGCATCCGTAACATCCTTCCTGTAAATATTGTTTTCAATTCGTAGATTTTCAGCCAGTTGCATCAATGCATCCTTTGAAAAGTCAACTGTCGGCTTAGTACCGCCATTTTTCCAGTAATTCAGCAAAACATCATAATCGTCGTTCTTAACGATGGTGAGGGGATTTACCACGGAGCCAACTTTTTTCAGCGGCCACCATGACCAGCCAATGTGATTTTCCTCCACTAGCCGAATGGCATTGGTAAACCAGGTATTGGAATTCTCACCCGATTCACCCAGCCAGAGCGGAATATTTTGCTGTTCGCGCATATCCAGGATCGATTGGATGGAAGCCAGGTCATTGTTATTCCAGTATTTGTGAAAGCTGGCAACCATGTTGTTGTCCCATTTGGGAAAAATGCCGTTGTAATTGTTGCCCCAGCAATTACCTTCGATAATGATCATGTGGTTCTGATCAACTGCCCTGATGGTATTGGTTATGGCAACATAAAGCGCCCTGAGCGGAGCATTACTGGTTTCATCACATCCGTTCTGGTTCTGGCCGACAGTGAAGTTCCAGTTGGGCTCATTGATGAGGTCATAAGCGCCAATCCAGGGCTCATCGGCATATCGCTCGGCAAGTTTTCTCCATAAAGCAATGGCCTTTTCTTTGTTGGCCTCACTATCCCACAAAGAAAGCCTCGCGGGACTGTAATCTGAAATGGCTGCATCGCGGCCCTGTCCTCCCGGAGCAGCATGCAGATCAAGAATGAGATACATCCCGTTATCACTACACCAGTCCAACAGGCTGTCGGTTAGTGCAAATCCTTTCTCCAGCCAGGTGTTTTGTCCTTGCACCGGTTCATCCTGGATGGGCAGGGTAAAAAGGTTGTAATGCATGGGTAGCCTGATTGAATTAAAACCCCAGGAAGCCAGTGAATCAATATCACGACGGGTGCAATGGTTTGTCAGCCATGCATCATAGAATTCCTGCGTATTTGCTTCACCGATCAATTCAACGATCCTTGAACGAATCTGATACTGAGGGCCGGCAAAATCACTGGTTTCAAGCATATAGCCTTCCTGCAGCATCCAGCCACCAAGACCCATTCCCCGGAGGATTATTTCTTCATTGTTCCTGTCCAGTATCTTTTTACCTTCCACATGGAGGTATTGTGCGTGAATTCTGCCCGGGATCAATACGAAAAGACTTGCTGCAAGCAGCATTATCCTGCTGATGCGGGATGAAACTGAACCTCTCATCATGGTAATCGGTTTTGTGAGATTTGCTTTATTTGGACCTCAAACATATAAAAAAAAATGAAATTCCTGCTTTATTCAAACCTGGCCAATCCTCCGAAAATGTATTTGTCCCGGTCAATTTCAACCAGGAAGCGCGAAGGCAAGTGGAAAAATGCATCGTATGAATAAATATTCCTGGGAAGTGTGATGTATAATTCTTCCTTGGCACGGCTGCAGGCAACATAAAACAGACGCCTTTCTTCTTCCATTTCCTCAATATCGGTGGCCCGGTTTGAGGGGAACATCCCATCGAGTGCATGGGGTATGAATACGGCGTACCATTCAAGTCCCTTGGCTGAATGAACCGTACTCACCGTAATCTTCCCTGCTTCCTCACCCTCATCGATCAGGGGCGTGCCTTGATCAGCAATTCTTTTTGAAGGAGGATCCAGAGCAAAATCAGACAGAAACCGATCGATGTCCTTGTATTTTTTTGAAAGGTCAACGAGCACTTCAATATCCTGCATTCTCTGCAGGTAATCATCCTCTCTTCCTTTCAGGAGCGGTGTATAATAATCCCGTATAATATCGAGTTTTTGTGCCAACGAATAGACCGGTTGACTTGCTTTGGAGAGCATCACGCCCATCTCATGCAACTCATCGTAAAATTTCTTCTGTTTAAACGCATCAAACGAGAACCGGTTACTATTCGACTGAATGGAAGAGATCACATTGCTGGCCGTGATCTGCCCGATCCCGCCTATGTATTTCAATACCCTGTGCCAGCTAACAGCATCATAAGGATTGAAAGTAAGGCGCAAAAAGGCAACTACATCTCGTACATGCATGCGTTCGTTGAATCTGAAACCGCCAACAACAACATAAGGTATACCGCGTTTGCTGAGCTCAGCCTGAATATAGCGGTTATGCCAGTCGGCACGGTTCAAAACGGCAATCTGGTTAAGGGGCACACCTGTTTCAATTAGTTCCATGATCCTGTCAACGATGAATACAGCCTCATCATCCTGCCCAAATGCCCGGTGCACAACCGGCATATGCCTGCTGACCTGGCGTGTGAATAACTTTTTCCTGTAACCTATGCAGGCATGATCAATGATACAATTTGTAAAATCGAGGATTTGCTGGTTACTTCGGTAGTTTTCCTCAATTTTTACCACAACGCATTCGGGAAAAACCTGCGGAAAGCGGAGGATATTTTCATAATCAGCGCCACGAAATGCATAAATGCTTTGAGAATCGTCCCCGACGACCATCAGACGCCTGTGCTTTCCGGCGATCGCCATTACAATTTCATTCTGAACGGCATTTGTATCCTGAAATTCATCCACCATAATATACTGATAAGTATCCTGCATGATCTCCCTGAATTTCGGATTGGTTTTCAACGATTCGTTTAGATCCTCCATCAGGTCATCAAAATCGAGGATATGACTGGCCTTTTTGTAGCGGGTATAGGCCGAATGAATCAGTTCAAGATCCGGGATTTTTTCCTCCAGTCCGGAGTATTGCCTGAGAACAATATCACGGATTGTGCTTTGCCTGTTCCGGGAATAGGAAATGATATCATAAATCCTTCCTTTCTTGGGAAATCGCTGATCTTTGGAATTGAATTTCAGTTCGGTGCGGATCAGGTCAATGATATCTTCAGAATCACTGTTATCCACAATGGTGAAATCAGGTGGAAGGTTCAGCATGTTAGCGTACTTTCGCAGCACATGGCTTGAAAAGGAGTGAAAAGTGCCTCCGGTCACTTTTCCGACATTCTTATCCTGCAAAAGGGTCTCCACCCGCTGCAACATCTCTTCGGCTGCCTTTCGGGTAAAGGTAAGCAGAAGAATGGCCCGGGGATCAACCCCTTTCTCAATCAGGTAAGAAACCCTGTGCACAATAATACGTGTTTTGCCACTACCTGCCCCGGCTATGCAAAGCACAGGCTTATCCGTTGAAACCACTCCGGCCAGCTGTGCCGGATTAAGAGTATGTGCATAGTTTACCTTAAGCCTGGAGAAATCGATGTGTGTAATGAGTCTCAAATCAGGTACCCTTTTCTCAATGGAGCCAGCTATCCGTTGAAGTTCAGATATTTTCTTTTCAAGTTTAGTGGAAACAGGTAAGGCTGGGAAGATATCTGTTGAAAGCTCATTAAATCCTACATTTTCCAAATTGGCTGACAAGGTCCGATTTTCTGGTTCACGGGGCATGATCTGGCCAAGAAATCTGTCCAGCAATTCGTTCCGGTTAATCCCTGGATCGTGCTTCGAAGGTTCAACCTGGTTTTCTTTTGAAAAACCCCGTCTGATTCGTCCAATAAGTCCCATTTTTTGATTATTAATCCGTCAAGATCGTGCCTGTAAGATACGGAATTCAATTCATCCTGAAAAAAAACGGCTGACTATTTGCATGCAAAGTTAAAATCAACTAACTTTTGTTCAGCGTGTTAATCGTAAACAATTCATGAAAACAATTACTTTTGAGCTTTTCCTCACCAGGGATCGTGCTCTGCTGAAAGAATGCAAAGAAAATATCCTTAAAACGATTGGCGTAGGCCCCAAAAGACTTCTTGATGTTGATGATAATTCGGAGCTTTCAGATTGTTATGAGGTTTCCAGGTGGATCTCCAGCAGAAATATATGGCATATTACCCGAAGGCTTATGCTCATTGATGGCGTTCTTGATGTAGATCCTGATCTCACTGCCTCGCTGAACAGGGAATACCGGAGACTATACGGGAAGGAACGCAAGGAACTGGTGAAGGATCGTGAAGAACGGGAGAAAGTAAAGAAAAGACCCAATCCGAGATGGTTTCATAAAAATTCCGGTTTTAAGGATGCCCTGGAATATGCCCTCAAGGAGTTTAAAGCCGGCAGAGGATGCTTCGATCCGGCTTCGACCAAAATTCCCATTGCGCAATTCGATACCGGCTATACCAACCATCCCAAGATCACATTGGTGGATAGGGACTCCGGTTATAATTATGTAGCCGGTTTATTAAGAAGACTGTTGTCAAATGACTGGCAGCGCGATGCAAGGGACAGGCTGAGGAATCTCAGACCGTTTCTCTGGGCCTCACACGGGACTGCGACAGCATCCGTTATCATAGGTTCCAGGATAAAAGACAAGAACTGCATCACCGGACAATTGAGGGACAGGGTAAACGGAGTATTGGCGCATCAGGTGGATTTAATACCATTCAGGATATCCGAGAACATTATTTCCTTTGATAATAAAATGATCCATGCACTGGATCAGGTCATCAAATTGGGTAATATCCCGATCATTACCATGAGTCACGCTTCTCTTTTCAGAAAGCAGTCGTGGAAAAAGGCCGTGGAAAATGCTTACCGACACGGGATTATCTGGATTGCCGCCGGGGGAAGTCATGCCTTTGGACGGCTCCGCAGTATCATTGTATTCCCGGCCAAATTCCAGGAACCGATTGCGACTGCCGCAGCAACAGTTGACGATCTACCCTGGGAAAGGACACATTACGGAGCTGAAATTGACATTTGTGCACCCGGATTTGACATCTATGTACCTTCATCAAGGAGACGGTTGTATGGGCTGATGCCGGAGGAGTATACTTTCAAATGGAGTGAAGGAACAAGCTTCTCAACCCCGCTGGTGGCTGCTGCTGCCGCTTTATGGATAGGACACCATGGGGAACAGAATCTGAGGCTTAAGTATCCGCAACCCTGGCAAAGGATTGAGTCATTCCGGACATTGCTGAAATCAAGTGCCAGGCCCTTCAGAAAGGCAACTTCAACCTCACTGTATGGGGCAGGTCTGCTCGATGCACTTAACCTGCTGAAGGCTGCACTTCCCGATCCGGACAGCCTGTCTCCGGTTTCCAGGTTATACCTGCATCAGAGGCTTCTAACCAACAAAGCTGAAAAAAATGATTACATTTCCGGCAAGGAAATCGTTTATCTGCTGGCATGTGGTAAAATCAGGGAGATGGATACCCAGAATGATAATCTTTATAAATTCGTTAAAAGGCGTGCAACTCCTTTAACAAAGAAATACCTGGATGAACTGGTCCGGGCGGACCGGCTGAAGGCTGAATCGAATCCCAGATCTGAAGCCATCAAACGTTTTGGCAAGGAGTTTCTCAATACATGGAGTTGATCCGCTAACGTTTGTTTATCCACGCTTTTAGCTGCATCATAACCCTATTTGTATCCCTGACGGCAACATCATAAGCTTTCTTAAGTGCCGCCGGGTTATTTTCAAGTCTAGATACCGGTAGTGGTTGCCCCGGACGGATAATAAAAACCCTGCCATCAGCCTCCAGGCGATTGAGATCATCCAGTGTCCGGTTATATATTTCGTCCCTTGCTATGAATACCCGGACCAGTTCCGGGTATCGGCAATAGGCAAGTTTCAAAATGGCAGTCCATCTTGGTTTTCTCTTCCTGTAAGTTGAATCTCTAGTAAGTATTACGATTGCGCGTTTAACTCCTGCAGAAAAAGCTTGTTTTACCGGTATGGGATCTGAAATACCACCGTCCAGATAATATTGGTTATCCAACAGTTTCATCCTGGAAATAAAAGGCAGTGATGAAGTTGCAGTCAGAAGGTCACTGAATCGGTCAGGAGACGATCCTTTCATCGTTTTGTACTCAGCCTGTCCGGTCATACAATTGGTCAATCCCACCTGCATATGGGTAGAAGAGCTATTAAATGCCTCATAATCAAAAGGAACTATATGCAATGGGATTTCCTTGTAAATGAAATCCCAGTTGAAGTAACTGCCGGTTTTTATCAGTTGCCTGAAGCTGCAATACCGTTTATCCGAAACATATTCATTAACGCTCAGGTTTCGTTCATATTGACGTGAAACGTAAGACACACCATATGCTGCCCCAGCTGAGACTCCAACGGCATAATTAAAAAAAAGCTTCTCATGCTGCAAAACATCCAGCACCGCGGCTGTATAAATACCTCTGAAACCACCCCCCTCGAGAACTAGGCCTATGTCAGCATAAGAGCCTGTCTTACCAGCGGACCTGTCTTCTGTCATCCTTATTCCAGAATCTTTAATCAGTAATCTCTTTGTGGTATTGCTGCAGTGATTTAACCTGGTATTCCCTTTCCCTGCGGTCGCGAATACCCATTGTTGCTGCCAGGGCAGCTGATGTCGTGGTGATATAGGGCACTTTGTGTTTTATAGCAGCTTTCCGGATATAGGAATCGTCGTATTCACTTAGTTTGCCGGCCGGGGTATTGATGACAAGATGGATTTCCCCGTTCTTTATAGCATCTACTATGTTGGGCCTTCCTTCGTATATTTTCCTTATCAGTTCAGCCTCGATACCATATTGGTTTAAAAAGCGAAGGGTTCCTTCCGTAGCGAGGATTCTGAATTGCATTTCCTTGAAATTTCGGCCGACCTGAATGATGCGTTCCTTATCGCGATCGGCTATTGTAATTAATACGGTGCCTTTAACTGGCAGGCTGGTTTGGGTGGCTTCCTGTGATTTAAAGAAGGCCATGCCATAGGTCGAAGCCAGGCCGAGCACTTCTCCTGTCGATCTCATTTCAGGCCCCAGCAGAGGATCAACATTGGGGAACATGTTGAAGGGGAAAACCGCTTCTTTCACGCCGAAATGACTGAATTTTTTCTCCCTGAGTTTAAAATCAGCAAGTCTTTTGCCCAGCAGGATCTGTGTTGCAATATTGGCCATCGAAATATTACAAACCTTTGAAACCAGCGGAACAGTGCGCGAAGCCCTCGGATTTGCCTCAAGGATGTAGACCTTGTTCTCGAAGATTGCATATTGGATGTTCATCAGGCCAACCACATTCAGTTCGATAGCGATCCGCCGGGTATATTCCTTGATGGTATTCTCATGCTGAGGGGCGATCACCACAGGGGGAATAACACAGGCAGAATCCCCGGAATGAATGCCAGCATATTCGATATGTTGCATGACGACAGGCACAAAAGCATCCGTGCCGTCTGCAATTGCATCGGCCTCAGCTTCAATGGCATCTTCAAGGAATTTGTCGAGCAGCAAAGGCCGGTCAGGCGATACATCTACAGCCGCGGCCACATATTGTGCAAGCATTTCCTCATCCAGGATGATTTTCATGGCACGTCCACCCAGAACGTAAGATGGTCTTACCATAAGCGGATAACCGATGCGGTCCGCAATTTCAAGGGCTTGTTGCAGGTTGCTAGCCATCCCTGATTCGGGCTGCGGAATATGCAGTTTTTCCATGACATGCCTGAATCGGTCACGGTCCTCGGCAAGGTCAATGGTTTCGGGTGTTGTACCAAGGATACGTACTCCGGCTTCGGCCAACTCTCTCGCCAGGTTCAGCGGAGTCTGGCCTCCAAACTGAATAATTACGCCTTCGGGATTCTCCTTGTGGTATATGCTCAGAACATCTTCAGCAGTAAGTGGCTCAAAGTATAGCTTATCGGAAGTATCGTAATCGGTTGAAACGGTTTCGGGATTACAATTCACCATGATGGACTCATAGCCGGCGTTCCTTATGGCAAAGGCAGCATGAACACAACAATAGTCAAATTCGATACCCTGTCCTATCCGGTTGGGACCTCCGCCCAGAACCATTATTTTCTTGCGGTTGCTGGTCTTCACCTGATCGGGAGCATTGTAGGTTGAGTAATAATACGATGCATTTTCGACACCGCTGACCGGAACAGGTTCCCAGGCTTCACACAATCCCAGGGACAGGCGCCTGCTTCTGATTTCCGCTTCCGGTAATTCAAGCAGTTTTGAAAGATACTTATCTGCAAACCCGTCCTTCTTGGCCTGTATGAAAAGATCATCTGAGAGTGTCTTTCCCTTAAAGCCCAGTATCTTTTCTTCGAGGTCAACCAATTCCTTCATCTGCCCGATGAACCAGGCTTTGATATATGTTTTCCTTGAAAGTTCAGCAATGCTTGCACCTTTGCGCAAAGCCTCATACATGATGAATTGACGTTCACTGGATGCGTTATTCAGCATCACCATCAGTTCGTGCAAGGATTTCTTGTTGAAATCTTTGGCAAAGCCCAGACCGTAACGGCCGATCTCCAGCGAACGTATCGCTTTCTGCAGGGCCTCTTTATAGTTCTTGCCGATGCTCATTACCTCACCCACAGCATGCATTTGGGTGCCAAGTTTATCTTCGAGACCCTCGAATTTTTCAAAAGCCCAACGGGCGAATTTTACCACCACATAGTCTCCGGAAGGTTCATATTTTTCCAGGGTCCCTTTCCGCCAGTAAGGAATCTCATCCAGTGTCATACCCCCTGCTAAAAGCGAGGATACGAAGGCTATGGGAAAACCGGTCGCTTTTGACGCCAGGGCAGAGGATCGGGAAGTACGCGGGTTTATTTCAATTACCACCACACGACCGGTTTTGGGATCATGTGCAAACTGTACATTGGTTCCGCCAATGACCTCAATGGCCTCAACAATATCATAGGAATACTGCTGGAGGCGTTTTTGGAGTTCCGGAGCGATTGTAAGCATGGGTGCAGAGCAGAAAGAATCTCCGGTATGCACCCCCATGGCATCGATATTCTCGATGAAACAAACCGTTATCATCTGGTTTTTCGAGTCCCTGACAACTTCCAGTTCAAGCTCCTCCCAGCCGAGAACCGATTCTTCAACGAGAACCTGGTTTACCATGCTGGCGGACAATCCCCGGCTGACAATCGTCCTTAATTCTTCTATGTTGTAAACCAGGCCTCCGCCTGTTCCCCCCATGGTATAGGCAGGTCGGATAACTACAGGATAGCCCAGTTCATCGGCAACCTTTTCGGCATCTTCAACAGTATTCACGGCTGTGCTTTTTGGCATCTCTATTCCAAGACGCATCATGGTCTCCTTAAATGCCACACGATCCTCTCCCCTTTCAATGGCGTCGATGTTCACACCGATCACCCGTACATTGTACTTCTCCAGGATACCCTTCTTCGCCAGCAGCGAGGAAAGGTTGAGCCCGGTCTGCCCGCCCAGGTTCGGCAGAAGCGCATCAGGCCTTTCCTTTTTTATGATCTCAGTAAGGGCGTACTCATTCAATGGTTCAATATAGGTGACGTCTGCCATCCCCGGATCAGTCATGATTGTGGCCGGGTTGGAATTGACGAGGACTATCTTGTAACCCAAAGACCTCAGAGCCTTGCAGGCCTGGGTACCTGAATAATCAAATTCACATGCCTGACCGATTATGATCGGTCCCGAACCGATGATCAGCACTTTTTCAATGTCGTTGCGTCTGGCCATTTTTGATTTAATTTTAAAGCATATCCGGTGAAAGAACGATGCAAATATCACCTGCAATTTAAATAATCTATTTGATTGTCGGAAAAGAAATCTGCCCTAATAAAAAAGGCACCCCGGGAAGGATGCCTTTTTTATATCTTCTGGAGCAATTAGGAGATTATTGCGGGTCACTTTTGTCCTGCGTTTTTTCCATCTGCTGCTTACCAAGTGAAACCAGTCCGCCCAGAACACCGAGGTTCATTGAATCGAGGGCAGAGCTTGGAACAATGATCATCGAGCTTTTTTCCTTTAAACCTTCCCCGATAAGGTTCATGGCTCGCAATTGCAGGGCAACCGGATTATTTATATACTCTTCACTGGCCTTGGCAAACTTTTCGGCTATTTCGGTCTCAGCAGTCCCCAGAATTACCCTTGCCCTTCTCTCCCGTTCTGCCTGTGCCTGCTTGCTCATCGCATCTGCAAGTGCCTGGGGAATTGTAATATCTTTTATGCCCACACTCTGACAGGTTATTCCCCAGGGGGTAGTGCTCTCATCGAGCAGCAGCTGCAAATCATGGGCAATCCTCTCCCTGTCCTGCAACAAATCAGCAAGTTCATGCCTTCCGATAATATCCCTTAATCCGGTTTGTGCCATGTATTCAATTGCTGCGTTGTAATCCTGAACTTCGAGCGCAGATTTCTCAACATCCCATACGGTCCAGTAAAGCACAGCCACTACATTGACAGGTACTGTATCTTTTGTCAGCGTTTGTTCAGCTTTGAAATCAGTAACCCTGATCCGTTGGTCAATATAATCCATGATCCTGTCGAGGATGGGGATAATAAAGAAAATACCGGGCCCTTTTAATCCCCTGAATCTGCCCATCCGCAAAACGACCGCCTTTTCCCACTGATCGGCAATCTGAATGGACGATGAGAACAGCAATGACAATACAACCAGCAGGCCAAACTGCACTGCTGAAAATACCTGCATGCGAAATAAGACAAGGTCAATTGCAAGCAGCACCACAAATACCGATACGGATAGGGCATTGAAGAAACCTTTGGTGATTACTTTAGTTTTCATTGTTTTTATGGTTTTGAAGTTCAAGAATTAAGTCGTCGACCGTAAAACCATAGTTGAAAGCTATGGTAAGAAATTCCCTGCAGATGTCCTGGATTTTGTTTTGCTTTTCTTTATCCGACAGGTTGATTTCACTTTTGTTGATAAAAGTGCCTGTGCCCTGATAAGTTTCCAGGATATTCTGGATTTCTAGTTCTTTGTAGGCCTTGGCAACCGTATTCAGGTTGACTTTGAGCTCAACCGCCAGGGACCTGACCGTGGGCAACTGCTCTCCTACCGCCAGCTTACCGGATGCAATGCCGAATTTAATCTGGTCAATGATCTGACGGTAAAAAGGAGCGCCAGTTTTTGGATCCAAAACAAATTTGATCATTGTAGTATTATATTATTGTATTAAATATCTAGTACAAATATACTATATGACTTTCAATTTTGCAAGAATTTTGTTAAATATTATTTTAAAGTTGAAAACGCGGTTTCCGAATAACATGCTACCAACTTTTGTTGTTTCTTTGCAGATTCTTGATGATTTCATCAACGATGGAAAAGACTAACGGGAACAGCAAGGACAAAGTCACAGGCAAAACTACGCTGTTTGGTCTCCTTCAACCCTACTCGGGAATGGTAGTCCTGCTTGTGGTTTTTGCACTGCTGGGAAATGGCTTTAATCTTATTATCCCGCTTATCATCTCCCGGGGAATTGATGCCTACAGCAGCGGAAACCTGGTGCTGCGTTCGTTGATCATTAACTTTCTGGCTGCAGCTATTTTGATCTTTGTTTTCACCTACCTGCAGGGAATTGTTCAGACCTATACATCCGAGAAAGCAGCAAGGGATTTAAGGGCAAGACTTTCGGATAAGATATCCAGGCAGTCGTATGCCTATGTTTTAAGCACCAATCCGGCGCGTTTGCTCACCAACCTTACATCGGATATTGACGCCATTAAAATGTTCATTGCGCAGGCTATTGTTTCAATAATATCCTCCGTCTTTATAATTGTGGGAGCTAGTGCAATGCTTCTTTCCATCAACTGGAAACTAGCCCTGGCTGTTCTTGTCATTATTCCACTGATCGGAAGTGCTTTTTTCATCATGTTCCGGAAGGTGCGTGTATTGTTTAAAAAAAGCCGCGAGGTAGTTGACTGGCTGAACAAGGTGATTAATGAAAGCATCCTGGGATCGATGCTGATTCGTGTGCTCAATTCGCAGCAACAGGAATATCAGAAATTTATGCAAGCCAACAGTGCTTCACGTGATATCGGACTAGCCATCCTGGGGCTTTTTGCTGCCTTAATTCCCGTGATCACTTTTGTGAGCAACCTTGCCATGCTTACAGTGCTGGTGCTGGGAGGACATTTTGTCATCGCAGGAACAATGACCCTGGGTAATTTTGCGGCTTTTAACAGTTATATTGCCCTCCTGATTTTCCCAATCATTGTGATCGGTTTTATGAGCAATGCCATTGCACATGCCACTGCCTCGTATCAGCGGATACAGGACGTATTGAACACATCTGAAATCCCTGAGACAGGCAGTTATGAAGGAAGATTATCGGGGCATATCGTGCTGAAGAATATTCATGTTTTATACCGGGAGGTTCCCGCCCTGAAGAATATCGACCTGGAAATAATGCCAGGATCAAGAACCGCAATCATCGGACCCACGGCAGCCGGTAAAACACAACTGCTTTACCTGCTTACAGGATTGATCAGGCCTGATTCAGGAGAACTGTTTTTTGACGGAAGGTCATTTGCCGATCTGAATAAGGAGCTCTTTTACAGGCAGGTTGGTTTTGTTTTTCAGGACAGTATTGTATTCAACATGAGCCTGCGTGAAAACATTGCCTTTAGTGACCATATTTCTGATGAAATGCTTAGAAAGGCTATTGAAACAGCCGAACTAAAAAGCTTTGTCGAATCATTGCCGGAGAAGCTTGACACCGTTGTTTCGGAACGAGGTACAAGTCTTTCCGGAGGGCAGAAGCAGAGGGTCATGCTGGCCAGGGCACTGGCCTTGAATCCTGTCATATTATTGCTTGATGACTTTACGGCAAGAGTAGACAAAAGAACCGAAAAGAAGATCATGGAGAACATTCAGGTCAACTATCCCGGAATAACCATACTTACCATCACCCAAAAAATTGCAGCTGTTGAAAACTATGAGCAGATAATCCTGCTGATGGAAAGTGAAATCATTGGATCAGGAACACATGAAATGTTGATACAAAGTTGCCCCGAATACGTTCAGATTTATAATTCTCAGCGCAGCACCAGTCATTATGACTTACAATCTTAAACCGGAAATTCCGGCTGCCAGAAAGCAGATAAGTACCTTTGCGGCGCTTAAAAAACTGCTGGTTATCCTGGGTGATGAAAAGAAAAGCCTGGCCTGGGCGCTGGTCACCATCCTGATCAACTCATCGCTTTCTCTGTTGAGTCCTTTTATTATAGGATATACTATTGATAATTATGTGCAGAGCGGACAATATCATGGAGTTCTATTGTTTGCAGCCTTGTTGCTGGGCATGTATCTGCTGGCTTTGCTCACCAATTACCTGCAAACAAAACTTATGGGCGGCGTGGGCCAGCGCATGCTGTACAAGCTGAGAAACAATATTTTCAATAAGTTGCAGGAACTGCCCATAGCTTTCTTCAATGAGAACAAGGCCGGCGACCTGATTTCGAGGATCAACAATGATACGGACAAGCTGAATCAGTTTTTCTCCCAATCGCTCATGCAATTTGTGGGCGGCATCTTTATCATGACGGGAGCCGGCGTCTTCCTGCTTTCCATCAACCTGCCGCTGGGTTTCGCTGCCCTCTCGCCAGCGATTGTACTGTTGTTGTTCACACGCTTTGTTTCCCCCTGGGTAAAAAAAAGGAATGCCGCAAGTCTTTCCAGCACCGGAAGCCTGAGCGCGGAGATACAGGAAAGCCTGGCCAATTTCAAGGTAGTGATAGCCTTCAACCGCCGTAATTATTTCAGAGAACGATTTAACAAGGTCAACCAGGAGAACTACAATCTTGCCCTGAAGGCTGGGTTGGCAAACAGCCTTTTCGTTCCGGTGTATGGATTTTTTTCACAACTGGGACAGTTAATTGTCCTGGCTTTTGGCATATACCTGATCATGGCAGGTAATTTTACCGTCGGGCTGCTCATTAGTTTTCTAAGCTACATATTCAATTTTTACACACCGCTTCGCCAACTGGCGGCTTTGTGGACCAATTTTCAGGTAGCTCTTGCGGCCTGGGACCGGATCTCGTACATCATGGGACTCGAAAGCAACCTGGATATCCTTGAATTGCCTGCAGAACAGTGTGATTCAGCCGCCGTATCATTCCGAAAAGTATCCTTCGCCTATCCGAATGGCCGTGAGGTATTACACAAGGTCAGCTTTGAGCTCGAAAGCGGAAAAACCTATGCATTTGTGGGACCTACAGGCGGAGGTAAAACCACTACGGCTTCATTGATATCACGTCTGTATGATCCGACAAGGGGTCTTGTACTTCTCCACGGCAAGGATCTGCGAACCTATCCCCCTGCAGAAAGAGCTGTTAAGATAGGTTTCATTTTGCAGGAACCCTTTCTGTTCACAGGTACTGTAAAGGAAAATATACTATACGGGAATAATGATTATGGCACATTGACGAATGAACAACTGACCGGGGTGCTCCGGGAATCAGGACTGGATAGTTTGCTTCAGCGCTTCGAGGATGGATTGGATACAAAGGTTCTGAACAGCGGGGAAACAATCAGCCTGGGACAGAAGCAGCTTATTGCTTTTGTAAGGGTTGTCCTGCGTAAGCCCGAAGTTCTTATACTCGATGAAGCAACGGCCAACATCGATACCGTCACGGAAAAGCAACTCGAAGCTATTTTGCAGAAGCTGCCCGATACCACAACCCGGATCATTATTGCCCACCGTTTGAATACCATTGAAAACGCAGATGAAATATTCTTTGTGAACGGCACCAGGATTATCCGTGCAGGATCCATGGACAATGCCGTGGATTTATTGATGCATGACAAGCGTGAGAGTTAAAATGTTTTAATATCTTTAGTTTTTCAAGCTTGTTGTGATTACACCTGTATGTTGAATTGATTGTTCAATAAACCTGTCATATGCCGCTACTCATTGTCATTCTCGGTATTATTACACTGATCGTGCTGATCACGGTTGTCAAGCTGGAGACCTTCATTTCATTTGTGGTAGTGGCACTCTTTGTCGGACTGGCAGAGGGCATGCAACCCAAAGACCTTATTGCTTCGGTGGAGGCCGGTTTGGGTAGCACACTCGGATCCCTGGTCATGATACTGGGATTCGGAGCCATGCTTGGCAAGCTTGTTGCCGAAAGCGGTGCAGCTCAGAGAATTTCCTCAAAGCTTATCCGTGTTTTTGGAATAAAGTACATTCAATGGGCCATGGTGCTTACCGGGTTTATTATTGGCATATCGATGTTTTACAGCGTAGCCTTCGTGATCCTGGTGCCCTTGATCTTTACGGTTGCCGCATCCACCGGGTTACCGTTATTGTATGTCGGCATTCCCATGATAGCCTCTCTGTCCGTAACCCATGGTTTCCTTCCGCCACATCCCTCCCCTTCCGCAATATCCGTTATGTTCAAAGCTGACACCGGAAAAGTATTGCTGTATGGCATTACCATTGCCATACCGGTGATAATTCTCGCAGGTCCCCTTTTTGCAAGACTGTTGAAAAAGATCCCGGCGGCCCCGCTGAAGGAGTTCGTAAACCCCAGGATACTGACCGATGAGGAGATGCCGGGCATGTCCGTCAGTGTTCTGACCGCAATTCTTCCGGTAATCCTGATCATTGTATCAACCATTACAGGATTAACATACCTGAAAGATACCACTGTTGGGAAAATCATCAGTTTTATCGGCAGTCCTCCGATAGCTTTGCTTCTTTCAGTGCTGGTTGCCACCTATACACTTGGATTGGCCCGGGGTAAAAAAATGAAGGAATTATCTGAGATACTTTCGAAATCGGTAGTTGGCATAACCACTGTGCTGCTTATCATCTCCGGAGCAGGAATTCTAAAGCAGGTTCTGACCGACAGCGGTGTCAGCGACTATATTGCCGGATTGATGAGCAAGTCGAGCCTATCCCCCCTGTTCCTGGGCTGGCTCATCGCCGCAGTACTGCGTATTTGTGTGGGTTCGGCCACTGTTTCCGCATTAACCGCGGGAGGGATCGTTCTGCCCCTGGTTACAGCCGGGTCAGTGAATGCAGAGCTCATGGTGATTTCAATTGGTGCCGGCAGTCTGGTGCTGTCACAGGTCAATGATGTCGGCTTTTGGATGTATAAGGAATACTTCACACTCAGTGTTAAAGATACACTGAAAACGTGGACTGTCATGGAAACAATTGTTGGAGTATCCGGTTTAATCGGTGTTTTAATATTCAATTCAATCCTATAAATTATGAATGTAAATCCCGAATCGCGTATTGCTGCGCTCAACCTTAGTTTACCTCCTTCCCCGAAACCGGTTGGCGTGTACAAACCAGTTCTTATTGTTGATAAGATGCTATATGTATCCGGTCAGGGGCCGATGAAAGATGACGGAACGCTTATGACAGGAAGGGTTGGTGACAACCTGAATCTGGAAGAGGGGAAGCTGGCTGCCAGGCAGGTGGGCCTGACCATGTTATCTACCATCAGAAGCCAGATAGGAGATCTTAATAAGATCAAAAGAATTGTCAAAGTACTCGGTATGGTAAACAGTACTTCCGACTTTGCCCAGCACCCCGCCGTGATAAATGGTTTCAGCGAACTTATGGCCCAGGTCTTTGGCGATGAAAACGGTATTGGTGTCCGGAGTGCTGTGGGCATGTTTCTACCCATGAATATCGTGGTGGAAGTCGAGGCTGTATTCGAGCTATATTAAATACTTCGTGGCATTCATGACGGATCCATGGTACAAAGTTGCCGGGGAGGCTGAGATTTCAACCCCTGCGCTGCTGATATTTCCCGAAAGGGTTGAAGATAACATCCTGCGAATGATCTCCCTGGCAGGAGGTCCGGACAAGTTGCGCCCCCATGTGAAAACACACAAAATGTCCGAGGTTGTAAAGCTGAAAATAAAACATGGCATTTCCAGGTTCAAGTGTTCGACACTGGCAGAGGCTGAAATGACGGCTCAATGTGGCGGAAAAGATATCATGCTGGCAATGCAGCCTGTTGGTCCCCATATTGACAGATTCTTCAGGTTACAGAAGACCTATCCCGGATCAAGGTTTTCAACGATTGTGGATGACGCTGCCATTGCTGATCAGCTGGCGGCCATGGCCGCAAAGCATGAAATGGAAACTGGTTTGTGGCTGGATATCAACAATGGCATGAACCGTACTGGTATAATTCCCGGAAACCAAGCCCTGGAGCTGTACAGAATGATCAGTCATTTACCTTTTATAGCAGTTTGCGGGTTGCATGTCTACGATGGTCATATCCATGACAGGGATCCGGCTGACCGCCGCAGAACCTGCGAGAAAGATTTCGCGTCTGTTTCAGCCCTCATTAAATCAATCGGAGCCTCAGGATTGCAGGTTCCGGCAATAGTTGCCGGCGGCACTCCCACCTTTCCGCTTCATATTCAACGTACCGGTATTGAGGTCAGTCCCGGTACCTGTGTACTCTGGGATAGCGGCTACCAGGATCAGTTCCGTGACTTTGACTTTCTGCCGTCTGCAGTTTTGATGACGAGGATTGTCAGCAAACCATCCGGTAACCTGATCTGTCTGGATCTCGGGCACAAAGCCATTGCAGCTGAAATGCCTCATCCCCGGGTAGCTATGCTGAATCTTCCGGTAGACAGGTATGTCAGTCATAATGAGGAGCACCTGGTTATTGAGAGTCCCGATGCAGCAAACCGGAAACCGGGTGATGTGGTTTACTGCATCCCCTGGCATATCTGTCCAACCGTTCCTCGTTATCCGTTCGCCTATGTGGTCAGGAACAGCAAGATTGCCGGCACCTGGCGGATTGATGCCCGAGATCGGGAAATAACCATTTGAAATTCAAAGAACCCTTTGATGAGTCATGAAAAATTTTATCATTGACGGACATTTGGACCTGTCCATGAATGCGATAGAATGGAACCGCGATCTGACCAGGAACATTGAAGAAATCCGCCATTTGGAAAGGGGTATGACGGATAAGCCTGACCGGATGAACGGCACTGTAAGTTTGCCGGCTATGCGACAGGGTAAGGTTGGTTTATGCGTAGCCACGCAGATTGCTCGTTTTGTGAAACCAGGAAATAAACTACCCGGATGGAAATCGCCCTACCAGGCCTGGGCCATGACGCAGGCACAACTGGCCTGGTACAAAGCCATGGAGGAAGCGGGTGAAATGGTTCAGGTATGCAGCAGGGACCAACTTGAGCGGCACTTAACACTTTGGGAGTCACCTGCAGATCATTTGCCCGTTGGGTACATTCTGAGCCTTGAAGGTGCTGACTCGCTTGTTACACCCGCTTACCTGGAGCGTGCGCATGCATATGGGTTGCGTGCCATCGGTCCCGCCCATTACGGACCGGGGACCTACGCACAGGGAACAGATGCCGAAGGTGGTCTCAGTACACAAGGGCATGAACTGCTCAAAGAAATAGAACGTCTGGGTTTGATACTGGACGTTACGCACCTGAATGATGCATGCTTCTGGGAAACCCTCGACAGGTTTCATGGTCCGGTTTGGGCCAGCCATAACAACTGCCGTGTTTTTGTGCCACACAACCGGCAATTTGAAGACCGGCAGATCATCGAGCTCATTCAGCGCGATGCTGTTATCGGTACAGCCATGGATGCATGGATGATGGTACCGGGATGGAAACGGGGCAAATCAAGCCCTTCAGGTATGGGTGTGAGCCTGCATCAGGTAATCGACAACATTGACCATATTTGCCAGCTTGCGGGCAATTCAAAACATGCGGCCCTGGGATCCGATCTTGACGGGGCCTTCGGCAAAGAACAAGGTCCGCAAGAGGTGGACACAATTGCGGACCTGCAGAAACTGCCCGTCATGCTGAAAGCGCGTGGCTTCCAGCAATCCGACATTGAAAATATCCTGAGTGGAAACTGGTTACGATTCCTCAGAAAGAACTGGCCTTAATTAAAGGTCTCACCGTCCCATCCTGCGATCCGGGCGAGGATCCACCACATTGCATAGGCCTTCCGGTTCGCAGTAATATGTTGTGTATTGTGTTCTCCGTAAGTGATGCTTCCACCGGGTGCTGATTTGTTATAATAGTAACCTGCTCCTTCAGTATGTGCGTTTTCCCAGTCGATATAGAAATTGCCGCCATAATCCTCTGAATCGCCGTTATCTCCGGCATCTCCCCAATACTGATCATCCATGTCATGTGTGTCGATCCCATAATAGTCGAGACAGAAATATTTTTTTGACAGGCAGTAACCGATGATGGTATCCGCCTGATTCATGGGTCTGCCCTCTCCCACGTTGCTGTTTGCCTCAGCATGGCCTGTCATAAAAATAAAAGTTACCGGATTGGCACGTTGCCCTTCTCCTGTACCGATCTTACTCCCTCCTTCACCATATTCGTTGATCAGGGTCTGCATTCCGGGCAGGTAGTTGCCGGTGACATTGTGGCCGCCGATGCTGCACCAGGACCACATGACGACGTTAATTTCAGCATTATCGGCATCATCCAGATAATTCCTGGTGGTCTGAATAAAAGCCGTTTCATCACGGCTCAGGTCTGCTGCGTCCACGCCTGCAGGAGCAAATTCAGCAATTGCATAGTCATGGAAATCAAGCTTGCCGGAAGTGGGATTGTTATTGGTAATCCCAAACAGGACATCGTCCCCGTCCCTGTAATCCTGCAAACCAAAGAGCCCGTAAGCTACATGGGTGCCGTGCGAGGTATGCTGATAGGCAATATGCAGGTTGTTGCGTGCTGCGTCGATATACTCCCCGGGGATGGATCGCAGCATATCTTCGGTTGCAACATTATAACTGGCAATGGTTTCTCCGGTAACAGTGCTTGGAATATCATCACCTCCCGCCGGATCACTGTTTTCCTCACAGGAAAGAAGAAGCAGCAGGGGAACTAAGGCAATCTGAAGGGCCGACTTTCTGTTCATAACGTTTTTGTGTTTAGGTTTCTCCTATAACGAACGTTTAAAACAAAAGGTTATTGTATAATGCTTTACCTTTCAAAAAGACAGCCCTTCAAGAGCCTGTCTCTATTTCAGCCCCCTTCGCTTCAGCAACGGATCAACCGAGGGATCTTGGCCACGGAATTTCTTGTACTGTACCATGCCTTCATCATTGCCTGATTCGGCGAGACAATATTTTCTGAATCTGGCGGCAAGCTCAGGATTGTAAACATCTCCTGATTCCTTAAAGGCCTGGTATGCATCGGCATCAAGAACGGCTGCCCAGATGTATACGTAGTAGCCGGCAGCATATCCTCCGTTAAAAATATGCGCGAAATAAGTACTGCGATAACGGGGAATAATTTCATCGATGAGACCGATCTTTTTCATGGATTCCTGTTCAAATGTGCCAACCACAAAATCAAGGGTGTCCTGACGTGTGTGATAATCCAGATCAAGCAATGAGGCGGCAAGATATTCCACAGTCTCAAATCCCTGGTTGAAGAGACCGCTTTTTTGGATTTTCTGAATGAGCTCAGCCGGCATGACCTCTCTGGTTTTATAATGCATGGCATATGCCTTCATCACTTCAGGTTCTCCAGCCCAGTTCTCCATGATTTGTGAAGGGAGTTCCACGTAATCATTGGGAACCGAACCGGCAGTACGGTAATAATTACCCTGGGTAAACAGACCATGCAGCGCATGTCCGAATTCATGAAAAAGGGTTGTCACCTCGTCCCAGTTCAGCAAAGCGGGCAATTCAGCCGTTGGCTTGGTAAAATTGCAGACCAAAGAAACGACAGGGTCCGTACGCTTTTCACCAATTGTAATGGCAGAGCGGAAATCTGTGCACCAGGCCCCGGCACCTTTTCCTGCACGCGGATAATAATCAAGATACAGAATGCCAACCGGCTTTCCATCAGCTTCCTTTACTTCGAATGCTTCCACATCCTTCTCATAAACAGGAAGGTCAGTACGTTTGGTAAAGGTAACCCCATACAACCTGCCGGCAACCATGAACATACCGTCCCGAACATTGTCCAGGCTGAAATAAGGTCTTAATTCGCTGTCATCGAGATCATATTTTTCCTTCCGGACTTTTTCAGCATAGTACCACCAGTCCCATGACTGCAGTTTAAAATTACCCCCTTCGCGATCGATAATTTTTTGCATCGCAGCAGTTTCCTTTTTTGCCATGGGCAAAGCAGGATTCCATAATTTCATAAGAAAATCATAGACGTTACCGGGAGTTTTGGCCATGTTGTCATCGATGATATAGTCTGCATAACTTTTGTATCCCAGGAGCTGAGCTTTTTTTGCCCGCAGCTTCACCATTTTTTCAACAATAGCATTGTTGTCGTTTTCGTTGCCGTTATTTCCCCGCATGTAATATGCCTTGTATATTTTTTCTCTCAGTGCCCGATTGTCGGCATATTGCAGGAAGGGAATCATGCTGGGTTTGGAAAGCGTAAATACCCACTTGCCATCCATACCATCCTCCCTGGCTGTTTCGCTAGCACCATCGATGACAGCGACCGGCAAACCGGCAAGGTCAGCGGTATCTTCAATCACCAGTTTAAAATTCTTGTTGGTTTCAGCCAACAGGTTTTCGCCAAAAGTCAAGGAAAGCATGGACAATTCCGAGTTGATCTTCCGCAATTCTTCCTGATCGTTGCCGGAGAGATTGGCCCCCATCCGCTCAAAATCGCGATAATACTTTTCGGTGGCCCTGATTTGTTGAGAATCAAGTCCGGATTCATTGCGTTTCTCGTAAACAGCCTTTATCCTGCTGAACAGTTTTTCATTCAGATAAATATCATCACGGTGCTTGCTTAACAAAGGATTCACCTGCCTTGCGATGGCCTGCATTTGTTCATTTGTATTGGCTTCATTCAGGTTAAAAAACACTTTGCTGACCCTGGTCAATAACATACCCGACTGGTCGAATGGCCATATGGTATTGTTAAAGGAAGGTTCCTCCGTGTTGCTAATGAGTTTTTCTATTTCTGCATTTTGCTGTTTCATACCTTCAACAAAGGCAGGCATATAATGCGCAGTATCAATTTTATCAAAAGGTGGTACACCAAAAGGAGTTGTGTACGCAGTAAAAAAGGGATTTTCCGTCATTTTTTCTTTCTTGCAGTTAGTAAAAAACAGCATGGCTAATGCCGTAAGAATAAGGGTAATGTTTTTCATGATTGTTACGGGTTAATGTTTGCAGTACATAGACGTTATCAGTGCAGCAATATAGGATGAAAAAAAAGGAAAATCAATGACAAATTTCCATTTTGCATCATTTCCGGTACAAACAACATTCGGGCAGGGTGTTATAAACCTTATCATCAGCTCTTTCCTTTTCTGTATCATGCCCTGCATGCGCAATGGCTTTATGTATGGCATCCACCCCGGTCTTTTCCTGATTGAATTCAACCCGCAGCATTTTTGTTTTGAGGTCCCAGCTTGCCTGGATTACTCCTTTTACTGATTTGGCAGCAGCTTCAATTCGCGCCTGGCACATTTCACAATTACCAGACACATGGAAAGTTTCTGTTTTGTTCTTTATCGGCTGAGACATGACTTTTCCGCTGTTCATCATACTGGGTTTTCCTTCGAGCTGGGCGGCGGCATCCACGCTGAAAGCCCCCCGGGTAACAATTTCCTCTCCTTCTGTTAAACCGTCAGTTATAACATAGCTATTCCCCAACAAGGGACCAAGACCTATTTCACGCATTTTATAGACGGGTTCGTCTGTGCCACCTTGTTTTACATACACAATTGACCGTGTGCCTGTCCATAATACGGCAGACTTTGGGATAACCAGATTATTTCCGAATTCCTGCAACCTTGCTTTAACAATTCCAGTCACGAACATTTCAGGTTTTAATCTTCCTGATCGGTTATCTGCTTCAATCCTTACCCGTGCGACCCGGGTTATTGGATCAATTACCGGATCGATAAACGCAATGCGTGCAGAAAATTGAATGCCCGGCAGGGCCTGGACGGCGAATTCCAGGTCATCACCCTTCCTGAGGAACTGGAGATCACTTTCATATGCATCAAATAATATCCATACACGGGAAAGATCGGCCACTTCAAACAGGACGCTTCCCTGGCCGACGTAATCTCCAGTGTTAACGCGCCTGGCCGTTATTACTCCGGTGGTAGTTGAAACCATTTCCACATTGTTCTGAACAATGCCCGAAGTCTCAATGGCAGCAATCTGTGATTCCGGAAGTTTCCACTGGCGCAGCTTCTCTTTGGCAGCCTCATAAATTTCGGGTTGTACTTTTTTTGTTTTCGCTGCCTCTAACAATTCCTGCTGTGCCGTAATTAGTTCCGGTGAATATAGTTCTGCAAGCGTTTGCCCCCTTTGTACACTTTCTCCTGTAAAATTCACGAACAGCCGTTCAATACGGCCTGGCATAAAAGCTACCTGGCTTTGCAGCAACCGTTCATCAGCCTGCACTTTACCGTATAACCTGACTTCTTTTACAGGTTTCTGCCGGGTAACTACCGATGTCATTACATTGGCAAGCTGCACTGCCTCTTTTGTAAGATGCACCGCAGCCGGGTCAATTTCAGAACCACCCTGGCTCAATCGAATTAAGTCCATTCCACAAATGGGACATTTCCCCCGTTCATGCATGCGTATCTGAGGATGCATGGAGCAAGTCCAGATCTCCGTCTGATCGCTCTGTGCTGTCTGCAGATTACTGTCCGCATGCTTACGGGGAGTATGAAAAAAAAGCCATCCAAGAAAAATTCCGCCAATAAATAACAGCGTATAGCGGAAGTATTTGTCTGTAAGAATATTTTTCATAGCAACAGTTTTTCAATTTTATTGTATTTGCTGGAATGCCATTAACCGGTTCAGCCAGGCGACAGCCTTATTAAAATCAGCCACAGCCTCCACCTTCCTGTATTCAAAGTCGAGGGTTTGCTGTTGAACGCGCAATAAGTCCGTAAGATCTGCACCAGATGTTGCGAAGTTTTTCATCATGATCTCGAGGGACTTGCCGGCAAGTAATCCCTGGCTGGCATACAGGGTAATTCTCCGTTGGGCATCCTGGTACAACTGAACAGCCTGATAATATTCCGTTTTCAGATTATTAGCCGAAGCGGCATAGTTTTGTGCTGCTGCATTCATAAGAAGATCCGCCTCAGCCTGCATGGCATGGTATTTCTTGCGATAGACCGGCAAAGTAAAAGCAACCATAGGCATAATCATATCTTTCCCGTTCATGTCAGAAATCGACATTTCAGCTTGGCTAACAACTGAATAATTCACACCCAGACCGATCATTGGATATCCCATTCGGGTTACCATTTTTTTACGGGATACAAGTGACTTCTGCTCATATTGCAGCATATCCATCATTGGATTGTTCAAGAGCATGCTATCTGAAATTGCCTCAAGCGGGACATGCAGAACTTCGGCAGATAAGGAATCTGGTAATGATACTGCAGATATTACCGGGCGGTTCAAATAGTTGTTGAATTGTGCGGTAAGGGTGGTTTGCTGGTTCTTGAATAAAGCTACGTTGTTCGCAAGATCACTCAATTCAATTTGCACCCTGTAGAGATCGGTCAATGAAGAGACACCGGCAGATTTTCCCATGGAACTTCCCGGCATGGCCTGAATGATCGGGCCAGTGGCATTTGCAGACCGGAATTTGACAAGCGCAAGCCTTTCAATGGTCTTAAGAATTTCGATGTTCTTCTCCGAAATAAGGATATTCTGTTTGATTTTAAATAAATCATACCAGTTACTCTGCACCTCATAAAATACCTGCAATTTTGTATCCCTGAGAGCTTCATATTTGGCATTTGCCATCATGCTCATTTCGTCTCTGGCATGCTTAAGTGTTCCGAACCACGGGAACATTTGCATTAAGCGTAAATCCGCAATCTGATTTCCACTAACCAGTTCCATAGGACTGAGAAAAACGCCCATACTAAATTCGGGATCGGGCAGGCTGCCTACCTGTGGCACTTTTTGAAGGGCTGCCTGGTACTCATAATATTTCTGCAACACCACGGGATTGTTCTTGGCCGCTATAGCCATGTACAGCGACAGACTGTCCTGGGCTCCAACAGTAATCATGATGAATACCCCGATTATTGTAAACTTAATCTTCCTGTTCATTTTCGTTCTTCACTATTCGTTTTTCACTTTTAACTGCATATTCTCTCCACATAGCCTGAAACAGCGGAACGACAAAAATGGTCATGATTTGTATGATCATTCCTCCAAAAGCGGGAATGGCCATCGGTACCATAATATCTGCTCCTTTACCGGTCGAAGTCAATACTGGTAATAATGCAATAACGGCCACAGCGGTAGTCATCATGGCGGGTCGAACCCGCTTAAGTCCGGCAGTAATAACGGCCTCACGTACTTCATGAACGGTAGCAGGATGGCGTTGCTCAAAAACCTGGTGAATATAGGTACCCATGATCACTCCATCATTTGTTGCAATGCCGAAAAGGGCGATAAAACCTACCCAAACCGCAACACTCAGATTCATTGGGTGCATTTGAAACATATCACGCATGTTAATACCTGCGACAGAGAAGTTCATGAACCAGCCCTGTCCATATAGCCATAGCATTACAAAGCCTCCTGCAAAAGCTACAAAGACACCTGAAAAATGAATGAAAGATGCGGTAACCGTCTGGAATTGAAAATATAACAAAAGAAGAATTAACAGAAGACTTAATGGAATCACGATGGTAAGTCGCTTGGTGGCTCTGAGCTGATGTTCATAATTTCCGGCGAATTTATAGGAAACGCCTGCCGGCATAAGTAGCGATCCGGATTCTGTTTTCTGTTTCAGTATTTTTGCTGCTTCTTCTACCACATCAACCTCTGCCTTACCTTCCTGCCTATCGAAAATAACATAACCTACCAGGAATGTATTTTCACTTCGGATCATTTGTGCTCCCCTTGCATAACCAATATCAGCAATTTCGCCCAGCGGAATTTGAACGCCGTTCATGGCCGGAATAAGGATGCGCTTAATGTTCTCAGGACTATCGCGTAACTCGCGTGCATAACGCACCCTCATGGGAAAGCGTTCACGCCCTTCAACGGAACTGCTTAAGGACATTCCTCCGACCGCAACCTGAAGAACTTCCTGCACATCACTGATACTCATTCCATAACGTGCCAGAGCTTCACGGTCAAGTTTTATTTCAATATAGGGAGCCCCAACAGTCCTGTCATAAAATACAGATGCTGGCTTAACTGAAGGAACTTCTTTCAGTGCCTGTTCAAGTTGCATTCCGGCATGTTCAATGCTTGCCAAATCAGGGCCATATACTTTCAATCCCATAGGTGCACGCATCCCGGTTGAAAGCATTACCAGCCTGGTTTCAATAGGCTGTAATTTGGGAGCTGAGGTCAGACCGGGAATATTCGTCACCTTCACAATTTCATTCCAGATGTCCTCGGGCCTCTTGATCTGGGGTCTCCACTGCCGGAAATATTCGCCGTTTTTATCCGGTATAAGACTGTCAGCAGGAAAAATCCTAAAAGCCTGCTCTTCAGGATGATATTTGCCTCCATTTCTCAACAAAAAATTGCCCTTTCTGTCAACACTGAATTGCATCCTGTGACCATTCTCATCGAGAATATATTCCGAACGGTAATTAATGGTGTTTTCAAACATCTGGACAGGAGCAGGATCAAGCGCAGAATTCACCCTTCCCCATTTACCAACTGCCATTTCGACCTCTGGAATGGCGGTAAGTCTTTTATCAAGAGTTTCAATATAGTCTAGATTCTTTTCAATACCGGAATGAGGCATGCTGGTAGGCATCAGCAGAAAGGAGCCTTCATTCAGCGAAGGCATGAATTCTTTGCCGGTACCGGGGAAAGTCCTGACAGCTCCCTGCCATGCAGAAGTTTGTCTGAAATTCTTCCAACCGGCTTTTTCGAGTCCGGTTGCCGCAGAACCAAAAATCTTGTCAAAGCCAAGCCAGATAATTATTCCAAAGAAAAGAGTAAAAAAAGGAACCACCAGGAATTTCCATTTATTGACAAGGCACCAGCGGAGAATGGATTCATAATAATGTACCATCAGCATAAGGACTGACAGAATTGCCGCTACAATTACCGTTACAAAAATGAAATTGACAAGAGTACTGTTGTGTGCCCCTAGGGGCAACCATTCAATGGAAAGGTAGTAGACAGCCACAAGTACAGCAATGGCAATATTGATATAATTTGGAATTTCCTTTTTTCTTTCCGGCCAGCGATTGTTCAGCAAGTTATTGACGCCAACGGCTATCAATGCCAATGCAGTCCATGTATGCCAGAAAATAATAAAAAAGAAACCAGCCGAAATTATGATCCCGTTCCCTATCCTTCGAACCTTTTTTGTATCCACCCGGAAATTAAAGAATATATATACCAGGGTTGGTAACACTACGATACCCAGGATAAAGGCTGACAGCAACGCAAATGTCTTTGTAAAGGCCAGGGGACGAAAAAGCTTTCCTTCAGCTGCCTGCATGGCAAAAACCGGCAGAAAACTGATAATGGTCGTGGCAATGGAGGTTACGACAGCTGCTCTTACCTCGGTTGTGGCAGAATAGATTACGCCAAGCAACATTTTACCCCTTATTCCCTTATTCTCTGGCATTTCAAGGTGACGGAGGATGTTTTCCACGTCCACGATACCAATATCAACCATAACACCAATAGCAATAGCTATGCCTGACAAGGCCACAATATTCGCATCCACGCCGAAAAGCCGCATTAAAATAAACGTCATTAAAACCCCTATCGGCAATAATCCGGCAACAATCAGTGAGGCCCTGAGATTCAGCACCAGTACAATAATTACAATAATGCTAATGAGAATTTCATGTGAAAGGGCAGATTCAAGGGTGCCAATGGTTTCCCTGATCAACCCGGTCCGATCATAAAAGGGTACAATACTTACTTTCGATACACTGCCATCCGGCAGCGTTTTTTGCGGTAATCCAGCATCGATTTCTTTGATCTTATCCTTAACATTATTGATGACCAACATCGGGTTGGAACCATAACGAGCGACCACAACAGCGCCTACTGCTTCTGATCCCGATTTATCAAGTCCTCCGCGGCGGGTGGCAGGACCAAATGAAACTCGGGCAACATCCTTTATCCTGACAGGAACATTATTTCGGACAGCAATTACGGAAAGTTCCAGATCATCCGGATTTTTAACATATCCGAGACCCCGGATGATGTATTCCACGTTATTTAATTCGACTGTTTCTGCGCCAATATCCAGGTTGCTTTTACGGACTGCATTCATTACATCCATAACAGATACATTGAAAGCCTTAAGCGCTTCCGGGATCAGGTCCACCTGGTACTCTTTTATAAATCCACCAACAGAAGCGACTTCGGAAACTCCTTCGGCTGCTGACAGCCCGTATTTAACATAGAAGTCCTGGATCGTTCTCAGCTCCGACGGATCCCATCCTCCGTTCGGCTCTCCGGTTTTCGGGTCCCGGCCTTCGAGGGTATACCAGAATATCTGTCCGAGTGCAGTAGCATCAGGTCCCAGAGAAGGCTGGACACCTGCAGGCAAAGTTCCTGCAGGCAGTGAACTGAGCTTCTCAAGGATCCGCGAACGACTCCAGTAAAATTCAACGTTGTCTCTAAAGATGATATATATAAAGGACATACCGAACATGGAGGTGCTTCTGATCGACTGTACTCCGGGAATCCCTAGCAAAGCTGTCGTAAGTGGATAAGTCACCTGGTCCTGAATGTCTTTGGGTGAACGGCCCATCCATTCCGTGGCAACAACCTGCTGATTCTCTCCAATATCCGGAATTGCATCCACAGGTACCGGATCGCGCGGGAAGATGCCCGTTTGCCAGTTAAATGGGGCAAATACGATTCCACAGACCATGAACGCAAGGAGGAAAAGAAATGTAATCAACCGGTTCTCGAGAAAATACTTAACCAAACGATTGAACATATGATCAATTATTTAATTTGCCAATTTGTCAATTTACCAATTAGCCAATAGTTAAAATGATCAGTTAATTCTATCGTAGTGACAACAAGCCGGAAGGCTACTATAAACCTTGTCATCTGCCCTGAATTTCACGGTATCGTGGCCGGCGGCGGCAATGTTCTTCTGAACATTGTCGGAAGTAACAACGGAAGGGTTGTATGTGAGCGTCAGGATTTTCGTTTCCCGATTCCAGTCTACTTGTATAACTCCTTCAATTTTTGCGGCTTTTTCGATCCTGGTTTTACACATGTCGCATTTGCCACCTACCTCAAATGTTACAGTTTTAGTGGTTGCCATATTTGAATGATCGAGCGTCTGTACAAAAGCACTTGCATTAAATGCCATGGCCAACAAGGCCATTATGATGAATTTTAATGATTTCATAATAAATTGATTTAAGATTTCAGAAATGAGCATGCAATTTTGAAGATCTGCAAATGTATTAAGCATGGCGCTGTCTCAGGCCATGAAAAATTCAAGCACAGAAGAAGGAATCAAAGGCGGAAAACACAGATCTCAGGTCGAAGGACGATACTGGTCAGTAGCTGACCAGGTGGTCTGAAATCTGAAGAAGATACAGGTGAAGGATGAATATGCAACGACGAAGGATGGGTGAATACATCCGCGGAGGTGATGATTTTGCTTGGAGAAATCTTATAATGATCCTTAACGGGCGGATAGTTGATCTCCGCCTTGTATACAGATAAAAGGTCATCGCAGCAATGCGCATTAATTTCCGTTTCCCGGGAGGTCTGTTTGTCCTCATCCGATTCCATGCCACAGGATGCCTTTTTACCGGTGAATGATACCTTGACAGCGGCAATTTTCCCCCCACAGAGATGCGTGGCTACCGTAACATGCATCCCTGAAAGGAGGATCAAAACCGATATCAGTATGGACACGAGCAGCTTCATGGTAGTAAAAACGGATTACTTCCGGATTTGTTCGGCAAATGTGAAAAGAATTTACCGGAAGAAGTCCTAAATCCCTGTTAAAATTTCTCCCGTCAGATGTTTTCCAATGCCTGTTCCAGGTCCTGCCGGATGTCAGCAGGATTTTCGATACCCACCGAGAGTCTCAGGGAACCCGGAACAACCCCGGTACTTTTCTGTTCCTCCTCGCTTAGTTGTTCGTGAGTGGTTGATGCCGGGTGAATGATCAATGTCTTTGCATCGCCAACATTGGCTAGATGACTGATCAGCTTTACCTTGTTGACCAGCTGGTCAGCAGCGGACCTTCCACCCTTCAGTGTAAAGGCCAGCACACCGCCAAAACCATGTTTCAGGTATTTCTTTGCCAGTGCATGATAGGGATTTTCCGTAAGACCCGGATAATCTACTGATTCCACCTTCGGATGTTTCTTCAACCAGTGGGCCAGTTCAAGTGCATTATCGGCATGTCGCTGAACTCTGAGGGAAAGCGTTTCGAGACCCTGCAGCAGCAAGAATGCATTAAACGGGCTGAGCGAAGATCCGTAATCACGCAATCCCTCAACTCTGGCCCTTATAGCAAAAGCTATGTTTCCAAACGGTCCATCTGCTCCGAATACATCCCAGAACTTCAGGCCATGGTATCCTTCTGAAGGTTCTGTAAATTGCGGATATTTCCCATTGGCCCAGTTGAAATTGCCGGCATCAACGATCACACCACCGATGCTGGTACCATGACCGCCTATCCATTTGGTGGCAGACTCAACAACAATATTGGCGCCATATTCAATGGGCCGGCAAAGGTAACCGGCTGCACCGAAAGTATTGTCCACGACCAGGGCGATATCATGCTTTCTGGCGACCGCAGCAATTGCATCAAAATCAGGGATATTGAACCGCGGATTACCGATGGTTTCCAGGTATATTGCCTTGGTTCTGGCATCGATCAGCTTTTCAAAAGCCGCTGCGCTGTCACCCTGCACAAACTTAACCTGTATTCCGAGTCTTTTGAATTGTACCTTGAACTGATTGTACGTCCCGCCGTACAGATATGAAGTGGATACCAGATTGTCCCCTGCCTCCAATAGATTGGTCAATGCCAGAAACTGTGCTGCCTGTCCCGAAGACGTTGCCACAGCAGCCACACCACCTTCCAAAGCAGCCATCCGCTTTTCAAATACATCGGTGGTCGGATTCATGATCCGTGTATAAATATTCCCAAATTCCTTCAGCCCGAAAAGATTTGCTGCATGAGCAGAATCTTTGAACACATAGGAAGATGTCTGGTAAATCGGAACTGCCCTTGAGCCTGTGGTTGGATCTGCTTCCTGGCCGGCATGCAATTGCAGTGTTTCAAAGTGATAGTTGGTTATTGACATAAAATGTTTTATTAATAATTGAAATTACTCACTACTGTATAGTTGTGTCGACAGATAACGTTCACCCGTGTCAGGAAGGATGACGACAATGTTCTTTCCTTTGTTTTCGTTCCTCAGTGCCACCTGGAGGGCGGCCCATGCTGCGGCGCCCGAGGATATTCCTACAAGCAGACCTTCCCGCCTGGCTAATTCACGACTGGTTTGAAATGCATCTTCAATCCTGACCCGTATGATCTCATCAATCACATTTCTATTGAGGATTTCCGGAACAAATCCGGCACCAATACCCTGGATCTTATGCGGGCCCTTTTGTCCCCCTGAAAGAACCGGCGAATCAGCAGGTTCAACGGCAATAATCCTGACCGAAGGATTGCGTTCTTTGAGCAGTTCCCCGACACCTGTGATGGTGCCTCCAGTACCAACCCCGCTGACAAAAATATCCACCTTGCCGGCCGTATCACGCCATATTTCTTCGGCGGTAGTCTTCCGGTGTATTTCAGGATTGGCGGGATTCTTGAATTGCTGAGGAATAAAAGAGTTTGAGGTATCGGCATGCAGTTCTTCGGCTTTTCTGATCGCTCCAGCCATCCCTTCGGGACCGGGGGTAAGTACCAACTGAGCCCCCAAAGCTTTCAGCAGGTTTCTTCGCTCTATGCTGAAAGTCTCCGGCATGGTGAGTATGAGTTGGTATCCTTTTACGGCCGCTGCAAAAGCAAGGGCAATACCTGTATTGCCACTGGTTGGTTCAATAATTACCGTGTCCTTGTTTATTTTACCTTGTTGCTCAGCTGATTCGATCATTGCATACCCGATACGGTCCTTTATACTGCCGGCGGGATTAAAGTACTCAAGTTTGGCAATGATGGTGGCGGAAGTCCGGTTGGTTTCATTAAAACCTGAAAGTTCCAGGAGCGGTGTGTTTCCGATCAGGTCGGTCAAATGTTTTGCGATTCTTGTCATGGAAGTTGTATGTATTGTTGAAACAAAGGTTCAAATTATTGATCTACTGTAAAATACCATAGTTAGGGTATTTTTACTACCATAAATACGGTATGTGGCTGAATTGGTGTATAATTGCATGTAAAATGCCATTATTATACTTTTAATCTGCAAATGACTCACAGACATACAATCTTGGTCGCTGATAACCAGTACTTAATTACTGAGGCCTTACAGAAGATTCTGACTGAGGCTGATGGTTTTGAATTATTGGATATTGTTAGGAGTCCGGAGGAATTGGTGAAGTTTTTCTCCCGCAATACCTGCGATATCCTGACAATTGACATTTCTATACTGAGACCCAATGATCTTCATAAGCTGGGAAATCTGAAAGCCGGCCATCCCGCAACAGTCATAGTTGTACTGAGCAGCCAGGTCAGCCGGGTTGAGGTAAGCAGCCTGAACAAAATGGGAATTAATACCATCCTGTACAAAAACGCTGAAAGACAGGATATTTTTGAGGCATTGCATGCCGCATTAAAAGGAAGGAAATATTATTCGCCGGAGATCATGGATATGTTGCTCGTTGACCATAATAAGCCGGATATTGTGATCAGTCTTACCGGGGCTGAAAAAGAAGTGGTAGGCCTGATTGCTGAAGGACTAACCACTAAAGAGATTGCTGAAAGGAAGAACATAAGTTTTCATACAGTAATGACACATCGTAAGAATATTTTCAGAAAACTCGGCATTAACAATGTTTCCGAACTTATGATGTTTGCAATAAAGAGCGGTCTGATCGATAATATCGAGTACTACATTTGAACCTTTCTCAAGGCTTCATCCAGGTCTCCTTTGATATCATCAACATGCTCAATACCAACCGACAACCGTAGTGATCCGGGTATCACCCCGGAGCTTTTCTGTTCCTCCTCGCTCAATTGATCATGTGTTGTTGATGCAGGGTGGATAATCAGGGTTTTTGCATCGCCCACATTGGCCAGATGACTGATCAGCTTTACCTGGTTCACCAGTTCATCAGCAGCTTTTTTGCCGCCTTTGAGTGTAAAGGCAAGCACACCGCCATAGCCATTTTTCAGGTATTTTTTTGCAAGCAGGTGGTACGGACTTGACGGCAAGCCGGGATAGTCAACGTTTTTAACTTTCGGATGGCTGTTTAACCACTGGGCGATTTCGAAGGTGTTCTCGGCATGACGCTGTACCCTCAGTGACAGGGTTTCAAGTCCCTGCAGCAGCAAGAAGGCATTGAAGGGGCTCATGGATGAGCCAAAATCACGAAGACCCTCGACCCTGGCGCGTGTAATAAATGCTATATTACCAAAGGGACCTGAAGGTCCAAATGTATCCCAAAACTTAAGTCCATGGTAACCTTCAGAGGGCTCAGTGAACTGCGGAAATTTGCCATTGGCCCAGTTGAAATTACCGGCATCAACAATTACGCCTCCCAGGCTGGTACCGTGACCGCCGATCCATTTGGTGGCAGACTCCACAACAATGCTGGCACCATGTTCAATAGGCCGAAAGAGATATCCTCCAGCACCGAAAGTATTGTCCACGATGAGCGGAATATCATATTTGCGTGATATGCCTGCCAGGGCATCAAAATCAGGGATGTTAAACCTGGGATTACCGATCGTTTCCACATAGATGGCTCTTGTCCGGGCATCAATTTCCTTTTCAAAATCAGACGGGTCATCACCTGTTACAAATCTTACCTCAAAACCCAGCCGCTTGAACTGGACTTTAAACTGGTTGTAAGTTCCACCATAAAGATAGGATGTTGAAACAAGGTTATCCCCAGGCTGAAGTATGTTGGTAAGGGCGATAAACTGTGCTGCATGGCCTGATGATGTGGCTAATGCGGCCACACCTCCTTCAAGAGCCGCCATTCTTTTCTCGAATACATCGGTAGTAGGATTCATGATGCGGGTGTAAATGTTTCCCGGTTCCTTTAACGAAAACAGCCTGGCTGCATGTTCGGAACTGTCAAATACATAGGATGTCGTCTGGTAAATGGGTACCGCCCTTGAATGCGTGGTCGGGTCTGAATCCTGGCCGGCATGTACCTGCAGGGTCTCAAATCTGTATTGGCTTGTATTCATAGTAGCATACTAATATCTTATATAATGAGGCTTACATTTCTATACTTTCTGTTCCGGACAACCGGCGGATAAATACATCCAGGTAGGTTTTTGAGATCGGTACCGTAACATTGGCAGGAGAATCAAACCCGATGATCAGCCCTTCCTTTTCTTTCCGGATAACTTTAACATTGTCAATATTTACCATGTAGGACCGGTGGCTGCGGACCAATCCTGCATTCGGGATTTTCTGTTCAATTCGTTTCAATGTATTCCTGACAATGTACCGGGACAGCTTCTGGTTATCGAAGTAATGAATAACGATATAGTTATCTGCGGCTTCAAGGTAAAGCAGATCTTCTTTTTTGATGGAGAATTTCAGAACACCTTTTTCATCGTGAAAAGGTATCAGCGATGACAGTCCCGTGGCCTTACTTTGGGATAAATCAGTCAATTCGTGACCTGATCTGCTATTTTTCAGCTTTTCAAGAATTGCATATTTATCTTTGAAAGACACATATAGCCAAAAAATGACATAGGGCAAAAGGATAATGTATGCAGTAATTCGTATAGAATTCCGCAGGACAAGCAGCAGATCATTGCCCACATGAAGAAAATACCACTGGATCAGCGCATACACAAGTGCAAGCACCGAGATCTCACCAATTATCCACAAGCCATACTTCCCATAGCTGATGGCTCTCCTGCGTGTAAAGATGTGCATCAGCATCCTGCTGAAAACAATCACCAGCATACCGATAAGTATGACAACGCTGGAATACACAAATAGCTGCAGGTCTGTCACATCCATCCATTTATCCACACCGAACGGCGCATAGATGTTGATAAAAATGAGTGCAAAAACCGCGGTGAACAGGAGGAAGCTGACAATGTTTTTTCTGTCAGTCAGGTAATCAGGAATTTTTTTCTCCCACAATAACATAACAAGGGTAAAATATGCCCAATAAAAGTAAGTAATTTTCCTGTGGGGTGAAATTAATTCTACCTATTATGTATGTTTTCACCCCTGTATGTTTAATTTCACCCCACCAGGGATTGACTCATCCCCTTGCAAGACTCTAAATACCATATTTCTCAAACTTTCAGCCGGATGCTGTTATTTTGCTTTTCAAAGACAGCAGCCATGAAGTTTATTGAGCAGTACAATCAGCTGAAGGAAATATTTGAAATCAGCCAGGATGAGATCAGGATACCTGACAGTGCTTTGACGATCAGAAATATTGAATTTCATGCTCATATGAGGATTCCGTCAGAAATCAATGATTCAATTGAAGGCAGGCATATATGCGAAAATATTCGATTCAGGTACCCCGTAATAATGCCCGGCAGGAAAGTAATGAACAACCATGCCATAGTGTTTCTGCATGGTCTGAATGAAAGGAGCTGGACCAAACATCTTACCGGGGCCAGGTTAATCGCTGAAAAAACCGGCAGGCCTGTAATCATGTTTCCCCTGTCGTATCATATCAACCGTGGGCTTCCTGAATGGACAGATGTAAGAAAGATGGCGGGATTGCTGGAGATCAGAAGGCAAAAATATCCGGATATTAAAGAAGCTTCCGTCATCAACCTCGCGCTCAGTGAACGACTGACAGAACATCCTGAACGCTTCTTCCTTTCAGGTCTTCAAAGTGCCCTGGACCTGATTGATTTGCTGAAGGAAATTCAGGAAGGCAGGCATCCCTTGTTCGAGAAAGGAACAAAAACAGATATCTTCGCCTACTCAATCAGCTGCATGCTTTTGCAATCAATGATGATCAGCAATCCCGACGACATCCTGTCCGGATCAAAAATTGTATTCTTTGCAGGAGGTTCTATTTTCAGTCAAATTCAGGGAATATCGAAGTTTATCATGGACAGCATTGCCTTTGAATCTATTCAGAAGTTTTATGCTGATGTTATGAACAGAAGGAATTCACTGGTAAGGGGATTTCAGCCGTGGTTCATGGAAAATAAGCTCGGAATGGCATTCAGGGCAATACTTGCACCGGAAATACTTAAGCATGTGCGGGTCAGGAGAATGGATACGTTCCATAAAAATTTGCTGGTGATCGCTCTCCGCGATGACAAGGTTATTCCTGTCGAGGGTATCCGGCTGGTCACCGGAGAGCGATTCTTCCAGTCAGATCACTTTAGAATTGTCCATTTCCCTTACAGCTATTCCCACGAAAATCCTTTTCCTGTGCTTTTAAAAAAGATTGATGATTTGGTTGATAAGGCTTTCCATTCGGTATTCATGCCGGCCATTGAGTTTTATATGGACTGACAAGGGATTGTCACAGCAAAGGTTTTTCAGCAGGCAGGCTTATAAAAAAGCTGCTGCCTGCGCCAGGAGTACTAATAATGGATATTATGCCGGAATTCAACGCAACAAATTCTTTGCAGAGCTGAAAGCCAAGGCCTGATCCCTTTTCATTGTCAGTTCCATATGTGGTAAAATGAATATTCTTATTTATCAGATTGTCAATGACTTCCGGGGACATTCCGGTACCCGTATCAGAAACCTGTATAATCAGCCGGAGATCTCCCTTCTCAGCTTTTTGGTATGCGCTGATGGTTACTGCACCAGCATGGGGTGTAAATTTTAACGCATTGGATACCAGGTTTCTGATCACAAGAGAAATCAGTTCAGGATCAAAGTATCCGGTATCCGGACCCTGGTTTTCAAACTTGAGCGTAATTCTTTTGTTCTCTGCCTGAAGGCTGAAAAGTGAGATGACATTCTGGATCAGAATTGATATCTTTCCTTCCTGGGGACGGCATACAATACCACCCGATTGACTTTTGGCCCAGTTCAGAAGGTTCTCAAGCAGGTTAAAAGCATTGTCGGAAAGCAGGTACAGATCTTTGAGCAAGGCAACAACATTTTCATTCAGCTTATTGTTTACCTGCAGAAAAGCCTCGATATAGGTTCGGATGTTGCCCATCGGACTGCGAAGGTCATGACCGATGATGGAGAAGATCTTCTTTTCAAAAGCAGTACTCAGTTCAAGTTGTTTCCTTTGCATTTGCAGTGTCAGGTGCGTCTTTACCCTTATCATCAATTCCTTACGATTATAAGGCTTGGTTATATAATCTACTGCACCTGCCTCAAAACCCTGGATAATACTTTGGAAATCGGCTTTGGCAGTAAGGAAGATCACAGATACTTCACGGGTGGCTGGGTTTTCCTTGATCTTTCTGCAAACTTCAAATCCATCCATCTCGGGCATCATGATATCCAGTAGAACAAGGTCAAATTGTTTGGAATCGAGCCACTCCAATGCCTCTTTTCCGCTGGTCGCAAATTCCAGCTCATAAGATTCCTCCTTAAGAATACTACCCAGCAATTGTATGTTCTTGGGAACATCATCTACAATTAAAATGCTCTGCTCTTCAGTTTTCATGTCCGACTCTTTTCAATTGTTTAATCAGGTCAGGAAACAGCTCCAGTTTAAGACGCATTTCCTCAATATCAAAGTTCTCGATAGTAGCCAATAATTGTTCACCGTATTCGGCAATAAAACCAAGTTTAAAGCTTTTGCCCAGACTTATGATCTCACGGGCAAATGACCGAATTTCCTTCAAAGGCTGCTTTTTCTTGTAAAGCCGCCATTGTGAGGTCAATTCCTGCTCGAATCTCATGATCAGCAAATGATATTCTGCATTTTTTATCAGGTTAAGCTCAACATGATCATGGAGGATGTATTTATCGGTTTTGCCTTCCATGTTTGCATCATAGTATGTATCATGTCGTGACTTCTCCCGCGGGAGGGCTGATTTTACAATGGAATTGGAGTTAATATCAGAAAATTCAACACCCGGAAAAGTGACGGTAAAGGTACTTCCTTTGCCAATCTGGCTGTCCACTGTAATTTTCCCGTCCATTGCCTCAACAAGACGTTTTGTAATGGCAAGTCCCAATCCGGTTCCTCCATACTTCCTGGAATTCAGCTGGGAATGCTGTCTGAATGATTCAAAAATCAGTCTGAATGAATTCTCGGGAATACCTATGCCGGTATCTGCCACTTTAATCTCCAACTTCATCCGGTGATTTTTGTTCTTCTGTTTAGCATATGCCTTAATGTGGATTTTAATTTCTCCTTCATGGGTAAACTTTACAGCGTTACCAACGAGATTGATCAAAATCTGCCGCAACCTGATTTCATCAAATTTAATCTCTGCCGGAAAATGACTTTCCAGTTCATCGTGGTAACCAATTCCTTTTATGGCTATCCGCAGAGAAAACACATTCCTGATTTCATCCAGGAGTCTCCTGATATCAAAGAAGGTATAATGCAAGGTCATTTTGCCCGATTCAATTTTCGACAGATCGAGCAGATCATTTATCAGCATCATCAGGTTCTTTCCACTGGCTTTGATGCTGTTGAGATATTTAATTTGCATGCTGTCAGTAGTCAGGCCTTCCATGAGTTCCGTGAAACCCATGACAGAATTCAGCGGTGTTCGGATTTCATGACTTATGTTGGCCAGAAATTCGCTTTTTGCATTATTGGCCTCTTCAGCTGCAATCTTGGCCTTTTTCAACTCTTCAAGTACGATAATCCTTTCCGTGATATCAAGCAGGAACCCGTCCAGCCATTTGATGTCATCCTGCTCATCGTATACCGGTCGTCCGTTATTGGAGACCCATCGAATGGCATTTTTTTTAGTAATGATCCGGTATTCCACGTTAAATTGCCTGGAGCCGGAAATGCTGGCCTTTACGGATTCCTCCACCATGCGCCGGTCATCAGGATGTATCAGGCCTGCGAAAGTAACGGCAGGATTTTCAATAAATTCACGGACCTGGAAACCGGTAAGGTTCTCAATGGCATCCGTAAGAAAATATACGGTCCAGTCTCTATCATAAGCACACCGGTAAACGACTCCAGGTATGTTGGAAACCATGGACCTGAATTTTTCTTCACTGTCACGAAGGGATTGTTCTGCAATCTTTCGCCGGGTAATATCCTCTTTGATAGCAATATATCTGACAATCTCACCTTCCTTGTTTTTTATGGGGGTAATGGTGGCGGTTTCCCAATAGAGGTCCCCGTTTTTCTTACGATTAAGAAATTCTCCTTCCCATTGTTTCCCGTTTAACAAAGTCATCCAAAGATCCTTATAGAATTCCGGTGAATGATTCCCTGATTTCAGTATCCTGGGATTCTTGCCAATTACTTCCGATGGAAGATAGCCGGTAACATTGGTAAATGAACGGTTAACGTATTCAATATTACCATCCTTGCGTGTAATGATGATTTCATTAGCACTCTGGTCAAGTGCAATGGAAAGCTTTACAATCTCTTCTTCAATTCTTTTCCGGTTTGAAATATCGGTAATACCTACAACGTTTGTAGGTTCATTGTTATAAGTAATAACCTGGGTTTCCATTTCAACAGGAACAACCGTTTTGTTCTTCCGGTACAGGAAGGTTTCAAATGAGTCAGCGGCTGCTTCCCAGTTCTTCCTGAATATTTTCTGAGAAATCTTGCGTGGGAAACAACCGGCTAAGATCTTCTGATTTAACAGTTCTTCCCTGTCATAACCGGATATTTTTACCAAAGCCTCATTCAGATCCATTATTTTCCCTTTGTTCAGGATTACGATTGCCTGAAAGGAAAGATGGGCAAGCCTCTTTAATCGTTCTTCCGTTTCTTCATGGGCCTGAAAAGCTAATTTTCTCTGTGTTATATCGCGCTGAACTGCCAGGATCCCAATGGTACTCCCCCGGGCATTCTTGACCAGCTTGTAAGATGCTTCCACCCACAAAACGGCATCCTTCCTTTTTTCAAGCACAAATTCAGTAAAAACTTCTCCCTCATGAATAAGTCTCTTCCAGGAAGATTTGTTATTCCTGAATTTTTTGCCAAAGAACTCGCCCAGTGTCAGCCCGATCAATACCCCATCATCACTACCATATTGCAGAGCCAACGCATCATTTATTTCAAATATCCTGAAGGATCCTGCCAAAATGCTTAACCGTCTGCCTTCTGAATGAACAGTACTCCAATCAACGGGATTTTCCGCCCTAAAGAAAACAAAGGCGTCAATCAGCTGATCATAGAAGAAGCTGCTGATCTGCCTGTAGTCAATATCGGAAATGGCGTCAGGTGAAGAAAGCTTTGAAATAGCGGAAAATGATTTATCAATGCGTTTCATGCCATTAAATTCAGCATACAAATCTAATGCAAAAGCAACAGACCTGATCGTGTATCCGGATGAAGATATTGACAGGTAAAAGAAAACCTGACAGGAATATCAAATTCTGCCAGGTTCTCCTCTTCTAATAAAATATTTATTCGATGACAACAGTGTAACCGTCAGTTCTTAGGTTCTCAGCAACACTTTGGGCGTATTCATAGTCGAAATAAACCTTGGGCTTGTGTTTGGCAAAAACCGGGTATCTTCCAACGGCATCTTCGGAATTGAGGTAATTGTACCCAACCAGGTATAAATCACTACCTTCGAGCCGTACCTTGAAGACCGGGCGATGCTGACATAACTCGAGGACCTCGAGCAATTCAAACTTAGTAATTTCAGGTTCCTGTTTTAGCTTAACAGTCTTCAGAATTTCATCACTAAATGGTTCCTTGGTGAAATGCAGGTCAAAATTCTTAACATAACAGGATAAAACAATTGCTTCATCTTTAATGACAGCCGGTTTATTATCATCACCAACTAACCGCACATTTATTCCGAATCTTGAGAATAGCCCCTTAAGTCTTTTATTTCTGCGGGTCACCATTTCTTCCAACGACTCATTCTTTCTCATAGAATATTCCGGCATACTTTCTTATTTAAACTTCAAAAATAGTGAATTTTTATTATCAGGTATTAAAATCCCAAGACAACTTAGTTTTGCAGTTTCCACAACGCAGTAACAAAAACAATCCTCACAATATCAGTTCTCTAAATATGTGCTAAAAGTATTGGTTTCGCGTTTTATGAATACTGATTATTATCAGTTTTGTCAGAATTGTAACAGGTTTTTTCAATCCTGTCAGGTTTTTATATATTTGCCCGAATCATGTATGCCATCATTGATATTGAAACAACCGGGGGCAATCCTAAAACGGACAAGATAACTGAGATTGCTGTCTTGATGCACGATGGCAACCGTATAGTCAGTGAATTTTCAACACTGATCAACCCTGAGTGCAAAATTCCTTATCACATCACTGCACTTACCGGGATCACCAATGAAATGGTATCCGGGGCACCCAGGTTCTACGAAATAGCACGTGAGCTGGTGGAAGTTACACAGGATGCGATTTTTGTAGCCCACAATGTTGCTTTTGATTATGGCTTTGTACGAAGTGAATTCAAACGCTTGGGATACGATTACAAGCGTGATCAGCTTTGTACCGTGAGGTTGAGCCGCAAGCTAATTCCCGGACACCGTTCATACAGCCTTGGCAAGATCTGTGATGATTTGAAGATAAAAATAAACGGCCGTCACAGGGCAATGGGAGATGCTTTAGCCACTGCACAACTTTTCGATCATCTCATGGGAACCGAGCTTAAAACCGGTGAAAGATATATCAGAGATTCCTCACATTTAATTGACCATCATCCAATGCTTGACCTGGGAAAGGTGAAAAAGCTGCCGGAAGAACCGGGTGTTTATTACTTTTATAACCAGGATACAGAACTGATTTATATCGGAAAAAGCAGGAACATCAGGAACAGGGTATTATCACATTTCTCCAATTCCTCCACCGGTAAGGCCATGAAAATGCGCGCACAGATTGCTGATGTAGGTTTTGAACACACCGGCAGCGAACTTGTTGCATTGCTTAAAGAATCCTATGAAATTAAAAAGCACAAACCTTTGTTTAACCGGAGACAGCGTCGTTCCCTGTTCCGTTACGAACTATGCTCTTTTGAGGATGACCAGGGCTATATACGGTTTGAACTGGAAAAAACATCTACACCGTTAAAAAAACCACTTGTATGTTTTACCACCAAGGCCGAAGCATTAGGTTTTATGAACAAAATGATAGAAAAGCACAACCTTTGCCAGAAACTGTGTGGCCTTTATCCTTCGGATGGACATTGTTTTCATTTTGAGATTGGTGCCTGTCGGGGTGCCTGTCTGGGGAAGGAATCACCTGAAAGTTATAATCTGAGGGCCATGAAAATTATTTCAGGGTACGATTTCGGGATCAGGAACCTATTGATCATTGACACAGGCAGGAACCATGAGGAAAAGTCGGTCGTTAAAATTGAAAACGGTAAATTTATTGGTTTCGGGTACTTTGCGGCTGCATTTGCTGAAACTGACCAGTCGATCGTGCATGAATGTATCAATGAATATCCTGATAACCGCGAGGTTCAACAAATTATTAAGCATTACCTGAGAAACAATAAAGTGGACAAGTTAGTGGTCTACTGATTGCTTTTGCTAACTTTGCAGCACCATACTGAAATTTCACAATGATAACCTTCTTCGAAACTCAGAATTCCCTTATCTATGCGGTTAAAACCGCCGAACCAATCGACCTTCTGACCATCAACAAGCTAACCTGGCTGTTCAGTGATGCCAGGACTTTGGAAAACAGGTCGATTCAGGGTGCATATGTTGGTCCAAGGAAGGAAATGATCACACCCTGGAGCACAAATGCTGTGGAAATTACTCAAAACATGGGTATAACGGATATCGAGCGCATCGAGGTATTCCGAAAAGCAAAAGGTGATCATGACCAGTATGATTCCATGCTGGAGGCACTTTATAACGGGCTTGACCAGGACTTGTTTACGATTAACCACGTACCTGACAGTATCTCCCGTATTGATGATATAGCAGCCTACAATCTTCGGGAAGGCCTGGCTCTCAATGAGGATGAGGTGGCGTACCTTGAAAACCTTGCACAGAAGATCGGCAGAAAGTTGACAGACAGTGAAATATTCGGATTTTCCCAGGTCAATTCAGAACATTGCAGGCATAAGATCTTTAACGGTACATTCATAATCGATGGCAAAACGCAGGAGTATTCACTTTTTCAGCTTATTAAGCGAACCACCGCTACGCACACAAACCGGGTGGTTTCTGCCTACAAAGACAATTGTGCCTTTCTCGAAGGGCCCCAGGTCATGCAATTTGCGCCGGCATCGCATGATAAACCTGATTATTTCCGATTACGTCCCATTGAAACGGTTATTTCGCTGAAGGCTGAAACCCATAACTTTCCTACTACGGTAGAACCCTTTAACGGTGCGGCAACCGGTACGGGCGGAGAGATACGTGACCGTGTGGCAGGCGGGAAAGGCGCTCTGCCGCTTGCAGGAACGGCAGTTTATATGACCTCCTACCCCAGACTCAATGGAGGAAGACCCTGGGAAAATTCGTTACCGGCAAGAAACTGGCTGTATCAGACTCCGGAACAGATTCTCATCAAAGCTTCCAACGGCGCCAGCGACTTTGGCAACAAATTCGGACAGCCACTGATATGCGGAAGCCTTTTGACTTTTGAACACACGGAGAATGGCAGGTTCTGGGCATTTGACAAGGTTATTATGCTGGCCGGCGGAGTTGGTTATGCCAATAAGAAACACAGCCTGAAGGACTCCCCTCACAAAGGTGATAAAATTGTCCTGCTGGGAGGTGACAATTACAGGATCGGCATGGGCGGAGGAGCTGTTTCCTCTGTCAATACCGGCGAATACGGACATGCAATCGAACTGAATGCCGTACAAAGATCAAATCCTGAAATGCAGAAGAGGATCTGCAATGCCATCCGGGCCATGGCTGAATCAGAAAACAATCCCATCATTTCAATACATGATCATGGCGCAGGAGGGCACCTGAATTGTTTCTCCGAACTGGTGGAAAGTACAGGTGGCACAATCGATATCAGCAAGCTGCCAATCGGCGATCCCACACTTTCAGCGAAAGAAATCATAGGCAATGAGTCACAGGAGCGCATTGGCATTATCATGAAAGAAGAGGACACAACCCTGCTGAAGAGGATATCTGAACGGGAAAGGGCCCCACAGTATGTTGTTGGTGATGCAACAGGCGATCACCAGTTTACATTTATAAGTCCTGATGGTCAGTGCCCTATCGATCTTCAGCTTGAGGATATTTTCGGCAATCCGCCCAAAACCATTATGCAGGATGTATCCACCGCCACGAAGCTGAACGGGCCTGATTACGTTTCTGAAAAGCTTGAGGAATATGTTGAGCTGGTCTTACAGCTTGAAGCAGTAGCCTGCAAGGACTGGCTTACCAATAAAGTTGACCGTTCAGTGACAGGCCTTGTCGCAAAGCAACAGACCTGTGGTATTATTCAGCTGCCGCTCAATAACCTGGCCATAACAGCCCTTGATTATGTGGGACATAAAGGTGTTGCTACCGCAATAGGCCATGCTCCGGCCGCAGGTATTATTGATCCGGCGCATGGCAGCGTGTTGTCCATTGCCGAAGCACTGACAAACCTCATATGGGCGCCTATTGAGGGTGGTATTCGTGGTATTTCACTCAGTGCCAACTGGATGTGGCCGTGCCGGCACGAAGGAGAAGATGCCAGGTTATATGCTGCTGTTTCCGCAGCCAGTGATTTTGCTATCGCCTTGGGCATCAATATTCCTACCGGCAAAGACTCCCTGTCGATGACGCAAAAGTACAAGGACGGCTCCGAGGTATATTCTCCCGGAACTGTTATCATTTCAGCCGCCGGCGAGGTCAGTGATTTCAGAAAAACCATTGAGCCGGTGATCAGTGACAAGCCCAATGCCAGTGTACTCTATGTCGATATGTCCGGTGATACCTTTAAGACCGGCGGGAGCTCTTTTGCACAATCACAAAACTGTCTCGGATCTGAAACGCCGCAGGTCGTTGATCCTGAATATTTTGTAAAAGTTTTTGAAACCATGCAACTGTTGATCCGGGAGGGATTGATACTTGCCGGACATGATATATCAGCAGGTGGAATGATCGTTACACTGCTCGAAATGTGTTTTACGCGTCCGCAGGCAGGAATGAAAATAAGTCTTGATGGCCTCCCTGAGAAAGATCTGATAAAGATCCTTTTCAGTGAAAATCCGGGCATAATTATTCAGGCTGAAGATTCTTCCGATGTTGTAAAAATATTGAATGACAGGCAGATCAGTTATTATAACCTGGGGCATTTTGAAGCTACAGGTTCTATCGATATGAGTCAATCGGGGTTTGCATGTTCCCTTGACCTGAATAAAATGCGGGAGACCTGGTTCAAGACCTCTTACCTGCTGGACAGGAACCAAAGCGGACCGGTTTTGGCAAAAAAGCGATTTGTCAATTTCAGCAAGCAAACCCTTGATTTTGTATTCCCTCGGGGATTTACAGGAAAACTCACAATGTATGGTATCAACAAGCAGCGAATAGCCCCTTCGGGCATAAAATCAGCCATCATTCGCGAGAAGGGTGTCAACGGTGACCGTGAGATGGCTTTCATGATGTATCTGGCCGGGTTTGATGTGAAGGACGTACACATGACAGACCTGATCTCCGGCAGAGAAAAACTTGATGATGTTAACCTGATCGTTTTTGTGGGCGGGTTTTCCAATTCCGATGTACTGGGCAGTGCCAAGGGGTGGGCTGGAGCCTTCCTGTACAATGCAGAGGCCAGAAATACGCTGGACCGGTATTATGCGCGTAAGGACACCCTAAGTCTTGGCGTTTGCAATGGCTGCCAGCTGATGGTGGAGTTGGACCTCGTTGTTCCCGGCCATTTTCATAAGCCCAGGATGTTGCATAATGCTTCCCAAAAATTTGAATCCTCCTTCTTAAACGTTGATGTTCCCGATAATCAATCGGTTATGTTTAAAACGCTGGCAGGAAGCAGGTTGGGCATCTGGGTGGCTCACGGGGAAGGCCGTATTAGCCTGCCATACGAAGAAAAGGAATATCACGTAAGTTTGAAGTACTCCTATCCTGAGTACCCGGGTAATCCAAACGGCTCGGATTATGGTGTTGCCGGAATCTGTTCCGAAGACGGCAGGCATCTGGCCATCATGCCTCACCTGGAAAGAGCCATATACCCTTGGAATTGGGCATTTTACCCCGAAAGCAGACAGCACGATGAGGTATCACCCTGGATTGAAGCATTTGTAAATGCCAGAGAATGGATCAGGCATGGGCAGCTGTCGTAGTTGTAAAATAGCAGCAGGAGTTCTGTGTAAATGAAGTCTTTTAGCCACCAACAATCCTCTTCCTGGTTCAGGGATGCTGTCATTTACCATATCCTTGTGGACAGATTCGCAGGATATGATAAAACCAGAGACCCATTGAAACCTGTCTTTCTGGGAGGAAATCTAAACGGGGTTTCCGATAAACTCGGCTACCTGGTTGACCTTGGCATCAATACCCTGTGGCTTTCACCCGTTAACAAAACCACTGCCTATCACGGTTATCATATTACCGATTTCTACTCAACCGACAAACGCTTCGGCAGTGAAAAGGATCTAAAGGATCTGATTGAAAAGGCACACGCGAAAAACATCCGCGTAATTCTCGATTTTGTACCCAACCATTGTTCCAGGCAACACCCTTTATTTCATAAGGCCTATGGTGATAAAAGGAGCCCTTACAGAAAATGGTTTTACTTCAGTACTTTTGGCAACCGTTATCTGTGTTTCCTTCATTTTCATGATCTGCCCAAAATCAATCTTGATTTTCCTGATGCCAGGAATCATATCATCGGAGCTGCCAGAAAGTGGATCGCCATGGGTGCAGACGGATTCAGGCTAGATCATGCCATAGGACCCTCGCACGATTTCTGGAAGTCTTTCCGCCGGGAAATCAAGGCCATCAACCCCGAAGCCATCTTAATCGGTGAGGCCTGGCTCGAAGGGATCAGTACCAGCATGCTTAAGACAATCCGGGTAAGAAACAAGTATTTAAGACACCTGTTCGGATTCAACCCATGGGATATTGAGCGCGAGTACATTGGGGAATTCGACGGTGTTCTGGATTTCTTTTTCAGGCATCAGATTACTGCATATATCGCCTGGAAGGAAGATCCCTCGCTGCACTACCAAAAACTGGAGCTGCAAATGAGCAACCATTATGAGAGATTTCCCGATTGCTATTTTCTTCCCACATTTATTGAAAACCATGACATGAACCGCTTTTTATTCGATACCGGTCAGAACCGGGAGAAACTTAAACTTGCCCTCCGGTTTCAAATGTCACTGCCCCAGCCACCGGTTCTTTATTATGGCACCGAGAGCGGATTGACAAACCATGAACCTATGCACGGGGACGTGGCATTCTCAGATCTTCTGGTAAGGCAACCCATGCCATGGGATTCATTGGACGAGGAGTTGATCGGGTATTGCAGGGATCTTATCAGGGAGAGGAAGAGAAGGTTGTAGGTTGTGGGTTGTGGGTTGTAGGTTGAAGGTTGTAGGTTGTGGGTTGTAAGTTGTGGGTTGTGGGTTGTGGGTTGAAGGTTGTAGGTTGTATGTTGTAGGTTGTAGGTTGAAGGTTGTAGGTTGTATGTTGTAAGTTGTAGGTTGTGGGTTGCGGGGTTATTCAATATCATTGATATTATAGGGTGTGATCTGGTAGACGTAGTAATTCAGCCAGTTGTAATATAACAGGTTGGCATGGCTCTTCCATCTGGCAAGGGGAGGTTTTGCCGGATCATTGTCAGGAAAATAGTTCACTGGAATATCGATAGGAAGTCCTTTTTTGAGATCACGTTCATACTCTTCTTTCAGTGTATTCGGATCATATTCGGAATGTCCGGTAATAAAAATCTGTCGTCCCCCCCTGTTTTTCACCATGTATATGCCGGCTTCCCTCGATTCTGAAATGATCTCGAGTTCCGGGACCTTTTCTATATCCGATCTTCTGACTTCCGTATGCCGTGAATGGGGTGCAAAAAACTCTTCGTCAAAACCTCTTACAAGCGGTATTCTGGGATTATTGACCTGGTGCGCAAAAACCCCGAACATTTTCTTTGGCAGCGGATACTTGGGTATACTGTAATAATGGTACAATCCGGCCTGGGCGCCCCAGCAGATAAACATGGTTGAGGTCACATGGTGTTTTGCCCAATCCATAATTTCCTTCAATTCATCCCAGTAATCCACCTGCTCAAACTCGAGATGTTCGATCGGCGCTCCGGTGATGATCATTCCATCGAATTTTTTGTTGTGGATCTGCCTGAATGTTTTATAAAACGATTTCAGGTGTTCAATGGACGTATGCCTGGATATATGATCATGGGTCCGAAGCAGGGTAATCTCAATCTGCAGGGGTGAATTAGAAAGCAGCCGCAGTATATGTGTTTCCGTGGTAGTTTTTACCGGCATCAGATTCAGGATTACTATCCTCAGCGGCCTGATATCCTGGTGAATTGCCGCGGTTTCCCGCATGACAAATATATTCTCCTCCTGAAGTATCTCAACAGCAGGTAATTGATCCGGAATATTCAATGGCATAAGCTGGAAAATTTAAAGTACAAAGATACATTAAACTTTCGATAAACACTTTTCAACGCTTTCCCACAGCAACCCGGCAGTCTTTTCCCAGGTGAATTTTTCACGTTGTTTACGCGCATTGCCAATAAGTTCGCTTCGCAGGTCGGCATCTGAATAGATAGTCGACATAGCCGACCGGATGGATTCAACATCAAAAGGATCAACATATAATACTGCATCACCACCCACTTCGGGCAAGGAGGTAACGGCCGATGTGATTACGGGAGTATCACAATGCATGGCTTCCAGAATTGGAATGCCAAAACCTTCAAAATGCGAAACATATACCATTGCCAGAGCAGAAGCTGTAATACCTGACAAATCGCTCTCCGGTACACGGCCGGTAAAGATGATGTCATTTTTAAATGATGCTTTTTCCAGGGCTTGCTGCATTTCTTCGGTCCACCATTTACGCGTGCCAACCACGAGCAATTTAACATCACTGTGGACGGTTTGTTTAAAGCTGTCAAATGCAGCTATAAGATTGGTGAGATTCTTGCGGGGATGAATGAGCCCTACAAAAAGAAAATAGGGACAACCCCACGTATATTTCTCGCGAACAGTCTGCTGTTCGGTCATTGTTGCAGGCTGAAAGCCTTGAGAGGCACCGTTATAAACAACATCGATATCATCCTTCTGGTAATCAAATCTTTTGACTATATCATGCCGGGTGAATTCGGATACCGTGGCGATTCGCCGGGCCTTTTTAACAAAACCGGGGAAAAACCTGAAATAGTATTGTCTGACCTGCCATGGGATGAATTCTGGGAACTGAAAGAAATTCAGGTCGTGAATTACGGGCAGGGAAACCACAGGTGTGCGGAGTGAAAGCCAGCCATCCGGGGATAAAAAAAGATCAGCTTTGATCTTCTGCAACACAGGTGGTATGCTCCATTCAAAAAACCAGTACCACAACAAGGGATGACGGGCTTGTGGATGGCAGATGACCGGTGTAATGTTATCTGAAAAGATAAATTCATTCGAATACTTCCTGTCGAAAATGAAGACAAAATGATGTTCAGGATGATTCCGGGTTATGATTTTGAGTGTTTCCTGGGCAAATCTGCCCATGCCCTCAAGTTTTTCAGGCAGCAACAATCGTGTATTTACGGCTATAATCATTATAATTCCTGGTGTTCAGGGCGTAACAGGTCGTGCATGGTTTTCACAGGTGTGAAGGTAGTAATGGGAACTTCAACAAAGATAGTGTTCCAGTAAGCCATGGCACCGTTCCAGAGTCCCGGAAGTTCCAGGGCCTTCAAGGGCTTGCCATTTTTATACTTCTTGCTGATGAAACCGGTATTGGAATCACGGTAATTCATGAGGTTGAATTTATTACCCTTGTAATCTTTCACACTGCACACCAGGTCGACCGGATTGAAATGTGTTGCACTGTTCAGGATAGCAGCCTGTTCAGGATCGTGATGATTGACCTGAGAGGATTCCACAATCTGCAGGGAGGTACATCCATCTGCATCTGCTGTCCAGAACGGCCCTCCCCCGGGCTCCCCCACATTCTTTACCATGCCGCATACGCGGATGGGCCGGTTAAGCTTGCTGAACAAAACCTCTGCTGCCTGCACAGGCTGATTCTTGACCCTGGTACTCAGAACAGTACCAAGCTCATCGCCAAGAAAAACAATAATCTCCTTTAAAAGCTCGGGAGATATCTCATTCGGTTTTTCAAGCAGACGCAAGTATTTAAATACCTGTTCCTGGTAACGGATCAACATGCCACCAAGGGCTTTCTTGTAGGCGATAGTATCCCCTTTGTTCCGGTCATGGGCAACGTTATCGATATTTTTAATATAAACCAGGTCACTGTCGATATCGTTCAAATTATCCAAAAGTGCCCCGTGACCTCCCGGCCTGAAATGCAACGAACCGTCCGCTTCCCGGAAGGGTTCATTTTTATCATCAACAGCGAGTGTATCTGTTGAAGGTTTCTGGATCGAATACCCGATATCATACCGTACGTTGTAACTTCGTTCATATTCTTTCCGAACCTTTTTGAGCAGATTTTCAAACGCATTTCTGTGTTCCGGAGATACGGTAAGGTGAATATTTACCACGGCACCCGGATTGTGCGCATAACCGGCACCCTCCACCAGATGTTCCTCAACAGCAGTCCTGGTATGACTTCCATAACGGTGAAAAGTCAAAAGTCCTTTGGGAAGATTGCCATAATTCATTCCATCCCTGCCCAGTAAAGATGACAGGATGACATGGTAATCCTTTTTGCGCATGGCTTCCTGCAAAGTGGATCCAGATTTACTGACCGATTTTTCCAATTCGCCGTAAAAGGCAAAATCCCTGATCCGTTCAAAACACTCTTTCACATGTTTATAGGCATCTTTTGATATGATCCCGGGATCTAAATTCGACTGTCTGAACAGTTCGTCAAATTCAAACAATGCTTTGAACATCCTGGTAGCTGCGCCGGAAGCCGGAACAAACTTCACGCGGTGCAAATCCACGTGCTGATCATAGGCAGCGATATATTCATTTAGCTGCTTATCTGTCAGCTTCTTAATGCCGTGCTGCAGTATTGCCGCCTTGGTGAGACGTTTAAACGGGAAGCCCTTTCTCAGGAATCCCATCTGCTGTTCAGCAAGGCTGATGTCGATCCCCTTTTCTTTCAGCTGTTTCAAATCTCTCTCCTTGAACATATATACCTTGGATTAGGTTAAATCAACTTGCATATAAAATTAGCTATTTTTTTTTATTTTACTTACTTTTGTCGGCCGTGTATGCGTCTTGGAGGCATTGCCACTCACTTGAAACAATTGATGAGACCTGTCATTCTCTATATCTTCCTTTCTTTGTTCTTTGTCAATGCTTTGCAGGGCCAGGAAAAAAAGTTGATCCAGTTGTCCGGCCGGATTAAGGATGAATTGCTCAATCCATTGCCCTTCTCCCAGATCCTGGTGCTGAACAACTACCGGGGTGCACTTACCAATATATACGGCAATTTTTCACTTGTTGTGGAAGAAGCGGACTCCATCCTGATCTCAGCTGTCGGATACAAAAACAGGTACATGCAGATACCGGTCAATCTCCCGTCCAATTTCCTTAACATCGAGGTGATCATGCGGATTGATACCCTGGTGATCGCTGAAGCCAGGATCTATCCATGGAAAACATATGAAGAATTCAAAGACGCATTTGTCAATCTGAAATTGCCGACCGATGAGATGGAAAAAGCACGACGGAATATTGCCCTCATCAGGACACAGATCATCATGGACCATGAACCAAGTGCCCGTGCCAACTTTCAACATATCATGGAACAGCAGTATCAGCAAACCTTCATTCAGGGACAGCTCCCCTCCTATCAGCTGTTGAATCCCTTCGCCTGGGCAAAATTCTTCAAGGCCTTAAAAAGGGGGGATTTTAAGAGTGACTGGAAGGAAAAGGAGGAGAAGAGAATAGAGGATTATGAAAACGGAAGGAATCTGGAGTAGCGGATGAATCGTATTCATTATTCGGTATTAAATACTAATAAGCAAAGTTGCATAAACGACTAATACTGGCAATTACGCTGTGTGTCTTACAGGGTGCTTTACCCGTTCTGGCGCAGCAATCAGCTGTTGTTAAAGGTTATATCAAAGATGAAAACAATGAACCGTTGGTAGGTGCTACCATAAAAAATCTGTCTACCGGTAAGGGTGTTATTGCCGGATCACTTGGTGAATTTCAGATGTCTGTCGAACCCGACCAGGAAGTCTCTCTTGAAGTTTCCTTTATTGGCTATGAGAAAGATACCGTACCCATACATATCGCGCCGGGCCAGACAGCCGAGATATCAGTGAAACTGAAGCAGGCACCGGAAATGCTGGATGAGGTTGTTGTGGAAAGTTGGCAGGACCGCGCAGAGACTATGCATCAGATCAGCCTCAGATCGATCGAGCATATTCCGCTGCCTTCAGGCAGTATAGAATCGATGCTTACTACCATGGGAGCTTCCTCACGCAACGAATTGAGCTCCCAGTATTCAGTCAGAGGGGGGAATTATGATGAGAATCTGATTTATGTAAATGACATTGAGATTTACAGGCCGCTTACAGTCAAATCAGGACAGCAGGAAGGACTCAGCTTCATCAATTCATCGCTTGTATCAACGGTACAGTTTGCTGCAGGCGGTTTTGATGCACGGTTTGGTGATAAAATGTCCTCCGTGTTGGATATCCGTTATAAACGTCCGGCAGGTTTTGCAGGAAGCGCCTCAGCCAGTCTGCTTGGAGCCTCCGCCCACATCGAAGGGACTGCAGCCGGAGGAAAATTCACACACATAACCGGTATCCGTTACAAAACCAACCAGTACCTGCTGAATACTTTGCAAACCGAAGGAGATTACAAGCCAAACTTTCTGGATATCCAGACTTTTCTTACCTATGATCTGACCAGGAGCCTTGAGATCAGTTTTTTGGGCAGCTATGCGAGGAATAATTACCTGGTAATCCCAAGTTCTCGACAGACGGCTTTTGGAACCTATCAGCAGGCCATGAATTTTACCGTATATTATGAAGGTCAGGAAAAAGACATTTTTTCCACCCTGCTGGGTGCGCTGACGCTGGACTTTCACCCCAATAAAAGGCTCACCCTGAAACTTACCGGTTCGGCCTTCGGAACAAACGAAGATATCACCTATGATATACTGGGTCTTTACCGTATCGATCTGCTCGATAATACCATTGGTTCAGAAACCGCCGGCGACAGCATTCTGAACCTGGGTGTCGGAGGAAATCTCACCCATGCCCGCAATTACCTCGACGCACAAATCCTGAATTTAACACACAGAGGTACCTACCGGTGGGACAGGAGTAACCTGAACTGGGGACTGACAGCCCAGTCTGAGGATTTTACAGATAAAATCAGGGAATGGGAAATGATTGATTCTGCAGGATATTCCATACCCTATTCCGACAGTGAGGTCCTGCTATACCATTCAACAGTGGCCAAAAACAAACTGACCGCTACCCGTTTTGCGGGTTTTGTTCACAATGTAACTTCCTTTACTACCAGTTCGACAGAGTTCTTTTTCAACCTGGGCGTACGTTTCAATTACCTGACAACCAACGGGCAACTGGTCGTTAGTCCAAGAGCCGGTGTCCAATTGGTGCCCTACTGGAAAAAAAAGATAGCCTTTCACGGGGCTGTAGGCTGGTATCATCAGCCCCCGTTTTATAAGGAAATGCGCGACCCCGACGGGGTGTTGCACAAGGAGGTTCGTGCACAGGAATCGGTCCATTTTGTGCTGGGATCAACAATCGACTTCAGCATGTGGGAAAGACCATTCAGGTTTACTACCGAAGTGTATTATAAAAAGCTTGATCACCTTGTGCCCTATAGTACAGAAGACGTTGATATCCAGTATCTTCCCCAGTACACTGCGCATGGATATGCTGCAGGAATAGAATTCAAGGTAAACGGGGAATTCGTAAAGGATGCCGAATCATGGGCTACCTTGTCCTTTTTAAGCACCCGGGAGGACCGGTACAACGATGCCTATGGAATGTATCCCAGGCCAACCGATCAGCTGGTAAACTTCGGCCTTTTTTTCCAGGATTACTTTCCCAACAATCCATCGTACCGGGTTCATGTAAACCTGTATTATGGCAGCAGGCTGCCGTACAATACGACCGATTATGACAATCCCGAGGATTATTACGAGCTGAGCGCATACCGGCGGATTGACATCGGGCTATCCAAATCATTGGTAACTGATAAATTTGGAAAACGCAGGATTTCAGATTCGTTTTTAAAGGATCTTTGGTTCAGTATTGAAGTATTCAACCTCTTTGGTTTTGATAACATGGCATCGTACCAATGGGTGCGGACAGTAAGCAACCAGGAAGGTTTACCCAATATGTTCGCCGTACCCAATTACCTCACCGGGCGCCTGCTGAACATAAGACTTACTGCTAAGTTCTAGCTTGTTGATAAATTCTGATTTTCTCCGGAGCCGGTTTGTCTCAAAATAGTCAATTTTGGGCAGTCACCGGCTGAAATATTGTAACCTAAAGTAGTTTTGCACGTTACAAGTATTTAAAAGATAACAAATTCAGTTATCATGATGTTTAATAATATACTGATCTATAGCTTTTTAGGAATTCTTCTGATTTGTTGAACCTACAAACTTACTATCCAGGAAAGTCATAACCCACCGAAAAAAAAATCTATATGGTAGTGCGATTCTCTAAAGCAAACACACACAAAAAGGCTAGGGAAATAAGGGTAACCGGTTTTAATCACCTCATTCGGTTTGTCGTTGTTGCAGTTGCTCTTTTATTGCCAGGGATGAAAATTTGGGGGCAAACCACCCTATATTCCTATAAATCAGGAAACTGGAACGACACTGCCACCTGGACGACCGACCCTGGCGGGACCACCTGGGTTGGGTGGAAGGTACCTGGTAACAATGATATTGTTGTAATATTATCTTCGAGGACAGTCACGTTGTCGTCGGATATAGCAAACACGGGACTTGATATTACCATTAACAGCGGCGGTATTCTCGAGCAGGGTACCTATCAATTCAATACGCTAGCTGCGTTACGTGGTGAAGGAATTTTACGTCTGCAAACGGTGAATTTTCCGACTGCCACCACCAATACTTTTGTAGATGCGGGCGGTGGTACCACCGATTATTATGGATTTACCGGCACCATCACGCAGTCAACTTATAACAACCTGAAGATTCAAAAGAAGGACAACAATGCATCCAGTTACACGGTGACCATCGGAAGCAATGTGACTATTAACGGTGATTTTGAAATCAACCGTGCACAAGGAACCGGCAACATTACGGTCGCTATTGGCAACAATGCAACCGTTCGCAATGTTTTAATCGCCGGTGACCTTTCTGTTTCATCAGGGGGAATAATGAATATCGGCAATTTTGGCGCCATCCACAACATAAGCCTGAGTGGCAACCTCACAAACAACGGATCCATTGACCTGAGCAATTCCGCTCAATATGCATCGGCAACGACCACGGGTGCTGCTATTTTCACCTTTAACGGCGAGACAGATAACAACCTGATGTGTAACGGCCCTACTGATTTTTACCGTTTCATACTCAACAAGGGAACTGACCGTACCTATATATTAACGGTGACCTCCTCCGATGCTTCGAACTTCCGTCTATTTGGTCCGGTTACGGCTACCCTCGGTGATTGGAGCACGCTTCCGCTTGTGCTTCAAAACGGGACCCTGAAGCTCCGCAGTAAAGTAAACATTCCAATTCTGGGAAAAAACACCGGGACTGGCACGATCATGGAATTTCATATTCCGGGAAGTGCGGGATTGTGGATAGACGGTGCCACTGTTGCAACCTCAGATGACGGTGGCTCATGGAGAGGTATTACTGTTTACGGATTATTCAGGATCTCAGCCGGTTCTTTTACCAATCCCAATAATACGGGGGGTATCACCTACTTCGGGAACGTTGGGCAACCTGGCTATATTTTAATTGAAGGCGGAACTGTAAATACAACACAGGTGAAGCAGGCCGATATAAATGGAAGAGTCACGTATCACCAGACCGGAGGAACGCTGCGAATAACCGGTTTTTCTGACTCCAGGGGTTCTTCAGCTGTCTTTGCCCTCCCAACCGCTGATTTCAATTACATTATGTCGGGTGGAAGCATTTATATATCAGGAATAAACACAACCGCAACCAACGGGATTGACATTCAGGTCAGCCCGGCAAATTATAATGTTACTGGAGGTACCTTTACCATCGTTCGGCCCAGCGCTGTTGATGATCAAACCAATTTCGAGATTAATTCCACGGCACCATTCTACAACCTGATCTTGAAAGATACTTCAATAGCCGGTGCAAACCGTGCCTTTCAGCTCTTAAATGATCTTGTCGTTGTCAATGATCTGACTGTTACAAATCGCACACTCGATGCCAATAACAATGATGTGACAGTAGGAGGTGATTTTATGGTAAGCTCCGGAGCAACTTACACCCCCGGGACCAATACAACAACATTCAATGGCGCAGGAAATCAGACTTTCTCCTTCAACGGCACCATCACAACCGGGCTGAACAACCTGGTGATCAACAATTCAGGGGGTACCGTCACCTTTTCAAGGACCACCCCTACTACCCTGCCCGTTCTGGGTAACTTCGACCTGACCTCCGGCACCCTGGCGGACGGAGGAAACACCATCAACATTTCGGGAAATGTGACCAATTCCGGAGTCCATACAGGAAATGGTTCAATTGCATTGGTCGATAATGATCCGCAAACCATTGGTGGTGATGGAACTGGTGTTTTTCAGAACCTGACTCTCAACAATACAGATGTCCTTGCAACACCGGTTACCTTAACGGCCGATATTACCGTCAACGGAACATTAGCGCTTACCAGTAACAAAATCTTTGGCATCAGCAGCTATAGCCTTACGCTGGGAGCATCTGCCGATATATCCGGAACATTTTCCGCCAGCAGGTTTATTCAAACCAATGGTGACATGGGTGACAAAGGCATTACCAAAGCATTCAGTACCAATTCATTCACCTTCCCACTGGGTGTTGGGGCCAAATATACTCCCAGCCTAATTACTTTCAGCGCAACACCCGCCGCCTATGGTTCGATTACGGTTTTCCCGGTGGATGCCGAGCAGATGCAAACCAGTCCCAGTGGTAAAAACCGCAGTCTTACCTATTTCTGGAGAGAGCGATCGGCAGGGTTCAGTCTGGGCTCAGCCACTGTCACCCAGAAGTTTTATTACGATGCCAGCGATGTTACCACAGGTGGCGGAATTACTGAGGATGAATATTCACCTGCACGATATAACCCGGCAACCTTCACCTGGAACAAGGGAGGACATGGTGATGTTGATGAGATCAACCACGTAATCAACTGGCCAAACAATGTAACTTACATTGACGGTGACTATACCGCAGGAGACGATGATCCGGCCGCACAAGACCCGTTTGGGAATGTCCGGGTTTTTTACAGTTCGGGTGGCGGAACCGGTTTCTGGAACAACAGGGCCTCCTGGGTCACCGATACGGTAACCATGGTGAACGGCCCCAACAGCTTCCCGGACCAGAATACGCCGGCCATTATCCGCAATGGTCATACAATTACCATCGATAGTGATGGCAGAAGATCCGGTAATTTGCAGATCCAGGCAACGGGAGTACTGGATTGCAGGGCATATACAGGATTGAATTTTGGTGTTGTTACCAACCCGGCAAATGGAAGCGGCAGAATAAGGATATCGATTCCTTCGGCCAACCCAACCAATCAGATAACAGCCACTTTTCCATCCGGTGATTTTTCAGCATTCAGAGGACCCGATGGTGGCACTGTTGAATATTATACAGGGGCCATTGATGAAATGTTGATCCCATCTACATCTGCCTCCGGCGATGCATTGAACTATTACATGCATCTGGTGCTGACGCCGGCATCCGGAAGGTACATAGCTTTGCCCGACCTGAATCTTATCATCTATGGCAACATGACTGCTCAGGGTGCCGGAACAACGAGATTTAACACTGCAGCATCCCGCACCCTGAATATAGAAGGGGATCTTTCCGTTACCAGCGGTACGCTTCAATTCAGGAATGGCCAGTCCCAGGTAGTAACAGTCAACGGAAATGTAACGGTTTCAGCCGGTGCCATATTCAATGTTCAAAATGCCGGATCCACCACAAATTCCCTCACCATTTACGGTAATCTGCTAAACAATGGTACACTTACCCTGAACTATGCACCTGTCACTTCCTCCTGTGATATCAGCTTCATGGGTTCAACCAATACGTCACTGACCGGAACCGGCAGTACAACACTCCGAAACATGACCGTTGACAAGGGATCATCACAGACAGCAACCCTCACGGTGGATGTTTCGGGAGCTACCTTTTCGACACCCGTTAACAACTGGCTCACACTGACAAACGGTACCTTACGGTTCATGCGAACCGGCAATCTGAACATAACAACTACCGGTACCTTTGCGATACCCACTACAGCAGGCTTGTATGTCAACCATGCCTCGGCAACGGTGTATCTTGGCAACAGCAACAACGATAACAACGATGTATACCTGAACGGGAAGCTTACCTTGATAGATGGTACGGTGTATGTCGGGCCTTCCGCTGCACCTGCCAACAACAACGATATTGAATATTCAGCATCGGGTAACTCCGAAATTGATATGCAGGGAGGAACCCTTGTCGTGAACGGCCAGATCCGACGGAGTACAACAGGTACCGGTGGTGTTTTGGTTTACAGGCAAACAGGCGGCACTGTCACCATCAACGGAAACAACCAAACTGCCGTTCGTGCAAAACTTGAAATTGAAAACGATGGCAGTGAATTTACCATGTCCGGTGGGACACTTACCCTTGTCAGGGGTGGTGGTACTACCTTCGGGGACTTGTATCTGCGTCCTTCCGGTGGTTCTGTCACCGGGGGAACCATTTATTTTGGAACACAGAATGTCGGGGTTCAGACCCTGTCATTGGATGCCAGCCTGGCCCTGAATAACCTGACACTAAACGGTAACGGTGCACTCAATACGCTTCAGCTGATGGTTAATCCACTGGTACTGAATGGTAATCTGGTATTGAACAATGCAAACAGCACTTTTTCGGCCAACGACATCAATGTTACCATCAGGGGTAACCTCACGAACAATGGTACCTATACCCCGGGAACAAACACAACAACTTTCGACGGGACAGCGCAAATTATCGATGGCACAACCTCCACCGTATTCTACAATTTACTTCTTGATCCTTCCACCTCGCTTACCCTGGCCAACGACATCACGGTAAATCATACGCTTACGCTGAACACCGGAATATTCCTCACCGGCACCTATGATGTGAATGCTAAAGGCAATGTGATCAATCATGCTGAACATTCCGGAGATAATGATCAGGGAGGTATCCTGCTCAACGGAACTGCTGAACAGCTTGTATCAGGATTGGGAATATACGGCCGGTTGGAATTGAATAACACAGCCGGAGCAAGAATACTGAACAACATCAGAATTGACCAGGACTTTCTGCTCACAAACGGTATATTGAATATCAACCAATTTCTTCTGACATTAGGTGTAAACAGTGATATTGTCGGGAGCGGATTCAGCTCCAGCAAGATGATCATGCCGGATGGGGTGTACAGCAATGTCGGTATCAGGAAGTATTTTGGCACCGGAGGGACCACCTTTAGCTATCCGTTAGGTGTTGCCGGAAAATACACACCTGCCCTTCTCACCGTCAATGGTAACACATCAGCAGGTTCCATCAGGGTAAACGTGATCAATTCATACCACCCGACCGTGAGCAATCCCAATGACGTACTGCAATACTACTGGGAAGTGCAAAGTACTGGAATTACAGGCTTTGAAGGCAATCTGACCCTCAATTACTCCGGTGGCGATGTACGGGGAACGGAAAGTGATTATGTGGCCGCCCGATTGATAGTCCCTCCGGGTTCTGATTGGAGCAAGGCATCTCCAGGAGCATCAACCGATAATGTCAATGAATCTGCCAATACCATTTCTTTTGATTTTCCGGCTGGAACTTCAAACCTGGGTGGTGAATACACAGCCGGGAATGATGCTGCCATACCCGACGAAGTGCCGGTATATACAAGCAACACAGACGGCCTCTGGGACAATGTGAATATCTGGACACCAGTGGCTCCCGCAGGCGGGCCCAATGGATTCATCGTGGTGATCCGCGCCGGAGACTCCATATCGACCAACGGCAACCGCAGGTTTGCTTACCGTACAACCATCAATGGGGTTCTGGACGTTGGTACTACTTACGGTCATAACCTGGGTAATGTCGACGGAACAGGGAAACTTTACCTCGAAACAGAAACCCTTCCGGCTGGCCGGTTTAACTCATTTTTAAGTTGTTCCGGCGGTACCCTGGAATATGGCGGACCTTTTAGTTTTACGCTGGTAGCTGACCGGATTGACACAGTAAAGAATTTGTACTTCACCGGAACCGGCACCAAAACCTTGCCCAATAAAGATCTCGTAATCTGCAACCTGCTCAAGATTGACAGGGCGACCCTGGATAACAGCTTATTCGACAGAAAGCTTACCTTATTCGGCGCCATCCACCGTCTGAATGCAGGAGCCTTTATCAGTGGCAGCGATGTGAATGCCACTGTTGTGTTTAAAGGAACTGCAGCACAACAGGTCGGTGGTGTAACAGGAAATTTCACCGGCGCAAATGCCTTTAACAATCTTGAGATTAACAACAGCAATGGTCTTGTATTAAACGGACCCATGGAAATCGGGAGAAATCTTCTGTTGACCAATGGAATAATTACCACCACATCCGCCAACCTGCTGTCCATGATCAACTGGAACACCAATGTGATTCCCGATGGAGGGTCATCAACATCCTTTGTCAGCGGACCATTCTCGAAGCGGATCTATACCGGAGATGATTTTAAGTTTCCTATTGGTAAGGGCTCCCGATACGGACAGCTTGAATTAATGAGTATCAGCAATGAGGATGATTGGGTAGCAGAATATTACAATACGGGGCATTCTTCTTCTGTTGTTACCCCGCTGTTAATTGCTGTGAGCTCTGCCGAGTACTGGCATGTGACCGGACCCGCCGGAGAACAGGCTTATGTAAAATTGCGCTGGGATGCACAGAGTGATATTACACCCCTTACCACACAAGGTGGGCTTGGAGATATTCGTGTAGCCGAATACGTTACTGCTAGCTGGGAAGAAAAAGCCACATATGCATCAGGTGATGACTATGGTGGCACAGCCGAAACCACGGATTTAATGAATCTTGACGAGCATGATTATACCCTGGGATCGGTTTCCACCCTGAGACCCAGAGCCAGCTTCACCGATACTGATGATGCATGTGTTGGTGATGACCTGTATGTTGCCTTCACCAATACCGCCGGTTCCTATACTTTCACCTACAATATCAACGGCGGTTCAAACCAGTCTGTCACCACTTCGTCAAATCCGTATACCCTGACTACCTTGACACAGGGCAGGTACAGAATAACGACCTTCACCGGAGGTGTGGTTGATACCAATTCAGTTCTTGTAAGACCTGTACCTGTAGCTTCGCTTGCAGCCAGTGATACCGAAATTTGTGCGGGTGAAAACATTACGTTCACGGCAGGAGGCGGAACGCAATATACATTTTATGTGAACGCAGCCATTGTTCAGAACGGGGCTGCCGCAATCTATGCAACCTCCACACTCGACAATGGTGATAATGTTTATGTAGTGGTGACCAATTCGTCTGGTTGTACTGATGCCAGTGCATCCTATACCATGACGGTTCATCCGCTTCCCGTCCCCACACTTACCGGTATTCAAAATACTTGTGTAGATGCTGTTGAGATTTATTCGACCGATAATGGCGGCGGTATAACAAATTACAGCTGGACTGTCACCGGTGGAACATTTACCGGCGGGACAACCTATCAGATAACGGTTACCTGGGGCACTGTCACGGGCCTCTTTGAGGACCGGCTTGTTAGTGTGAACTATACGGATGCCAACGGTTGTACTGCCGCCGATGCCACAGAACTGATCGTCAGGGTGCACCGTGTACCCCAGACCGGCCCGTCCTACCATTTGCCAAATTTGCCCTGATACCGTGATAAAAAGAGGTATGAATTTATGTATATATGTGAAATCCTGACAAAATATTCAGCATAACTTATCAAAAAACTGTAACCTTTTAATTGAAAATACGATAAAGAATATATTATAAACCAATTGTGAAAATAACGCATATTTCTAGTGTCAAATTAAAACTGAATTAAAATGAAAAAGGGTTTTTTACTAAAGGTTGTTGTGAGCGCCGGATTATTCATTTGCATTGGCATGAATGGATTTGGTCAGGCAAAAGAAGCTGCTTTGACTGTTACTCAGGCTGTGGAGCAGTATGTGACCGTGGATAAGGCAATGCCTTATTTTGTTGAGCCGGATATTTATTTTAACCCGGGCTGGACCGCTGGCGGAGGTTGGGCTGTAGTCTCTAATTTTGCCTGGACATTTTCGGCTCCGGCTCCTGCTTTTACCATAACCGATGCAACTGTCATCAATCCCGACATTACCATCAATGATGAAGGTACCTTCACCTTGAATGTGGTGGAAACCAGTGCTGACGGCTGTGCAGACGCTACGCCCACACAACTGATCATTCACGTTTTGGCTGTCCCTACTTTTGATTTTGGCTCCAGGGCAGACGTTGAACAATGCGGCCCTATCACTGTTGCGCAGGATGTGTTGTTCGATATTGCCGATAACGGCGCTGATGCTGCATTTAACGCCTCGGGCGATTACTTAGTCGACTGGACCTACAATGTTGATGAACTTTCAGCCGACAGAACCACTGTGCTAGTTGACCATGCAGGCGACCTTGATGCTACCAATACCGATGATGCTTTTGCAACTTCAGGTACAGGAAAAGTATTAGCTAACCAGACTTTCCCAGTCTTAGGCGGCCATATTACCCGGTATACCTTTACCCTTACCGGTATCAACGAGGCTGTGTCCCGTCAGTCTGACTGGATTGCTCCTCTTGCAAGGGGTACAAATACCAATTACACAAACTACCCGGCCGGTGCCGACGACACATTTGAGGTAATTGTATTGCCTGCTCCTACAACTGGTCCGATCTATCACCTGCCCAACCTGTAAAATTTGGGTAAAAGACTGTTTTAAACAGGGTATTTTTCTCACAGATCCAACAGAATACTCCATTGATCGCGAAATACTTCAGATTAACGCTATTTGTTGTAGCACTGATCATTCCTGTTGCCGGGCACGGGCAAGGTCTTCCCTATGCCTGTGCCGGCAGCGAGGAATCTTACGGTGTTACGGGTATGCTTAATTCTGTTTTTTTCTGGACCGTCGATGGAGGTTTGATCGTCAACGGCCAGGGCAATGATACAATTACCATAAAATGGGACTTTGATCGCAGAACTCATAACATTTCGGTAACGGAATATACATTGAGCGGCTGCGTCGGCACTCCCGTGCAAGCCGCGCTTGATATCAATGCTCCTGTAGCGGATATCGGTGATGAGGTGGAGGTATGTCAGGATGATCTTTATGCGTTTGATGCAACCACCAGTTACCTTACCGATGTCACTTTTCTGTGGCCGGATAACAGCACCAGCGAAACATACAGCACAGGGACCGAAGGGACTGTATGGGTAAGGATTACAGGTGCAGATGGTTGTGCAGACTATGATTCAGCTTACCTCACTGTTAATCCATTACCTGTGGTAGATTTAGGTAATGATACCTCACTGTGCGGCACTGCAACCCTATTATTGGATGCTGGAGTTTTCTCGTCCTATGAATGGTCAACAGGTGACATTGTCAATCCCATTGCGGTTGACGGAGAGCGCCGGGAACCGGAGACCATCTGGGTCGAAGTCACAGATGAGCACGGATGCCAGGGATCTGATACCATACTGCTTGAAGTATGCGACGTATACCTGCTTTTCAAGGATATGCCCAATACCATTACCCCGGGTGACAAGAACGATCAGAATGACTACTGGGAAATCCCGAACATTGAACTCTTCCCCGATGCTGTGCTCGAGATCTATGACCGCTGGGGACGACTCATTTACAGGACCGATGATATATACAATCAGCCCTGGAAGGGTGAAAGCATGTCGGGCAAAGAACTTCCAATGGATGCCTATTATTACGTTCTTGACCTGAAGGTAGCCAATGTTGCACCTATGACGGGGTATGTGAATGTTGTGAGGTAGAATGAAGATGATAGTATGAAGCCGGAGAGGAATTGTTAAATTAGCCTGGGTAATAAAGCATAATGAACAGAAAACTGAAAATACTGAATTGTTTACTGGTACTGTTGTCTGCAATTTTGTTGTGCCCGGGAATTTCAGCACAGCAGTTGCCTGTATACAGCCAGTATATGATGAATGGTTTTTTGTACAATCCGGCGATAGCGGGACACGAAGGATATACAGCGATTAATCTGACGGCCAGGGAACAATGGCTGGGCCTGAAAGACGCACCCAGCACATATGCAGTAAGTTATCAGACCCGTATGCTGAAGAACAGCTATATATCCCGTTCAGCGTCCATCCGCAAACGTAAACGTGTGATGTCGCGCAGCGGTCGCGTAGGTTACGGCGGATATGCTTTTACCGATATGGCCGGGGCTTTTAACCGCACAGGTCTGCAGGGTACCTATACCTACCATATACCGCTCGACAGGTCACAACTTTCTTTTGGTGTATCGGTTACCGGTTATCAGTTCAGGATCAATGAAGAAAAAATGTTGTTGCTGGACAAAGATGACCAGTTGCTCCTCAATACTGAAAAATCCGCCTTTATCCCTGATGCCAATTTTGGCGTTTACTATACCGACCAGCATCTTTATGCCGGGGTATCAGCCATGCAGCTCTTCCAGACACCTGTGAAACTGGGGGCAGACGCGAACGGACCAGGTTTTAAAATGATACGGCATTACTTTGTAACAGCCGGATATCGCTTCGAACTCAACCGAGACCTGCTGATGGAACCATCGTTCCTCTTTAAGACCACGGAGCAATTTGTCGCCCAGATCGATGTAAATGTTAAAATGTACTTTAAGGAAAATTATTGGGCAGGATTGTCCTGGCGGACAGGTGGCGGTTACAGCATTGATGAGGAATCCATGAATGGTAAAGGATCCTCCATCATCATCATGGGTGGCGTTCGTGTAGACAAGTACTATTTTGGCTATGCCTTTGATTATACCTTTAATGCCATTGGTGCCCGTACCCTGGGATCGCATGAGATCATGGCTGCCGTAAAATTCGGCGACAATGCCAGAAGATACCGCTGGCTGAACCGGTATTAAAACCCTTCCTGATTTTCAAAATAACTTTTTGCATCCAGATTGGCTTTGTGGAAATAAGTTTCAATCATGTACAGGCCGGTCTTCTTTCCATCCCCGTCCTGATCATAGTATTTAATTAACTCTACGTCTGCTGCATATTCATATATTCTCCTTTTAAGAAGCTTTCCGGCAGCTTCAGTTCTTTCCTCCACCGGTTTGCCTTTTATGTTGTATGTAACAGTAAACTGGAATTTTTCTTTTTGTTTCCCTACCGTCATCTGTCTGACCAAGGTATAAAGTAATCCCGTGCTGTCATGATAAACCATCGTTACTTTTTCTTTATAGGGTGAATCTGAATTGTTAACAACATTGATTCTGGCCGGTGATTTCAAACCCTTTTTATAAATGAACTTTGCATTTTCAATTACTTTACCAGTCGTTAATTGTGTTCTGGTTTGTAAAAGCTGCCCGGATGCTGAATAAATGAAGCTTTTCTCACTGACTTTTGCCACTTCTCCCTGATTACCGGAGTATTCTACAATCTTCACGGTGTCTCCAGCATCGTTGTATAGGATCTGCTTCAGCGCTTTCGGATTCCTGTCAATATGGTAAGTTTCTTTGGATTTCAACCTGCCTGTTGTATCATAGTAATACCAGGTAAAGCTTTCCTGCTTTTTGGCAATCTTATCGAAAAACCGCTCCAGTACCAGGTGGTTGTTCTTGTCATAGGTTTGCTGGATGCAGGTAAACCACTGCTCCGACGGTGTGCCATCTTCCCGTAACTCATACTGGTTGATGTTCCGGACCATGATGTCCACCGGCTGACCATTCATTACCTGGAAAAGCATTCCAAGTGATACTCCAAAGATTGTCAAATACTTCATATATCATGTTTTATTTCGAAGAACAATACATCATCAGGTATTCATTGGCATTCTTGTTCCCCAATTCTTTTGCTTTCTGAAAATCCAGGCAGCCTTCCGGGGTAAGTCCCAGGTTAACTAATGCAACGGCGCGGTTCAGGTAAGCTTCGTGGTAGGCAGGATTTAGCTCAATACACCTGGTAAAGTCAATCCTGGCCTCGGCATACTTTTTTAATACTGCAAAGGAAACACCGCGCTGGTAATATCCTTCAATGAAATTTCTGTCGAATTCCACCGATTTGCTGAACAAATCAACAGACCCGGCATAATTGCCCTGCATGGCAACGATTATTCCCTTAACCAGGTAATTCCCCGGGCTGGTTTTGTCATGTAATATGGCCTTATCCGAGTCTGACAGCGCATTTTTGAGGTGACCTGCTTTCAGATTGGAAACTGACCGCGCATAGTACATTTCACCGGTATGATAATTCTTGCTGATGCAAACCGTAAAATCCTTGATGGCTTCAGTATTGCTCCCCAAACGGGCATAGCACAGACCACGCTGGTAATAGCCTTCTGTCATGGTATCACTATTGGCAATTGCCGAGGAAAAATCCTGGATAGCACCTGCATTATCTCCCAGGTTAATCTTAAAATATCCCCTGTTAAAATAGGCTTCTGCATTGGAGGGGTCATGTTCTATAACTTTATCAAGGTCACCGATAACTCCAAGATAGTCGTTTATTGCCGATTTTGCCTCTATGCTTTTCAAATAGGCATCCATGTTGTCTCCGTTCAAGGCAACAGCATGCTTATAATCCGCTACGGAACCATGAAGATCTCCGAGTGCCGCCTTTGCCAAACCCCGTTGGTAATAAGCTCCGGAATAAAGGCTATCCAATTCTATTGCCCGGGAAAAACACAGCAGTGAAAGGTCGTATCTGCGGTCATCATTTAATACCAATCCCTTGAAATAGTGAATATCAGGGTACATACTATCAACAGAAAGTGCCTTATTCATATGAAGCAGGGCATTACTGTTGTCGCTCTGGTAGTAAAATGCCTTTCCTTTGTTAAGCAAAGCCTGGGCAGATCTTTTATTCCACTTCAGGGCCTTGTCAAAGTACTTCATGGCCAATGAAAAATCTTTGCTTTCCAAACCAGCAATCCCTTTGCTGAGAAAACTGTTGCTGATCCTGTTCCTGAACAGAAACAGCGATAAAATTACCATTACCACCAAAGCAACAGCTGACAATACAGCTACACGACTTTTTTTATTCGGCATATACATTTATTTAATGGGTCAACAATATGTACAAATATAGGTAAAACCTAACATTCCTCCCTGCTACCAACTAGCCTGCTACCTGATCACAATCTGCTCCACAATCCTTTCCCCTGCATTCTCATTGAGCCTGTCGATAATATCCTGTCGCATCATCAACAACTCGGTTTTCAGAACTGATGAAGTAACCTGCAGGTAAAGAATATGGTTTTTAACATAAATCTGCTTGGTCCTGTTCGCCACTATTTTTCCCATAACGGATTCCCACTGCGAAACCAACTCAACTTCTTTAAGCTTCCGGTCAATACGAAGCTCGCGCAGGTATTCCAGTATTACGTCACTGATCCTCTGAGTATTGCTTTTTCTCATTTAAACTTAATCTAGGGTGGTTCAGTTTAGTCAGATATTGATCCATTGGTAACATGAAATAGTCTGAAATCGGTGGCCATGTCTTCCAGGATCGACTGCATTTTTGATTCATCGGTATGTGAAATAAAGATCTGGCCGAAGTGATCTCCAGAAACCAGCCGGATTATCTGTCTTACACGCGATTCGTCGAATTTATCAAAAACATCATCCAACAGCAGGATGGGTTTGGCTTTGTTCATTTCCTTAATAAAATCGAACTGGGCCAGTTTCAATGTAACCAGAAAAGTCTTCTGCTGCCCCTGTGAACCTGTTTTCTTTAAGGCATGACCATTCAACCTGAGGATCAGATCATCCTTGTGAATACCCTGCGTGGTATATTGCATGGCCAGGTCCTTGTCCCTGGAGTCTTTTAGCAACAGGCCGAAATCGTGATCCAGCAGCTGTGACTGGTAATGCAGATCAACCATTTCTTTGTCCGGTGCAATGCGATGATAATAATGCTGGAAGATCGGGATCATCCGGTTTGTGAAGTCAATCCGCTGATTGTAGATTCTTGCGGCAGCAGGGACCATTTGCTCATCGTAAACGGCAAGCATCTCCTCATCAAACCTGCGTGTGCTTCCAAAGTCTTTCAGCACCTTATTGCGCTGGGCGAGAAGCTTGTTGTACTGGATCATGTCTTCAAGATATCCCTTGTCATATTGTGAGATGACACTGTTCAGAAATTTCCGGCGTTCCTCGCTTCCTTCCATTATTAAAGCAGAATCCTCCGGAGAAATCATGACGACAGGATAAAGTCCAATATGTTGAGCCAGCCTCTCATATTCCTTCTTGTTGCGCTTGAAGACTTTGTTTCTGTTGTGGTGAATGCTGCACATGATTTCATCCTCCCGGTCTTTCATGGAGAATACCCCCTGGATCATTGCAAATTCCTGATCATGACGGATATTCTGTGTATCGATAGGATTGAAATAGCTCTTGCACAGGCAGAGGTAATGGATGGCATCCAGCAGGTTGGTCTTGCCAACACCGTTATTGCCTACAAAGCAATTGATACGGGGAGAAAAGATCATCTCAGCTTCGGCTATATTCTTGAAATTCAGAAGGGAAAGTGATTGCAAATACATGCTGATTGAATAAAACACAAATTTAGCAAAGGATTCTTATGCAAATTTCATTTTAAAATATAATTTTAGTTGACTAATTGTAAACCAGAATTTGCCCCATGAATCCCAACCCAGCGCACCCGTTAAAAAACCGGATTTTTTCAATTCTTCTGTTCATTCCCGGAGTTATCGTCTCCTCATCTCTTTTTGGTCAAAGTGGTGATGCAGTTATCAAATTCAACAACATTTCAATTAACGATGGATTGTCGCAGAGTTCACCCAATTGCATTTTTCAGGACTCAAGGGGACTCATGTGGATAGGAACCGATGATGGTTTGAACAAATACGATGGTTACAGCTTCATCGTTTATAAACCTGAGCAGGATAATCGATACAGTATCAGCAACTCCAGGGTTCTGTCAATAGCTGAAGATGCCTCAGGCAACTTATGGATAGGAACGAATGGTGGTGGTATCAACCGTTATGACCGCAAGAGTGACCGGTTTTATGCTTTCATACCGGGAACGAAAGCCGCAGCTTCTGTTGCCGGCCTCATCGTTAGCAGTATACTTGCGCTTCCAAACGGGGAAGTCTGGATAGGAACAGAAAACGGCCTGTCAATTTTCAATGCTGAAACGGGAGAATTTGTTAACCCATCCGAACAATATCCTTCCCTTCATGCCATAGCATCCACAAAGATAAACACCCTGATCCAGAAGAAAGACACTGTTGTTTATGCAGGTACAGAGAATGGCTTGATCCGCTTTGATCTGCAGAACAAATCACTTCGGCATTACCTGCCCAATACAGCAGACAATTACGCCATTCCCGGTAAACAAATAACTGCACTCTTGGCAGATAAAGATGATCATTTGTGGGTCGGGACCGAGAACGGGCTGGCCAGGATGGAGAACAATGACTCCTTTACCAGGGTAAGGACTTCTGCACAAAAGGATGTAAACGGGTCACCGGCAGTAATTAAGGCCCTTCTCCAGGATGATGGAGGTGATCTTTGGATTGGCACTTACGGTAACGGGGTTGATATACTTACACCTCAGACCGGACGGGTTGTCAACTACTCCTACGATCATAATAATCCGCATAGTCTGAAAAACAACGAAGTCTTATCCATTTACAAAGATATGTCCGGTATCATCTGGATTGGTTCAAACGGGATTGATACCTACAATCCCAAAAAGGAAAAGTTCGTTCTCTATGATTATGTGCCGTATACCAAGGAGAGATTGATATTCCGGAATATACATCCAATATACGAAGATGATGACGCGGTATTATGGATAGGATCAAAATCAGACGGATTACATGCGCTGGACAGGAAGAGAAAGGACTACGGAAGATGGGTGCATGACCCTTATAATCAGAATAGTCTATCAAGTAACCGCATCAGGGCTATCAAAGAGTACCCCAAAGGCATCTTGTGGATTGGTACTGAAGATCAGGGATTGGACAAGATCTACCTGGATGCAGACCGCAAGCCTTACAGGTTTAAACATTTCAGATCTGAGCCGGGTAATGCTAATTCCATCACGAGTAACAAGATATACGCATTTTTTACGGATAATGCCGGTAAGTTATGGATAGGGACAGATAATGGTTTGACAGTGATGGACATTGAAACAGAAACCTTCAAGCAGTTTGTTCCTGACACGTCCGACCCGGGCAGCCTGAGCAATACAACGGTATATGCCATCTATGGTGATACCGGTGGGAATATCTGGCTGGCGACTGATTATGGAATTAACAAGTATAATCCAGCCACGGGCGGTTTTATACATTACATACACCTGGATAATGACAGGAATTCGGTGATACACAATGAAATTCTGAGCTTCTGTGAAGACCACACCGGGAAATTATGGATTGGCACTTACGGCAAAGGATTGGACAAGTTTGATCCTGCCACCGGGATTTTCACACACTTTACCAGTTTCAGCAAGCTCTCCACAGCCGTAATTTATGGGATACTTGAGGACGAATCCGGGAGACTGTGGCTTAGCACCAACAACGGGATTATCCGGTTCAATCCGGACAACAATGAAATAAACCAGTTCAGTATTGAAGACGGATTACAAAGCAACGAATTCAACGGCACATCCTATTTTAAAAGTCCATCCGGTGAAATGTTCTTTGGCGGTCAATATGGCTTTAACAGTTTCTTTCCCAATGATGTGGTAATTGACTCCGTTCCACCAAAAATTATCCTGTCGGATCTTCAGGTGAGGAATGAATCCATTACACCGGGGGAGAACTCCCCGATCGGCATTCACATCAACGAAGTGAAAGAAATTGTTCTTCAATACAAGCAGAATAATTTCACCCTTTATTTTTCCGCCCTGCATTACGCAAATCCTGAAATGAATCATTACAAGTACAAGCTGGAAGGTTTTGATGATGATTGGATTGATGTCGGGAATAAACGGTTCGTTTCCTATACAAGCCTTCCATATAAAACCTATACATTCAGGGTAATTGCTGCTAACAGTGACGGTGTTTGGAATGAAAAGGGCCTGTCGGTAAAGATCAGGGTAAGGCCCCCGTTTTGGGCCACGGTATGGTTCAGGTTCCTGATGATTCTCGCCATCCTTTCCGGAATTTTCTTTTTGATCCGCCGGCAGCTCACAGTCGCTGAAAATCAAAAGCGAATTATTGAAGAAAAGTTCAGGGCCAGTTCAAAGGAGTTGGAGGAAGCCAGACATCAATTGGAAATTCAGCATAGTGAAATTGTTATTCAGAAAAGAGAGCTCAAGCTCAGGGAAAAGGATCAGGAAAACCTCTTGTGGTTTAATCAAGGGTTAGGCCTGTTCTCGGAACTGTTCAGCAAAAACCGCGATGACCTCAAAAGGCTTTGTCACGTTACCATTGAAAAACTGGTGGAATATGTAGGTGCCCAGCAGGGAGGAATCTTTTTGCTAAATGATGAAAACAAAGATGATTCCTTCCTGGAGCTCATGGCCCATTACGCGTTCACAAATGAGAAATGCAGTAAAAGATTCAGCCTGGGTGAAGGCTATGTAGGAGCATGCTTTCGTGATAAACAATTTCTTGAGATCGATAATCTGACTGAGCCTTATGCAGAATTCCGTTCTGGATTGGGAGGAGAGTACCTGAAACACTTGTTGCTTGCGCCTCTGACAATTAATGACGAATGCATTGGTGTAATCGAACTGGGTTCTTTCAAAAAGGTCAAGGGTTTCAGGATCAGCTTCATTGAGAAATTATTGGAAACATTTTCAGCCATAATCAATACTGAACGGGCCAGCGCCAGGTTGAAGGTCCTGATCGAGAAATCCATGCTGCAATCCAAGGAACTTGAGGCTTCGGAAGAACAACTTCGTGTAAACCTTGAAGAGATAATGGCGGCACAGCAGGAATCAGCGCAGCGTGAGGATGAGCTGATAAAACTTGCTGAAGAATCCGCCACTCATGAAGAAATGCTAAATCAGGAAATTGATTTACTGAAAAGAAAGATTGAAGAACTTACAGGGAAGACCAAGGGACGTAAGTAATCCAGCAGTTTATAGTTGAAATTTACTGGTTGATAATGGTTGGTTAATCGTTGTTAGCAGTTAGTGGTTGGTTGTTGATATTTGGTTCGTGTTAATGGAGCATTTTTTTGTATCTTTACAGGCCGTAGAATACACTAAATCTAGTGTAAAAGCAGTGACGGGAACGAGATTAGTAATCAGGTAATTTTCATTATGACGAATACACGAACAGAAGACCAGGCTCCTAAACACCATAAAAAACACAGTGATTATTCAGCAGAGAGTATTCAGGTACTCGAAGGATTAGAGGCAGTGAGAAAACGTCCTGCGATGTACATCGGGGACATAAGCGTGAAAGGCTTACACCATCTTGTATATGAGGTAGTTGATAATTCCATTGACGAAGCCCTTGCCGGATTTTGCAGCAACATTGTAGTTATCATTAATGAGGACGGTTCAGTAACCGTCCGCGATGACGGTCGCGGAATACCGGTTGACATAATGGAAAAGGAACAGAAGTCAGCACTTGAGGTTGTGCTTACGGTTTTGCATGCCGGGGGTAAATTCAACAAGGATTCCTACAAGGTGTCGGGCGGACTGCATGGTGTGGGTGTATCCTGTGTAAATGCGCTCTCTTCGCATTTTACTGCCAAAGTATACCGTGACGGTAAGGAGTACCAGCAGGAATTCGAGCGAGGAAAACCTTTGTATTCGGTTAAGGAAACCGGGACCAGCAGTCATACGGGGACAGAAATTACTTTTAAACCGGATTCAGAGATATTCATAACCACCGATTACAACTTCGAAATTTTATCCTCCAGGCTTCGGGAACTGTCCTTCCTGAATAAAGGGATAAAATTGATGATCACCGATAAGCGAGAGTTGGAAGAAAATGGCAATGGCGGCCAATACCCTGAGGAGATATTTTATTCTGAAAAGGGTCTTTCCGAATTCGTAACCTTGCTGGATGAAAACCGTGAAAAGCTCACCGGTATAATCCATTTTGAAAATGCAAAGGCTGAGGTACCTGTGGAGGTAGCCATGCAGTATAACACATCCTTTACCGAGAATGTGTTTTCCTACGTAAACAATATCAATACGATTGAAGGTGGTACGCACCTTGCCGGTTTCAGAAGAGGCCTTACGCGTACACTCAAGACATACGCGGAAAAGTCGGGGATGCTATCCAAACTGAAGTTTGACATCAGCGGCGATGATTTTCGCGAAGGCCTGACGGCTGTAATCTCCATTAAGGTTGCCGAACCTCAGTTCGAGGGGCAAACCAAAACCAAGCTTGGCAATTCTGATGTCACCGGATTTGTTGACCAGGCAGTTTCAACCGCATTGTCAAATTACCTGGAGGAGAATCCAAGAGATGCCAAGACAATTGTCCAGAAGGTGATCCTGGCTGCCCAGGCCCGTCATGCTGCCCGAAAAGCACGAGAACTGGTCCAGCGTAAAGGCGTTTTATCCGGATCAGGGTTACCAGGTAAGTTGGCGGATTGTTCTGACAGGGACCCTGTCAAGTGCGAGATATATTTCGTTGAGGGCGATTCTGCAGGAGGTACAGCAAAACAGGGACGCGACCGCCATTTTCAGGCAATTCTTCCGCTGCGGGGTAAGATCCTGAACGTGGAGAAGGCCATGCCGCATAAGATATTTGAGAATGAAGAAATAAGAAATATTTACACTGCTCTCGGGGTTACGGTTGGTACGGAGGATGACAGCAAAGCGCTGAACCTGGAAGGACTAAGATACCACAAAGTGATTATCATGACTGATGCTGATGTTGACGGTTCTCACATTACTACATTAATGATGACTTTCTTTTACCGGCATATGGAGGATCTTATTAAGAACGGGCATCTTTACATTGCCACACCTCCGCTCTACCTCGTAAAAAAAGGCAAAACCGAAAGATATTGCTGGACCGAAGAAGAACGCAGGGCGATTGTCGACGAACTGGGAAAGGGAAAAGATGGCAGCGTACACGTTCAGCGTTACAAAGGTCTGGGCGAAATGAACGCCGAACAGCTTTGGGATACGACCATGAATCCGGCCAATCGTACTCTGCGTCTGGTTACCATTGAAAGCGCTGCAGAAGCTGACCGCGTGTTTTCCATGTTAATGGGCGATGACGTACCACCACGCCGGGATTTCATCGAAAGGCATGCCAAATATGCCCGGATTGACGCATGAGGTCTGCCTCATGATTTCTGGAAAAATGCTGAATTAACGTAGGGTTTTTTACCCTTGAAAGGTATTAATAAGGGTAACAAATACGGGACAAATAACGTTAAACTTGTGTCCTTATGTGTGTAGTACATCATATTATCTGCATGAAAAAACTTTCTTTTACCATTGTCGTTGGTGCCGTTATTATCTGCTTATCAGCCATTTCGTGTGAAAAGCAGGAAGGAGAAGGCGGTACATCTTCCATTACAGGTAAGGTAGTTGTACGACAGTACAATTCAAATTTCACCACACTTACTGAAACTTATTATGCCACGGATGAGGATGTATTCATAATTTACGGTGAAGATCCTGTATACGGCGATAAAACCACCACCAATTACGATGGCACATATCGCTTTGATTACCTGCGTGAAGGGACCTATAAAATTTATGCCTATTCTGAAGATTCCCTTAATTATCCCACGCAGCATGAGATACCGGTAGTGAAAGAAGTCAAAATCACAAAGCGAAACCAGGAGGTTACAGTGGATAATATTGTTATATTAAAATAGTATCTCAGACTTTAAGTTCATGAGGAATGGCTGCTTTGATATTGCCAATAGCCTGCTAAAAAAGTTTGATCCTATTTCGCTGAATGAAATGGACGGAGTAAGGCTCATGGATCGTACTGACGTCAAGTTTGCCTTGTCCTTTGATAGCCTGGCACCGATCCTGGAATCATTGTCGGGTGGCTACAGGGTACTTACCATTAAAAAGCACCGGGTATTCAGCTATCGTACGGACTATTTCGATACTCCTGATCTGAACATGTTCTTTGATCATCATAACGGTAAACTAAACCGGTTTAAGATCAGACACCGGGAATATATTGAATCAAGCCTCAGTTTCCTTGAGGTAAAGTTCAAATCGAACAAGGGAAGGGTAATCAAATCACGGATTGAAAGTCCAAAGGACGACCATCATGCATTTACCGGATTTGTCAGAAATCATACTCCCTATAATCCAAAGACACTTGATCTTACAGTCGTGAACAATTTTAATCGCTTTACACTCGTAGATAACCAGTTACACGAAAGGGTTACAGTGGATTTTAATCTCTCATTCAACGACAAGGTCAGGCATTTTGGATTAAACGGCCTTGTGATCATCGAGGTTAAGCAAAACGGGAAAGACAGGAATAGTCTGATATTTGAAATCATGAAGAAACAAGGTTTGCGACCTGCATCCATCAGCAAATACTGTATCGGTGTATCCCTGCTAAAAAACCATTCCAAATTCAATAATTTCAAGAAAACACTATTATTGATTAATAAATTAAGTCATGTTGAACTCTCTGCTTAGCATTCAGGATTTGTCATTCCTTAGTCTGGATATCATACATCTTGATAATTTTAACGAATTGTTGTTGCGCTTTGCGCTAAACATATCTATTGTCACGGTTATTGTCCGTCTTCTTTATTACCCTGTGGCCAGGAGAAAGGATTACCTGTTCAGTTTCTTTCTGATCAGCGTGCTTGTGTTCCTGCTTTGCTTTTTGCTGGAAAGCGTCAAACTTCAGATTGGTTTCGCCTTCGGGTTGTTCGCTATTTTCGGAATAATCCGTTACAGAACCCTTTCGATTCCCATTAAGGAAATGACCTATCTCTTCATTCTCATTGGTATTTCAGTGATCAATGCCCTGGCCAATAAAAAGATCAGCTGGGCAGAACTTGTGTTTACCAATCTTACCCTGGTATTCCTGGTTTATGGTTTGGAGAGGCTCTGGTTGTTGAAACATGAATCATCCAAGCAAATCACTTTCGAAAAGGTGGATATGATCCAGCCTCAGAAACGTGAGGAACTTATGAAGGAACTGGAGACCAGGACTGGTTTAAAGATCAATCGTATTGACGTCGGAAGAATTGATTACCTGAGGGATACAGCCAAACTGATTATTTACTATTATGAGGATGATAACCGGATAAACCTTGCGGATGAGCGCGACAACGCCTATGCCGGAAATGGCGATGATGATGATTGATTATTCCATGAAAAGAAATCCTTTTCATATCCTTCTTATTTTCATTTTGCCGGTCATTGCACTGCAAAGCGCTGATGGTCAGCAAAACGATTTTCAGTGCTGGCCATCCATACAGATGAATCTTGAGGTTATCAAAAACCTCAAGGTGCAAATTGAGGAAGAAGTCAGACTTCAGGAGAACTGCAGCCAGTTTGGTAAGCAAATCAATGATATTGGATTGAGTTACAGAATCAATAAGTACCTGAGAACCGCTCTCTATTACAGGATTGAGGCCGACTGGAAAAATGCGGATGATTTTGTGTGGAGAAATGGTGCGTATGCGGATGTTGCATTCAGATATGAACCCGGAAGATTTACCCTGGGATACAGGCTACGTGTGCAATCATCCAGAATAGAAATGGGAAACAAAGAGGAACAGCTGTTTAGCCGGATCAGAAACCGTCACAAATTCACTGTGGAGTATGATATCAAGGGTATTCCAATAGCTCCGTTTGCCGAAGGTGAATTGTTTATCGACTTTGGAGGCCCCGATGGTTATTCGCTTTCGAGTTACCGGGCGTGGGCCGGTGTAAGTTATGCCATTAACAAACAGAACGAGTTGAGCCTGAAATATGGAATCGATCAGGAATTGAATACTCCGGATCCCTTACGGGCATTTGTAATTGCCGTTAGTTATTCAGTAGATCTTAAATTACCGTCGGTTAAATGAAAATACGGTTGATTTGCTCTTTTTAACAAGATTGGCCAGCAGGGATAGTTTATACAGATCGAAGGCAAAGATGCTGGGATTCGAGCCCAGGAGGTTTCTCATGACCTGATTGGCGATCAGGTTATAAAAGCCCTGGTAAAAGCCTACCAATCTAAATTTTCTCATGACCTCATAAGCTCGCAGGATTTTTATATCCGGAATATCCTTGCGCAATATTTTCCCCTTTTGCAGCAACATCAAAAGATTCTCAATACCCTCACTGGTTTTCCTTATAAATTCCCATGATATTTCCAGGCCAATATGCACCAGGGGATTTTGAATGTATTTCACAGGAATCCCTCTTTTTTTAAGTTCAAGTCCGAATAGTGTATCCTCATGCCCATACAGCACGATACTTTCATCGAAATGTATCTGGTCCAATATTACCTTGGGAATTAGAAAGTTATTGGTCATGAATGAACGGTATGGATTCCTGCCTCTTATGGTATCCGACCGTTGTTCCCTGCGGATCCCATAAAGCCATCTCAGGAGAAATTCATGATCTTCGGGAGGTTCTTTTTTATAAATACGACCGCCGCATACCACTACATTTTTGTCGCAAAAAGGCAGGTAATTTACTATGTACTGATCCGAAGGAATCTCGGAATCACAATCCATAAACAGCAAGGATGAATAGGTCGCCATTTCTGCCAGCCGGTTGCGGATACGGGCACGACCGATATTTTTGTCTAGTTCACAGAATCGGACCTGTGACAGATTGCTGACGTCCTTGTTTTGGTCCCTCAGTAATTCTGATGAACAATCATCAAGAACAATGATCTCGAATGGAATGGATGCTCTGGTAGCCTGAGTGTGCAATTCAGTTACCAACGATACGATGTGATAATTATAAACTGGTACAAGAATTGACAACATGATGGTTACCCGAATGGGAGAAGAATTGATTAAGAAAAGTTTTTTAAATATTTAGTCAGGTCATATATCGATCCGAAGTGAAGGCATTTGTCATGATGATGCAGTTGCCATGCAGGAGCGTCATTAATTTCTTCAACATAAATCTTAAAATGTGATGCACCTTCATCAATCGCAAGGAAACCAATTCTTTCCATGGCTTTTTTTGTCAGTAACCTGTATTTGCTTTCACCACTGACAGTCACTTCATTTTTGCATGCTCTCCGGAAGCGGAACGAGAAAGTTTTACTGTCAAATTCAGCAGGCGAATTTAAGAACAATTTATGAAATACCTTATTAATTAACAAATCTTCAGGTGCCCCCTGGTAGAGATTTCCGTCCGCCATTATCCAAAGTTTATCAGCCGCATCCATGGCGATGGCCAGATCATGCGTGGTAAAAAGGATGGTTTTCTGCTGGACCATAGAGAGATCATTCAGTATCCTCAGTATTTCGTAACGTGCCGGCAAATCAAGAAAGGCAGTAGGTTCATCCAATATGATTACCGGAGTATCCTGAGCAAGCGCCCTGGCAATCATAACCCTCTGTCGTTCCCCGTCGCTCAGTTCGTGCACGGGTTTCTGCATTAAATGCGATACTCCGGTCAGTTCCGAAGCCTCATGCACGATCTTCAAATCAGGTTGACTCAGTTTTCCAAACCAACCGGTATAAGGAAATCTTCCGATGGCTATCAGTTCAGAGACCGTCAGATGTTCAGTGATCACAGCTTCAGTGGAAACAAAGCTTATCAGTTTCGCCATTTCCTTAACAGGTATTTTGGTATTGTCTGTATCATCCAAAAGGATCTTGCCGTCGAGCCGGGGCTGCAAACCTGCGATAGTGCGCAGCAATGTGCTTTTTCCGATGCCGTTACGACCAATAATTCCTACCATCTCCGCTTTACTTAGCTCGACATTGATTGGTCCGAATACAACCCTTTCTTTCCCCATGGCAGTCCGGTAACCAATCCGGAGGTCAACCAGTTTCACACGCTGTTTACTGAAGGTTTTGCTTTCCATAAAGAATCGTCAGCTAATACTTACCAGTCGTCGGTTGTAAATGATCACCCAGATAACAACAGGGATCCCAAGAATGGCAGTTACCGAATTGACAGGTAAAAGAAGTCCGGATCCCGGTATTTGCGATATTACATCAGCCATCAGCATCAGAACTGATCCAAGGAGCAACGATGCAGGAATAAGAATGAAATGATTGGCAGTTCGAAACAACAACCTTGCCACATGCGGGACGGCAATCCCGACAAAGGCTATTGGCCCGCAAAATGCGGTAATACTACCGGACAGGATGCTGGTAGAAAGAAAAACCAAAAATCTTGCTTGTTTAATATTTACACCCAGACTGCGTGAATAATTCTCACCCAGCAGAAGAGCATTCAGAATCTTAATGGTTAAAAGTGTCAGAAGAAATCCAACAACAATTCCGGTTGCCAAAACACGTAACTGATCATAGGTGAGGTTTCCAAGACTTCCCATGGACCAGATTACAAAAGCCTTAAGCACAGATTGCTGGCTGAAATACTGAAGGATGCTGACAAAAGCAGATGTTGCACTCCCAAATAGGATACCCAGGATGAGGATTGTCATGATATCCCGAACCCTCAAAGAAATGAACGTAATAAGAAGTAAGACCAGTCCTGCTCCGGCCCAGGCGGACAGTATCAGCGTCCAGTTGCCCAGGTAGCTGAGGTTGTGGATAATAAAGAAGTCTCCGAAGCCAAGAATCACCAAAGCCACCCCCAGACTAGCGCCTGCGCTGACACCGAGTACATCAGGCCCGGCAAGCGGATTCCGGAAGACTGTTTGCATTTGCAGTCCGCTTACCGATAAAGCCGAACCTGCCAGCACTGCAGTGATTGCTTTGGGCAACCTGAAATCAAACAGGATGGTTTTCCAAACCTTATCCTGCGAGGCGCCTGACAGGAGGCCAATGATCTCTGATGCAGGAATTTTAACAGCACCTGTCATCAGATCCGTGAGAAAAAGTATAATAAAAATAACAGCCAGCAACAGGAATAGCAAGGCTGTTCTCATTCGAACAGCACTATCCAGGGAGGTTCCTGCATTAGTAATCATGAGTGCTTATTGGAGTTTCCTGTAATATTTCAGCTTATGCGAAGGTAATAATTGTGGGTGTAAGATGTATATGAGATCCGAAAGGATGATATCCGGTTCTACAACCCCTGATTCAAAGAATGCATTCCCACCAGCGCTATTCAATACGTTATTGTTATTAAAAAGCTTGTCATTCTTATACGAAGGCAATTTCCCAAACCGTTCATCCACAGCCAATACATCCGATTTTGACCGTGCTTCTCCCGGATTCAACCAAAAATCTGCTGACAAAGCGAACTCATATACCTTTTCAAGGGCCATGGGACGGCTTTCGTTATAATCCAGGTGTTCCCACAGGTATTTTCCGCCGGCATCCGTAATTAGATGTGCCACATAGCTTTGTGATCCTGAAACATACCAGGTACCCCGCCAGGGTAAACCCAGCAACACAGAGGGCTTGTTTCCGGCTTTCAATGCCATGTGTCTCAGCCCTTCATACCGCGTGGCCACTGAGTCGAATTTCACAGCTGCGTCCTCTTCCAGGTCATAGAAAGCAGCAAATACCTTTAACCATTCCATTTTTGCCAGGGGTTCTTTTTCGAGGTATTCACCAATCATAACTACAGGAATTCCAAGTTCAGTAAGCTTTATAATCGTATTTGTCACAGAACTGTTGATACCATATGCAAAAACCACATCAGGCTTTAATTTTAGCAACAACTCATAATTCAGGTTTTCATCATATCCGACATCTGCAACAAGGTTACTGTCAAGTCTTGCCCGAAGCGTTTCATTAACAACGTAGGATCTTCCGGATATTCCGGTCACAGAAGCTGTTTGTTCCAGAAACCCGATAAATCCAATATGGGTAGTAGAGAGGCAGACCACGTTTTTCACCGGGGTTTTGATCCGGCAGGTGAACTCATCAACAATTCCCGATGCAGGGAACGTATCGCTCAGCATGTAATGGTAACGGATTCCGTTAGCCTGTTGCCAGGGATCTTTGACAGTTATAACTATACAATTACCGCTTTCCCTGTAGTTGAATCCCCTGGCATACCTGATTGTGTCAGTTGCAGCCGAATCCGGACCATTATGCCTCTTATCAGCTTTTCCTATACATTGTGTAAAAACAATACAGCATAGAAGCAAAAACGGGATCCTGCTCATTGCATTTCGATTTCCTGGTAACCTTCGCCCGGGCGAACTTTGGTCTGCGACAAAAAGTACTGCTGGGTTATCGGCTTTCCGTTTACCGAATATTGGGCGCCGCTGTACGTGGTGAACCTGACATGCCTGAAATCCTGTGCCTGGTTATCGCGGACTATTATATACCGGTAGGTTTCCTTGTATTGTTCTCTGTACTTTTCAAGGGTAATTCCCGATGGGTATTTTGATTTCAGTTCATCCAGGTATTTTTGCCTTTCCGATTCGTTTTTAAAGTTAAGTTCCGCCATTGGAATGGCTGCTGTGGCCTTGGGCTTACCGGTAGTTGCTGATGCGGTGCTTTTGGAAGTGGTCTGCGAAATCGTGCGCATGATCTCATCGATATGGGTAATGCGTTGTTTGGCATACGCACTAGCGGGTTCATAGGTCAGTGCCTTTTTATAACTGTCTTTTGCCACTTGGTAATTTCCGGCATCGTAAGCATTATCTGCCGATTTAATCAATGATTCATAAGTGGCCTTACGGGCCGCATCGGCCTGATTCTGCCGATCTGCTTCGGCCAGAAGGTATTCTATCTTTTTAAGTTGATCATTGGCAAGGGCATCTCCCGGCATCTGTTTCAGGGCTTCGTTGTAACTGCTTTTCGCTGAAAGGTAATTCTTGCTTTCGAAGTATGCATTTCCTGCATTCATGGCGGCAGTATAGGCGTCAGCCTTTGCTTTGGCTTCATCCCGTTCTTTTTGCCGGATCCGGATCAGATTCTCTATTTCCGATATTCTGTCTTTGGGAAAAGTCTCCTCAGGTTTAAGTTTAAGCGCCCTGCCATATTCATCCCTTGCCTGGATGTAATCTTTGGCTTTGAAATATTTATCTGCATTTACCAGTGCAAGGTTGTATGCATTTTCATTGGCCTGTTTTTCGGCTAAAAGCCTTTCCTGTTCAGCATTAGCCCTTATTACCTCATCCAGCTTTTGTCTGGGGTACGTTTCGTTTGGCATTAGTTCCACTGCTTTTTCATAGGAAATCCTGGCCCCTGTATAATTTTTCAAGCTCAGCTGCTGGTCTGCCGTTTTCACCACTTCATCATATTTCTTCCTCTTTACCTGATCTGCTTCAAGTTTTTCCTGTGCCTGTTTCATCAACAGATCGATTTCAGTTATTTTAGCCTTGGCCGAAGCATCTGCCGGTTTTACGGCAAGGGCTTCCTGGAATGCATTCCTGGCAGTACTGTAATCTTTTGCGGTCAAGGCTGCTGTGCCACGATCCATGGCTGCCTTATAGGTTTCCTCAACTTGCTTTTGTCTGCCGGCCAATTCCGCTGCCAAAATATTATCGATGGAAGATATTTTCTGATTGGCATAGGTGTCCCCTGGCTTGATTTGCAGTGCCCGGCCATATGAAGCCCTGGCAGTTGCATAATCGCGGTCATTGAATGACTTATCAGCAGATGCAATTACATCTTTGTATTGACTTGCAACCAGTTGCTCCTGTTCTCTGATTTTTCGCTGCTCTTCAATAAGATGCTCCACCTCAGCTGATTTGGCTGTTGCATATGCATCCCCGGGTTTAATGCTCAAAGCTCTCTGAAGATATTCCTTAGCCTGGGTATACGATTTCTGGGCAATTGCGGTATTGGCCGCGCCGATTGCCGCCTTATAGCCTTCTTCAGTGGCCTTCAGCCTGGCAGCCTGTTCAGATGCAATTGAATTGTCGATGGACGCAATTTTCGACTGAGCATATTGATCGCCAGGTTTGATCGCCAGGGCTTGCGTATAGGTATCTTTTGCTTTGGAAAGGTCTTTGTTCTTCAGATATTCATCCGCAGTTGCAATGGTCTTGGCATACTGCTCTTCCAATGATTTTCGTTTAGCCAGTTCCATTTCGAGCCGATCCGCTTCTGCAAGTTGTGTTTTGGCTGTCAGATCATCAGGCTTATAGGACAAAGCTTTTTGATAATACTCCTTTGCCAGTGGAAACTGATTCTGTGCCAGAGCTTTATTGGCAGCAACAACTGCTGCCGCATAATTGTCCTCTTTGCTTTTTTGCAAGGCGGCTTGCTGGGCTGCAACTGCATTATCAATTGTTTTTATACGCTGGGCAGGATAGGGATCGGCAGGTTTCATGCTCATCGCTTTGGAATAGCTCTGCCTGGCCTCATCGATCATTTTTGCTTTAAACTGTTCATCAGCCTTGGTTATTAGCGCCCGGTATTCACTTTCGAACGCCGCCTTCCTGGTGTTCTCTGCGGACTGTATAGCCTCATCAGCCGCTTTTTTAGCAAGCACAGTCTCAATTTCCTGCATCCTTGTCTTGGGTAGCGATTCTGCAGGTTTAATTTCAAGGGCTTCCTGATAGTATTGCTTGGCAGTTACATAATCCTTGTGGGTATATGAAACGCTGGCCTTTGCCATGGCTTGATTATACCTGTCCTCAGAGCTTTGTTGTGCCTGTTTGGCAGCCTGCTGCTGTGCCATAGCAGATTCAATTTCCGCTATTCTTTTGTTTGGATAACCATCCTGTGCATTCAGCCTGGCTGCACTTCTGTATTTCAGCAAGGCTTCGGGATACTTTTGCTGAGATGCAAGCAAATCAGCTTCTTCAATGGTTTTCTGGTATAATTCTGCAGAATTCTGCTGTTTGTTGATCTGTGCATTGATTTCAGCAATCTTACGGGAGGGATAAACCTCAGTCGGATAAATCTCATTCGCTTCTTTATATGCTGCAATGGCCTCCTGATAGTTCTTCTGGGTGGTCAGCTGGTCTCCTTTTTTTACAGCTGCCTCATATTTGTCAAGCATGCACTGATCATTCTTGATCATCATGCTTTCAATCCTCGGTCGCAATCTGGTAACATACTCTTTATCAGATACAAATTCACGCCGCTTGTTATCAAAACTGACCTTGTCAACCGGCTCCTTGAGCACCGAATAATCAACGCCTTCACAGCGCTTCACCAGGCCCATGGAAAATTCATTCATCCAGGCACCTTTTTCCTCATCAGGCATAGCCGTATTAAAGCTGATGCGTTTGCTAACCAAACCTTCTTTTTCCAGAACGATGGTATATTCTTTATTTATTTCAAGACGAAATGAAAAACTGCCGTCCCCTGCGGTCTGCATGGATTTAACCATGGTGTTTCCTTCATAAAGACTCGCTGTTGCCCGTGCCAGTGGTTCCATGTCCATTTCAGAGGTTCCCCTTACTTCAAGGTATCTTTCAACGGCATTATCCTGCGCCTTTATATTGGCGGTGAGGCATAATAACAACAGCACGACATATCGGATCAACCTTAACATAATCTTCAATTTCAATACATACTTCTATACTCTGATTATGACAAAAAGTTACCTATTTCATGTGCAAAAAGCTATTGCCTAGTTAATTATTTAACAATGGTAGCCTTAAGGTTATGGATGATATCTCCCTGTTTAATCCTGATAAGATAGATGCCGGTGTTCAGATCTAAATGTTCCAGGCGAATGGTATGCTGATAAGGTCCGAATTCCTTTTCCATCATAATCTGTCCTTGCGCATTCATCAAAGTCACCTCAACCGTGTAAGGGGAAAGTTCCCGGAATTCCAGCCAGATAAATGAACTTGTCGGATTGGGATAATTGATGACATCATCTGTAAAATCAGGTTTGTAAATTTCGTCAGGGAGTGTATCAAAAACAACCGGCATAATAGCGAATGAAGAATATATACCTCCAAGGGTGTAATCAGCAAGTGATTGCCATTGGTGACCATTATAAACATATGCTGTATTATAATGGTCTGTCTGTCTGTTACTTGCCATGTAAGTGGAAAAGGTATCCTGCGGGGCAACATATTGCAGCTGATATCCGGTGAAAAATGTACTTCCGGTAGAAATTATTGAATCGAATTCTACGAAATTCTGATTTTCCCCGGCCAGGTCAGCCAGAGAGAATTCCTTTTGGTATAATACATTGCCCGGTACACTTTCGCCCTCCCATACCATGATATTCATCTTACTATCCGGTGTGGCAACAAAATTGTGTGCAACCTGCAACATCAGGCCCATCATTCTTTTACCGGCATCCAGTTTGAACCTCTCAGCAAAACCTGTAAGATAGTCAGCATTGTGTCCGGAATAGCTACCCCAGGTAAGATCACCTGATTCCAGAACTAATGATTCTTCTGCGGTGATATTGGATAAGGTATCCCCCGTCAGCCAGAAATCCCGGTAAGGATCGAACCCGTCCAGGTACTCTGGTTGAATGTAAAGAGGATCAAGCCAGTACGCAAGCTGATTGCGCTGATCCGGATAATCATCCCAGCAGTGACTAAACATCTGGAAATAATCATTCACCGGATCTTCACAGGTTGCCATTCCACCGGTTAATGTACCGATCAGGCGGTTATAACTGTCTAAGAATGCCGCTCCTGATGAACCTGCCTCGGTCGTTCCCGATTCCCAGTGACGTACCAGCCAATGTGTGTTGACATCATATCCCTGTCCGAAATTTGTCACCAACAGGGGGTGTTCTTCACGACTGATTTTCTTTACATCACCGAAAGGATGGTGTATGCTATAACCTGATGCAGGTGCGTAACCCGAGATATCCCAACCGGCATAATAGGGTTTGTATGTAAAGGGAACCGGTTCCAGCAATTCGAGCAGGCTAAAATCAAGGTTATTGCCTGTAGCCCGCAAGGTTGCGCCGGAAACCGATTTGGCGATACTTCCGTCAGGGCCTTCACACCAGGGACTTTCATAATCAAAGTAAAAAACGGCTCCATTGGCAGAAGCTTCGGAGCTAATACAATGCTCCGCAGTGATCACATAGTTGATGCCGTCTTTCCGCGTATTATTCAGCAATGTTCCGGTACACCTTTCACCACCATCATAAACAATCCGTACTACGGCATTCTTAAGCGTTTGGTAAACCGAATCATCCAGACAATTGATATCGACATTGCAGGTCCCGGCCGTTCCATACCAGCCATCCTTTAGTTGGCCTTTACCACCTGTCTCGGAAAAATCACAGCCAATCCCCGCAATGGCAAGTTCGCCAAATGATGTGAGATAACCGGGGACCTGCATTTCTACAATAAGGATATCTCCCGGCAAAAAGGCCGTTGCCAGGAGGTTCACTGATTTGTTATTGATATCTGTAAAAGCTCCCAGTATAGTTTTACGGCCGGGATCATAGAGAAATATCTTAACACCCTTATTCAGTCGGTAAGGAGAAAAGACTACATTCATCAGAGAAACATCCTTTGCATGAAACGCTGCTCTCCATATCCTGAACCCATTTGACAGTGTATCCCATATGCCTTCCTTCATCGGATTATAATCCACATCGATCATAGTCCCTGAACTGGCAGGCTTAAGCGGGATCTGCCCGTTTGAAACCTGTGTCTTTAATTTCATGATTTCAGGTAACGGCACTTCGTAAATGCTGATCTTTGGAGCTCCCTGGTAAGCAACGGCGACTGGATTTCCGGGCCTGGAAAGCTGTCCGTAAATCGGTAATGAATGGGAGCTGATGACAACAAGGACAGAAAAATACAGGGTAACAATGATTTTAGGATACCGTTTCATGGCGCAAAACTACCAAAAAAAAAGCTAATTTTCGTAAGCTGCTAATTCTTAGCCCTTAGGTGTTGAGGATCAATAAAGATTAAACACAGCACTGCCGGGTAAAATACCTACCATACCTGCTGCTACCTGATTGCCCGACTCATCATAAATCTTCATGGTGCCGTCGCCGCTCAGGCTGGGCTCAAAGACAAAGATATTGCCGTCATAAGGATTCACGTCAATGCCATAGTAACTACCTTCTATCATCGGATTTTCAGGGATTTCCGGGCTCTCTGCGTTTACCTTGTATACACCATCAGGTCTTAAATAGAAAATGCTTTCCCCGTCAGCCGACATCGCTATCCTGGGTGGAGTTGCAGTATAGTCACCTGCCATGCCTACCTTACCTTGCCAGACAATACTTCCGGGATTCGCCGGGTCGATCTTGATAAGCAGGGCATCAGTCTCTGAAATCAGATCATAGGGTGGATCCCAATTGTTAACTGCCAGTCCCTTGCAGTAAACCCAAAGGTTGCGGTTTCCATCCAACGCCATATCCAGCGGAACTTTGCCCACAAAAATAGTATCTACCACCTGGTCGGTTGCCGTAGCAATGACACTTATCGTTGAATCAGCAGCCCAGCCCCCGCTGTTAGCAACATATACAGCATCATTCAGCGATATCATTACTTCAGGGCCAAAGCCGACCTTTACGCTGTCGTATTTTTCATAGGATGTCAAATCAAAGAGATATACATAGCCCTCCAGTTTACCGCCGGTCAGGTAGCCCTTGGTATCACTCACAGGCATGAAGTGACGCGGGTATGGTACCGGTATTGGTTCGGTGATGGTCCTGAAGGTCCTTAGGTCAACTATTTCCAGTTTCTCCGACCCGTTAACCACAATATAGCCGATTGTATCTCCTGCTAACGTAAGCGACTGCACAACGTCGCCGAGAGGACGGCCGTTGGCTGCATCAAAAATACCATTAATGATTACTCCCTCTGCAGGGTTGAAGTAGCTGATGGATCCGTTATTCGACTGAAAGAATCCTTCATTCACGATATAGATCCCGTTTGAATAATCCGTCACTGTGGAAGGAGCGTCACTCTTCTCGCATCCTGTCAGTAGGGACAGCACTAGGAATACGTATATATAAAGAACTGATGATTTCATGGAAATATGTATTAAGGATTAATGAAAGGGCCGTAATTTTTCTAATCCCACGCTTACAGACAAATGATATGATCTACCCGGCATGGGATAGGCCCGTATTACTTCATATGATTTATTGAGCAGGTTGCTTATCAGAAAATCCACTGTAAATTGATGGTTCCCGATATTCCGGTGAAAACCTGTTGTAATATCAACCACAAAGTATCCCGGCAGCCGAAGGGACCAATCAGCTGATTCCACAGTTTCGCGATAACCTGTATAGGCCGAAGAAGCCCCCAGCGTAAAACCTTTAATATTGCCTTCCAAACCGGCCCGCAGAACATGAACAGGAGCGTACATCAGCTGATTTCCTTCAAAGAAGATATTCCTGTCATAGGTATTGATGATCACTGAACGGTTATAATTATAAATCACCGAACCCTTTAAACCTGCTGCTGTGGAGGTGATACCGAAATCAAGTCCGGTTTCGAATCCGTATATGCGAACCTTTTTATATTCAACAGGGGTGAGAGAATCGCGTATTACCCATTGAATCCAGTTGTCGATCCACTGAAGATAAAGGGTAGTCCTTACATCCAGGCAAAGTACCCTTTTCATATCCTTTCCTGAAGTATACTCCAGAGTTATTTCGCCTCCCCTGCCCTTTTCAGGTTGAAGTCCGGGGTTCCCGCCAGGATGCCAGTATTTTTCATTGAAGGTTGGTTTCCGGAATTTACTGGAAAACCCTGTGCGGATGACAAAATGTTCATTGGCCCTGTACCTTACACCGAAAGTGTATTGCAGGGGTGGATTAAAGCCCTGAAAGAACTCCTTTCGCAAGCCTGCGTTGATGATCAGGTTGGTAACATTGATCTTCACACTGCCAAATAAGCCATATTCACTTTCCGTAATCTTTCCCCCATAATTGCCTGAATTTCCAATATTCCGGTTAAAAGTAGCACCTCCTCCTATGATGACCTTTGAAGAAAAATAGTACCTGAAATCTGCCTCATTCATCAAGCGGGCGGTGGCAATTCTGGAGTCGATTGTATAATTTGTATCAGCTGCCGAGTTCTTATCGGTGTAATGCAGTTCATCGGAAAAATAGGCCGATTTTATTGCAAGGGCATACTTTTGGCTGATCTTCCGATAACTCAGATAAGACCTGAAAGTACTGTCTTTCTGCCTGGCATTGCTGGTTTTATTGGAACCCATCAGGGCTGGAATCTCAAGATCTTTATGCTGGTACCAGAACCCTGCTTCTAAATGATTACCCTTATTCAGGTTTAAATAGACATTACTGATCATGCCAACGGATTGATAAGCATTGTGTTCAACCATAACCTCAGGAGACTGGCTTCGGTAATGATCACGATACCGGAAGTTATTCTCTGCCCTGGATGTGATGGCAGAAATGTGTATTTGTAATTTTTCGGTACCTGTTCTGCAGGTGAGCAAATGGCTGAACGACCCGAAACTTCCTACTTCCAGAGAATATTGTCCTGCAATTCTGTTATTCCAGTCGGGCCGGTTGCCCAGATTAATTGCGCCACCAAATGTACCGCTGCCAAACAGGGCACCTGAAGCACCATTGATCACCTCGGCCGATTGCATAAAACCAACCGGAATTAATGCCAGATCAGCCTGACCGGTAGTAGGAGAATTCAGTGGAAATCCGTTCCAGTTGACCTGGGTGTGATTACTGCCGGTTCCATGCAGCGAAACTGAAACAAGCGCACCATTGGCTCCATAGGTTCTCATCATCGCAGGGGTATGCCGTTCGAGTACATACCCCAGGTTCTTATGCCGGTTTAGCCTCAGGATGTCTGATTCAACTTCCTGAGTTGTTTGATCATCAGAAAAGTATGCTTCGTTACCAAGAGTAACGGTCACTTCAGGAATATGCTTCACCGGCAATTCCTGAGAAAAGCCGTTCCCGGAAAACCGAAAGGGCAAAACAAGAAAAACCAAAAGGGTGATAATCTTCCTGACCATGTTTGAATTTTGTTTTTTCCCGAACACAAATAAATCATGGCAGGTCTTCTGACTTTCTCCATTATCAGACTGCCTTCCCGTCCTCTTTCTTCTATCGGAGCAATAGCTTCCCGGAGAACAGTGGCCGGTATGCCTGATAACATCAGGGAGATTACAGCAGCGGGAACTGTCCAGGATTCTCACCTGGTTCCCTATTATCCGAACGATTGTTGCGTCCGGAACCATAATCCTTACAAATATAGGAAAAACTTCCTTGCCTAGCTACATACGTTTATCAACAGTACATAAGTCAGCGTAAAATGCTAATTTTGGAACACTAATGAACAATTTTCGGGTGATGAAAACAGTTTTAGCAGTTGTTATAAGTTACCTTTTTATGGCCATACCTGGTTGTTTTGCGCAAAAACAGGAATGGCTGCACTTGGAGAAAGCAGGTAACCGGGCAAAATTTAACAGCATGCTGTTCTCTGTTGACTATGAGAACAATACAAGCTTATTGGGGATCAGCAGCAATGAGATAAAGCAGCCTTTTCTTGCGACGTCTTCCACCTTCTTCAGCAGGTGGGGAGCTGATCTATCAGTTGTTGGTTATCTGGTAGATAATTCCGATGAAAGTTACGAGGACCTTACCGGGGAACTTGATCTGATTATTGGCTACACCTGGGAACCCACAAAATACCTTTCCATTTATCCAAGCTACTCACATTTCTTTTACAGTTCGAATTCCGGTCTTTTGAAATCGTTGTTTTCTGATGATCTCAGGCTGGATGCGGATTTTAATTATAAATTCTTCAATCTGGGATTATCAGCCGGCTACTTTATGGGAAGCCAGAGCACTTTCTATGCTGCCCTGTATAATTACTACACTATTGATCTTCAAAGATTTATATTCCGCGGGTTATCCTTAAGCATCCAGCCCGGGATCGATGCCAATCTGGGCAGTTATGAATACCTGAATCTTTATTACCTGGATAAACTGAAGCAGAATGAATCATTTTACACCTATCTCTTAACCTATCCTGCAATCAGGAGATACGTTCTTTTTCAGATGAGGCAGAATCCGGGCCTCACAAAAGAGGAAGTTCTGGATGAATATCTGAGGGAGGTGGCACAGGATGACTTTAAGTTTACTTCACTTTGCATAAATCTCCCCTTTTATTTTATATTGGGTGATTTCGGAATCAATATTGGATTATCGGCTATGGTGCCTCTGGGCATGCCCGATTATCTTTCAGACGAAGTCCAGTTCTTTTTCAATATCGGAATAAGCTATTCGTTGATGCTCAAATAAAGATACTACTTGCACAATTCCCTGATGTATTCCTTGGCTTCAGGGTCACCCAGCTCTTTTGCCCTGGCGAGGTCAAGGCATGCTTTATCATCCATTTGAAGTGAGAAATAAGCCAGGGCCCGGTTGAAATAATAGTCGAACGTCTCTCCCTGCAATGCTATTGCCCGGGTATAATCATCAATGGCAGTCTCGAAGTCTTTTATGGAGTAATGCGCATTTCCCCGGTCGTAGTAGCCATCAGCATTGGCCGTATCCAGGGCAAGTCCCATGTCAAAATCATGAAGAGCTTCTTCGAAGCGATTCAATTTAAACAATGCATTACCCCGGTTAAACCAGTTATCAGCAAAGCCAGAATCCAATTTAACGGATTGCGTAAAATCCGTAACGGAAAGCTCAAAATCACCCTGTTCATAATAGGCATTGCCCCGGTTGAACCAGGCATCCTGGTAATCGGGTTGCATGGTGATCAACCTGGAATAGTCCTCAACAGCCTTCTGAAATTCTTCCAGGTCAAACCATGCATTACCCCTGAGGTAGTATGCTTCGGGTCGGTTTTGGTTCAGGATAATCGCCTTGCCGTAGACTTTTATTGCTGATTTCACGGCTCCCCGTTCCTGCTTTTTCATACCCTTTTCAAGCAGTTTACTGACAGTATCCTGTGAATGAACATGCAGTATGCCGGTCAAACCAATAAGTGCTGCAACTAATATTTTTCGCATTCCAATCAGGTTTTTCATTGAACAGGTATTAATGATGTACGCTGCGCTGGCGGATCATTCGTTGTTTTATCTGTTGCTGTCTGATCGTTTTATGCCTCATATATGATCTATGTTTTTCCAGGGCCATTTGTCGGTTCAGTGTAGCCTGACGATGCCTCACCAGTGCCTGTGAACGCATTTGAATCATACGCTGATGATTATTGTCTTTTCTTAAAATGGTATAATCCCGGCTGTTAGGCCGAAGGGTCATGTTGGTGCGTTCGATCGGTTTTGACTTCTGTGGTTGGGGCTTATCCTGTGCTGTCAAAGGTATTAGGCAAGTGCAGGCCAGAAATCCCGCTAGGAGTAATTTTTTCATTTGAAGTCTGTTTGGTTTATTAGACATCAAAAAGCGAACAAGGTTTAAGCCAGGACAGAAAATAATCCATAGTATTTTATCAGGCTTTCCCCTCAAAATGCTTAAATTGCTTTCAAAAATAATAAAAAGAGGCTGTTAATGAACGTTAAAGAAAGAATTTTCCAACTACGGGAAATGATTGAACATCACAATCACCTGTATTATGTTAACGCCCAGCCTGCAATTTCGGATTTCGAGTATGATAAGCTCATGCAGGAGCTGATAAGCCTTGAAAAACAGCATCCTGAATTTGCCGATCCCAACTCACCCAGTCAACGGGTGGGAAATGATACTGACAATACGTTTGTCCAGGTGAGGCATGATTATCCTATGTTATCACTGGATAATACGTATTCCCGTCAGGAGGTTGAGGATTTTCATGAACGCGTCAGAAAAGCCCTGCCTTCAGAGACCATCGAATACGTCTGTGAACTAAAGTATGATGGTGTTTCCATTAGTCTGCGCTATGAAAATGGCCGGCTCGTCAGGGGTGTAACACGCGGTGACGGAGAAAAAGGGGATGATGTTACTGCCAACGTGAAGACAATCAGGAGCATACCATTAATTTTGAAGAAAGGGAACATTCCTGTCCTCGTTGAAATTCGTGGTGAAATCTTTTTACCACACAAAGGTTTTGAGAAGATGAATGATGAGCGGGCTGAAGCAGGGGAAGCCCCTTTTGCCAATCCACGGAATGCGGCATCGGGTACTTTGAAGATAAGAAACTCAGCTGTGGTAGCCAAACGGCCTTTGGATTGCTACATGTATTACTTGCCAGACGAGAACCTTGGATTTGGCACACATTTCGACAGTTTAGCAGCAGCAAGGGACTGGGGTTTAAAAGTACCTCCCTATATCAGGAAGTGCCTGACGGTGCAGGAGATCTTTGATTTTATTGCATACTGGGAGAATCACCGGGATACTTTGCCATTTGATATTGATGGTATTGTCATCAAAGTGAATTCCTATCGTCAGCAAAACATACTGGGTTATACAGCCAAATCGCCGCGGTGGGCAATAGCTTATAAATTCAAAGCGCTTGAAGCCGTAACAAAAATCCTATCAATCGATTACCAAGTCGGACGTACCGGTGCCGTAACACCGGTTGCCAATCTCGAGCCTGTGTTGCTGGCTGGTACAACGGTAAAACGTGCCTCTCTGCATAATGCTGACCAGATTGCCCTGTTGGATATCCGGTTGGGTGACGTTGTAATCATTGAAAAAGGAGGAGAGATCATACCCAAGATAACCGGAGTGAAGGCTGATGAACGCAGTGCTGATTCAGAACCGGTCACATTCATTACATCATGTCCTGAGTGTGGCACAGGACTGATCAGGTTGCCGGGAGAAGCAAAGCACTTTTGCCCGAATGAAACGGGATGTCCTCCGCAGATCAAAGGTAAACTGCTTCATTTTGTTGGCCGCAAAGCCATGGATATCGGTTGTGCTGAGGCCACAGTAGAACAGTTCTTCAACCACGGTTTACTCAGGAATATAGCTGATTTCTATGGGTTGAATAAGGATATGCTGGTAAAACTTGAGCGGTTTGCCGACAAATCGGCGGATAATCTGCTCAAGAGCATTGAAGAATCAAGGAATGTGCCATTTGAGAGGGTCCTTTTTGCCATAGGCATACGGTATGTGGGGGAGACAGTTGCCAAGAAGCTGGTTTCACATTTCGGGTCGGTGGATACGCTGATGGCCGCCAGTTATAATGAGCTAATCCAGGTTGGAGAAATCGGTGAAGTGATCGCCAAAAGTGTCGTTGAATACTTTAAAAATCCCCAAAACAGAGAATTGATCGAAAGATTAAGGTCAAAGGGGATTCAGCTGACCCGTTCGGAAGCGATTACACGGGTTTCAGAAAAACTAAAGGGGAAAAGCTTTGTCATATCAGGTGTTTTCAAATCTCATTCCCGTGAAGAGATACAGAAGCTGATTGAAGATAACGGCGGTAAGAATTCGAGCAGTGTGAGTTCAAATACCGATTATGTTGTTGCCGGAGAAGGAATGGGACCTTCAAAGCGAGAGAAGGCAGCAAAACTTGGCATACCGGTAATTACCGAGGATGAGTTCATACAAATGCTGTAAATTTGAAGAAATCCATAAAAAATAAAAGCCCGGCTCTTCGACCGGGCTTTTTTTTTATGCTATAGGCAAATGTATTACTGCAACATAAAAATAACAGGAATTACGAACTGCTGTTTAACAGCCCGTCCACCTTGTTTTGCAGCGCCCCATTTGGGTGAAGACATGATCACACGAATAGTTTCCTTATCCAGTGAGGGATCAACGCCACGCAGGATTTTCACGTCGGTAACATCACCTTTTGAATTAACAGCAAATTGTACCGTTACCCTGCCAAATATTCCGTTTTCAACAGCTACCGGAGGATAAACCAGGTTCTTCTGGACCCAATCCCTGAAGGAATTGATGTCACCTCCCTGGAAAGTAGCCTGTTCTTCAACGAATACGAAGGCAGGTTCTTCTTCAACAATTACAGGTTCTGCTTCTTCGACCACCTCAATGGTTTCCGGTACCGGTTCATTGGAAACCGTTTCCCTCACATCATCTACAATAGCCAGTGAGACTTCTTCAGTAACAGTATCTACAACAACAGGGGCAGTATACCTGACCTGCTGCTCGATTGCTGCGGGAGGAGGAGGTGGCGGAGGAGGCGGTGGTGCATCTTCATCCGTTTTGACATTCTGCAATTCAGCTACCGTTTCCTTGACAAGCACAACATTCTTATCCTTATTCATGTATGCTTTTACAAGCGGATAAGCGACACCCGAAGACACCCCAAACAATGAGATCAGGAATCCGATGAGGAGATATTTTCTGAACTTCTTACGCAAGTCATAAGAGCCGTATTCCCTGTTCCTGTTCTCAAATACAATGTCTGTGATGGTTACCGCTACGTATTTTTTCTCTTTATTGCTCATGGTTCAAATAAATTTAACATTATTTGTTACTTCCGGCACCAGATGCAGCCGCAGCGAAATAATTGGACACCATCTTCTTTTCAACGACATTAATATCAACAAGTGCATAGCTTGCGATATCGGTAATTGCCATTTCATCGATAATGTCGACGACATTTTTATATTTCACCTTATCACTAGCCTTGATCAGCACTACAGGACCCTTAACATCTTCCCGTTTAAATCTCTTGATGCGGTTGTCAATTGAATCCCTGGGGAGTTCAATTTTCCCGGTGATAATATCCTGGTTTAAGCCGTAGATCTGAGAAAAGAGATTCTTGTTACGCTGCAGCAATACCTTACGGATCCCATCAGCACTGAAGTCGGTTTCGGTCAATGTAGGCAGCGCTGCCTTGGTAGGATCAGCGAGACCATTATACCAGAGGATTTTATCGTTCTCAACCAGTATAATATTCAATACCCTTGAATCATCCACCTGAGGTGCATCTTCAATATCCTCCGTTCTCTCGGGAAGAACGATCTCCATCACCTTGGGCTTGTTAAATGCGGTGGTAAGCATGAAAAATGTAAGCAACAGGCAGGCCAGGTCCACCATCGGCGTCATGTCGATATGGGTGCTGTGCCTTTTAGACCGTCGTTTACCCTTTTGTTTGCCACCTTCGTTTTGAATTATTTCAGCCATTTCTAATGTCTTTAAAGATTATCCAAAGTAACTTCATCACTTTCAAGGTTCGTGGTGAGATTGAACTTGTTGACATTATTATCCTGCAAGATATCGATCACCTTCTTCACCTCTTTAAAGTCCGCATCGCGGTCCCCCTTCAGAGCAACCTCGTATTCGGGGTAATATTGACGTGAAAACCTTATCCACATTAAAAGCTGGTTGTCCGTGGAATCCATGGGCATTCCTGTATGCATTACATCACGTTCCGTGTTATTTTTAGCATTGATCCAGTCTTTAAGCTTGTCCATGGGCAGAGCAAACGAATTCAGTACCTCGAATTTTTTAATTTCGGCAGGTGTGAATTTGATATTGTATTGGCTGCCCATAGCCTGTAAAACTTTGGCGCGCAAATGCTCCGCCGAATCAGAACCGTTATCAACGTTAAAAAAGACCATGTTGTCCTTTGATACTGTAATTGTGATGACATGCTGTTCCGGAGTGGTTGTATTCGAATTTGAACTCGGAGTATCAACCGTAACAGCTTCCTGTGGACGAAATGTAGCCGTCAAAATAAAAAAGATAAGCAGAAGGAAAAACAAGTCCACCATCGGCGTCATGTCGATGCGAGGTGGTTTTTTTGACATTTTAATTTTTCCCATTGTTCCAGATTTAATTATTCTACATCCTTATTCGTCCCAAAAACAAAACTAGCAAGCAAAAGCTTACTTCTTCAATGAGGAAGCAAAGGTCTGTGAAAGACTGAAACCGGCTTCGTCAATTTTGAAGGTCATGGAGTCAACGCGGGTCTGATAATAGTTGTAGAAAATCAGGGCCAGAGTGGAACCAGTGATACCAAAAGCAGTATTAATAAGGGCCTCGGAAATACCTGTTGCCAAGGCCAGGGCATCGGGTGCACCTGCAGTTGCCAAAGCACCAAATGCACGGATCATACCAAGTACTGTTCCGATAAGACCGATCAGCACGGAGATCGAAGCGATGGTTGACAGGATGACCAGATTCTGTGATAGTACAGGAAGTTCGAGGGCTGTAGCTTCCTCAAGCTCTTTCTGAAGTGCCAGTACTTTCTGGTCGTTCATGAGAGTTTTGTCATTCTGCAGATCCCTGTACCTGTGCAGACCGGCTTTGAGAACATTGGCCAGTGATCCTCTTTGCTTGTCACAAAGTTTGGAGGCTTCTTCAATTTTATCTGCGTTTAACAGGTCACGGATATTGCGGACAAAGGCATTGAGGTTACCACGACCTTTTGCTCTCCACAACATGATGTACCTTTCAATGACAAATGTGATAAGGATCAGGTTCACGGCCATGAGCAAAGGAACGATCAGTCCCCCTTTGTAAATGATTCCAAGATAGTTGCCCTGGAGCTGATGTCCCTCACGATTCCCACCTTCAAAATTAATCGGATTACCCATTACCTTATCATAAATAAGATAACCGGCCACCAAACACAGCACAATAACCAGCAAAACAAACGTTGATTTCAGTGCCTCAGCTAAAGTTTGTCCTTTCATGTTCAATTGTTATTTTAAGTGTATTAATAATTATTTAATTTTAAAATAGTGTACAAAGAAAGCAAATAACTTTATAAAATCAATTCATAATAAATAAAATTCCAAGCATAAAGTACAAAATTATACTGAAATACGTCCAATCTATGATTGCTATCTCAGGTTTCTTTCTGCATTAATTACCTTGGTGAGGTCATCAACGGCCTGTTTTGAGGCTTTGTGATTGGGATCTATGGCCAGAACCTTTCTATAGTTCTCTCTTGCAGCCACATAATCTTTTCGCTTGTAGTCAACCATGGCCTTTGCCAGCAAAGCACTGATCTGCCAATCCTTGTTGCCTGGATCCAGGTTAAGCCACTTATCATACCAGGAATGGGCTGCTTCGAACTTACCAACCTGGTAGTTATAATAGCCCATGTATTTATAAGCCTCATAAAGTTCCTGTTTGTAGTCTTCAGTCCTCGTGCCGATCTGTTTGATCATCGCTTCAAATTTCGGTACCGCGAGACCCTGGTCTGGACTGGTTTCCATCAGTGAATAGGTACGGGCAAGGTACACGTGTGCCTGAATGTTATCGGGATCACCGGCAATGATATCACTGAATGTTTTATCAGCGTTCTGGAGGTCTTTTAACTGGTAGTAACATTTGCCCACGAGCATCGGATCACCTTTGGCAGCCCAGCCTTTTTCGGCTTTCAGCTTAAACATTTCAATAGCCTCCGTGTACCTGCGTGAATAATAATAGTTGGAAGCAATCTCAGACAGGAGAGCTTTGTCAGTTTCATCCATGAAATAGGCTTTCTTAAGATTTTCAAAGGCAATGTCGAGCAAAACAGAATCATTTTTGGCCAGTTTATACATGATATGACCGTAATACAGGTAATCCCTGGTGATGAGCTGGTCTGGCTCTGCATTTTTAAGGAAAGTCTCAATATAGAGACGTCCTTTTTCAAGTTCCTGGGGTTTTTTATCATAGCAACAGTAAGCTGCGAGCCTGTTCAGGTAGTTCCTGGAGTCATCGACCTTCAGGACCTCCTCTATTACGGATAAAGCGCCGGCATAATCCTTGGCACGGAAAAGAGAGTTACCATACCGGATCTTGGCGGGTGTAGTGTTACCCGATAATACCAGGAACTTGTAATAATATTCCTTCGCGAGGTCATGACGGCCGGCCAGGGTCCAGAGCTCACCCAGACTGCGGTATACGGGCGCGAATGTCGAATCGATCTGGAGGGCCTCCTCAAAGTAGGGACGTGCCGCATTGATATTCGGAACACGCATATAAATATTACCAATCCTGATTTTGGGAAGTGGTGATTTTGGATCTTTGTTTAAAGCCTGATTATAGTTAAAAAGTGCATTGGAAGCATCATTTTGCCTGATGTAAACCTCACCAAGTACCAGGTATATGTTAGGATCATTGGGATTGATAATCTTGGCGCGATTCAGGTAATTAATTGCTTTCTGAAACCGGTTAACCCTTCCAAACAACTGTGCTGCCGCGAGTTTTGTGAGAATCACGGCTTTTTCCGGCGTGTATTCTTTCTTCTTCATGGTCAGCGGTACAGCTGCTTCGGCCTGTGCAAAATAAGGGTTGGCCTTTGTGGTATCACTGGTTTTCATCAGAATAGCAGCACCCATCCCAACAAGGTTGAGCACATTACCGGGTGCCTGTTTGATACCTTCCTGGAATATTTCTTCGGCTCTATTGGCAAATTGTTCTGCCGAGATCGAAAATGTATCTGCTAAATAAAACTTGAGTACAGTTTCTCCATAGTAATAGTATAAATTCCCATTTGCAGGATCCTTTCTGATCAGATCCTGAAAGACCTTCTCGGCTTCCTCATATTGCTCGCTGTTCTGGAGTTTCAATGCAGTATTGAGATCCTGGGTCCAGGCACTTACGGAGAAGGCACAACACAATAAAACTAGTAAAGATTTCATTTTAGGTACATATTTAAGGTGAACAATCTATTCTTTTCTAATCTGAACAATTCTTACAGGCATAGTTGCCGGTACCATTCCCGATTTCAAAACAATCCGCTGGCCCTTGTCACCCGCCACAAACTGAATAAATCCTCTTCCCAGTCCGGTAAAGGTTTCACGACTGATGGCATATACCTCGCGGATGAATGGATAAGATTTGTCGGCAATGTATGCTGGATGCGGTGTATAAAAATCATCGCCCTCGGAATAAACTTCCGGAGTAACCCCGATAACCTTGATCCTGCTTAAAAATGCATGTGTGATGGAATCATCCGGATCACTGATCCAGTTTACGCTGATAATCCCCAATGCATTGGGGTGACTTTCAACATAATCGATAACCGCCGGGTTGGAATTGGCAGCATAGCAGAAATCCGGTAAAGTCGATATGTTGAATTTCTTCATGATATACCTGATATTGCCCGATCCCTGGTTGTCGAATACCACACGGATTTTGCCGAGCCTCGATGAAGGATTTATTTGTTTCCAACTGCTCAATGAATTGCTGAAAATCTCTTTAAGCGTATTATAACGAATAAAACTATCGCGATTGGCCTTGTTTACGATGAATGCAATACCGTCCCACGCAATTTGTGTAGTACGGGGGACAATCAGCTTTCCCTTCAGGTATTCTTCTTCATTCGCAGTCAGCTTGCGGCTGGTAATCATCAGCCTCACAGAATCCGCCAGAAATAACTTCAGTACGCTGTCTTCCGATGCGCTCATCGGCGTGATATGGGCATACTTGTAAATACTTGTAAATGTAGCAATCTGAGAATCTACCAATAATTTGTAAGATTCATCCACGGCAATCCTGATGTCACCGCGGGTAGCGGTTTCTTTGGATAACTGCTTTTCGTTGTATGACTTGCAGGACATTCCTGTAAGTAAGGCAACCACAAGCAAAGGGGCAATGAACAAATTATTCCATTTCATCGTCTGATTCCTTTCCTTGTTTATGTTTCTGATAAATTATGACCGTTCTGAACAGGCCATACCCTACGACAATTATGCCAAAAATATTGCGGAATTCTTTGGGTATGCTTTGCAATTGTTTGGCAAAGATAACATACAAACCGAAAACCACAAACAAGGCAGCCACCGAAAAACCCACCAGGGTCATCAGGCTGGGAAATGAATTTTTGTTAAACATACCTGTAATTTTAGTAGGTTACTTTAATACCGGCATTTACCTTGTTGAGAGCCGTAAATATATAAAAAAGTTACAAAATAAATGCCAAT
>DIAS01000149.1:0-274 GCA_002415855.1 Bacteroidales bacterium UBA5072
TAATAACCGGAATATCCGTACCATCGTTTAGTTTAGAAGTCTTAAGATTCTCAGCAAACCAATCCTGGTTGTCAATTTTTATTGTTTTGTACTGATTTACTACTATATCAGTAACAGAATCATACATTAAACCGGGATTAAAACGGATATCACCAGTAACATTGCCTGTTGTCGTAAATTCCACTACGTTACCGTATGCAAGATCACCGGCAAAAGCGCGAATATAATAGGTGGTACCGGGAGTCAGCCGATCAAGCAAGACTGAGATATTGCA
>DIAS01000149.1:537-973 GCA_002415855.1 Bacteroidales bacterium UBA5072
TTGTTAAGGCCAAAGTTCTGCCAATCCTTTGCAGCATTGCCGGAGATAGTGGGTGTTGAATTGATGTTACTCCAGCAAATACCACGGGAACAACCTTCACAGTCATTAGAAATAATATTTCCAATACACAATGCTGAAGTTGCTGAAATGGCAGAAACATCAGTGGTTACTGTCGGGAGAGGTTCTGGCCCAAACTCTTCATGTTTACAGCCGTAAGTAACTATTAAATGCACCACTATCAATATTACCTGGTAGTTCCAAATTTTGCCAATCGTATTCATTTTAATACCCTTGATAGTTATTAGCTGCATCATAAAGGTATGAAAATCAGGAAGCGATGTCAAGTGGAATTTGATAAACGGATCAAGGGCATTAGCTGTTGATATTCATGGATGGTACCAGGTACACTTCTACATGCGGCTCAGGCTGGAGCCTG
>DIAS01000149.1:1263-3640 GCA_002415855.1 Bacteroidales bacterium UBA5072
AGGCTCCAGCCTGAGCCGCAATATCCTTTCAGGCTATGCCTGACTATTGGATAAACAAAAACTACCGAAAAGCGGCGTTTAAAAATGATTTTATCACCCCTGCCGGAAATCGAAGATTTTGATAGGCATTAACGTAATATTCTCACAATCACTTGACATAAGGCTCTATATTGCTTACATTTACCCTTGTCCTATCTCACTTTCTCATGGCAGCTGTTGTATCCTTACAGAAATTCTGTACCTGTTTTTTAGGCATGTCCGTTTACGCGGTTCTATACTAAAACTTAAGTCGAAATCATAAAGGAAACGAAACTATGAAAACTTTAAATTTTAAGGCATTCCTGGCTTTGGCATTTGTATTCTTCATACTCGCGCCATCCAGCGTTATGGCGAAGAGAATGATCTTTGGGGTAATTTTAATGCCGACAGGGGCTCCAGCAGTTGGTTACAAGATTAAAGCCTTTGATGAAGATGATCTGACAGGAGGAAGTGATGACAAGATGGGTAAAACGGTTACCACAGATGCCCAGGGAAGATTTAAAATTGGTCGGTACGCCGGTAAAAACTGGGATACCGAATTTCCCGGAAGTTTGAGCTGGCGTCCGGATATTTATATTAAAGTCTATAAAGTAATCAATGGGCATGAAGTTGCCGTGGGAAAATCCAAAACATATGAAGATCATCGGATGTCAGACGACCTGACCATTAACCTTGAACTGAAGGTAATCAAAGGCGCTATCAAAGACCGGCTTGGCGCCTCGGTAACAGGAATCCTGGTAAAAGCCTTCGATGATGATGATTTGTCCGGGGATGATTTCATGAACCAGGTCTATCCGGATGCAAACGGACTATATATTATGCCCTATGAACAAAAATATGAATGTGAATACATTTTCACCAAGGAGTCCTGCTGGGATACACCGGTACCCGCAAGCGTGAGCTGGCGTCCGGATGTATGTATTGAAGTCCATGGGATGGTTCGGGGTCGTCAGATTAAGATCAACAACAGATCAGCCATCATTTCTGATGTACCCCATCGGGATAATGTAAATCTCACTGCCAGTACACCCGTAATCAGCGATGTCAATTATATAGCTCAAAATCCGGGATTGGCCGGAAATGAGCTCCGCGTACTTACCTATAATGTTTTCCTCAGGCCTCCATCAATTGTGAAGAACGGACAGGCTATCCGGGTTCCATACATTGTCAGGGAAATTCTGCGTGATTATTACGATGTGATCGTCCTGAATGAGGTCTTCGAGGACGGCTTACGTCGTCAGCTGCGGGAGTCGCTGGATCATGTTTACCCGTATCATTCGGTTGTCCCGGGATCGAACAATGAAGCGCTGGAAGATGGTGGTGTCGAGATGCTCAGCAGATGGCCCATCGAGAATGGCGCGGATCTGAAGGGTGAGTCACAGGTGTTCGGACTGCCATGCCTGGGTTTTGATTGCCTTGCCGACAAAGGGGTCGTTTATATCAGGATCAATAAGAATGGTACCCGGTATCATATCTTCGGGACACACCTGCAGGCCGATGAAGTTCCATCCGGGTCGATAACTTCAAGAGATATCAGAAACATTCAATTCCATAAAATAAAAGGATTTATTGACAGCAAAAATATTCCATCCGGTGAGGCAGTTATAATCGCCGGGGATCTTAATGTTGACAAGTACGGGGGTGCGGCTGAGTACAAGGAGATGCTGGAAATACTTCATGCTGTGCATCCGCAGAACGAGGGTCATCCGTGGTCGATTGATATGAAATTGAACGATTTTTATGATTATGAAAACACACATCAGCTGCTTGACTATGTTCTTTATTCAAAAGACCACCGTCAACCTGCCCTGTTGGGGGAAGGCCAACCGCTGACAAATACTTTCAACAGGATCATGTTCTACCGCTCAGACGCAAAATGGAGAGAATTTTCTACTGAGCGCTACAGATGGGATATCTCGGATCATTATCCGGTGTATGGCAAGTTCACCTTTCCGGCTCCCTATTAAATCTGAACCTGGGGGAATACATGCGGCTTAGGCGCTGGCCTAAGCTGCATGGCTCTCACAAGCTGAGTACCAATAAAACAAGAGGATTTCTCAAAACCAATGACCGGCTTCGACGTCGACTTTCCTAATTTGTAGTTTTCAACTACCTGTAAAACATTAGTAATGGTAGTTAAAAACTTCAGTTTCGACAAGGCGTAGTTAGGAAAACTGCGCCTAACATGGGGACTGGTCCAGATCCTTATCTGATTATATCTTCATTCCAAGAACAAGAATATCATCAGTCTGATTTATATCTCCCCGCCATTCCTTTATTGTTTGTGCAAGCATATTCCCTTGTTCATTCATGCTTTTCTCCTGAATCTTGAATAATA
>DIAS01000107.1:0-29326 GCA_002415855.1 Bacteroidales bacterium UBA5072
CCTGCTGCCTCCCGTAGGAGTCTGGTCCGTGTCTCAGTACCAGTGTGGGAGATCATCCTCTCAGACCCCCTAGCCTTCGTAGCCTTGGTGAGCCGTTACCTCACCAAAAAGCTAATGGCACGCATGCCCATCTTTAACCGCCGGAGCTTTAATCACTGAAAGATGCCTTTCTATGATGTTATGGGGTATTAATCCGAATTTCTCCGGGCTATCCCCCAGTTAAAGGAAGGTTGCATACGCGTTACTCACCCGTGCGCCGGTCGTCAGCGATATTGCTACCCTGTTACCCCTCGACTTGCATGTGTTAGGCCTGCCGCTAGCGTTCATCCTGAGCCAGGATCAAACTCTTCGTTGTAATTAAAAAGTTAAATGTCGCTCAAGATTCACTCTTCACCTCGTTTGAATTTAAGGTTTTCTTTCCTTACCTTCTTTGTCTCTTCAATCTTTTCAAAGAACTATCCTTATAAAAGGGACGACAAAATTAAGAAACTTTCCGAATTCCGCCATCTTTTTTTCAAAAATCTTTCTTAAGAACTTCTGGAATTTTTCCGGAGATGAACTTCCGGATTTTTTGAAGCGGGTGCAAAGTTAAAACTTATTTTTTAATCTGCAAAAACTTTGTTAAGTTTTTTTATCCTGCTTTTTTTATTCCCGTCTTCTAAAAGAACCTGCCCCTTTTTTTAAAGAGGTTGCAAAGGTAAAAACATTTTTTTAATTCGCAAGATTTTTTAAATCTTTTTTGTTTCTCCCTGCAACCAATACCTTAAGAACTAAAGCGGGTGCAAAGGTAACATAATTCAATTCATATAAACAAACATAATTGCCTTTTTTTGTATCTAATATTTTGCAAAACAACCACCCCATTGATCCATAGCGTATTCTATTCCTGCTTCACCTGCCTGTCCTGACACTCCCATGGAATTTTTTACGCTCTCCTGCCCCTGATACCTGTAAAAAATCAAATAATACCCTATCTTCGTACCCATCTAATTCAATATCATGTGAGCAGGGCGCTTGTAATCATTCCTACCTATAATGAGAAGGAAAACATTGAAAAGATGATCCGTTCCATCTTCTCACTTCCTGTAACATTTCATATCCTTATTGTTGACGATGGCTCACCTGACGGAACGGCATCCATCGTGCAAAACCTCCAAACTTCATTCCAGGATCGGCTGTTCCTTCTCGAAAGATCAGGGAAACAGGGACTTGGAACCGCATACATCACTGGCTTTAAATGGGCCCTTGATAAGGATTATGATTTCATGTTCGAAATGGACGCCGATTTCTCCCACAATCCCGCTGACCTGCTGGTTCTGTACCAGACCTGCCAGCAGGGGGCCGACCTGGCTATCGGATCCCGCTACAAATCGGGTGTAAATGTGGTGAACTGGCCCATAGGTCGCGTCCTGATGTCCTATTTTGCTTCAGTATACGTACGCCTCGTTACCGGAATGAAAATTTACGATACTACTTCGGGATTCAAGTGTTACCGGCGTATAGTACTTGAGACAATCAGGCTCGACAATATCCGTTTTAAAGGCTATGCCTTCCAGATCGAAATGAAGTTCGCAACATGGAAACTGGGATTTCGGATTGAGGAAGTCCCCATCGTTTTTACAGACCGCCGCGAAGGAACTTCTAAAATGTCCGGCGGGATCTTCAACGAAGCCTTCTGGGGAGTTTTGCGTATGAAACTTCGAAGCATTTACCGCCCTTATAAAAGATAATCCGGTTATGAGTACCACCCTTATCACCCATGCAGTAATTGTCAATGAGGGCAAACAGGCCCGGGGAAGTGTGCTTGTCAGGGACAACCTGATCGACAAAGTAGTGTATGACGGCGAACCATTACAAGTGAAAGCCGACATGGTCATCGATGCGAAGGGCCGTTACCTGATGCCCGGGGCTATTGACGATCAGGTCCATTTCAGGGAGCCGGGCCTCACCCACAAAGGGGATATCAGCAGCGAATCCAGGGCAGCCGTTGCCGGTGGAATCACTTCCTATATGGACATGCCCAATACCAATCCGCAGACCACCACACAAATCTTGCTCGAAGAAAAATACCGCCGGGCCTCCGAAGTTTCCATGGCCAATTACTCATTTTACATGGGTGCCACCAATGATAACCTTGGCGAATTGCTGGAAACAAATCCCACCCGTGTTTGCGGCATTAAAATCTTCATGGGCGCGTCTACCGGCAACATGCTGGTGGATAACCCCGAAACCCTCAGGGATATATTCTCCAAATCACCCATGCTGATTGCTGTTCATTGCGAAGATGAATCAATCATCAGAGGCAATACTGCCTCAGCAAAAGCGCGGTTTGGCGATGACGTGCCCGTGTACTTTCATCCGGTGATACGCGATGAGGATGCCTGCTACCGCTCTTCCCTTCTTGCCGTTGAGCTGGCAGAAAAATACGGAACCAGGCTGCACATCCTTCATCTTTCCACAGCCCGTGAAATTGAACTGTTGCGATCTGACATGCCGCTTTCAGCCAAAAAAATCACCGCGGAAGTCTGTGTTCATCACCTGGTATTCGATAACCGCGATTATTTCACCCACGGCAACCTCATTAAATGGAACCCGGCTATTAAAACGGCCAGGGACAAGGAAGCCCTTTTTCAAGGTCTGATTGAGGGCAAAATAGATGTGGTGGCCACCGACCATGCCCCGCATACTTTAGCGGAAAAACAAAACACCTATTTTAGGGCTCCTTCAGGAGGTCCCCTTGTACAGCATTCTCTGGTTGCCATGCTTGAGTTCTGTACGAAGGGCATGTTACAACCCGAACAGGTTGTGACAAAAATGTGCCATGCCCCCGCAGAAGCCTTCCGTATCGACCGGCGCGGTTTCATCCGCGAAGGGTATTTTGCAGACCTGGTTATTGTTGATCCCCTCTCGCACTGGACTGTCTCTGCAGATAACCTGCTGTATAAATGCGGCTGGTCTCCATTTACCGGAGTATCCTTCAGCAGCACGATTACCCATACATTTGTAAATGGCAACCTGGTTTACGAAAATGGCAGGTTTAATGAACAGCACAGAGGCAGCAGGCTGACTTTCAACAAATAACCAAGCCAGTTTCTTCATTTTATTCCATGTTTTGCTGTTAAACGGTCTATTTTCATTATATTTATTGTAATTAATTCAGGAAGTGTGTCACATCCCTACAGCATATTGTTGCTTTCCATCGCCATCATTAACCTTACCCTGGGCTTTTATGCGTTGCGCTTTTACAAATCGCCCGGAGCGCTGGCCTATACATTTATCATGGCCTTTCTTGGCTTGTATTCCCTGGGCTATGCCTTTGAATTGCAGGCCCTCAACCTTGAACAGATCCTGTTCTGGCTGAAAATTGAATATTTCGGCATCTCCTTTCTGCCACCCCTCTTTGTCATTATGGCCGCTCAGTATACGGGCATGGGGCGTTTGCTTAAACCATGGCTGATTGTTCCCATGTTCCTGCTTTCCTTTTTCACGCTCACGACAGAGTACACGAACTTTGGCAACCTGTTCTACCGTGAAATAAAGCTAAGTACAGAAGTTGACTTTGTTCTGGCCGCCTTCACTGCAGGACCCTGGTACTGGGTTCATCAGGCCTATGCCAATCTGATGCTCATGCTGAGCTGCCTCTTATACTTTCTCATGTTCAGAAGGACTGCAGGACAAAGTCGTAAAAGGGCCATTATCATGCTGCTGGCCCTCGGCATACCCTGGTGTTTTTATCTGATCTACCTTATCGGGGGCAGTCCTTATAACATTGACCTGAGTCCTTTCTCGTTCTCCATTGCCGGTATACTTACCGCCTTTGGCATCTACCGGTATCGCCTGTTGGAAAATGTACCCATGGCACTGGAACATGTTTTCAGCAGCATGACCGTTGGGGTTGTCATCCTCGATGAGGACAGGTGCCTGATTAGCTTTAATCCGGCCGCTTCCGAAATCCTTCCCGAACTTGCTGCCTGGCGGGTCGGGAAACCCGTGGATCCTGTCTTTGAGGTTCTGCCATGCCTGGCCGTCCTGACGGATGGTTTCACCTCGGATATCGAATTCTCACACCTGGGTCATACCCGTTACTACCACCTCCAGGTGGTGGCCGCAAAAACAGAACGTGGCAGAGTAACAGGCTGGGTTATCACCTTTACCGATATTACTGAAAGAAAGCTGAAAGAATTTGATCTCCTGGCAGCAGAGAAAAGACTGAAGCAGTTGAATGTATCGAAGGACAAGTTCTTCGCGCTCATTGCGCATGACCTTCGAAATGCCTTCCACCTGATAATCAACATGTCTGAAATGATCACGGAGAATTTGCACAATGATGACAAGACAGCTTCCCTGAGAAAGGCAAAGATCATTTACGACACATCGGTCACAACCTACAGTCTGCTTCAGAATCTGCTCGACTGGGCACTCATGCAACTGAAGGGCTTGCCATTTAAACCGGCCGAGCTTGTCCTTCGAAGCCTGGTTGACGAGGAGATAAAGAACCTGAAAACAATTTCAGATCAGAAAGAACTGACCATCCACTGTTCCATCGATTCATCGCTGACGATCAAAGGGGATAAGGAAATGCTCAAAACGGTATTTCGCAACCTCATATCCAATGCTATTAAATACTCCTTTTCCAGGGGCATTATCAGCATCGACGCTTTTGTGAAGAACGGCAAAACAACCATCGAGGTTCGTGACAACGGTGTCGGGATGACCCCGGAAGACCTGGATAAATTATTTCAGATCGAAAGCTATTTCTCCAGAAAAGGAACATCTGCCGAAAACGGTACAGGTTTGGGCCTCCGGTTGTGTAAAGAGTTTATCCGTACACACGGAGGCGATATCTGGGTTAACAGTACTTTGGGGAAGGGCAGTACTTTTGGGTTCAGCATTCCGGTGAAACAGAGCATGGTGAATAGTGACAGTGAGCAGTGAACTGTGTTCAGAGAACAGAAAAGGGTGTTCTGTTTTTATCTTTTATTGCTGGCTGCTTCAATAAAACCTCTTCCCAGTAAACCTGAAAGCGGATCATCAATATTCATCCTTTCCGGATGCCATTGAACGGCAAGGCAAAAGGGATGATTGGCCGCGTGCTTGAATTCAATGGCTTCCGCGAGACCATCGGAACTTACGGCAGAGGCTGAAAGATCATCGCCGATCCTGTTGATCGCCTGATGATGGGAGCTGTTGACACTCCCGTTAGTGGTCCGTGAGAGCCTGAATAACAAGGATCCGGGATCAATACTGACCGGATGCCAGACATCCCCGCTTTCACTGTAATGTTCAAGCGGTTCCTGGATAAAAGCAGGTATGTCCGAATACAGGGATCCCCCTTTTACGATGTTCAGTATCTGCTGCCCGCGGCAGATACCCAAAATGGGAATGCCGAGCTCAAAAGCCAGATCAATGAGTCCAGTTTCAAGCCGGTCACGCCTGGCGTCGATACCCCTGCAATAGGGAAGATCCTCCGCCCGGTCATAAAGACCCGGATCGACATCCCCTCCGCCTGTAAGCAAAAGCCCTGATATACTATCAAATTGTGCGGCCAGCTCAGAAGCATCCAGGGTATAGAAATCAACAAGCTCCAGTCCACTGTGCAGCTGATACAGCCAGCTGGCATAATTCGGGGATAGTCTGGAGACACCAATTAAAATTCGTTTTCTTGTCATTGCCTTTGTGACGGATTGAACATTATCACGCCTGTTTTAATATCTCCTGTTGACGGGTCCAATTCCGAACCCCTGACACTGTGAGGAACCGAAAAAATGACCAGCATTACTACGGCAGCCAGAACAGTAAGGTACCTGCGGTTCCTTTTCATGTTCCCGGCAAGGGCTATCAGCCAAAAGATGAACGCGATCAGGGTTTTGTTGTCGGTCAGATCAAATCCCATTGGAAATCCTGTCCAGTACTGTCCAAAGGCATATTTCTGGACCAGGGGACCCAGTATCAGTCCCCCGATAAACAGGATCACCGCGGTGATCCAGGTATAGGCACGATATTGCTTAAAATTGAACAGGGCCAGCAGCAAAGTGAGGTTTGAAAGGAGCATGGAAACGAACATCAGGGAGGCATGCGGAATAATGATTCCGGCAGGCACATCACCGCGGAAACGAATGATAACCTGCTCTCCATATGGCATCCGGAAAACCTGCCCGTTTCGTTTCAGCAAAAGATGATATTCCAGCTTGCCGGCAGGAGGCTGATGAGGCAGTGAAGCCACAAGTTTACCCTCCTTGCGGGTCATGACTGCCATTTGCCAATCCTCGTTTGTGGGATAACGACGAAAGTACAGCTCCCCGGTTACCAGGCTGTCGGCGATTCCAAGTTCGACAGGACAATCCGTCTCTCCACCATGGCTTCGGGGCAGCTTCAACATATACTCCTGGCTGTCAGAAATCCTGAACCTGGTTCTTGCCGGATGCGTTGGCCCGGTGAGGTTTTGGTAGACAATAGCAGCCAGTGTTATTAACAAGGCTGTTGTCCACAATATGATCCAGATAAAAATCCGTTTACGCTCCATACCTTTAAAGTTGAATGATGAGTACCTCTTTTTTACCGTTCCTCGAGATTTCCACACTGATGATCTGATTCTTGGAAAGCTTGGATAGCCGGTACATATAATCATAGATGTTTTTAACAGCCATTCCGTCAATTGCCGTGATAACATCCCCGTTTTTTATACCTCCCCTTTCAGCCGCCTTTCCCTTCGAAACAAAATCTACCCGGACACCTTCCACATCTGTGGCGCTGAAATCAGGCATAAATCCCAGCGTTACCTTAAATCTTACGCTTGCAGCAGGTGATTCCCTGGGACCTGCCTCTTTGAAGGTCAGTTTGCCTGGTTCCCGGTCGATGCTGAGAATAAGACGATAGGCGAAATCCGTAACCGCCTTCATACCGGGGAAATTGATCCTGTCAACATCATCTTCCGGTGTATGGTAATCGGTATGTGCACCGGTGGTTATAAAAAACACCGGGATATTTTTCCCGTAAAATGCAGAATGGTCCGACGGGCCACTGCCCTCCTGGTTCAAAGCCAATCTGAACCCTACTGCAGCATTGCTGAGTTTGATGAGTGTATCCGCCTCGGCAGATGTACCGGTGCCTCCGATCTGAATTCCTTTCAGGGTATCCAACCGTCCCACCATATCCAGGTTGACCATCGCACTTATGCTTAACAGATCGACCGGGGGATGATTCACGAAATACTTCGAGCCGAGCAGGCCCATCTCCTCTGCGCCAAACGCCACAAATATCAGCGACCTTTTAAGGGAACCCTGGTTGCTCCTGAGTTTCTCTGCGATCTCCAGCATGGCTGAAACCCCTGATGCATTATCATCGGCTCCGTTATGAACGGCGATCGTGTCGGGACGTCTTGAGGAACTTCCCGGACCGCCCATCCCCAGATGGTCGTAATGTGCCCCCACCACCACATATTCATCCTTCAAACCCGGCGCTGATCCTTCCAGGACGGCAAACCAGTTGCTGGTTTTCCCTGTAACACTTTCAATATCCGTCCGGGCGCTGACACTTGCCTGAAGTGAGAGATTGAGAGGCTTCCGTCCGGATGCTATGGCTGTCTCAACCTCACGGATACCGAGACCTCCCGAAGACAGCAAAATATCAGCCACTGGTCTGGTTACCTGTATAGCTGCCATGTCAACAACGGCTTGTTTGGCCGCTACTTCCAGCAGGATATCCTCCGGATCATACTGAAAGCCGGAAACGAAAATAATTCCGGCAGCACCATTATCCCGGGCCAGCATGGCCTTGTCGCGATCATCGGAACCCATATTCAGCAGGTCCCTGGCATCGGGGATATCCGGCACACCACGCAGGACGAGTACCCACTTGTTCTTAACGTCAAGTCCCAGATAATCATTCCACTTAAAGGAATCTGCTTCCACGTTGAGCCCATAACCTGCGAAGACGGCAGAAGCAGAGATCATCGTGTCTTTGGAGAATGCAACCGGCGTGAAGGAAGATGCGGGGATCTCCCTGTCATTGATCACGAGTTTATTTTCAGGTCCCCTGCGGTAGGATTGGACAAACGAAAACTCCTGTTGAACAGCCTGTATTTTTAACTTTTTAAATTGTTCTTTCAGGTACTTTCCGGCTATAACATCGCCCGTGGTACCAGGACTCCGGCCCTGCAATGCATCGGATGCCAGGTACTGTATATGGTTGTGAAGATCGCTTTCGGTTATTTCGGTGGAATCATGATAGGCCCTGCAGGAAACGAGTAAAATCAGCAGAATGAGGTATGCGGTAAACCGGAATTTTTTCATTTATTTTTACTTTTGTATGAAATGACAAAGATAAACTTTTACACTTTTGGGGAATTGAACAACATATTAAACTTATGTTTATGAATAACAAATTATTTGCCTGCATTGTTCTGTTACTGATCATTGCCGCCTGCAGAAACGGTAAACAACCATTGCCTGCTGCAGAAAGCAGGTTCGCGGACGATTCTGTCCCCGGTTTTGTTATCGCAGACACGATTATCTATGACGTAATCATTCAGAATCCAAATCCGGATGATGCCTGGATAGCGCATTGCCTTAAAGGATTGCACCACCGCATGCTGGTGGACAGCATCTTCGGGATGGTTTATTCGGGCAAAATAACTGCATATGACCATCTGACCCGGGAGAAGCTTACACCCAATCAGGTAAGGAAGATTGAAGCCGCTGCCGGTTTCAGCCGCGACGATATCAGCATGATCCAGTTTACCGAAGTTTGGTACATGAATCCGGGTGAAACGGAAATCATCAAAAAAGTCCTTGCCATGGTCCTGGGATGCAATTACTACACGCAGGAAGGCGAACGTTTCAACAAGGCCTTGTTCAGGGTGGAGCTGTAAATTAAAAGCATCACCCGTAACATGTGACTGATATTCAAATGCTTTTTCTTTGGTTTCACTTCAGTCACCAGTTACCAGTCACTTTTTTTTTATTATTTTTGCCCAATTCTAAAAATATACATTACATTTTAATTATTATTCATAAAAATGCTGACCGTAGAAAAAATTGGTGGTACATCCATGTCCAAGTTTGAGGATGTAATGAACAATATCATCATGAAGCCCTGTGACGGATGTAGTTACTATAACCGTGTTTTTGTGGTTTCGGCATACAACAATGTCACCAACTGGCTTCTGGAACATAAGAAAACCAAAGAGCCCGGAATATACCTCAAGTTTGTCAATCTTGAAGATTATAACCAGGCATTGCTGGAATTGTTGGAAAAGCTTATTGCCATCAACCGTACTTTTTCTGGCATAGGCCTTGACCAGATAAAAGCCGATGAATTCATTACAGGGCGGATCATGCAGGCCAAGAATTACCTGAACAGTCTGGCCGATGTTCTGGCAACAGGGTATGTTAACCGGCAGAACATATTGCTGGCTGCAAGGGAAATCCTATCATCCATCGGCGAGGCCCATGCAGCTTTCAATTCCGTCAATATTCTGGAGCACAATTGTATCAATGCCACCTTTGTGGATCTTTGCGGTTTTAACGACTCCGAATATTTAACCATTGATGAACGCATACACAAGGCATTCAAGAACCTGGATTTTTCTGCTACCATTCCCATTGTCACCGGTTACACCAAGGGTACTGAAGGGATCATGCGCGAATTTGACCGGGGCTACAGCGAAGTCACATTCAGCAAAGTAGCCGTGGAGATTAAAGCTGATGAAGCGGTCATTCACAAGGAATTTCATTTGTCATCTGCAGATCCGAATATTGTTGGCGTTGATAAATCGATTCCGGTTGGATTCACCAACTTTAACGTGGCCGATCAGCTGGCTGATATCGGCATGGAGGCTATTCATCCGAAAGCTTCAAAACCGCTCGAAATGGCCAAGATCAATATCCGGATCAAGAATACCTTTGAACCGGATCACCCCGGAACACTGATTTCCAATGATTATGTCGGAGAGCGGTCAAAAGTTGAGATCATTTCGGGAACCGACCAGGTAATCGCAATTGAGATACACGATCCTCTGATGGTAGGCCAGGTCGGGTTTGACCGCAACATCATGCAGGCCTTTGAACAATACAACATCAGTTATATCCTGAAGGCAACAAATGCCAACAGCATCACCCAGGTTATCTGGGAGGAGGATCTGACGGAGGACCTGGTAAAAGAGCTCCGGGAAAGATATTATGAAGTGACTGTCAAGCAGGTTGCCCTGGTATGCACGTTGGGGACCAACATTGCACAACCTGGTATTATGGCCAAGGCTACCGCGGCACTGGCCTCCAATAATATCAATGTCGACGCCATTTCACAATCGCTCAAGCAGGTCAACATGCAGTTTGTTATCGGACGCGAGGATTATAAAAAGGCCATCATCGCCCTGAATGATGCCCTTTGCGTAAAGCCTGCCTAAAATTATGCGGCTTGACATTCTTGACAAATTGTCGTAAATTCGCGCAGTTTAAACCTGGAAGATGATAAAATTAATAGGGAAAAGTGAAAAGGCTGCGCTTGTTGGGAAGAACATCAATCTTACCTATGACGATCTCCTGTTGCGGATCGACCAATATGCCAGACTGCTGAATGGCATCAGCAACGAACGTATTGTGATATTTTCCGAAAACCGGACTGAATGGATTGTTGCGGTTTATGCCATATGGAAAACCGGTTCCATCCTTGTACCAATAGATGCACTCTCTGCACAGGAGGATATCAGTGTTATTCTCAAAGACAGTGTTCCACGGGTAGTATTTTGCTCTGCAGAAAAACAGGCCCTGATGCGGCGGTCTCTGGCAGAAGTGGGCCAGGCACCGGAAGTTTTTATTTTCGATGATCTTCCTGAGGAACAATCGGTTCATGAAACTGAGGATTTTTGCATCCAGGATCATGAACGGACAGCGATGATCCTTTACACTTCCGGAACTACAGGCAATCCAAAAGGTGTTATGCTGTCTTTTGAGAACATACTCACAAATCTTATTGCTGTATGTCATGATGTTGTGATTTATACCCCTGATGACAGGGTGATGATCCTGCTGCCTTTTCACCATGTTCTGCCCCTGGTGGGTACCATCATCGCCCCGCTTTATGTGGGTGCAACCATGGTGCTTAATACTTCGCTGGCAGCAGAGGACATGATGGCCACGCTGAAACAATACGGGGTAAGTATGATGATCGGCGTGCCCCGGCTTTATCAGTTGATTTACAAAGGACTGAAGGAAAAGATCAACAGCAGCGCAATTGCAAGGACAATGTTGAAAATAGCCGGTGCTGTGGATTCATTGACTTTTTCCAGGATATTGTTCGGCTCTGTGCATAAGAAATTTGGCGGACACCTGCGGTACCTGGTTTGCGGTGGAGCTCCCGTAGATCATGATGTAGTCAGACTTTTCAAGGTACTGGGGTTCGAAATCCTCGAAGGGTATGGCATGACGGAAACCGCACCCATGATCACCTTTACCCGTCCAGGAAAGATATTACCCGGTGTTCCCGGACATCTTCTTCCCGGCATCCAGATCAAATTTGTGGATGGTGAGATCGTCGTATTCGGCAAGAACGTCATGCAGGGCTATTACAATAAACCTGAGGAAACAGCCGAAATCCTCCATGATGGCTGGTTGCATACCGGTGATCTTGGTTTCCTGGATGAACAGGGATACCTGCATATTACCGGACGCAAAAAAGAAATTATAGTATTACCAAACGGAAAGAACATCAATCCCGAAGAAGTTGAGCGGGCTATTCTCAAACAATCTGCTTTTGTAAAAGAAGTTGGTGTTTTTCTGAAAGACGGGATACTGCAGGCGATTATTCTGCCTGACTTTCGGAAGCTCAGTGAAAGCGGTGTCACTGATATCGAGGAACATTTCCGATGGAATGTATTCGACCAGGTGAACCGCATGGTTTCACCACATAAGAAGGTATTGAGGTTTCACATTACATCTGCTGAATTGCCGAAAACAAGGCTCAGCAAGATCAAGCGTTACCTCCTGCCCGAACTGGCCGGTTCAAGAAAACATGCTGCCCAGGATGAACCCAAAACACGCGAATATCAAGCCATCAAGAAATTCCTGGAGGACGAAACACAACAGCCCATTCATCCCAACGATCATATTGAGCTGGACCTGGCCCTTGATTCACTCGGCCGGGTGAGTTTATCAACTTTTATTGAAACTGCTTTTGGTGTCGATGTTCCCGAAAACAGTCTTGCCGATTACGCATCAATTGCCAAACTGGCGGATCATATCCATCACAAGAAGACAAGGCTGAACTTTGAAGGCATCAGCTGGTCACAGATCCTTAAGGAAAAAGTGCATCTGAAACTACCTGAATCCTGGTTTACGCACAACATGCTGAAGAACATGTTTCAGGTCATCTTCAAAATGTCCATGCGGCTGAAAGCCAGAGGTCTGGAAAACATTCCTGAGGAGGCCTGTATCATAGCACCAAACCACCAGAGTGTTCTTGATGGTTTTCTGGTCGCCTCCCTGCTGAAACGCAAGCTCATGAAGAAAACATACGTGTATGCAAAAGAGAAACACTTCCGGAACCCTTTCCTGCGATTCCTGGCCAACCGTAACAATATCATCCTGGTGGACGTCAACAAGGACCTGAAACTGTCCATACAGAAACTGGCCGAAGTACTTAAGAACGGCAAGAACCTGATGATCTTCCCCGAAGGCACAAGGACCCAGACCGGTAAAATCGGCGAGTTCAAGCAGACCTTCGCCATACTGAGCCGTGAATTGAAGGTGCCGGTGGTACCGGTAGCCATAAAAGGTTCCTTCAATATACTTCCTTCAGGAGCGAGAATACCCAGGTTGTTCAGGAAAGTCTCCGTAGAATTCCTGAAACCTGTATTTCCGGAGGATCATTCTTATGAATCACTTAAGAACCTTGTTCATCAGCGTTTGGCAACCAAGCTTGCAGATTAACGGAAAAATTGGATTAACTTTAGTCTATTAATCATAAAACAAATTTGTTCATGGACACAAAAAGTGAAAGACTCCGAGATGCTTGTGAACTTGCCGCACAAGCCTTCCGGAAACTCGACCATACCGAGTTTGATGAAATAATTGAAAAACTGGATTTTTGCATCGGCAGTTATAACTTTGATAAAAATCCGATAGGTCTGGTGGAGTACGGTTACAAAGCCTTTGAAATGTTGAAGGAAATCAAGAAGAATCATCCGCGGAAAGTTTCGAAAGCACTTCTGTCAGCCCTGGAGGACAACCTGACCTGATTTTTTTCCATTGCTCAATTAATCCGGCTGTCATGTTCAAACGGATCCTTTTCCTTATTGTGCTGTTTGTTGATGTAATGACCCTTAAAGCCCAGAAACCGTTCACACCAACAACGCACCTCGGGATCACAGGCGGTGTCAACATAAGCCGGGTAGCATTCACCCCGACTGTAAAACAGAATCCGATGACCTCTGCAACAATGGGGTTGGTGGTTCGCCACGTTTCTGAACCGCATATCGGCCTGCAGATGGAATTGAATTTTGCCGGGGAAGGCTGGTCAGAAGACGCGGATACACTTGGCAGTTATAAAAGAAAATTGCAGGTGCTGAATTTACCCATGCAGGCAGTATTTATTGCAGGCAGTAAGATGCTGAGGTTCGCTTTTACCATCGGGCCTTACATTACCTGGATAAAAGATGAGAAGGAATCAATCGCTATGGACACGGCATTCTACGGGACTTACTATGAGCAGCCGCTGCCTGCCAAATGGGAATTTGGATTCACAGGCGGTCTGGGGGTGGAATTTCATACAAAAATAGGAGCCTTTGGCATCAGGGCAATATACAGCAATGCCCTTACCAATCTTTTCCCGCTCAATGCCAGCACTTTTTACTTTAATGGCTCCCGAAGCCAGATCCTTCAAGCAGGATTTACCTATTATCATAAATTATAGACTATATGAAACGAATTACATGCTTTACGCTGCTATTGATGGCAGGAACCGGGCTTTTTGCTCAGGCACAGGGATCGGGACTTCCGGTCAAGTATGAAGAGCTCACGGTTCCGCTTTTCATCAAGGCAATCGACCAATCGTCCCGAACCTGCATTATTCCGCTGGGGATCATCGAAAAACATGGCAATCATTTGCCGCTCGGTACCGATCTGATCAACATCAGGGCCACTGCAGTAAAGGCAGCTCTGCAGGAGTATGCCGTAGTATTCCCCGAATACTACTTCGGCCAGATCAATGAAGCCAGGCATCAGCCTGGTACCATCTCCTACAGCCCCGAATTGATCTGGAAGATGATGGAAGAAACACTTGATGAACTTTCCCGGAACGGATTCACCAGGATTATTCTTCTGAATGGACATGGAGGCAATGTATGGCTGGAGTACTTCTGCATGTCTTTGCTCCATACAAAAAAGAACTATGCCGTCTATGTTTACGGTTTGCCGGATGAATCCATTTATCCCGAAACGGTGAAAAAGCTTACAAAATCTGATAATCCCGGCGGTCATGGTGCAGAATTCGAGACTTCCTCCATGATGGCCAACAGGCCGGACCTCGTTCACAAGGATGCGATTGTGGAGGAGACCGGAGCTGACCTGCAAAGATTAAAAAGTCTGGATGCCTATACCGGTATCTGGTGGTATGCACAGTATCCGAATCATTACAATACAGGTGCTACCGCAGCCTCTGCCGAGTTGGGAAAAGCCGTCGTGGATGCTGAGGTGACTGATTTTGTTGGCTTTCTCAAACGCGTGAAAAACGATACTGCCACGCTGCAATTGCAGGAAGAGTTCTATAAACAGTCGGCCGATCCTTTGCTGACGCCTCAAGACATGAAATAGTGAAAAGTGGTAAATCATCCTGCTCCCCGATCATTTTTCACTTTTCATTTTTCATTTTCCTCTTTTCATTTTTCACATTACTCTTTTCACTTACAACTGAAGCCTCACCCAGATCCTTTACTACCATCTGAATTGTATTCCTGGTTCGCTGGGTCAGCAGCAGGTCCTTGTTTACGAGCACCCTGGAAATGGTGGCGTTATCATAATACCGGATGGTGATCAGTTCAAGTCCGGTTGTAGAGCTTACCCTGAATTCCTTCTCGAGGTCGGCCAGTACCCCGGGGATCCGGCTCCGGTCATTGTTGACGCAAACATCAAAGCTAACAGCGGAGTTTTGCATCAGATTGATTTTTAGGCCATACCCTGCAAAACAGCGGAAGATCTTTTCAAGGTTGTCCTCAGCGATAAAGGAGAAGTCAACCGGGTACACGTGGATCAATACCTGGTCCATTTTAAAAATGAAGGAAGGAATCAGCTTCTCATAATCGTTTTCGCCGATCACAGTTCCCGGATCGGAAGGATGCAGGAATGATTTCACATATAACCGGATGCCCTTGTTCTTCAATGGCTGGATTGTTTTCGGGTGAATAACGCTTGCCCCGTAATACGCCAGTTCAATGGCGTCCATGTAGGAAATTCTTTCCAGCCTTATGGTATCATCAAACCATTTGGGATCAGCATTCAGTACGCCGGGAACATCTTTCCACACCGTGACAGAATCAGCCGAAAGCACATAGGCCAGAATGGCAGCCGTGTAGTCCGATCCTTCCCTTCCAAGAGTGGTTGTAAGGTTGTTCACGGTCGATCCGATGAATCCCTGTGTTATATAAAGGTGCGTGCCGCTGAAATCAAACCTCTTGCGGATCAGCCGGTCGGTTATATCCCACTCCACCTTACCCTCCCGGAATGTACCGTCGGTTTTCAGGTAAAGCCTGGCATCAGTCCATTCATTGGCAATACCGCTATAATTGAGGTAATTGCTGACGATTATCGTGGAAATGATCTCTCCAAGCGATACCAGCTGATCATATTCCTGGTTGTAGGAACCTGTCGGTTGATGGTCCAGTCTTCTTTCCATGCCGGTAAAGATGTTGTCCAGCTCGTTGAACAGGGCATGACCCCGCTGTGATATCAGGGAGCGGGCAATCTCCAGGTGATAATCACGGATGGCATGTAATCCCGATAAAGCGAGTGGTCTGTCACCCGCCAAATAGGCATGCAACACCTGTTCGAGGGCGTTCGTGGTTTTACCCATGGCTGAAATAACAACCACCAGGTCATCGGAATAGTCTTTCAGGATAACACCGATATTCCTGACAGATGAAGCATCCTTTACCGAGGCACCGCCGAATTTGAAGACTTTCATAGATCATAATTTTGGATCAAAAATAATGATTTATTATTCATGCAGCTTGGGGGGCGGATCTCGAAAAATCCCTGGAATCCAGGCAAATTTATCTCAACTGATTATTCCTTGTTTTTTTCTTTAACCAATTGGAATAACCGGGTCAATGCAACACCTAATGACATACCCAAAGCAATAATAAGCCAAAATCCTGCATCACTTGGTCTGGTCTCAATTCTTGAATAGAAAACCAAATACAAGCTGATTGTAATTACTGCTGGAAAAAGTGCATAAAGAATCCCATTCTTCGTTTTCATGTTGTAGGGTTTATTGAGGTTTAAAAATCGAAAGCACAGTTATTTTATTTGGCAACAGCTGTCAATACCGCTATATCGGTCCGCATGAATTCCTTTTCAGACTTTAAGAACTCCTGTTATCGTCACAAAGCCATTTCATAAAGTATTTCCTTAAAGATTTTTGCTTTTGTTTTAGTATCATTTCGATTGGTGTTGTCCGTATTGATTTTCCGGGTTGCCTTTTCTATTGAACTACTCAGGATGGCAACCTCATGTAAAGCAGCAGCCTTGCAAAAAAAACTCCTTGACCGGCCATCATCAAAATTTTCGATCATTGTCTCAAGCAGTTTTATCCGGCATTCTTGTTGTTCCATGAATTTTCCAATTCCGTATGTTTTTATAAAATTCAGATTCCACATGACTTTTTTGCAGGACAGGTGCCTTGAGAAAAATTCTTTTGGGCAAAGACCGCAATCAAGACCACACACCCCAATGGAGGGATATTTTTTTATCAGATTTTTATTTGACTCAGCGTTTGAATACTTCATGTTTATACCTCCTCCATACGGGCAAGGGCGATTCATGTATGGGAAAGGATATTCTTTAATTCATCACCCGGTTAAAAGTAGTAAATATTTTAGTTGAAAAAAGAGGTGTTTTTCAAAGATCGTACTGCCTTTAGTGTGAGTTTTATCGATACATCGGAATATGCATATTATTTTCATGGATCCTACATCCAAAAAATGATGTTCACCGCTTTCTTTTGGACAGGATACACCTTAACAGGAAATCTTGCATTGGAATAACAGTCTCCACAGGGTAATCTGGAAGATGGTCGCATTGTTTGGTCGAAATACGCCAATAATACCTAATTTTGTCCCTCATTTCGGACCGAATTATTTGTGGCATTATCAGAACTCATCAGCATTTATCGTCAGCATCCTTCCTGCAGAAGCCTGCTGAAACAACTCCGTGAGAGTGACAGCTTAAAAGCGAACTGTTCAGGCCTTTCCGGCTCATCAAAGAGCCTGCTTGCTGCAGCGACAATCCCGCAATTGCCGGGTACGCATCTCATCATCCTGCCTGAGAAAGAAGAGGCAGCTTATGTGTACAACGATCTTGTAAACCTGCTGGGTAGTGAGTCGGTTTTGTTCTTTCCCTCATCATACAAACGTTCTGTTCATTACAACCAGATTGATAACGGCAATGTAATTCTGCGAACCAATGTTATCAACCGGCTGGGATCGGAAAATCCATACCACGAAGGAGACTTTCTCATCGTGGTTACCTGTTCCGAAGGTCTTGCTGAAAAGGTTATTACGCATAAAAAACTAAAAAAGAATACCTTACATCTTACGAAAGGAGAAAAGCTATCCCTTAGCTTTCTCCAGGAAGTAATGGAGGAGTACCGTTTCTCGGAGGTAGATTTTGTTTACGAACCTGGACAGTATGCCATCAGGGGCAGCCTGGTGGATGTATTCTCTTTTGCCAATCCCGACCCTTACCGGATTGATTTCTTTGGTGACGAGGTGGAATCGATCAGGACCTTTGATATCGACAACCAGCTTTCAAAAGAGCTTCATGATAGGATCAGCATTCTTCCGAATGTCCAGGAACTTACCCTTGAAGACATCAGTGAGCCGCTGACAGATTATCTAGATAATACTTCCGTATTATGGATCAGTGACATAACCTTTACTACAGCCAGGCTGAATGAAATATATGATGAGATATCCAGGAGAGCAACAAAAAGTGAGGAAATCCTGCCGTTAACGGAGAACCAGTTGACCACAGGGCATTACCTGGTTGGCAAATTGTCTGAGTACAGAATTGTCGAGTTTGGTTCGCGTGGCTTCTATCCGGGTAGCCGGCCTGTTGTTTTCAATACTTCACCGCAACCTGCCTTCAACAAGAACTTCAATCTGCTTGCGGAGGATTTGCTGTCGCATAGCCAGACCGGCTATAAAAACTTCATTTTAAGCGAGAGTGATAAGCAGATAGAGCGGTTAACTGCAATTTTCCATGATATCAACCGGAATATAAGGTTTCATCCTTTCTTAAAAACGCTCCACGAAGGATTCATTGATCAGGATCTTTTGTTGTGTTGTTATACCGACCACCAGATCTTTGAACGCTACCACAAATATACCCTCCAGAATTACTTTTCCAACCGTGGCACGCTCTCCCTCAAAGAACTACAGGGTTTACAGCCGGGCGACTACGTGGTGCATATCGATCATGGAATAGGAAGGTTCGGAGGACTCGAAAAGATCGACATCAACGGCAAGGTACAGGAATCAATCAGGCTGGTTTACCAGGACAATGACGTTCTGTATGTCAGCATACATTCGCTGCACAGGATCTCCAAATACAAGGGAAAGGAAAATGAACCACCGCGGTTGTACAAACTGGGCACCGGAGCCTGGCAGAAGCTAAAGCAAAATACCAGCAGAAAAATCAAGGATATCGCCCGGGAATTGATTGATCTGTATGCACGGCGGAAAATGCAGAAAGGTTTTGCCTTTGCGGCAGATACTTACATGCAGGATGAACTGGAGGCTTCATTCATCTATGAGGATACCCCCGACCAGGTGAAAACGACCCGGGCTATCAAAGAGGATATGGAATCGGAAAATCCGATGGACCGCCTGGTATGCGGAGATGTCGGCTTCGGAAAGACTGAAGTGGCAGTTCGTGCTGCTTTTAAGGCAGTAGCCGACAGCAAGCAGGTAGCCATCCTGGTGCCCACCACCATACTGGCCCTGCAACATTACAATACATTTTGTGACCGGTTAAAGGATTTCCCCTGCAACCTGGAATATATCAACCGATTTAAGAAAGGATCAGAGCAAACCGGCATAATTAAAAGGCTTGCTGATGGGAAGATCGATATTATCATAGGCACGCATCGTCTGTTGGGGGCTGATATAAAATTCAAGGACCTTGGTCTCCTGATCATCGATGAGGAGCAGAAATTCGGTGTTTCGGCCAAGGAAAAACTGAAAAATCTCCGGCTGAATGTTGACACGCTCACCCTTACCGCAACACCGATCCCCCGCACATTGCAGTTTTCGCTCATGGGAGCCCGCGATCTTTCTGTCATCAATACGCCACCACCCAACCGGCACCCCATTATTACCGAATTACACTCCTTCAACGACGAGATCATCCGTGAAGGCATCATGTACGAGGTGTCACGTGGCGGCCAGGTCTTTTTCATCAACAACCGGGTGCAAAACATCCTTGAGGTTGAAACCCTGATCCGTAAGCTTTGTCCTGGCATCAAAACCTGTATCGCACATGGACAAATGGAGGGGCATGAACTGGAACAATCCATGACCGATTTTATCAGGGGTGATTACGATGTGCTGGTGGCTACGGCCATAATTGAATCGGGACTTGACATCCCGAATGCCAATACCATCTTCATCAACAATGCACATCATTTTGGGTTGAGCGATCTCCACCAGTTGCGGGGGCGCGTGGGGCGATCAAACAAGAAAGCATTCTGCTACCTGATGGCGCCTCCTCTTTCGGTGCTTACCCCCGAAGCCCGTCGCAGGCTTAAGGCCATTGAGGAGTTGTCAGAATTGGGGAGCGGATTCAATATAGCCTTGCATGATCTCGATATCCGTGGAGCAGGTAACATGCTCGGTGGTGAGCAAAGCGGCTTTATCGCTGACATCGGATTTGAGACCTATAACCGGATCCTGAATGAGGCCATCAGCGAACTGAAGGAGAACGAGTACAAAGACCTGTTCGCCCCCAAAGAACCTGTTGAGCAGAACCATCATGCCGTTTTTGTGGAGGACTGCCAGATAGACACAGATCTGGAATTGCTTTTCCCGGATGATTATATTTCAAACGTTTCGGAAAGGATGAGTCTTTACAGGGAACTGGACCAGATTCAACAGGAGGAGGACCTGATCCGGTATGAATCTGGGTTGACCGACAGATTCGGCCCCTTACCCATACCGAGCAGAGAACTGCTTGAAGTGGTACGGCTGCGGTGGGTCGCAAACCGCCTGGGCTTTGAGAAACTAATACTGAAAAATGCAAAAATGATCGGGTATTTCGTATCCAACCCTGATTCTGTTTTCTACAAATCAGATACTTTCAGCAACATTCTGGGATTTGTTCAAAAACAGCCGGCCCGATTCAGAATGAAGGAGGGTAATAACAAACTCACCCTTACCTGTGAGCCTATTGGTTCGGTGCAGGCAGCCTGCGAACTGCTAAAATCGCTTTGCCTTGCCGAAGGCTGATGCATGGTGGCTTACTTCTTGCTTTTATACAAAAGTCCAAGTATCAGTGCAGTTCCGCTCACAACCAAACCCATGGAAAAGAATCCGTACCGGATATTTTTCATTCCGTCACCAATGGCACCGTTTACGTCAAGAACAATGGTGAAAGATACGGTAATAAAGAAAAGGCCAAGCAATACCAGCAAGAAATTCCTTACTCCCCGCATTTTTGTCCGGAGCTTCGATTTTCCGTAGATTTTTTTATCGAATTCTGTGTACATCGCCTTTGATTTTGAGTGGTAGGCCAATAAATACCTTAACAAGACCGGAAAATTAAACTATTTAGATCAAATCATGCAATTAGTTGAGGAAATAAAATTAACAATTTTAAATTTGTGTAGTGAAAATGTCGTTTATGCTTGGTTTAGATTTCTCGCTCACACTTCTGCTCATATTTTGTATTACCGCTGCCCTAGCTTTTGAATTCATTAACGGATTTCATGACACCGCCAACGCGGTTGCCACCGTTATATACACGCATTCTCTCAAACCCGGCATGGCTGTTTTCTGGTCAGGCATATGGAATTTCATCGGTGTTAATGTCGGAGGCATTGCAGTAGCCATTGGGATCATCAACCTGTTGCCGGTAGAGGCATTGACTGACGGCAATATCCATCATAACCTCGCACTCGTGATGGCGTTGATTTTCACGGCCATTGTCTGGAACATCGGGACATGGTACCTGGGTATCCCCTGCTCAAGCTCACATACCCTTATCGGATCCATTGCCGGTGTGAGTATTGGATTTATGTTGCTTCCGAATAACCATGATGTGCTGCTGAACTGGGGAAAAGTAAAAGACGCCGGCTTATCGTTGCTGATCTCCCCGGTTATCGGTTTTGCCCTGGCTATCTTTTTGATGTTTGTTTTGCAGCGCGCGGTTAAAAACAAGACCCTTTTTAAGGAAGCTCCCGCCAAAAAGCCCCCGCCTGTATGGGTCAGGTCCATCCTGATTATTACAAGTACCTTCGTTAGTTTCTCTCATGGGTCCAATGACGGACAAAAAGGTGTGGGCCTGCTGATGATTATTCTCATTGCCATTGTTCCCGCCAGATTCGCCCTGGATCATTCCAGGAATCCCGTTGAACTCAAATCTGAGGCCGAGTCGCTTAAAACATTGCTTTCCCGATTGGACAGGCAGAAACTTCAGGCTTCATCACAGGTTTACTATGATGAAATTTCAGCCAGCATCGATTCAATAAACAGCATGTTTACCGGAATTTCAACCTTCAGTGAGTTGTCCAAGGCAGAATGTGCCCAAACCCGGAAGCAAATTCTGGTTCTTTCAAAAAGGTCAGGCTCGTTCATCAGCCGGTTGGAGGAACAACGGGCTGTTTCAATAATCATTTCATGGAAGAAGGATTATCATAAACACCTCACTGCCATCAGGTCCTTTACAGAGTATTCACCCTGGTGGGTAATTTTTATGATTTCCCTGTCGCTGGGGCTTGGAACCATGATCGGGTGGAAACGAATCGTGGTTACCCTCGGTGAAAAGATCGGGAAGACCCATCTTACCTATGCACAGGGTGCCACTGCCAATCTGATCGCTGCAACTACAATCTCGGCTTCCAGCTATTTCGGATTGCCGGTGAGCACTACCCATGTACTGTCCTCGGGTATTGCCGGTACCATGGTTTCCGGAAATGGCCTGAAAAACCTTCAGATAAAAACGCTCACAGCAATTGGAATTGCCTGGTTGGTAACCATCCCGGTAACCATGCTGTTTTCAGGCTTGCTTTTCCTGCTTTTCCGTTTGATACTTTCCTGAAATCCATAAAAAAGAAATGCATTTAGGAGATTTTCTAACCGAAGTATAATTGCATTTTTCATTTTATATTCGGAATAACAATTTTATATTTGTTATCTGAAATCATCTTTCTATGTTCGGACTGGAACCCTCCATTGCCCTCCTCCTGATATTTTGTATTACTGCCGCGCTTGCATTCGAGTTTATAAACGGATTTCATGATACGGCCAATGCGGTTGCAACGGTTATTTATACGCATTCCCTGAAACCGCGTGTTGCCGTCATCTGGTCGGGCCTGTGGAACTTCCTCGGTGTAAACGTAGGCGGAATAGCCGTAGCCATTGGGATAATCAACCTGTTGCCACTTGAAGCCCTTACTGATGCCAACATATACCATAACATTTCCATGATCCTGGCCCTGATCTTCACGGCCATTCTCTGGAACATCGGCACCTGGTACCTCGGCATTCCCTGCTCCAGTTCACATACCCTGCTCGGATCGATATTCGGCGTCGGTATTGCCTATATGCTGTTACCCAACAGTCAGGATATTGCACTTAACTGGAGCAAGGTAAAGGATGTCGGGTTATCCCTGCTCATTTCACCGGTATTTGGCTTTTTGATGACCCTGTTGCTGATGTATGTCCTGCAGGCCGTCATCAAAAACAAGAAGATCTTCAAGGAACCTCCTGCCAGGAAGGCTCCGCCGCTGTGGATTCGAAGCATCCTGATACTGACATGTACCAGCGTAAGTTTCTCTCATGGCTCCAACGACGGACAGAAGGGCGTGGGACTGATCATGATTATCCTGATCGCCATTGTTCCGGTACGGTTTGCCATTGACCATACCAGGAATCCCGAACCCTTGTACGCCAATGTCACCAGGATGCATTCCATGCTGACCCGGGTGGATACTTCGCGGTTGCCTGTTCATGCCAGGGCCGATTTCAGTAAGATCACATCCGCGCTGGACTCATTGAACCGCGGTTTGTCGGGAGTTACCTCTTTTGAACAGTTAAAGGGAACGAATAGCTTGAATATCAGGCGTAATATCCTGGTTGTCTCCAAAAAATCGGAGAACCTTTTAAAGCAGCTCGCTGAAACAGGCATGCCCGCCATCAACAATAAATGGATACAGGAATACCGGTCACAGGTCACTGAAATGAAAAGCTACACCGAATATGCCCCCTGGTGGGTTATACTGGCGATTGCCATTTCGCTGGGACTTGGCACCATGGTTGGCTGGAAACGTATAGTAGTGACAATCGGGGAAAAGATCGGAAAAACCCACCTAACCTATGCCCAGGGTGCAAGTGCGGAATTAATTGCAGCCAGCACAATATCAGTTTCCAGCTGGCTGGGGTTGCCTGTAAGCACAACACACGTTCTTTCATCAGGGATTGCTGGTTCCATGGTCGCAGGAAGCGGGTTGAAAAACCTTCAGAAAAAAACAGTATCTTCCATCGGCATTGCCTGGCTGATTACCCTGCCCGTCACCATATTGTTTTCCGGCCTGTTGTTCCTGCTCTTCAGATTGATTTTTGTATAAGGACTTCCCTGACTTTTGGTCCCCAGCCCTAATTTACTGTAAGGTACTCTGCAACCCTTCCGGAAATCTGCAGGAGGGAAATCTCCGCAAGTTTGGTCAGGTACTGCACCGACAAAAGACGTTCTTCTGCCTCGAGAAGGCTTTGTTGGACTTCCCGGAGATCCAGTCCCGACAGGCTCCCCAGTTTATACCTTTCCATGGCAATTTCGAGGTTCTCCTTTGCTGTTTCCAGATTCTCTTCTTCCAGTTTCAGCAACATCAGATTATTCTGATACGAAAAATAGATTGTAGTCAGGTCAGCCTTGACCTGCTGATCCACTTGCCGATACTGGTGCTCCATTTCATCAATACCAATACGGGCATTGGCCCTGTCCCTCCGCTGGTTAAAACCGTCGAATAGATTCACGCCCAGGGTCAATCCGTAATTCGCACCATTTACCTTCTGGCTTAACAGGGCTGACTTATCATAGGTATTCATGGAATAGTTGTATCCGGTGGAAAAGTTCAGGTATGGATAAGTTCTTGCAGCGATCAGCTTATAGTCATATCCGGATATGGTTTTGTTCTTGCGGGCGATCAGAAGACTGGTATTGGATTCCTCCATAGCAGTGTAAAGCGAATCAAATAAGAGACCACTGTTTATGGCTATCAGCGAGTCCTTCAGTATGATATCCTGTCCCAGATTTTCAGCAGCAATAAGCTCGTTGATTTTTACCTGGGAAGCCTTCAGGACCTCATTCTGCCTGGCCAGTCTGGAGCTGTCTGAATTAAGATAAACCATTGATTGCAGGAGTTGCAGCTTGGAGGAAGCGCCCAGCAGATAGCGTTCTTCATCGATCCTGGCCCGCTCCCGTGAGAGGGATACGGCATAGGCAAGATTATTGTATTGCTGCAGTTGTTGCATATAAAGATAATACTGTGAGACAATTTCTGCGATAAAATCCTCCACAGCCATTTGTGTATTGAGTTCCCCGACAGCTTTCAGCTCGTTGAGCTTTTTATAGGTCGTATGGGCACTGAAGCCCTGAAAAATAGTCCAGCCCAGTGTTACAGCAGCATTACCAGATGTGTTGTGCACGTCACGTGTGACTTGATCATCTTCCCCTTCATACTCCTGTGTGGTCGTATTCAGGGTGCCGCCATAACGTCCGCTGACATCCAGTGTAGGCAGAAAACCTGCATTCCCCAGGCTGTAGTTATTATCCGAGATTTCTTCCCGGTTCCGGGCAATAAGGATGGAAAAGTTCCTTTCCAATCCCGTTGTTATGCAACGATTCAGATCATATACTTCTTGCGGATAGGCAGGAATCAGATAAAAAACAGCTATAATAAAAAGGAAGATTCTTCTATTTAACATTACGATTCTCTTTTTTAGTTTCATTGGATATTAAAAGATAAATTGCCGGGACTACGAAAAGTGTCAGGAAGGTGGAAAGGGTCATTCCGCCCACAACGGCAATCCCCATGGCCACGCGGCTCTGTGCGCCTTCACCTAGGCCAAGTGCCAGGGGCAATATCCCAAAAACAGTAGCAAGACTTGTCATAAGAATTGGCCTGAAACGGGCTGCAGCAGAATAGTTGATCGCTTCGAGCTTTGACATCCCGGCTGCCTTGCGCTGGTTGGCAAATTCCACGATCAGGATACCGTTTTTTGAGACAAGCCCGATCAGCATGATGATGCCAATCTCACTGAAAATGTTCATGGTAATGTTAAAATACCACATAAAGATCAATGCCCCGGTTACGGCAAGGGGTACTGTCATCATTACGATGATAGGATCCTTGAAGCTTTCGAACTGAGCAGCCAGTACCAGGAAGATCAGGATCAAGGCCAGGGAGAATGCAAACATCAGGCTTGATGAACTTTCCTTAAAATCTTTTGAGTCACCTGCCAATGCGGTCCGGAATGTTTCATCAAGAACTTTTTTCGAGATCTTATCCATTTCATCGATTCCCTCACTGATTGTCTTTCCCTCAGCCAATCCGGAGGATACTGTTGCTGCAACAAACCGGTTATAACGATACAATTGCGGAGGGGCAGTGCTCTCATTCAGGGTGACCAGGTTGTCAAACTGGATCATGTCCCCTGCATTGTTTCTTACATACAGCGATTTCAGGTTCAATGGGGTGTTTCTGTCTTCCCGTGCAAGCTCTCCTAAAATCTGGTACTGCTTTCCGTTCATGAAGAAATACCCGAAGCGCTGACCGCTCAACGCCAGTTGCAGTGTCTGACCGATATTCTGTGTAGATACCCCCAGCAGATTTGCTTTGTCACGGTTGATATTGATCTGTATCTCGGGTTTTGTAAACTTCAGGTTTACATCAGCCATCTGAAAAGTTGGATTGCTCTGTACCTCTGCCATGAAAGGCGGGAGAATTTCGCGAAGCTTCTCTATATTTTGTGCCTGTATCACGTATTGAACGGGTTGTCCGGCACGCCGGCTGCCAAAGGTCGACTGTTGAATTACGCTTGCCCTGGCCTTGGTCTTTGTCCTTACTTCTGCCGTGATCTTGTTGGCTATCTCCTGTTGTGATCTTTGCCGCTCCGATGGGTCCACGAGAACAATCCGGACATTACCGAAGCCGCTGCGTACCATGGTTTGAATGCTCTTAATCTCGGGGATCAATTTTTCAGCAGTCTTGCCGAGATCTTCAACATAAGACAGGGTATACTCGTACGTAGAACCTTCAGGCATTGTAGTACTGATGTTGATCTGCGAGCGGTCCTCGAGCGGGGCCATTTCGGCCGGAATGGCGTTCCACAACAGGAAAATCAGTCCTAAACTGGACACCACGATCAACGGAGCCAGATATTTCTTGCTCAGGAATGAGTTCAATAAACCCTTATACCCGTCATTGAGTTTGATAAAGAAACCCTCGGTAACCCGAAATATCCAGGTGTGTTTGCTGTGTGCTTTTAACATTTTTGTTGACAGCATGGGGGTAAGCGTAAGGGCCACGAATGCCGAGATTGTAACTGCTCCGGCCAGCACAATGCTGAACTCACGGAACAATCGGCCTGTCATTCCTTGCAGAAACACGATCGGGAAAAAAACAGCGACCAGTGTGATGGTAGTTGCAACAATGGCAAAAAATATCTCATTTGAACCCTTAAGGCCTGCTTCCAATGGTTCCATACCATTTTCAATCTTCACATAGATGTTCTCCATCATCACAATGGCATCATCCACGACCAGTCCGATTGCCAGTACGATTGCCAAAAGAGTCAGAACGTTAATGGTATATCCTGCCACATACATGATAAAAAAGGCTCCCACAAGTGATACAGGGATCACGATAATGGGGATCAGCGTAGTGCGCCAGTCACGCAAAAAGATAAAAATAATAACGACTACAAGCAAAAAAGCGATCAGGATGGTATCCGCAACTTCCCGAATGGATGACCGGATGTACTCCGTATTGTCAAAGGCCACCACCACCTCGATATCAGGTGGAAGGTCCTTTTTCATGAATTCAAGCCTCTTGTAAACTTCATCAACGATATCAATATGGTTTGCTCCCGGCTGGGGGACCAACGCAACGCCAACCATGGGTACGCCATTCATTTTCATCATACCGCGGATATCTTCGGGTCCAAGCTCCGCACGACCTATATCGCTTACCCTTACCACCTGGTCACCCGACTGTTTGATGATGAGATTGTCGAATTCTGCAGGAGTAGTCATTAATCCCAGCGTTCTGATGGTAAGCTCGGTGGTATTTCCTTCCACACTCCCCGACGGGAGTTCCACATTCTCCCTCCCTATGGCATTCCGCACATCGAGGGGCGTCATTCCATAACCGGCAAGTTTTGCAGGGTCGAGCCATAGGCGCATTGCATATCGTTTTTGTCCCCAGATCATCACTGCACTAACGCCCGGAATGGTCTGTAACTGTTCCTTAAAAGTCAGTTCCGCAATTTCAGAGATTTCCAGCAAGGATCTTTTTGTGCTTTTAATGGCCAGCATAATGATCGGATTTGCGTCGGCATCAGCCTTTGCAACAGTGGGAGGATCAACGTCTCTTGGCAACAGCCTTTGCGCCTGTGAAACCTTGTCCCTGACATCATTGGCCGCTGTTTCCAGATCCACGCTCAGTTCAAATTCCACAGTAATATTGCTTCCGCCCTGTCGGCTAACACTGGTAAGCGTACGAATGCCGGGAATGCCGTTTATGGATTGCTCCAGGGGTTCGGTGATCTGGGTTTCAATCACATCGGAGTTAGCCCCCGGATATGTAGTGCTGACAGTGATTATGGCAGGATCCACGCTCGGGAACTCACGCACTCCAAGGTAAGTCAGCCCGATGATCCCGAACAGGAGAATGACCAGTGAAAACACTGTTGTCATTACAGGCCGGTGTATGCTGTTTGATGAAAGGCTCATAGTAAAAGGATAAAAGTAATTTATTGCTTTACCAGGGTATCCAGTACAACAGGAAGATCCTGCCTGAGCTGGAGTATGCCGGATGTCAGCAAGGTATCACCGAAATGAAGCCCTTCCTGAACCTGAATAAGCGCTTCCGTCCTCAATCCTGTTGTTACCTTAACCGGCGAAGCCTTCCCTGCTTTGTATATGAACACCTTTTCTCCATCCATCTCCGGTATTATGGCCTCGGTTGGAATAGCAATGGTATTGTTAATCTGCATCAGGCGCATCGTAATGCTGGCAAACCGGCCCGGCTTAAGTTCTTCTTTCAGGTTAGGATACAATGCCCTGACACCAATGGTTCGTGTATTGATATCAACCTTGGGTTCAACGGCATAAACAGATGCCTTGAAAACATTGTTATTGCCATCGATCCGAAATTCAATCGGGAATCCGTTCTTAACATCATTGGCATACCTTTCCGCAACGGAGAATTCAATTTTTAGGGGACTTATTTTGACAAGCTTGACAATCTTGGTAGACGGAGAAGCATAACTTCCTTCGCTGAGCAGGCGTAATCCAATGATCCCGTCAAAGGGCGCCCTGAGCTCTGTTTCGGCAATACGGGCCTGGATCAGCAGCACGTCAGCTTCAAGCTCCTGCAGTTCCGTTGCAATCTGGTCATAGCTTTCCCGGCTTATGGCATCCTTTTCAAGCAGGCTTCGCTGGCGAAATTCCTTTTCCTCTGCAAGCTTTAGCTGCGACTGAAGCTTAAGCAACTGGGCCTGTAAAGGCTTATCGTTAATCTTGGCCAGCAGATCTCCCTTTTTTACCCTTGTTCCTTCGGTAAAATAAATTCCAACGATCTTACCCGAAGTTTCGAAGGAAAGATCCACTTCTTCATCGGG
>DIAS01000107.1:29721-49346 GCA_002415855.1 Bacteroidales bacterium UBA5072
GGAGAACAAAGGCTTGACTTTGGGATAGAAGATCATGATCGCCAGCAGTAAAATGATTGAAATTGTCGTAATAATTCTGAATCTTTTATTCATCGTAATTGCATTGAATTAGTGGTTGATTGCCCGCCTGGCTTGTCTCAGAACAATGGTTAATGAATATTGTTCACGCTTGCATTTCGCAAAAATAGTGAATTGCTTTCCCCTTCCTGAAACAAATATACAAACCCTTTAATTGTATAGACATACTTGCAGGTGATAAAAAAATCATAACTTTCCAGAAAATCATATCATATGGAAGAAAACTACATGAAAAAACATGTAACGCTTGTTGCAGCGCTGCAGATTGGCTTCAGCACCATGGGCATACTGGCCGGCCTGGTGATATTCTTTGTCTTTTCGTTTGCCAGTTCTTTTGTTCAGGATGTAGATGTGGCTGCAGCCGTTCTTAAAATCATCGGCACAATCCTGCCGTCTGTATTCATTCTGGGATCTTTGCTGGGATTGATCGGTGGAATCGGACTGCTGGCCTATCAGAAATGGGCCCGGATCCTTGTTATGATCGTTGCTGCCATTGGTTGTTTTATTTTCCCGGTAGGGACCATTATCGGCGTATATTCCCTGTGGGTGCTCATGCAGGATGAAACCGCCAAGCTGTTCAATTAGCATTGAACCCGGACCGGGCAATACATTTACCGGATCGCACAGGTTGTTAACCTGAAGGGGATCACTGCGGCATCCATGGAAAGGGACTGTGTCGTCGATTGATCTTGCTTCCGGTGGCATCCTCTCCGCTGAATAAATCAGCAGTGGGTTGCTAAATTAAACCCTTAATAGTACATTTACCCGGGCATTTTATGATGCCTGTGGTCATGATCATTCTAATTAATTAATAATCTGATGGATAAAATGAAATATCTGGCCGGCTTTCTCTTAGCCGGTTTATCAATTGCCCCTGCGGTGGCACAAAACAAACAGATGAACGCTGAGATCGATTCGGTTTCATACAGCCTGGGTGTCATGTTTGGATCGAATATGAAGAATGCCGGTATGGACGAGATCAATGAGAAGTTTTTACTGCAGGGTATCCTGGATGCCACAAAGGGCAATCAGACCGCCTTGACCATGGATCAGGCCAACCAGTGCCTTAACCAGTACATGATGAAGCTGAATGAAAAAAAGGCACTGATTGCACTTGCCGAAGGGCAGCAGTTCCTGATTGAAAATGCAAAAAAAGAAGGTGTTATAATCCTTCCGAGCGGACTTCAGTACAAAGTGATAAAGGAGGGCACAGGTAAATCACCGGTTGATACCAGTGTTGTTACCGTTCATTATACCGGTACCTTTGTCAACGGTGAAGTATTTGACAGTTCCGTAGAACGGGGCGAACCTGCCACATTCCCGGTAAATCGTGTAATTGCCGGATGGACGGAGGCACTTCAGCTCATGAAGCCGGGATCGAGGTGGACCCTGTACATTCCCTCACATCTTGCCTATGGCGAGAATGGTCCGCAGGCGATAGGGCCCAACAAGGTGTTGATTTTTGACGTGGAACTCATTTCTTTTGAGTAGACCGAAAAACGACCGGGCTGAAATTACACAATACTGTCAGAACGGTACTTCTGTCACCCCGGCCAGACCGTATACCTGTTCTTTAACCCATTTTGCCCATTGCAGAGCGGTTTTTGAATGATCAAATGTTGTATAGGGGATCGGCTTTCCAAAAGTGACTGTCAGGTGATCATTGCGATGTTTGAAGGTTTCATCAACAAGGTAAAACATTTCCAGGTTGGCTTTTATCCCCAGTAATTTCCGCACCCGGTAAAGCCGATAGAAGAAAGCTGAATTGCGCCCGGTGAAATGCACGGGTACGATATCGCGTTTGTAATGAACCGCTTTTGTTACAAAGTTCTTCTTCCATTCCAGATCCATTACCTGTCCGTTGATGTACCTGGAAACCAATCCTGCCGGGAAGGTAACAATATGTGCATCTGAGAGATATGCCTCATGAAGCTTTTCTGCGGATTCTGTGGCCTGCTTTCCATGTTTGTTAATGGGGATAAAGAGCGGTCGCAGGTTGGTTATATTCATCAGAATATCATTCGAAAGAAACTTGAAATCAGCATAATACCTGCTCATTATGTCCATCATACAGATACCGTCGAATCCACCAAGCGGGTGATTCGACGCAAAGATACAACGACTGTTGCGCGGAAGATTTTCATCACCTTTTATGGTAATGCTTACATTAAAATCCCGGATAGCGGCACGGGCAAAATCAAGGCCATACTTGTCGCCATGCTTTTCCAGGAATTCGTTGATGTCATCCTGGTGCGCTATTTTCTCCAGGTACCTGAAAACAAATCCGGGCAAGAGGCTTGCCAACCGGGAATTCTTATCATAAAAAACCTTTCGTATGTTGACCGGTTGCGTTTTTTCCTGCAATTTATTCTCCGTCATAACTGTAATTTTATCGAACAAGTGTAGCAAATTTAAACAATCAGGCCGATAACCCGATCAGTAATTTCATACAATCCCAACGATGCATTACTTGTTAAGCCGTTCCATGAAGTTTTGAACGCGCTCAAGGTTCATGATCAATTCAGGATTGATGCTGATGGAAATAAAAAATCAGACGGAACGGTTGCATATCCAGCTGCATGCCTTTCAAAAAAGCAGCCAGTATATTACAAAACACATGCTGAACAATATACTCCTCAAACCGCATTCAAATGCACTGGTAAAGGTCTGGTCACCCTGTTTGAGGGCCAGGTGAAGGAGTACCAGCACAAAAATTAGTACCGTTACCGTGTACTTCTTTTATTCATGAATTGGCTGCTTAACCCATTTACGATCGAAATACCCGTTACTGCCGAACCAGTTGATGGCATCGGCTATTGCTGTATTAATGGGGGTTTGCGGCAAATCAAGCTCTTTTAAGGCTTTGGCGCTGCTGTAATAATTGCCGACGCAAAGCATTTTGGCATTGAGCCTGTTCAGGTCCGATCTGCCAATGATCTGATTAAACACTTCACCCGTGATTCCCATGGCTGCCAAAAATCCAGGTGATAGACTAATCCTGTGGCGTGACTGACCCGACACCTCATCGATTTTTTTAAAGAACTCCCCATAGGTGAGGTTTTCGTGGGCCAGCAGATAACACGATCCTGATTTACCTTTTGCTATTGCACTGCAAATGCCATTCGCGACGTCGGCCACATGCACAAAGTTCTTTCCCCCCGGCGGAACAAGGACAAACTTTTTCTGATACATCCTGGTAATTATCCTTCCGGAACTTGGTTTTGAGTCATAGGCACCAATCATAAAGGTCGGATTTACTACGGTTGCATTAAGACGGCCATCCTGTGCAAAGCCAAGCACCAGATCCTGAGCCTGCATTTTACTGATGGCATAACCGGATAACGAAAAGGGATATTTTGCTGGCATATCCTCGTTGCCGGGACAATCTTTTGTCCCATAGCCGAAGGTGTTGGCAGTGCTGACAAAAATAAACTTTTTCACCTTATTGCTGAAAGAGGCTTCGAGCATGTGCAAGGTAGCTGCAACGTTAACCTGCCAGTATGGACCTATGCCCCGATGATGCTGTGAAGTATCGGCTGCTGCATGGATGACCACATCACAGCCTTTTACCGCCTTCATAACATCTCTGCTTTCTGTAATATACCCCTGAAATACTTCGCTGACAGTCCCTGATAAGGAAAGAAGATTCGCAGAAGGTCTTACCATGGCACGTACTTCAAACCCACGCCTGTTGAGCTCCCTGACTACATTTGACGCCAGGAAACCATTTGCTCCGGTCACCAACGCTTTCATGTCTGTAAGTTACTTATTTATTCTCATTGCAAGTCTGCCTGTTCACTTTACAAGCGGAAGGAATCAGATCCTTGCATTACAGGTTTAAAAGTAAGTAATACAGTCAATTAACACTTCCGCGGAAAAGTTATTAACAAAGTGGGAAAAAATGGGGAATTGTGGTATAAAGTGGGAATAAATGTATTACTTTTACATTCCAAACCGAAACCAGGCATGATAACTTTTACCGGGGACTTTACCTGCAGGCTTGATGAAAAAGGCCGCGTACTGCTGCCTTCTGCTTTTCTGAAGCAGATGGCCGGCAGTGTTCAGGAGAAGTTTGTCCTGCGGAAGGATATTTTCGCTTCCTGCCTGGTTTTGTATCCCATGGCCGAATGGGAAAGACAGAACCAGATCCTGAGGCAGAGCACCAATCCGTACAACCGGGAACACGGTGAATTTCTCCGTATGTTTTTCAAAGGTACGGCAGAAGTGATTCTGGATAACAGCAACAGGATGCTGATACCCAAAAAACTTTTGGAGGAAATAGGAGCCGACCGTGAAATTGTCATGGCCGGACAACTGAGCAGGATCGAGATCTGGACCCGGGATGCTTATGACGGTATTGAAAATGCAGGTGATAATATTGCGCTTTTGGCTGAAAAGATCATGGGCAACGCCAACAATGGCGGAATCCTTAACAAAAGCACAGGTGAATGAGCGCTTATCATATACCGGTTCTTTTAAAGGAGAGTGTTGATGGGCTAAACCTCTCATCGGGAGGAGTTTATGTGGATGCAACCTACGGCGGCGGAGGGCATTCTGTCGAAATACTGCGGAGACTCGAAAACGGCAGATTGTTCGCCTTTGATCAGGATGAGGATGCTGCGAAGAATTTGCCGGAAGGCGATAAGTTCTTTTTCATACAGGGTAACTTCAGATTCCTGAAAAACTACCTGAACTATTACGGGATTACGGATATTGATGGCTTGATAGCTGACCTGGGTGTTTCATCGCATCATTTCAACACCCCGGGCAGAGGTTTTACTTACCGTGCGGAGGCTGCCCTCGATATGCGCATGAACCGTCAGGGACAGCTCACCGCCGAAATGGTCGTCAACGATTATGAGGTCGGCCGTTTGTCCCGACTTTTCAGGGAGTATGGCGAATTGCCACAGGCACACAAGCTTGCCTTTGCCATTGGGCAATACCGGAACAAACAGCGGATCATGACAACGACTCAATTGGTTCAATCCATTGAAGCCCTGATCCCCAGACAGTCGGAAAATCAATTTCTATCCAAGGTCTTTCAGGCGATACGGATCGAGGTGAACCACGAGCTGGAAAGCCTGAATGATATGCTTACAAGTGCTACCGGGATGCTTAAACCAGGTGGTCGCCTGGTGATCATCAGTTATCATTCGCTTGAAGACAGAATGGTAAAGAACTTCATGCGGTGGGGCAATAGTTCCGAAGAACCTGTTAAAGACGTATTTGGTCACAGCTTCGAGCCCTTCAGGGTGATCACCAGGAAGCCGGTAGTTGCCGATGAAACCGAAGTAATGGATAACCCCCGTGCACGGAGTGCGCGACTGAGAATTGCCGAGAAAAAGTAATACAAATGGATCCAAAAGACAGGCATATCGATCTGACTTACGTTCAGGAGGAACAGGAACACGGGCAGAAAACCGCCGAAAAGCAGGCAACCGCAAACGCAGACTCACCCATACCGGAAAAGCCCGGCAGGAAAGTCCGACTGGGTGAGCTGATCGATGGGACAATCCTGGTGCGGGAGAACATGATACGACAGTTACCCTATTTACTATTCCTCACTTTCCTTGGGGTGATCTATATCGGGAACCGTTTTCATGCCGAGAAAATGGTCCGGCAGATCAACGACCTGAAGACTGAGGTAGGAAACTTGCGGGCTGAGCAGATTACCATTACATCGGAATTGATGAATATCAGCAGACCATCAGAAGTGGCGTCCCTGGTGGAATCGAAAGGCCTGGGGCTGAAAGAATCTCTGGAACCGCCAAAAAAACTCAGAAAATGATTTAACCCATGTCAGTGATCAAGGACATATTCTGGAGGGTGGTGTTTGTCTATGTCATTTTTCTATTGATAGGACTGCTTATTATCGGCCGGATACTTTATTTGCAGGTATTCGAAAAGAAGGAATGGACAGACAGAGCCAACACGTTTGCCCTGAAGACCATGAACATTCCTGCCAACCGGGGAAGTATTTATGCGGCCGACGGAAGATTGCTGGCCAGTTCCGTACCTTATTATGAAGTTCATTTCGATGCCAGATGTGAAAACCTGACCGATAAAATGTTTTACAGTGGCATTGATTCCCTGTCACTTTGTCTTTCCCGGCTTTTCGGCGACAGATCAAAGGAAACCTATAAGCAAAGCCTGATATCGGCTCGCCGTCAGGGCAAGCGTTATCACCTGGTCAAAAGCGGCGTCAATTATATTCAGCTCAAGAAGTTGAAGGAATTTCCCATTTTCAGGCTGGGACGTTATAAGGGAGGATTGATCTACATGCAGGAAAACCGGAGGGTAAGGCCGCATCAGAACCTGGCAGGAAGGCTGATCGGCTATACCTCCAAAGATATGAACGGAAACGTCGTTGGGATAGAAGGCGCATACAACGATCAGCTCGGCGGTATCCAGGGCATCCGTTTAATGCAGCGCCTGACAGGTGATGTATGGATGCCCATGAATGACCGCAATGAAATTGAGCCAAAGGATGGCCGGGATATCATCACAACCATCGATGTCAACCTTCAGGATGTTGCCCAGAAGGCCCTTTTGCAGCAACTGGTATCACAGGGTGCGCAATATGGAACCGCAGTGCTGATGGAAGTTAAGACCGGCGAAGTAAAGGCCATGGTAAACCTGGGCAGGGACGAACAGGGATCCTACCGTGAGATGCAGAATTACGCGGTGGGGGAAAGCACGGAGCCGGGCTCCACTTTTAAATTGCCCGTCCTGATAGCTGCGCTTGAAGACGGAGTTGTACAACTCGAAGATACCATTGATACCGGCGACGGAACATTCAAATACTACGATAAGGTCATCCGTGATGACCATCACGAGCACGGCGGATATGGCAAAATAACCGTGGAGCAGGTATTCGAGTATTCTTCGAACGTGGGAATGGCCAAGATCATCACCGGGGCCTACAGGCAGAATCCCGGCGAGTTCATTGACCGGTTGTATGCCATGCGCCTGAATGACAGACTGGGAATTGACATCCGTGGTGAGGGAACACCCGAGATCAGGTACCCCGGTGACAAATACTGGTCAGGAATATCTCTCGCCATGATAGCCCATGGATATGAAGTCAGGATCACCCCGCTGCAAACCCTTACTTTCTATAATGCCATTGCCAATGACGGGAAAATGGTGAAACCGCGGTTTGTCAAGGAAGTACGCTACCATGGGAAGCTTGTCAGAAGATACGGCACCGAAGTGCTTCAATCCTCGGTTTGCTCCCGGTCCACCCTGCGCAAAGTAAGGAAGATACTCGAAGGTGTTGTTGAAACAGGAACTGCAAAAAACCTGAACAATCCTCTCATAAAAATTGCCGGTAAAACAGGGACCAACCAGATATACAACAAAAAGTACGGTTATAAATCCGATTCGGAAGTAAGTTACCAGGCTTCCTTTGTGGGTTATTTCCCGGCCGACGATCCGCAATATTCCTGCATAGTGGTTGTGAACTCCCCATCAAAAAATGTGTACTACGGGAATATGGTGGCCGGACCGGTCTTCCTGGAAATAGCACGCAAGGTATATGCCACTTCCATCGACATGCACCCTTTTGTGGCCAGCCTTGAAGATGTACCGCTTGATTTGCCCTATTCTAAAACAGGAAACCGCGACCAGGTCCGGGAAGTATTGAAAGCACTGGATATACCCATTGAGAACAGTCATATTCGTGCAGACTGGGTCAGTACCGAAAAGAAGCCGGAGGCGGTTAGTCTTACCAAAAGGACCCTTGTTGAAGGTCTGGTCCCCAATGTGGTTTCAATGGGGGCCAAAGATGCTGTTTACCTGCTTGAGAATGCAGGTCTGCGGGTAAGACTTCTGGGACGCGGCAGCGTGAGGCAACAATCCATTCCTCCTGGAACCAGGGCAAGGAAAGGTGACCTGATTACTTTGGAAATGAGTTTTATCTGAGTTATGAAAGTAAAACTGGCCGACATATTAAAAGACATCCGGACAGAGCAGGTACAGGGGAGCATAAACCTTGACCTGTCGGGTTTAACATTTGATTCCCGCAAGGTTCTGCCTGATTTTCTTTTTATTGCAGTAAAAGGGACATTGTCCGACGGACACGATTATGTCGACAATGCTATTTCAGCAGGCGCCGTGGCCGTGGTTTGTGAAAAGTGGCCCTTGCAGCTTTCTGCCGAGGTTACTTATATCCGGGTGGCTGATTCTGCCAAAGCTTTGGCAGAGCTGGCATCTTCCTATTACGGCCATCCTTCCCGCAAATTTCGACTTGTAGGAATTACCGGGACCAACGGGAAAACAACAACAATTACGCTTTTACACCGTCTCTTCACCCTTCTTGGATACAAATCGGGCTGTTTTACAACCATCCGCAATTACATCGGCAACGAAACAGTGGAGGCAACACATACCACACCGGATCCGGTTCAGCTGAACCGGATCATGAAAGACATGGCCGACGCAGGCTGTCAATACGCTTTCATGGAAGTCAGCTCGCATTCGCTTGTACAACAAAGAGTGGCAGGACTTTATTTCGCCGGCGGCATATTCTCCAATATCACGCATGATCACCTCGACTACCACAAGACCTTTGATGAATATCTCCGTGCCAAGAAGCTTTTCTTTGACAACATGCCGGCCGGAAGCTTCTCGCTGATAAATGCAGACGACCGGAACGGACGGGTGATGATACAGAATACCAAATCCGCGGTCAGTTATTTCGGTGTCCGTTCCATGGCCGATTTTAAATGCAGGATCATCGAAAGTCATTTCAACGGGATGTTGCTGAATATTGATCATGTGGAGATATGGACCCGGTTTATCGGTGAATTCAATGCCAGTAACCTGCTGGCGGTATATGCCTGTGCAAGGCTCCTGGGCCAGGATAAGGAAGAGATTCTCAGGGTGCTTAGCACCCTGGATACTGTAGAAGGAAGATTCCAGTACCTTCAATCCGACAAGGGAGTTACTGCTGTAGTGGATTATGCGCATACTCCCGATGCCATTCTGAATGTGCTCAGAACAATCAACCAGATCCGGAAGGGTGATGAACAGGTCATTACCGTAATTGGTGCAGGAGGAAACCGCGACAAGACGAAACGTCCTGTAATGGCGAAAGTGGCCGCCGAGATGAGCGACCTCCTTATTCTTACAGCCGACAATCCGCGGAACGAAGATCCGGTGGAAATCATTAACGACATGAAAGCAGGTCTGGACAGCAAAATGCTGGAGAAGACCATCATCCAGCCCGACCGCCGGGATGCCCTAAAGACCGCCTGTTTGCTCGCACAGAAAGGCGATATCATTCTTGTTGCCGGGAAAGGCCATGAGACCTACCAGGAGATAAAGGGGATCAAGCATCATTTCAGCGATTTTGAGGAACTTGCCTCCTTATTCCACCTTCAACCCAATACCCCTAACTAAACGCCTATGCTTTACTTCCTTTTTGGATACCTCGAAAAGTTAGATGTCCCTGGTGCAGGGTTGTTCAACTACATCTCCTTCAGAGCTGCCATGGCTATTATAACAGCCCTGATGCTTTCCACCCTTTATGGCAAGAGGATTATCCGCCTGCTGCAGAAGGCCCAGATCGGAGAGACCATCCGTGACCTGGGACTGGAAGGACAAATGCAGAAAAAAGGCACACCAACAATGGGCGGCCTGATCATTCTGATTTCCATCATAGTCCCCGTTCTGCTTTTCGCCAACTTAAAGAATATTTACGTTCTGCTCATGCTGTTCATCACCATCTGGCTCGGAATTGTCGGCTTCATTGATGATTATATAAAAGTATTCAAAAAGAACAAGGAAGGCCTTCGGGGCAAGTTTAAAATTATTGCCCAGGTCATCGCCGGAATAGTAGTTGGCCTGACCCTGCATTTCAACGACGATATTGTTGCCCGTGAAAAGTTGCTGGACACGCACGGCGTACCCATAACACGTGTAGAAAAGGGTCGCGAAAATGAAAAGGCCGTTATCAATTATGTAACGCGCGAGGTGAAATCCACAAAGGTCAATGTACCCTTTTTCAAGGACAATGAATTTGACTATGCCATGCTGGTGTGGTTTCTTGGTGATAAAGCCCAAAAATGGGCCTGGGTGGTGGTGATCCTTGCGGTCATTTTCATCATCACCTTTGTTTCGAATGGAACCAATCTGACCGACGGACTGGATGGCTTGGCGGCAGGCACATCTGCGATTATCGGAGCGACCCTGGGCTTGCTGGCTTATGTTTCAGGCAACGCTGTCATTTCCGATTATCTCAACATCATGTTCCTGCCGAGCACCGGTGAACTTGTTGTGTACATTGCTGCCTTCATCGGCGCTCTGGTCGGATTTCTCTGGTATAACTCCTATCCTGCGCAGGTTTTTATGGGTGACACCGGTAGCCTGTCCATCGGAGGTATCATTGCCGTTTTTGCCATTCTTATCCGCAAGGAATTGCTTATTCCGATTCTCTGCGGCGTCTTTGTTGCAGAGAGCCTGTCGGTTGTCGTTCAGGTCACCTGGTTCAAATATACCAGGCTGCGGTTTGGAGAAGGCAGGAGGGTGTTGCGCATGTCGCCCCTGCATCATCATTTTCAGAAACTCAATTATCCTGAGCCCAAGATTGTGACGCGGTTTTGGATCATTGGAATTCTGCTGGCCATTATAACCATTGTTACCCTTAAAATCCGATAAATATGGATCGACGTATTGTAGTGCTTGGAGCCGGAGAAAGTGGGACCGGAGCGGCCGTTCTGGCAAAGAAACAGGGTTTTGACATTTTTGTCTCTGATTCAGGAAAAATCAAAGACACGTACAAGGAAATCCTGAATAATTACGAGATCGATTGGGAGGAAGGCCGCCATACGGAAAGGCATATCCTGAATGCTACTGAAATCATTAAGAGCCCCGGTATTTCAGAAAAATCAGACATTGTGCTGGCCATCCGTAAAAAGGGAATCCGTGTGATTTCCGAAATTGAGTTTGCCGGAAGGTACACACAGGCAAAAAAGATCTGCATCACCGGTAGCAACGGGAAAACCACCACAACCACCCTGATCCATCACATGCTTCGCAAAGCCGGCATGAATGCCGGCCTGGCCGGCAATGTGGGAAAGAGTTTTGCCATGCAGGTGGCAACAGAAAACTATGAATATTATGTTATTGAACTGAGCAGCTTCCAGCTCGACGGAATGTTTGAATTTAAGGCGGATATTGCTATCCTGCTGAACATTACACCCGACCACCTCGATCGGTATGATTATGACCTGCAGAACTACGTGAATTCCAAGTTCAGGATCAGTCAGAACCTTGGCGAAGACGATTTCTTCGTCTACTGCTCCGATGATGAGATTACCATCCGTGAACTCGAACGGATAGTCACTAAAGCCAAGCAGCTCGGTTTTACACTCAAAGAAACACGCCAGCAGGGAGCCTATGTCGAGGGTGATACCATGAAGATTGAAGTCGATGACGACATGTTTGAGATGTCACTCGCAGAACTCGCCCTGAAAGGAAAACACAATACCTACAATTCAATGGCTGCAGGTATTACCGGCAGTGTCCTCAAAATCCGGAAGCCCATTATCCGGGAGAGTCTGATGGATTTCACCGGCGTGGAGCACCGGCTCGAAAAGTTTATCCGCGTGCATGGTATCGATTTCATCAACGATTCAAAAGCCACCAATGTGAATTCCACCTGGTACGCCCTCGAAAGCATGACCTCTCCGGTAGTATGGATAGCCGGAGGGACTGACAAGGGAAATGATTACGCTGAACTTATGGATCTCGTGAAACAGAAAGTTAAAGCACTTGTCTGTCTGGGGGTCGATAACTCAAAACTGCACAAAGCATTTGATGGAATAATTCCTGCCATCGTGGATACTTCGTCAATGAAAGAGGCCGTACAGGCAGCTTATCGACTGGGTAAGAAGGACGATACCGTCCTTCTCTCACCTTGCTGCGCTAGTTTTGACCTCTTTGAGAATTACGAAGACCGGGGGAGGCAGTTTAAAATGTATGTGAGGGAACTATAATTATGAATTGAACAGGCTACCCTTCAAGTGTTTCGTGGACCCTTGCAGGGAGATTCATCAAATCATCAAAACATAAAATACCATGCCTACCGTTCTTAAAAAATACTTCAAGGGTGATCCGGTAATCTGGGCGGTAATACTGTTGCTGTCGGTTTTTTCATTGCTGGCGGTTTACAGTTCAACCGGCTCACTGGCCTACAAATACCAGGGCGGCAATACCAGTTACTATATTCTTAAGCATGCCACAATTCTTGCTATGGGACTGGTGATCACCTATGTGACCCACCTCATCCCCTATAAATATTTCTCACGCATTTCACAGTTGTTACTGGTGGTTGGTCTGGTCCTGCTGCTAATGACTCTGGCATTCGGAGTCACGCTGAATGAGGGCAAGCGATTTCTGCTGATCCCTGGTCTCAGTCTTACCTTCCAGGCTTCGGATATTGGTAAGCTGGCCATCATTATGTATACAGCCCGCATCCTCTCCAAGAACCAGGATAACACACAGGACTTCAGGAACGTTTTTAAGTCGATGATGGCCCCTTTGCTGCTGGTATGCCTTCTGGTGCTGCCTGCCAATTTTTCCACCGCCGTGCTGATATTTGCCACCGCTTTTATCCTGATGTTCATCGGCAGGATCAAACTGAAATATTTGTTTGGCATGGTCGGTATTCTCGCACTGCTTTTTGCGGCATTTTTGGCCATTGCCTCCCTGGTGCATTTTGAAGGTCGAATTTTAACCTGGAAGAACCGGTTGATCTCCTTTGTTCACCCGGGAAATGAAGAGAACTTTCAGGCCGATCAGGCTAAGATCGCCATCGTCAGTGGTGGTTTGATCAACCTCAGGCCCGGCAAAAGTATACAGCGTAACTTTCTGCCTCATCCCTATTCCGACTTTATTTACGCAATTGTTATTGAAGAATACGGCCTCGCCGGAGGCGCTGTCGTCCTGATTCTTTATCTCTACCTGCTTTTCAGGGCGGGGATGCTTGTGCGGAAAAGTTCCAGGACCTTTCCGGCCTTTCTGGCCATAGGCCTGGCAGTGATGATAACCTTCCAGGCCCTGATCAACATGGCTGTTGTTGTGAATCTGCTGCCGGTGACGGGACAACCCCTGCCGATGATAAGCATGGGGGGGTCGTCGCTCCTTTTTACCTGTGTAGCCCTGGGGATTATCCAGAGCGTGAGCAAGGGTATCAAGGATCAGCAGGAGATGGCTTCGAAAATCGCTGAGGAACAAAATGAACAACATGAGCCGGAAGTACATCATTAGCGGAGGCGGAACAGGAGGGCACATCTTCCCTGCCCTGTCCATTGCCAACGAGATCAGGAAGAGAGATCCCGGTGCCGGGATCCTTTTTGTCGGTGCTACCGGCAGGATGGAAATGGAAAAGATACCCGCCGCCGGTTATCCCATAATGGGACTTCCCGTGGAAGGTTTGCAGCGAAAGCTTGGACTCAGGAACATTGTGGTGGTTTACAAGTTAATCATCAGTCTTTTCAAGGCTTACGCAATACTGCGCACCTTTAAACCCGATGTGGCAGTCGGAGTAGGCGGCTATGCCAGCGGACCTCTTCTCAGGATTGCCTCCTGGAAAAAAATACCCTCTCTGATCCAGGAGCAGAACTCCTACGCCGGGGTCACCAACAGATTGCTGGCCCGCAAGGCATCCAGGATCTGTGTCGCCTATACCGGGATGGAAAAATACTTCCCTGCGGCAAAAATAGTGCTCACCGGTAACCCGGTCAGGGAGGAACTGTTTCATAATACTCCCGACAGGAAGGCAGCCAGTGAATATTTCAAAGTATCTGCGGATAAGCCCGTTCTCCTGATCCTCGGTGGCAGCCTTGGAGCTAGGACCATCAACAACAGCATCCTGGCCCATATCGAAACCCTTGGAAGGGAAGATATAGAAATTATATGGCAAACCGGCAGGCTGTATGTTGAGGGTATACGCAACGCACTGGGTCAAAGCCAACCCGGGAATGTGAAGTATTTCGATTTCATTCAACGCATGGATATGGCTTACGCAGTGGCTGATGTGATCATTTCCAGAGCCGGTGCGGCAACCATTTCAGAAATATGCCTGCTGGGTAAACCTGCCATACTGGTACCCTCGCCCAATGTGGCCGAGGATCACCAGACAAAAAACGCCATGGCACTGGTAAAGAACCGGGCGGCCATAATGGTTCCCGACGGGGATGCGCATGGGAAGCTTGTCCCTCTGGCGTTGGAACTTATACACGACTTGCAGCTCCGGGAATCCCTGGGCAGCAATTGTGCACGGATGGCCCTGCCCAACGCTGCTTCAAAAATTGTGGACGAAATAATCAAATTAGCTGGTAAAAGTGATCTCCCTGGATAATATAAAACGGGCCTACTTCATTGGAATAGGAGGCATAGGCATGAGTGCCCTGGCGAGGTACTTCCATGTTACCGGCAAAGATGTTGCCGGCTATGACCGTACTTCCACCGACCTTACACGCCAGCTGTCCGATGAAGGAATTGCCATTCATTATGAAGACTCCCCGGATCTCATCCCGGTATCATTCAGATCTTCAGTGAACACCCTGGTTGTTTACACACCTGCCGTTCCTGCAGATCATGGCGAATTGGCCTTTTTTAAAGCACATTCGTACGACCTGTACAAGCGTTCGCAGATACTCGGGCTGATTACCCGGCAAAAGAAAACCGTTGCAGTGGCAGGGACACACGGAAAAACCACGGTTTCCACAATGATCGCCCATATCATGACAAAAGCGGGCATGGGTTGCAATGCATTCCTGGGTGGCATATCCAAGAATTTCAAAAGTAACCTCGTTCTTCAGGCTAAGAGCGACTGGGTAGTCACCGAAGCGGATGAATACGACCGGTCATTTCTTCAGCTGTTTCCTTTTGCAGGAATCGTCACGGCCATGGATCCGGATCACCTCGACATCTATGGTGATGCTGCTTCCATGGATGAGGCTTTCAACCAGTTCATCAGCCAGATCGATCGCAGAGGATATCTGCTGATGAAAAAGGGCCTGCCGGTGCGCAAAGAAGCTATGCCTTCGCAGATATTTACATACTCCCTCGAAGATGCATCAGATTTCAGGGCAGTAAACATCCGCCTCATCAACAGGCGGTATTGCTTTGATCTGGCCGGACCCGGAATCCAGCTCAACGATCTGTCGCTCGAGCATCCCGGACTCGTAAACGTGGAAAATGCCGTGGCAGCCGTTGCCATGGCGGTGCTGCTGGGTATCGGACACCAGCAGATCAGGACTGCGCTTGAAAGCTTCTCGGGTATACAGCGAAGGTTCGATTACCATGTAAAGACAGAAAAGACAGTATACATAGATGATTACGCACATCATCCGAAAGAAATAGAAGCCACACTTCGTTCTGTGCGCGAATTGTATCCTGGCATGAAGATCACGGGTATTTTTCAGCCCCATCTTTACACCCGCACACGTGACCTGGCAGATGACTTTGCGAAAAGTCTGAGCCTGCTCGACCGGCTGATCCTGCTGGAAATCTATCCGGCCCGGGAAATGCCTTTGCCCGGTATCACCTCTCAGATCATCTTCAGGAAGGTGGACATCCCTGAAAAAATAATGTGCCGTAAGGATGAGCTGTTGGGTATCTTACAGAAATCGGATATCGAAGTACTTATTACACTGGGAGCGGGGGATATCGACAGGTTCACAGAGCCCATTACACGCCTTTTACAAAAGAATGTAGGATGAAGAGTATTAAGAACATATTGTTTCTCATTTTCCTGTCCGGGTATATCGTACTTGTCTCGGGCTTCATTGCTGGCAAAGAGCATATCCAGAAGATCGGGGCCATGAAGGTACGGGTCACGGACAGCACAGAAAATCAGTTTATTCACACTGCCGAGATCCGCAGGTTTATGGAACAGTCAAAGTTCGGTCCATTTGGAAAAGGAACGGGTACCATTGACCTGGCGGCAATCGAACGGTCGCTGATGAAGCAGCAGATCATCAGCAAAGCAGAGGTCTTTATCACCGAACCCGGCGTTCTGCATATTGAAATAAGCCAGAAAACTCCTTTTGTCCGAATTTTCAACCGTTACGGACAAGGGTATTACCTCGACAGGGAAGGAAATATCATTCCCCTTTCGCGCAATTACAGTCCCCTAGTATTGGTGGCCAACGGCTATATTGCTGAACCTTTCACCGTAGGACAAACACTGAATATCCTGGAAGTCAAGCATGACTCGATCAACCGCTCCATGCATACCATCTATGACGTTTACCGGCTCGCCGAATATATCACAGGCGACAAATTCTGGAATTCCCAGATCGAACAGATATATGTTAATAACCGTTACGAATTCGAACTCATACCAAGGGTAGGATCACACATCATCGAACTGGGCAGGGCTGAAAATATCGAGGAGAAATTTGAGAACCTCAGGCTATTGTATGAAGAGGGATTTAATAATCTCGGCTGGAATCAATATGGAAAAATCAGTTTAAAATATAAAAACCAGGTAGTTTGTACTAAAATCCAATAAAATGAGGCAAAGGAACAATATTCTGACAGCAATAGACATCGGCACCACGAAAATCGTGACTATTGTAGGCCGAATGAACGACTCGGGAAGGATCGAGATCATCGGCATGAGTAAAACTCCCTCCAAGGGAGTAAAAAGAGGGGTTGTGCTGAACATAGAGGAAGCAGTCAATGCCATCCGCTATACGGTGGATGAAGTCCAGAAGCAGGTCGGGTTCATCATCCGTGAGGCCTATGTCGGCATTGCCGGTCAGCACATCAGCAGTTTGCAGAACAGGGGATACATCCTTCGTGATTCATACGATGATGAAATCACCAAGAATGATACAGACCGGCTGCTGGCTGAAATGTACAAGATCCCCCTTCAGCCGGGAGAGGAGATCATCCACGTAATACCCCAAAATTACGTGGTGGACAAGGAAACCGGTGTACCGAACCCGATCGGCATGTTCGGGAAACGCCTCGAGGGCAATTACCATATTGTGATCGGACAGACTTCATCGGCCCGTACCATCGAACGTTGCGTGAACAGGGTTGGCATTGATGTCAGGCAGATGATCCTGGAACCGCTTGCTTCATCAGCTGCAGTGCTTACCGAAGATGAAATAGAGGCAGGCGTAGCCCTGGTTGACATTGGTGGCGGGACCACGGACATTGCCGTTTATTGCGACAATATCATAAGGCACACCGCGGTGATCCCTTTTGGCGGGAATGTCATTACAAAGGACATTATCGAAGGTTGTTCCATATTGAACAAGCATGCCGAATTGCTGAAAATACAATACGGATCGGCCCTGGGCGACCTGGCCGAAGAGACCAAAGTGGTGGCAGTGCCCGGTATCAGTGGTCGTGATCCCAAAGAGGTTTCGATTAAAAGCCTGGCCTATATCATTCAGTCGCGCATGGAAGAAATCATTGATGCTATCGTTTTCCAGTTGGAGGGCTCGGACTGTCTGGAGAATCTTACAGCCGGTATGGTAATAACGGGAGGAGGTTCACTACTGCGCCATCTGCCTCAGCTGATCAAGTACCGTACAGGTCTTGATGTGCGAATTGGTAAACCCGAAGCGTATGTGATAAACAATGATTTGAAAGAGGTTAACCACCCCATGTATTCTACGAGTGTAGGCCTGCTGTACAAAGGATTTGAGGATTACAAACCGGAACCTGTTCAGCCTAAACCGGAACTAAAACCGGAACCGGAACTTGAACCTGTCCCCGGAGACCTGATTGATCTGGTTGAGCCCGCACCAGCAGGGGGAGTTAAAATTTTTGGCGGTCTGATTAACGGGGTGATCCGCAGGATTGAGAAAATACTGGATGAAGATATCAAATAGGCATTTAAATAAAATATTCAATCACCATGGATGAACTGATGCATTTTGAACTTCCGGCGAACAAGTCTTCCATCATCAAGGTTCTGGGTGTTGGAGGAGGTGGTGGCAATGCGGTCAACCACATGTTCAGACTTGGAATCAAAGACGTGGACTTTATTGTCTGCAATACCGATGCCCAGGCACTTGTCAACAGTCCGGTTCCAATAAAGGTACAGCTGGGTGCATCGCTGACCGAAGGTCGGGGAGCCGGCAATAAGCCTGAAAAAGGCAAACAGGCCGCTATTGAAAGTCTGGATAACCTTGTGGAAATTTTGTCGGTGAATACGCGGATGCTGTTCATTACAGCCGGAATGGGCGGCGGAACTGGAACAGGGGCAGCACCTGTTATTGCCAAAGCAGCCAAGGATATGGGTATTCTCACCGTGGCCATTGTCACCATCCCTTTCAAGAATGAGGGTCCCATGCGGGTAAACCAGGCGCTTGACGGGATTGCTGAACTTGAGAAACATGTTGATTCACTGCTTGTTATCAACAATGAGAAGATCAGGCAGATTTACGGCAATCTCCGTCTTTCCGAAGCTTTCTCCAGGGCCGATGATGTTCTGGCAGTTGCTGCCAAAGGTATTGCGGAGATAATTACGGTTCACGGATTCATCAATGTTGACTTCGCCGATGTACAGACCGTGATGACCAACAGTGGTGTGGCCATCATGGGCACAGGCATGGCTGAAGGTGAAGGGAGGTCAGTTGAAGCCATCAAACAGGCCCTGAACTCACCGTTGCTGAATGATACTGACATCAGAGGGGCCAGAAACATTTTGCTGAACGTCATTTCAGGCGAGGACGAAGTGACCATGGATGAGATCGGGCAAATCATTGACTTTGTAAAGGATTGCTCCGGCATACATACTGACCTGATATGGGGTAACGGCACCGATCCGAACCTGGGAAGAAAAGTAAGCGTAACTGTTATTGCTACGGGGTTCAATGGAAGCAATATTCCGGAACTTTACCTGCGCAACAAGGATGTTGAATCTATTCCGCTGATCGATTATCAGGTCACGGAATCTGATGAGGACGGAATTTTTGTCGTCAGAAACACCGGAACGCAAAAACCCGTTAAGACAACATTTTCCCAGCGAACAATTGAATTCGACCTCAAGGCAGTGGATGACGACATCTTCAGCGATATCAGCAGGGTCCGAAGGCCCATCGATACCAGGAAGGCCGGTGAAAGGGTCAAAACGATCAAACGTACCCAGGAGGACTACAAGGAACTGAAACAAACCTCCCTGCAAAGCGATGAAGAGATTGACGAGTTGGAAAGCACCCCGGCTTATAAAAGAAGACAAATGCAGGTTGATACGCAGAAAACCTCAGATGACACCAAGATATCGCGTTACTCCCTGTCTGATGACGAAAATTCACAGGTGAAGCTGAGCAAGGATAACCAATATTTGAATGGGGCCATAGATTAGGAGCAGACTGGGAGAGAAGCATTTTCTGCAGCTGCAGGAAGTAACGACACCCGGTGGAAGGTTAACGGTATTCGTCGTCCGTTGACAGAACTCAAGACTGAACGATTGGAAGACTGCACAACGGCACGACTGAACAACAATCACAACCTACAACCTACAACCTACAACATACAATCTACAACATACAACCTACAACCTACAACTTACA
>DIAS01000065.1 GCA_002415855.1 Bacteroidales bacterium UBA5072
TTTTTTAGGTTGTTGCAATAGATTTCACACGAACCGTGCCAAAGTCTACAAACAACAGATATACAAATAGATGCAATGAAAACACAAAAGACTGAACAAACCGGAAAGTGTTTCAATACAAACAGGGTATGTCCGGTATCGGACATTTGTCCCTGGAATTGCATGACAAGAAATACATCACAGAATATAATCAGATTTTTGCCATGTTCTCGAGGGCCAGCACAAGTGCCTGGGTACCTTTTTCGGCATAACCCAGGGCTGCAACGGATTGATATAACTGTTGCACGAGTGCCAGTCCCGGCAGGGAGAGTTCCATACGACGTGCCTCCTCAAGCGCAATGCCCATATCTTTGATGAAATGGCGGACAAAGAAACCCGGTTCGAAGTCGCGTCGAAGAATGCGTGGCGCCAGGTTGTCGAGCGACCAGCAAGCGGCGGCACCACCTGATATGGAGCTCAGCATGGTCTCAAGATTCAAACCTGCCTTATGACCATAAATCAGGCTCTCACACATACCGATCATGGTTCCGGCAATAACGATCTGGTTGCACATTTTTGCGTGCTGTCCTGAACCAGCAGGTCCCTGGTAAACAATTTTCTTTCCCAGGATATGGAACAGGGGTTCAATAAAATCATAAACTGGCTTTTCGCCTCCGGCCATGATGGAAAGTGTTGCATTCCTCGCGCCGATGTCACCGCCCGAAACAGGGGCATCGAGTACATGGAGATTCCGCCCTCGTGCTTTTTCACAAATTTCGACCGCAAGGCTGGGGCTGGTGGTGGTCATATCTACCAGCACGGAACCTGGCTTAGCAGTTTCAACGAGACCTTCCGGTGCAAGGTAAACCTCACGAACATCTGCAGGAAAACCAACCATGGTAAATACCACATCAGCTTGCCGGGCCAATTCACCTGGCGAATCGCACCAAATGGCACCTTTCTCGATTGAGGGCAAAGCTTTTTCCCTGGTCCGGGTAAATACAAATCCCCGGTAACCTTTCTCCAGCAAATGTCCTAACATGGAATGGCCCATCACGCCGGTCCCAATCCAACCTATCTGAAGATTGTCTTTGGGTAGTAAATTATTCATGGAGTTGTTAGTATACTGTGAACAGTGGACAGTAATGGGTTATCGGAAAACAGCAGTCAGTAACAGTTTTAACCACACCCAAAACACACACCACTGTTCACCGGTTACCATTTACTGTTTACCGCCTTTTTCTCAGCGCTCCCCCCAGGGCTCCGGCAATCAGCGATCCCAGAACGCCTCTCACCAGGGTACGGCCGAGTTCATTACCTACCTGCCGGGTGATGGTTCTTCCCATGGTTTTGGCCAGGTCGCCCATCATTCCGCCACCGGAAGTACCTTGGGCAGTTCTTTTGAGTTTCTCTTCCCTGGCCTTTTTCAACAGTTCTTCCTGTTCCTTTTTCTCGGCATCTTCCTTGGCAAATCTTTTCTCCAGGATTTCATAAGCTGATTCCCGGTCGATAAGCTTTTCATATACACCGTGGATTACGGATGAACGGATAATCCTGCTTCTTTCATCGGGGCTGATCGGGCCTATCTGTGATTGTGGCGGCACTATCCTGGCCATTTCAACCATGCCCGGAATTCCCTTCTCATCCAGCAGGGAAACAAGGGCTATGCCAACACCCAGTTCGGTGATAACTTCCTCCACCTTGAACTTGGGATTGGGGCGGAAGGTTTCTGCGGCGGACCTAACAGCTTTCTGATCCCTGGGGGTGAAGGCACGCAGGGCATGTTGTACACGATTCCCAAGCTGACCAAGGACTGTATCAGGTATGTCGATCGGATTCTGGGTTACGAAATACACACCCACACCTTTGGAGCGTACGAGGCGTACGACCTGTTCGATCTTTTCAAGGAGCACTTTGGGCGCTTCGGTGAAAAGCAGGTGGGCTTCATCGAAGAAAAATACGAGTTTAGGCTTATCGAGGTCGCCGACTTCCGGGAGCTGTTCAAAGAGTTCCGATAAAAGCCACAGCAGGAACGTTGAATATAATCCGGGCGACAACATGAGCTTGTCGGCGGCAAGGATATTCATCACCCCTTTTCCTTTGGCATCGGTTTGGATAAAATCCATGATATCAAGCGCCGGCTCACCAAAGAAATTATCGGCACCTTGCTCCTCAAGAGTAAGCAAACCACGCTGAATAGTGCCGATACTGGCGGAGGAAATATTACCATATTCGTTGGTGTATTCATCACGATGTTCACCAACGAATTCCAGGATTTTTCTCAAATCTTTCAGATCGAGCAGCAGAAGGTCGCTGTCATCCGCTATTTTAAAAACCAGTGTGAGTACACCTGCCTGTACCTCGTTCAGGTTAAGCAACCTGCTTAACAATAAAGGGCCCATTTCAGAGATGGTGGTCCTCAGGGGATGGCCCTGTTCACCGTAAATATCCCAGAAACACACCGGAAATCCCTGCGGACTGTATCCCTGGAGGTTCAGCTCCTGGAGCCTGGCTGCCACCTTGGGATTCTCACCTGCGGGTTTGGCAATTCCGGAAAGATCACCTTTAACATCGGCCATGATCACCGGTACACCAATGCTGCTGAAAGTTTCTGCCAAGGTTTGAAGTGTCACGGTCTTTCCTGTACCGGTTGCTCCGGCAACGAGCCCATGACGGTTAGACATTTTGGGCACAAGAAAAAGGTCCTTGTCTGACTTTGCAATGAGTAGGTTTCCGTTACTGTCTATCATAGCTATATTTGTAAGTCTTATCAGGTAAATATAGGTATTTTGGGAACAAAGAACAAATGAGGGAAAAGGGACGAGGGACAAGTGCGTCTTGAGACTTGTGTTTAGCGTGTGAATTCTCCCAACACAATTCCCATTACTCTTCCTTGTCCCTTGCCTCTAGTAGCGGTAATGTTCCGGTTTGTAAGGACCTTCCTTCGGAACACCTATGTATTCAGCCTGTTCCCTTGTAAGCTGGGTGAGCTTAACCCCTAACTGATCGAGGTGTAGACGGGCAACTTCTTCATCAAGTTTCTTGGGAAGTCTGTATACGCCAATTTCATAGTTATTTTGCCACAAGTCAAGCTGGGCAAGCGTTTGATTGGAGAAAGAATTGCTCATCACAAAAGACGGATGACCGGTGGCGCAACCCAGGTTCACCAGTCGGCCTTCGGCCAGTAGGAAGATGGCGTTGCCCTTCGGGAAGGTATACTTATCTACCTGGGGTTTGATATTCAGGTGCTGTACGCCGGGATAGTTAACCAGTTTATCTACCTGGATCTCATTGTCAAAATGACCAATATTGCAAACGATTGCCTGGTCTTTCATCTGGATCATATGACCGATGGTGATCACGTCGCGGTTTCCGGTAGTTGTTACAAAAATATTGCCTTCGCCGATGGCTTCTTCCATGGTGGTTATCTCAAAGCCTTCCATGGCAGCCTGCAGAGCGCAGATAGGATCGATTTCCGTCACCAGCACACGGGCTCCATAGGCACGCATGGACCTTGCGCAACCTTTGCCAACATCACCGTAGCCCAGCACAACAACTACCTTTCCGGCAATCATGACATCGGTGGCGCGTTTAATACCATCGGCAAGTGATTCACGGCATCCGTAAAGGTTATCGAATTTACTTTTGGTAACGGAGTCATTTACGTTGATGGCAGGGACCAGGAGCTCACCCTTTTCCAACATTTGATACAGGCGATGAACGCCGGTTGTGGTCTCCTCAGAAACACCTTTCCAGGTGTTCACAAACCGGTGCCATTTTCCGTGGTCTTCCTGCAGGGTCTTCTTAAGAAGCTGCAGGATAACACTTTCTTCATGACTTTCAGGTTTCTTATCCAGCACGCTGGCGTCTTTTTCTGCTTTATAACCCAGGTGGATCAGGAGGGTGGCATCGCCGCCATCGTCCACGATCAGGTTGGGGCCTAATCCGCCCGGGAAAGTAAGTGCCTGATCAGTACACCACCAGTATTCCTCAAGGGTTTCACCCTTCCAGGCAAAGACCGGGATGCCTGCCTTGGCAATGGCTGCAGCAGCGTGATCCTGGGTGGAAAAAATATTGCAGCTGGCCCAGCGCACGTCTGCTCCAAGTTCTTTCAGCGTCTCTATCAATACGGCTGTTTGGATGGTCATATGCAACGAACCAGCGACACGGGCACCCTGAAGCGGCTTTTGTCCGGCATATTTTTTACGGATGGCCATTAATCCTGGCATTTCCTTCTCGGCAATTTCAATTTCTTTGCGGCCAAATTCCGCAAGGCTGATGTCTTTAACTTTGTAAGAAAGCATTTCGGTCATAGTTTCTGTTTTCATAAATATTGAATAAGCATGTTTTATATTAACTGTTTTATATCGGAAAAGGTTCCAAAAATCTTAAGTACTTCTTCTTTGTCAAATTTCATCTGGTCCTTTAATTCCTGCATAGAGGAAAATTTTTTCTCACACCGAAGCCACTCGATAAAAGCAACCTTCATGGGCTGACCATATATATCGCCCTCGAAATCAAACAGGTTGACCTCAATCGTTCTGTCGTGCTTAGGCATGGGAATTGTCGGTCTGATCCCTATATTCAGCATTCCTTTGTACACCCGATTATTTACATTTGCCAGCACAGCATAAACACCATTTCGGGGAAGAAGTTTCTTCGGCTCAAGTATTTGTATGTTTGCTGTGGGATATCCGAGCTTTCTGCCCAGTTTATTGCCTTCAACTACCACACCGTTCAGAAAGTACGGGTAACCAAGAGCCTGATTGGCAGTTGTTATTCTGCCTTCTTCAATCATATGGCGGATCCCGGAGGAACTCACCCTTAGATCCTCGATGATGACCTGGTCGAGCCGCTCTGCAAGAATGCCGTGTTCCCTGGCACTTTTCTGAAGATTCTCGAAGGTACCTTTCCGGTCCTTTCCGAAATGGTGGTTGAATCCAACCACAACATGCCGGGCGCCTATGCCTCCTACAAGGTAATCGCTCACAAACCTGTCATAGGTCATGTTGGCCAGTTTCCTGTCAAATGGCAGGATGACAAGGTTATCGATACCCTGTTGTGCAATCAGGTTGATCTTTTCTTCCAGGGAAGCCAGCAATTTCAGATCCTCGTTTTCGGGTTGCAGAACAAACCGGGGATGTGGCCACAATGTAATGACAACGGATTCACCCTTATAGGAAGCGGCCAGCTCCTTTATACGGTTGAGAATCTCAACGTGCCCAAGGTGAACGCCATCGAAAATACCAATGGTAACAACAGGGTTGGTTGCATGAAAACCGGATATGTCATTGAATACCTTCAAGATCAAATGTGTATAAAAGCGCAGCAAAGTTAATACTTATCCGACAAAACCTGCATAGAATATCCCGGCATTGGCATCCAGATTATGGGTGTATGTCAAAATTCCTGTTTTGTGCATGAAAATTGACCACCGTTTTAGTGATAAAGAGGATTAATTCCTAAATTTAAGTAATGAATTTTCACCGGTAAATTTGTGGTATCATGAACTATAAAAAGCCTGCCATTGTGGAGAATGATCCATGGCTTGAACCCTATGCCGAGATCATATACCGGCGTGAGCTTAAGGTCTTTGAAAAGGAAAAGGAGCTCACCGGTGAGATAGAGACTTTATCGGATTTTGCCACGGGTTATCTTTATTTTGGACTGCATCGCACTGCCCATGGTTGGGTTTTCAGGGAATGGGCCCCGAATGCTACCAGGATCTTCCTGGTAGGTGATTTCAACAATTGGCAGGAGACCAGTGAGTTCAGCCTTGTGGCCCTGGAAAATGGTGTTTGGGAAATTATACTCCCCGACCTGGTTTTAAGGCACAAGGACCGATTTAAGTTATCTATCCACTGGGATGCGGGCAAGGGATACAGATTGCCTTCTTATGTGCGCAGGGTCGTACAGGATGAACATACCAAAGTGTTTGATGCCGAGATCTGGGCACCCGAAATCACCTATGAGTGGCAGCATGATCATGTTAATGCAGCATCAAGGCCGCCTTTTATTTATGAGGCACATGTCGGGATGAGCACAATGGAGGAAAGGCTGGGCAATTTCAATGAATTCCGGTTGAATATCCTTCCAAGGATCAAAGCAGCAGGCTATAACACCATACAACTGATGGCCATCCAGGAACATCCATACTACGGGTCCTTTGGCTATCATGTCTCTAATTTCTTTGCAGTATCCTCAAGGTTCGGAACTCCCGAGGATCTTAAACGGCTGGTTGATGCAGCCCACAGCATGGACATCGCCGTAATCATGGACCTGGTGCATTCACATTCCGTAAAAAATGAAAATGAGGGGCTTGGCAAGTTTGACGGGACTCCATACCAGTATTTTCACAATGGTGCACGCAGGGAGCACATTGCCTGGGATTCATTGTGCTTTGATTATGGCAAGAATGAAGTGCTGCATTTTTTATTGTCCAACTGCAAATTCTGGCTCGAAGAGTACAGGTTCGACGGTTTCCGCTTCGACGGTGTAACAAGTATGCTTTACTATGATCACGGGCTGTCGCGCAATTTTACCAACTATGGAATGTACTATGACGGTCTGGAGGATGAGGATGCCATTACATACCTGGCACTGGCAAACAGGCTGGTCAAGCAGGTCTGTCCGGGTGCGATCACAGTGGCTGAGGAGATGAGCGGTATGCCAGGCCTGGCACTCAGTGTGGAACAGGGTGGTTATGGTTTTGATTTCCGAATGGCCATGGGAGTACCGGACTATTGGATCAAAATAATCAAGGAGTTGCCGGATGAAAGCTGGAATGTGTCGGAGCTTTACCAGGAACTTACCAGCAAGCGGGCCGAAGAAAAAACGGTTTCCTATGCCGAATCACATGACCAGGCGCTGGTAGGAGATAAAACAATAATTTTCAGGCTCCTGGACAAAGAGATGTATTTCTCCATGAGCAAATCCATCCAGAATCTCATCATCGACAGGGGACTGGCTTTGCATAAGATGATCAGGCTGGTGACGGCAGCCACCGGAGGAGGCGGTTACCTGAACTTCATGGGCAATGAATTCGGACACCCGGAATGGATCGATTTTCCCCGCGAAGGGAATAACTGGTCGTATAAATACGCCAGGCGACAATGGAATCTCGTGGATGATAAGTTACTGAGGTACCATTATCTAGGTGATTTCGACAGGGATATGATTCACCTCATCAGGGACAGCGGGCTGTACACGCACCAATACTGCCGTTTACTGGCTGATAACAGACCGGATCAGATCCTGGCATTCGAACGCGGTGACCATTTGTTTGTTTTCAATTTCAGTCCGGTAAGGTCATTTACTGATTATGGAATCCAATCGGGACCGGGCAAGTACCGCATTGTACTAAACACGGACAGTCCGGCTTATGGCGGAAACGGAAACGTTGATGAAAGGCTCACTTATTTTGCCAGAAGCAATGCCAGGCACGGTGCATCCCATTATCTGATGCTGTATCTTCCAAGTCGGTCAGCACTGGTATTTAAAAAATTAAAGACTCCCAAGGTATATTAAAAGGATGCCCTTCAGGCGGCCATTGACCCTTGAAGGGTAATCCTTACCCCGGAAATCCAGGCCTCAGTTAACGCCCACCCTTGTGGTGACGGTGATTGTATCTGAATTCATAGTTGAACCTGTAACCGTTCTTGTTCACAATGACCGTACCGTCACAATTCTCGGCGCTGTAGTCAATTGTGGTTGTGCCGGTAACACTGTTTGTGATTTCAACACTACCATCAATGATCACCCAACGCCATCCGTAATCCTGGCAATGCACCAGTACAAGCGGTTCGGTAATTTCGCGTGTGTATTCCTGACCCAGAACATTGATGCCATTGGCAGATCCCGTGATCAAGACAGTGTCGTACTGGGGATTCCGATGTCTGATCCATTCCCTTATGTGATTTGCTTCCCGGGTCATCCAGGCGGTATCGTTAAAAGTAAGTTTTCCTCCTTCGAGTACTATGCCCATTTCGAGATGAAATGCATCATTCAGCCCTAAATTGGTTATGGTCCGGGTTCCGTCGACCTTAACACCATTCAGGTAAAAATTGTTAAACGTCACAATGTGCTGGGCACCTTCAACAAACCACCGGTCGGTCATGGTTACGATAATCTGACCTTTGCGGGTTATGGTATCATCATGGAAAACCATGGTGCAACCGTCACCATAATCGAGTGTAACAACCTTCGGAAAATGTGTGCTGTCAGGATGGTCTACGGTTACCGTATAACAAGGATCTTCGTCCTCGGTAGACTTCAGTCCCGAAGTGACATAACCAGTACCATCCAGTGTGGCAATCTCAGCGACAACCATGTTGTCAATTTCGTTATAAAGCGCATCGGCATATGCTTCGTCTTCGGCAAGGGCCAGATCGGTTGAGGAGATACTACCTTCATTCTCTGAGGAACACGACAGTGCAAAAACAGCAGCCATGGCGGTCAGCATAAATCCTGTAATTCTTTTATTTACTTTCATATCCGTATTGTTTGGTTTTAAATTAAATCTTCGACTGTTGAAACAGCCCATTTCGTTTTGTGTAAGATTTGATGGTAAAAAAGAAAAAAGGTTTAAATGAGGAGGGAGATTTTTTTTAAAAATCTCATTTTACCCTGGAGGAGGCTTTGGCAGAAAACGAGCAGAGCCGCATCATGATGCGGCTCTGCTGATTGTACTAACCAAGGTAGGTTTTGAGTAGCTTGTTTTTGGATTTTTGTCGCAGATGCTTGATGGCCTTTTCCTTGATCTGTCGTGTGCGTTCCCTTGATATGCCTATGGTGGCGCCGATTTCTTCCAATGACATGGGTTTGGTGCCGATACCATAAAACGCCCGGATCACGCTGCTTTCCTTTTCGGGAAGTGTGCTGAGTGTTCGTTCGATCTCTTTGGCGAGGGATTCCTCGATAAGTTTGTTGTCGGTAGTAGGGGTATCCTGACTGGGTAAAACATCCAGGAGGCTGTTTTCTTCGCCGTCCTGGAAAGGTGCATCGACGGATAAGTGACGGCCAGACAATTCAAGTGTCCCTGCAACTTTGCCTTCAGGAAGCTCAAGAATTGCAGCAACTTCCTCAGGGGAAGGCTCGCGCTCATGCGTTTGTTCCAGCTGGGAGAAAGCCCTGTTGATCTTATTCAGCGCACCGATTTTATTAAGCGGCAGGCGGACAATCCTTGATTGTTCCGCCAGGGCCTGAAGTATACACTGCCTGATCCACCAGACCGCATAGGAAATAAATTTGAAACCCTTGGTCTCATCGAATTTCTTGGCAGCCTTGATAAGTCCCAGATTCCCTTCATTGATCAGATCGGGAAGACTCAAACCCTGATGTTGATACTGCTTGGCCACTGATACAACAAACCGGAGATTGGCTTTGGTGAGTTTTTCCAAGGCCTCCTGGTCGCCCATCTTGATTCTTTTGGCAAGCTCTACTTCTTCTTCAGGTGTAATAAGCTCTTCTTTTCCTATGTCGTGCAAATATTTCTCAAGGGAATCGCTGTTTCTGTTTGTAATGGATTTGGTAATCTTTAACTGCCTCATGTTGAGCTCTTTTTTATGTAGTAACGTTTAATGCTGTAAGTATAACAAAAAAGGGAACCATTTGTTGCATGGAGAATTCATAAAAAATCATAAAAGTGCCCTTTTCATTTTCATTCTGCTGCCTCAATATAGTAATTTTTTTAAAGAACACAAAATTTTATTTAATCTAAATACAACCTGCAGTGAAATCGCATGTACTCTGAAATTCTGCTCCGGCTTTAGAAAACATGACAATTATCGCGTAATTTAAGGCCCAATATTCCTTGTTTTGCCAACCAAAAATTGTAGCAAAAAACATGCCATGAAAGCCCGAAATCCATTGCTTAATTATGTCCCCGTTGTTCTGGCTATGGTATTCTGGAGCTTCAGCTTCATATGGTACAAGCAGGTTTTCCATTATTATACTCCTGTGACTGTAATTGTATTGCGCCTTGTCATTGCCGTTCCGTTCCTGTTTATGCTGTCTCTCATTTTCGGCAAGTTGCAGCACATTGAGCAGGGACATCTCTTGTGGTTCTTTATTCTGGGTTTTTTTGAGCCTTTCCTTTATTTTATGGGGGAGTGCTATGGTGTGAACCTGATCTCGCCAACGCTTGCTTCCATAATCATCTCCCTTATACCGCTTTTAGTCCCTATTCCCGCGAGATACCTTTTCAGAGAAAGGTTTACGATAACGAATTATTTGGGTTTGCTGGTGTCAGTGGCAGGGGTTATGCTGGTCATTATGGGGGAAGGGACTAAACAGACAAACTCCCTGGCCGGTATTTTCCTGATGTTGCTGGCAGTTTTTGGCGCAGTCGGACATTCTGTTTATGTCAGGAAACTGGCGGAGCATTATAATACATTCACCATAGTTACTTTTCAGAGTGCCTTTGGACTGCTCTATTTCATCCCGCTGTTTTTGTTTACGGAATTCGGCCGGTTTATCCGGATGGATCATACATTTGAAATGCTCTGGCCTGTGATTAAGCTGGCAGTTTTTGCCTCAACCATGGCTTTTTTGTTTTTTGTATATTCCATCAAGCGTCTGGGGATGGCAAGGACCAATGTTTTTGTCAACCTGATCCCTGTATTTACTGCCGTTTTATCTTTCCTCATCCTGCATGAGAGTTTCAGTTTGCTGAAAATTGCCGGCATAGGCGTGGTGATCGCCGGACTGGTATTCAGCCAGTATAGTTATGCCATCCGACTAAAAGGTCCTGTTCACTGATTTATTTTATTAAATTTGCTTTTTTGGGAAGCCGGCTTAAGATCCAGTCCGATGAGTGAAATTAACAATTCGGGACAATGCTGCTTATCGGTTTGACGTGATTTAAGATCAGGTCAGCTGTCGGAATATGCTTCTTCTTTCAGTAGTTGGAATGAATGTAATCAATGACATGAAAAACAAAATTCCGGGATTTTTAGGCTTCAGACAGGTTCTGATTCTGCTTTTGTTGAGCCTCTTTGTATGGCAGTCCGGTTGTTCATCAACCTCCCGTACCGCAAAAGGAAGGCATGGCCAGGTGCCCTGTCCTTGCGAAAAGAATAGCAGGCGGAGGTAAAACCCTTTGCCTGCCCCATTTGTTAATAACCTTCAAATGGACAGCCATACATGACATGATTTGTCCAGTAAATTGATAACTAAATGAAGATAAGCATTATAGGGGCAGGTGTATCTGGTTTGTCAATAGGCTGTTATCTGCAGATGAATGGTTTTGAAACCGAAATTTTTGAAAAGCATTCACATGCAGGTGGATTATGCACCAGCTGGAAAAGGGGGGAGTTTACCTTCGATGGATGCATTCACTGGTTAATGGGATCAAACAGCAGCAGCCCTTTTTACAGGTTATGGTCAGAACTGGTGGACATGAAATCGGTAGAATTTTTCAACCACGAGGTGAGGTTTGAAATAGAACTGGAAGTGAACAGGGACCGTCATGGTGACAGGGTTTTTCATCTGTATAACAATATTAACCGGCTTGAAGCATATTTGCTGGACCTCGCGCCTGAAGACACCGGTTTGATTAAGGATCTGATAAGATCTATCCGGGTCATGCAGCGGTTTGAGCTGCCTCCCATGATCGAAAACGCTCCCGTAATGCAATCCTGGCGAAAAAGGCTTGCAATGGCATCCTATCTTCCGTTTGTTATCCTTTACCTGAAGTGGAGAAATGTAACCAATTTCTCTTTTGCCCGAAAATTGAAAAATCCCTTCCTGAAAGAGGCATTTGAGCTTTTGTTCGATGGTGAGGAATTTAAAATGCTGATCCTGACCATGCCACTTTCGATATTTGACAGAAACGGTGCAGGTTACCCGATCGGTGGATCTTACAGGTTCGCCAACAGGATTGCCGAGCGATACAAAGCCCTGGGTGGTAAAATTCATTATGACCAACCGGTGAAGAGAATCCTTACCGGAGGCAATAGAGCCCAGGGTGTCCTTCTGCAAAACGACAGCATTGTTTATTCCGACATAACCATTTCTGCTACTGACTGGTATTTTACCATGTTTGAGGCGCTGGAGGGTAGATTCCTGAACAATAGCATACTGGCACTGGCCTCCCAGAGAACATTAAAGCTTTATCCATCGGTTTTTTTGATCTCATTGGGCGTTTCCCGTTCGTTCAGTGAATATCCGCACCTGATCAGATTCCCTTTGAATGCTGCAGTAGCATCCCCGGATGGTACAGTTTACACACGGATCGAATCACATATATATCACTACGATCCAACCTTGGCACCTGAAGGAAAAACCATCATTGTTCTGAGTCTGTATACCCGGAATGGTGACTTCTGGATAAATTTACGCAACAAGGATATGGCGGAGTACAACCGCTGCAAAACAGAATTTGCTGAAAAAATTATTGACAGGTTGAATGAAAAAATCGAAGGGGTCAAAGCTTCTGTTGAAATTACGGATGTAGCTACCCCTGCAACCTATCATCGTTATACAGGCAGCTGGAAGGGAAGCGTACAGGGTTGGTTCCCGGATAGAAATTTATTGGCTTCATCACCTGTCGGAATTGGTTTAGCGGGATTATCTGACTTTTACTACAGCAGCCAATGGTCGGTTCCTGGCGGAGGGTTGCCTGTGGTGATTAAAGCGGGCAGGGACCTGTCACGGTTTATCAGCATGAAGTATAAAAAGCAATTCATCATTAAATAAGGCTCGCAAAGGCGCAGAGGCTTTCCATACCGGGCTGCCTCGGTTGAACGCTGGGTGAAAAAGTATCAGTTATCCACCTTTTTTTTATATTTACAGGCTGAACCCGCCAAAACCGAACGATCTTGATACCCTTGCGCGACACCATACCCTCACGCAGCTTTCCAATTGTTACCTGGCTGCTGATCATAACCAATGCACTGATATTCCTGTTTGATGTATTTATGCTCGACAGCAGGCAGGCCGAGCTTATGATAGCAAAATACGGACTGATCCCCGACAGCATCCGGCTTTCTTCGGTCAGTAATCTGCATGATTTGCGGGTAATAATCTTCAGGCCGTTCTTTACCAATATGTTTTTGCATGGCGGCTGGCTGCACCTGATCTCCAACATGTGGATACTGTTTATTTTCGGAGACAATGTTGAGGATCGGATGGGAAAAGTGCGGTATTTTCTGTTTTATCTGGTATGTGGATTAATTGCCAGTCTCACCCACTTCATTCTGCACCGCAATTCGCCGGTACCTGCAATCGGAGCCTCAGGAGCCATTTCGGGTATCATGGCCGCCTATATGTTCATGTTTCCCAAAAGTACCATTGTTTCCCTGGTGCCCATCATTATCATACCCCTCTTCCTGCCCATTCCGGCCATTATCTACATCGGGCTCTGGTTTATCGGCCAGCTTTGGAGCGGAACTACCTCACTGATGTTATCCGATAACGCAACAGGTATTGCATTCTGGGCACATATCGGAGGTTTTATCGGTGGGCTGTTGTTGTACAGGTTCTTTGATACCTCCGGAAGAAAGGTTTATTATCAGTAAGCGTTAATCGCTAACGGGTAACCGTGATAATGCTTCAACTCCGCTCAGTATGACACACTGGTCATTCTGATCGGAGTCGAAGGGCACCGAACAGCTTGTTTATTTAAAAGGTACTGCCTGCAGCAACAGAGAGCCGGTAAACTTTACCTGCAGATGTCCGGAAGGACCGCTGATCTTTCCGTAATCAACATTATTTGCATAATCCGTTAACTGATATGTTTCGTTGGTCAGTCCCCTGAGTTCAATATCTCCGTCCCAGTGATCATTATAGAAAGCATAGAAAAGGGTATCTGCTTTTTGAATCACATGTGTTTCGGGTCTGTCAAAGCCCATATCGTACAGATCACCGAGGTAATCCCCGGCCGGCAGCATTTTTTGATTGTAAATACTGATCCACTTCTTCCAGATCTTTTCATTCTCAGGGGTCAGCACGAATTTGCCTTCCATAGCATAGGGATTGTCCTTTGGCCAGGTGAATTTAGTGCCCAGCACGGCACCAATTCCAACTTGGGTGGCAAAATTACTGCCTCCTTCAGTTTTTTCGATATGGTCACCATAATAGGCCGTTTTTCCAAGAAGTGCTTTGTAAGTTTTGCCTTTTAGCCGGATCTGCCAGCTCGAAGTAGGGTCGGAGGCAACCACCTGATTGGTCCAGGGCATAATAAAATATGACATGGCGCAGCCACAGGGGCAAATTTGCAATACAGCATGCGGCTTATAGGTCCGGGCTGTTTCATAGATCATTTTATAAAATCCGGGCAGGTTTTCAAATGATTCATCAGGATTGTCCAGCATATGCCGGCTGTTAAAATCAGGCGGGGCACAGTTCAGGTGCTGCCCATCCATTTTGAGCCCGTCAAAATCCCAGTCATGCAGGAACATTTTCAGTACCTCACGGGTATGATCAATGGTTTTCCGGTACACGGGCGACATATAATAGCTATCCCACCAGGTGATATATTGTGGGGCTCCGTCACCGGTTTCCAGTATTATGTCGGGATTCCTGGCAAATAATTGACTCCCCGGATCCACAGCCAGGGGAGCCCACCATAATTTAGCCTTCAGTCCCATGGCATGAATATGGTCAACCAGTTTGCGCATATCGGCATTTCCCCCCGGGAATTTGTCCCTTGTGACATCCCAGTCACCCTCCGCCTGCTGGTAGCCGTCATCAATATCCACCCATTTTAAACCCAGTTCTTTAACCTTGGGCAACGTTCCCAGGATCTCCTGTACCGTAAACCTTCGCTCATAACCCCAGGCACACCATACAGCATCATAGGCATCAGGCTCAACCGGGGCCATCTCTATGCCTGATGCCTGCATGAACTTTGAATAAGCCTGCAAGGGGGCATAAAAATCACCCCGGTGTACCGTGACAAATGTATTGTAAGTATCCAGGGTATCACCGGCATGAAATGCCTTGGCCTCCGGATATTTGTATTCAATGCCGATCTGTACAAAATTCTCATAGGCGTTCTTATATACCGGAAGAGATACCATCCGGGGCATTAAATCGGTGTGGCCGATTGCAATACCGGCATCTTTGCGCCAAAGATCGATCACCGGTATTCCGCCTCCGTAATCGGTATTGTTCATCCCCATGAAATTCTCCTGTGAGAAAGAAGAATCCACAGGCAGGATCCAGTCTTTGCGCGCTCCCGTTGAACTTCCCTGGAATGACCAGAAAACAGGAGAATCCCCCTTGCCGGAGATATTATATGCCTGGTTTACCCATTTGTTGACCTCCAGGTCACGTGTTCCTTTGTTTACGTACTGAACCCTGAAAAAGGCCATGTCGGGGAAGGAGTCGTATGCTGTAATGGTGAGGATTTTTTCGATGTTGAATTCCTTTTCACGGTGTGACCCAGTGATAACGGTTCTGACACCGTTACCGTAATTATCCGTAAAAGCAAAGGATCTGGAACCTTTCAGTCTGAAATCCCGGATTTCAGATTCCCGGCAAACCAGGTATTCCGAAGGAGTGAAACGATCCATGAGTGGTTTTGCACCGGCAGTGGTGTAATTTACCTTGGTTTCCAGTTTATTATTGATTTCCAGCAGCAACTTGCCGCTTTCAATCCGGGTGGTGTTCCTACACGAAACCATGATGATACACAAGATGGCAGCGATAACAAGCGTGTTAATTCTCATAAGGTTGTATGATTAAGAAAACTTTAATTCAGTATCTTGGATGCATTCAACTGATAGATCTTTTTCAGAATCCGGGGTGGAAGGCCGAACCCGTTGAGCGCCCAGTGATAACCAAACCTGTCGGTGTCGTAAAAATGTTCATCACTGGATTCCAGCACCCTAAAGGTAATACGGTACATGGAAGGATCGAAACCCATGTCGGTTCCGTAAAGGAGCCTGTCCTGGTACTTCTCGATAAAAGATGCCATGTACCTTGGAATTGTTGCTGTCTCGGCATAACGGGCAGAAATGTCGGCGTACAGGTTGGGATACTGGTCAAACAGGCGCCCGAGCCGGCCAGGATCGTGCATAAGATTGGCATAGTGACAGGCAATAAAAACTGTTCCGGGATTTTGCCTGACGGCGTTCTCCAGGGTCTGGACAAGCGCATCCAAACCAATCAGATCAGGATTGGTCATATCGATTTGCCATGCCTGCGCATTCATAAGGCCGTCATTGGTCGAGTCCATCTTTTCGTACATCCACACAGGATCGGCAATATGGATATTTACAGGCATGTGTAACGCAGCACATTTATCAAACAAGGGCTTCATCCGGGGATCATCAATGTGCATGCCGATTGCAGCAACAGGTGTTGAATAGTACTCACCGAGTCCCTTGTCGCCCAGTTCTCCGACCCCCCGGGCACCCATTTTATAGCATCTTTCCAGCTCTTTTAGTGCTGCAGGTCCGAATCCGGGTTTATCATAGCCGGTGTAATCAAAACCGCACCACAACTCGAATCGATTCCCGAACCTGGCATATTTGCGGACTATGGAATCGAACCTGGCCCCGGTTGCCATGGTCAGGATGATTGTTTTTTCAATGCCGCAGGCATCCATGTTTCTGACCCACTGTATTATTTCGTCGTCAGTTCGGACATAATCATGCGAATGAACGTCGGTTACCGGGTAAGCTGCTTTTTCAATTGCGCTGACAGGTATATTATAGATCGAAACCGGCCGGTAGTTTCTTAACAACAGACTATCCGCATTTTGTCCGCCGGCAGGGATTACTATACCTGAAAAGCTCAACAGGATTATCGATAATCTGATGGTTGACTTCGTGAGGGTTTTCATGGGTATCAGGCTTCAAGTATTGTGGTTAATTTGTTTACTATCAGTGATGTAACTGCTTTGGTCGCCTGGGGAAAAACAAGTCTCAGGTCGATCTCAGTATTGTCTTTTAGGGTCTGCTGCAGCGCAATCATAAAGCAATTTTTTATTTCCGTGGCCAGGTTAATCTTGCATATCCCGTTCCGGATGGCCTCCTGAAGCATGTCATCAGGAATGCCTGAACTTCCATGAAGCACAAGGGGAACTGTTGTCATGCGGCTTATTTGTGCAAGCAGGTCCATATCGAGCCGGGGAGCCTGTTTATAGAATCCGTGAGATGAACCAATGGCCACAGCAAGGGCATCAATACCTGTGCTGTCCACAAACCGGACTGCATCATCGGGTTGTGTAAATCCCTGCCGGATCTGTACCTGTCCAAGTTTTGCCACAAAACCCAATTCAGCTTCAACGGTAGCCTGGTAAGAATGTGCCAGGTTTACTATCTCCCTTGTAATACCTGTGTTTTCATCAAACGGTTTTTCACTGGCATCGATCATCACAGAATCAAAACCCTGATCAAGACAATGCCGGACAGTTTCCACAGAACTGCCATGATCGAGGTGAAGCCATCCCTCAACGGCATATTCCCTGAGGGCCGACCTCGCCATGGCAGTTGCAACCTTCAGTCCCAGGTAGCGAATTGAACTTTCCGAGAGCTGCAGGATAACAGGTGTCCTGAGCAAGGAAGCTGCCTGGAGGATCCCTGACAATGTTTCAAAGTTGTAGAAATTGGCAGCCAGGATGGCCTTTTTCTCAGCCTTGAGTTGTAATAACTTTTCCCGGAGTTTCATCGGTATTATAAATTATGGTTAAACCTGTCGCGAGCAATTTCCCGGATCATTTCAACATTTTCAAATGCACCTGTTCCGCCGGCCCTCGTGGTGTTAACCGCCCCGGCAAGTGCTCCGGATTCCAGGCATTTTTTCAATGGTTGTCCTTTTATAAATTCCGAAATAAAACCCGCGTTAAAACTGTCACCTGCACCGATGCAATCCACGACCTGCTCGTTCAGGAATGCCGGCTGGACGATGAGGCTTTTGCCGTCCCAGCCCAGGGCACCCTCACTGCCATTCTTGATGATCAGGTAATGCGCAAACTGCTGAAGCTTTCGGATGCCGTCTCCGAGGGAATTGCTGTGTGTAAGGAATTTGAATTCCTGGGCATTCGGCAGGAAGACATCCACGTAGGGCAGCAAATGTTCAAGCGGAAGAACCCATTTTTCTTCAGGGTCCCATTGCGGATCCAATGAGGTGGTCAGACCCAATTCCTTAGCCTGGCGGAAAATACTGATAAGGTCTGCACGTATTCCTGGCTGCAGGAAACAGGAGGAGAAATGCATGTGTCTCGCTGCAGACAGGAACTTAAAGTCAATATCCTCCAGGCAAAGATCGTTCATGGCACCCGGATAAGTGACATTGGCTCGGTCCTGATCATAGTTCAGCACAATTGTGGCACCTGTGCTGAACTGATCAGTTTTAATTATCTTACTGGTATTTACATGCTTCTTTTCCAGTGTCGTCATGACAACCCGGGCAAAGTTATCATTCCCGACCTTTCCAATAAAGGCAACCTTGGCGCCAAGTGAGCTAAGGTTACTGGCAAAAATCGCTGATGAACTGCCCAGGGTAACGGACATGTCCCGGGCCAGGATTTCCTTGCCAATTGCCGGAAAACCGTCAATTCCGTTCAGGATAATATCTACGTTCAATTCCCCGATTACGGCCACGTCAATCTTTTTTGCTTCTCTGTGCATACAGGATTTATTTAAACAACCATTAAAGTTAATGGGTATTAGGTTTGAAGCCGGTTATTATCGGCAAAAAAGTACTTCATCTTATAACAGGCGATTTAGACCGGCAAGGTTAAACCTGTAAAAATACTTATCCATGGCGCTTTCAATGTGTGATTCCACAAGAAACTCACCATCAACTCCATACAGGGCGAGATTTTTGCAGAGCCTGGTGCGTGCGGCCACTATTTCAGGATCTTCCCAGATGTACCGGCATCCGGTTTTAACAAGCCAGCTCTGCCGATCGGGTGAGATGGCGTAAAAGTCCTCCCCGCTTTCACCGTTCCTGAGCCACTTGCGCCAGCGACCTGATGCAATCACGGTCTTCCATAGAAGTTCTTTCATCCTTACAGGCTTGGCCAGTTTGCCCTCCCTGAAAAGGTCTTCCTGGATCCTCTCCAATCCGATCAGTCCTTCGTATTCCATTTCGGTAAATTCCGGTCCAATATTGGCCGCTCCCATACCTGCAAGCGGATAGTCTTCGGGATTGCTGACGTTGTCGGAATAATGACCCTTGATAACACTTCCGTAAGCTGATGCAATGCGTGTAAGATTCCTGGCCGTTTGTGAATCGAAGGTGGTGGTATGCAGGTCTGTACCGACTTTCCCGACCACAAAGCAGGGCCAGACTGAAGAAAGGCCACGTAGCTGCAATCCGGCTTTCAGCAATTCAAGAAACCTTGAGAATACCGACAGGTCAGCAAGACCTCCGTGAACCTCTTCGGTGCCTACTTCATATGCAATGGGCTGATGATGCTTTGAACGTCGGAACATTTCACAATGTTCAATTAATTCAAGGGTACGATCAGCCACCAGATCTATTGCAATGGTCTTTCCTGTGGGCAGGGTAATATCAATTGTCGGATCCACATGGATCAGATCATACCCTGCCGCAATGGCTGCCTCGAATGATCTCTTAACCGCTTCCAGGGTATCGGCATAAGGCCATTTTTCGCGTGCATGTAAATCCTTTAACCATGGTCCGCCGTGATCGATGGCCACAATAACAGGAGAAGTAACATTCAGGATCCTGGCGTGCTCCCGGATGGTTTGCACAAATTCCCGCTGATTGAGGCCCGTATAGCCGCCATCGAGGTCAACCTGGTTAAGGGTTGCTGCAAATTTTACCGGTGCCTCGCATCGTTTAGCTGATTTCAGGGCTGCCCTGATTACCTGGAGTGAATTCGGGCAGGCGGCAAAAATGGTTCTTTTTACACCGGTTTGTAGCTCCAGATCATGAATTCTCTGCAATATAAAATCCATCAGGGGTTTTCCTGCTGCAGCCGCCCGTTCCCGCAATTCCTTATTCATGAATCAAGTCTAATACGGATAAATCGTTACGTTCTCAACAACTCTGGAGATGGCCCCGCTTTCAGACGGGTTGTCCGGCTTAAATCCAAGAGACAGCGACTTATAAAAGCCCAGTAACTGGCCCGGGAGAACATTGCAAATTGTCAGCAATTCCTCGTCAAGATGGTTACCTGATCCTGACAACTGAATACCGAAGTCGAATTCGGTTCCCTCGACCGGGCTTTCATATACGGCAACGGTAAACAGCGGTTTCTTCCCTTTTTTCATCGAAAGCACGAGGTCCTTTTCATACTGCTGTGCATAGTGATTATTCGAAAAGATAAAGACCACCAGGGTATTTTCATTGGTAACTGCCTTGGGTCCATGCCGGAAACCAAGGTAGGTATCGCTTTTGCAGATAATCGTCCCATCAGTAAGCTCCTGAAGCTTGAGCTGCGATTCAGTAGCTGTCCCGTAAAAAGGTCCGGAGCCAAGAAATACAGCCCTGTTGAAATTCAGCGTGGCGATCTCCCTGAGCCGGGAGGAATAGTGATCAAGGATTCTAATGCCATAATGGTAAAGCATGTCAATTTGAGGTTTCAGTGCATCTATCTCTGTTAATCGTGCCACCAGGAATCCATACAAAAGCATGGCTGAATAGCTCCCGGTCATGGCAAGGCTTTTGTCATTTGCCTCGGGTGGAAGCACCAGGACAAGTTTTGATGAATCTGACCGGTACCGGGCAAGCTGCCCCTCTGCGTCACAGGTAATCACAATATGAAAGCATTTCTTACAAAGTTTGTCGGCCAGTGCAACTGCTGCAGTGCTTTCGGGACTGTCGCCGGACCTTGCGAAGGAAATCAGAAGAACGGCCTCGCGGCTGAAAAAGTAGTCCTGAGGATGCGACACAAGGTCGGTTGTCGCAATTGCCATTGTTTGTTTGTTCAGTTTCCGGTTGAAAACGCCCTGGAGCGATAATCCAATAAAGGCACTCGTCCCGGCGCCGGTAAGGACAATCTTATCAGCTTCGGACAGGGCTTCGTGCAGGAAAGCCTGGAGGATGCTTTTGTTATCATTCATCCTTTGATAGGCCTTAAGCCATAAGGCAGGCTGGGAAGCTATTTCACTTGCAGTCTGGAAGGCTCCCAGATCAGCCAGGACGTTCTTTTCATATCCGAGTACTTGCATACGGAAGAGATTTACAACATTAGTAAAAAACTATAGTACAAATATAAATAAAATGAAACAATTAAAAAAATTTAATGAAAGATAAAATCATTTAAAAACAAGTTAATGAAAGTTAAATCAAAATATTAATATATTTCCTGAACGGATTACTTATGAAAATGAAAAGGAATTGTATCTTTACTTTCGAATTATTCTTATTTTCATAACATTACTACTATGCAGGCACGTAAAAGAAGTTCCACTGTCGAAAGACGAAAGCAGATTCTCAACGAATTATCCGCTAAGGGACAGGTTTTGGTCAATGAGCTCAGCAGGGAATATCATGTAAGTGAGGTCACCATCAGGAACGACCTGGATCAGCTCGAAAGAAAGAACATGCTGATCAGGGCACGAGGCGGGGCTATTAAAACCGAAGGCGGTGTCGGCATTGATCACCATATTTCGGAAAAAGACAAATTGCATATCACTGAAAAGGCAAGGATCGGCAAACGGGCCGCACAACTCATTAGTGAACACGAGACTGTCATTATTGATTCGGGGACAACTACCATGGAGATTGCGAAAAACCTGGGCCATCTTTCCGACATAACGGTTATCACAAACGCCCTGAATATTGCCAGCCAGCTTATACAGTACAATGGATTTAACCTGATCATCCCCGGGGGATATCTTCGGAAGAATTCCCTTTCTCTGGTTGGCCCGCTGGCCGAGAAAAACCTGCAGAACCTGTTTGTGGATAAGGTATTTATGGGTGTGGACGGATTCGACACCCGTCACGGGATTTATACCCCCAATATGGAGGAGGCTTCATTGAACGAGATCATGATCCGCAATGCAAAGGAAGTTATTCTCGTTTCGGATTCCAGCAAGTTTTTCCGCAGGAGCCTGGCCTATATTTGCGGAATTGAGAAGATCAACAGGGTTGTGACGGATAATGGCATACCTGAGGAAGATAAGAAGAGGCTTGAGGATGCCGGAATAGAGGTTATTATTGCCTGATGCATCAGGTATGTTGTCCGTAATAAAAACACCCTTCAAGGGTCTGAAGACCACATGAAGGGTGTTAGCTAATCTTGCTTTATTCCCTTTGAAAGTTATTGTTTATCCATTCTCATCACTATCCTTGTTTCATGGTCTATTGCCAGTGAACCGGCCTCTCCTGACCAGTCGGAATAATTTATGACGAGTTTGAATGCGAATGCGTCGCTGCTGATGTCAAATGCTTCGCGTGAAATTGCGAATTCCATTTTTACGGTATTTAATGATTCCTCACTGTAACCCATGATCATGGCGTTGTCCATGGTGAAGTATTCCCACGACCACTCGGATTGTGCTGCGCCCGTAAAATTATAAAAGTCCAGCCATCCTGTGGGAATGTTGCCTTCGAAAAGTACCTCAGCACCTACAGCGGATGAGAAACCGGTAGATGCAGCATTATCCACATCCATATACAGATCCATGATGCCCCCTTCGAGTGAAGCAAGGCCGTTTGTGCCAATGGTGTCGTATTCAAGGTAAATGTAAACATAGTTGGCATCATAGTCGACTTTTCCCCCTGTAACGTGATCAATCCCTTCAAGCTGAAAATCGGGATAGGTTACATCGTTCCAGTCATCGAAGGAATCGTCGGTAAGACTTACTACCGAGGCTTTATCAACCCGCAATATGGTGTGAAAGGTATATTGTTGTCCGTCGACTGTGCCATTCATGCTAATTACATAATTACCTATTTCCGCATAGGTGTGCACGACCGAATCACCGGATACTTCCGGGGTGTCGTCACCAAAATCCCACGCGATGTCAGTGGCGTTCTCTGCCAGGTTGACAAAACTTACCGTAAGTCCGCTATAATACGTTTTAAAATCAAGCGGGGCAGTTTCCGTTAGGGCATATTCCCCCTCCTTGCTGCACGATAATATCGTGAGCACTACCGCTGCAGCAATATATACAAGACTGTTATGATGTTTTTTCATGGTACGTCGGTTTTTTAATTATTGGGGACACACAGTTTATTCGTACTTATTTCACCCGATGGTATGGGGTAAATCATGGAGGGATCGCCGGCAGGTATTACTGCCCCGTCTTCATCCAGGCCGGGTTCACTGCCCGAGGGTAGTCCGTTATAGCCGTATAGATGAAATCCCCAGTAGTTTCTCACAAGGTCCTTACCGTTGCGAAGGATATCGAAGATCCGGTGTGCTTCAAAGGCAAGTTCGATTCTTCTTTCTTTCAGGACAAAATCCAGAATATTGTCATTGGTGATACCGTCCCGGGTGGCATCATATAAGTAGTCATTCAAATCACCGCCTTCCGGTACGATCATCCTGTTTGTCCTGATCTCATTCAGGTCAGCTATCGCATCTGCAGTTTCACCCGATTTGGCAAGTGCTTCCGCCCTGTTCAGGTACACTTCAGCCAGCCGGAACATTACCGGGGAACTGAGCGTAGGTAGTCCATCCTGTCCCGAGAATTTTCTGACATAATAAATGGTAACACCATTTAACGATCCCGGACTGGAAGTATTAACATAACTCCACCGCTGGTCAACATCCATCAGGTCGGTTCCGAAGCCCATTTCACTGAGCAGGGAAGGTGAGGCACCCTCTTCACCCCAGCAACTTGCGCCATTATAAATCATAGAAGCAACGGAGGCTTCCTTTTTGTCATCAGTCTGGGTGAAATTAATGCACCAGATCGTTTCAGGACTTCCTTTGGCCTGGGCAAAATAATCGGGGTATGATGCTGCCGGCTCAAGGGTATACTGACCGGAATTGATGACTGAATCCGCATAGGTTATACATGCCTCATATTCGCCCCGGTATAAAAATACCCTTGAAAGCATGGCCCAGGCACTGTATTTTGTTGCATAACCTTTGGTATTTCTCGATTCGGGGGTGTATTCGCTCATCAGGCCGGCGGCTGTTTTCAGGCTGGAGACAATATAGTCGTATGTTTCATCCAGCGTAGCCCTGGCCTTTGGCGCACCGTCAGTCGAGGATTCACGCAAGATCACACCAGGTTCCGAAGCATTTGCCGCAGAATAGGGTTTGGCGAATAACCGAACCAGGCTGTGGGTAGCGAAGGCCCGCAGAAAATAACATTCGCCTTTCAACTGGTTTGTCATTTCATCACTGCCTTTCTCATCGGCCATTTGAATGGCTACATTGGCCCCATAAATAACTTTGTAGGATACTTCCCAGAAGCTGTTGATATTCGACTTTTCGGAAGTACGGTCATTGTATCTGAAGCTGTTGACGAGGTCATCCTCGGTTTTATAGCCACACACAATGTCATCACTCGCAAAATCGCTCAGGTGGTAATACTGACGCAGGTACCAGTTGTTGGAGTTGTTTTCATCGGGAAGATCTTTAAACTGTGCGTAGCATCCGTTGACCAGACTGATCAGCCCGTCGGAAGTATTCTGGATCTGGTCGCCGGTCAGCGCATCACTGGGGATAATATCGAGCTCGCAGCCTGACAGATAGAAGAATCCCGTCAGTAGTAGGATATATTTTAAAGCCTTTTTCATAGTCAAATGTTTATGGTGTTTAGAAACGTACCTGAAGTCCAAGTACATATTGTTTATTGTTGGGATACTTGAATTCTGCATAACCGGGCAGACCGTTGGCTGGATTAATTGAAACTTCCGGATCCTGCCCCCAGAAATTGGTGAAGGTGTAAGGATTATCCGCACTAAGTGAAACAGAAAGCCCGGTGAGTTTCATACTGGATACCCAGGATGCAGGGAGTTCATAGGTCAGTGAGATGTTACGGATCTTCAGATAGCTGCCATCTTCAATGAACCGTGTTGAGGCGTCATAGGAATTACTGGCATTCTGCGGCAGCGGATGGTCGGCGACATCACCTGGCTGCTGCCATATTTTCCAGTCGTCTCTGGGCATTATCACGTTAAATCCCACATCCTGCAGATCATGGTCAACATATCGTCTAAAATAGTTATAAATCTTATTGCCCGAAACGAAGGAAAAATTAGCCCTCAGGGATATACTTTTATACTTTATTTCGGTTCCGAATCCGCCCTGGAATTTAGGCATCGGGCTTCCGTACTCGATTTTCCTGGCAGACTGATAGTCATGTGTGGGATTACCATTTTCATCAACCCAAAGCATTGAACCATTGGCGGGATCGATGCCATAATACTCCTTGGCATACCAGGAATACAGGGTCCCTCCGTCGTGATAAATCTGGACAATGCCATAGTCGTTGGCATTGTAAATGGTATCGCCGCCAAAGCCGGACAGACTGTTCTGATTATACCCGATCGAAAAGTCCGTAGTCCAGGTGAAGTTTGTTGTTTTTATATTGGTGGAAGACATACCCAGTTCAAATCCGGTGTTTTCCGCCTGCCCCACGTTCTGCCATTGTTTTTTGAAACCTCCTGAGGGGGGAAGATCGCGGTATACAAGCAGGTTGTCCGTTACGTTATTGTATACGTTAAAATCAATGGAGACCCGGTTGAACAGCCCCACTTCCAGTCCAACGTTGAACTGAGTGGTTTGTTCCCATGTCAGATCGGGATTGGCCATCTGGTAAGGTACCGCAGCGGTTTCGCCATCGTATTGCGTTGTATAGCTGAACTGTTCCAGGTACATATAAGGACCTATGTCCTTCATACCGGTCTTTCCCCAGCTTACTTTCAGCCGCAGGTTATTGATAAAATTCAGATTCTGCATGAAATCTTCATTGTTGATGCTCCAGGCTCCGGAAATGCTGGGGAACGCGGCCGTACGGTTATTGGCTGCAAAGGAGGAGGATTGGTCCACCCGGTAGGAACCCGACAGAAAGTATTTGTTGTTGTAGTTGTAATTTACCTGTGAAATCAGTGACTGCATGGCAGATTTGTTGGGCGCACCTTCGATTGTATACTGCCCCGAGGCTACTGATGGCACGCTCATACCTTCAGGAATGCCTGTTCCGGAGCCACTGATGTAATCGGTTTTATCACCCTGTGCCTCAAATCCGGCCAGTCCGCTTATTGAGTGGGCTGCACGCTGAAAACTGAATTTGAGCAGGTCGGTGGTGATCCCGCCATAGTTCAGATCGCTTCTTGAGCTGACATACCCGGTTCCGAAATACGACAGGTTATCGCAGGCAGCGGAATAGTATTGTTTGTCCATAAACGTGTTGGCACTTAAACGGTTGGTTGATGAAAAAGTAAGCCAGTTGGTCAGCTTTACAGTCAGGTCAATGTCATAATCGAGACCATAACCCAGGTTGCTCAGTTCCGAGTTTTCAGCTGACTGTATAGGGTTAATCTTGTCTTTCGACCAGATCCCTTCGGCTTCCTTGAAACTTCTCGGATTGCCATTTTCATCATAGGGATCGTCCCAGGGCATGCTGGTGTATGAATAATAAATGTCCATATAATTAGCCCCCCGGGTTTTTGAGCCGCTTAAATTGATATTGTTGGTCAGTATTACCCGGTCGGAGAAAGTATAGGTGGTATTGGCGCGTAAATTGATCCGTTTATAATTGGTATTGATAAAAGTGCCTTCCTCATCATAATAGCTTGCACCTATATAATAGGACAATTTTCCGGCGTTACCGGCAGAGGAAAGGAAGTAATTCTGTACCAGCGCCGGCTTGAATGTTTCGTTCAGCCAGTCTGTATTCACATCAAGAAGTGATTGGGGACGGGCTTCAATGAATTTCCTGTCGTCAATAACGAAAAGTTCAGGGTCACGGAAGTACTCACGGTGATAATTGTAAAGGGTTTTGCTGTCCATCATATTCACATGCCCGTGATCAGCCACACGTACACCGGCAGCTGCCTTGAATTCAAACTGTGTTTTCCCGGATCTGGCTTTTTTAGTGGTAATAACAATAACGCCGCCATTGGCCTGTGATCCGTATAAAGCAGTCGCACCGGCGTCCTTCATCACAGTGATGGTCTCCACGTCATTGGGGTCATAATTTCCTCCGATGATACCATCAACAACGTATAAAGGACCTTGCGGAGCACTAAAAGATGAAACACCCCTGATACGGATATCCGGTGTAGCACCGGGTGTGCCGGAGGCGTTAATGACCTGGATGCCCGGCACCTTGCCCTGTAACATGGTGCCAATATCGTTGGCCGTTACATCGAGCAGTTTGTCGGATGAAACAGTTGTGACAGCACTGGTAATCTCACCACGCTTAAGGGTGCTGTAACCCATAACCACAACTGACTCAAGTGACGTGATGCTGGGAATCAGAATTACATCGATGGTAGCCTTGTTTTCGACAATAACTTCCTCGGTATTGAAGCCAATAAAACTGAAAACCAGTACATCCTCTCCGTTCCGGACAGAGATGTTGTAGGAACCGTCCGACCCGGTAACCACACCCTGGCTGGTACCCTTGATCAGAACATTTACTCCGGGCATCCCCTGGTTGTCTTCGGCAGAAAAAACCCTGCCTTTTACAGGAATTTGCCCGTAAGCAAAACTGCTTGCTGTAATCAGACCTAAAAACAGCAATACGCTTTTAAAATGGACTGAGAATAATTTCATAGATTGTAGGTTATTGTATTAGGATAATATGAACAAAATAGAAAGTTCATAAACTTTCATTTCACTTCTAAGACAAAGATAAAAATTATTTTTAATTGTTATTATCTTTTGTTATATTTTTTTTCAATTATAAAAGGTTATGAAAGCTTATTAATTATATATTTGTTTCATAAAACATAAGTCTAACAACTATCTTATTATGAAAAGTAACCGTATCTGGCTGGTATATGCTTTAGTCACTACTGTATTCTGGGGTGTGTGGGGTGCATTTATTGAAATTCCCGAAAAATCAGGTTTCCCTGCAACACTTGGGTATGTGGTGTGGGCAATAACCATGATTCCCTGTGCTGTTTACGCCTTGCATAAAATAAATTGGAGACCTGAACATGACAAACGATCGGTATTTCTCGGCTCGACTGCCGGATTGTTGGGAGCAGGTGGTCAGCTTCTGTTATTCCAGGCTTTGCGGCAGGGACCTGCCTATATTGTATTCCCTGTCATTTCTCTCTACCCCGTACTTACCATAGTGATGTCACTGATTTTTCTCAAGGAGCGCACCCACAAAAGACAATGGACTGGTATCGTGCTGGCATTGGTTGCCATGTTCTTTTTATCAAATCCCCAGATTAATCCTGGTCACTCTTCCGGTATCGGGTGGCTTGCACTGGCCATCCTTGTATTTGTCATGTGGGCTGTACAGGCGTATGTCCTGAAGTTTTCAAACAATACCATGCAGGCCGAGAGCATATATTTCTACATGATGCTGACATCACTGCTGCTGACGCCGGTTGCAATTCTCATGACTGATTTTTCCATACCTGTAAACTGGGGTTTCAGGGGACCCTGGCTGGCAGCCATGATACAAATACTCAATGCTGTAGGAGCGCTGACCCTGGTGTACTCGTTACGCCACGGCAAGGCTATCCTTGTAGTTCCCTTGACTGGTCTGGCGCCGGTTATTACGGTAATTCTGTCACTTATCATCTATGGTGTGGTGCCCGGGGGTATACTGCTTACGGGACTGGTACTGGCTTCCGTTGCCATCGTCCTGCTTGCTGAATAGAAACAATTTGGCATATATCTTGCAGATACTAAAATCCACGAAATCCGACCGGATGAACTACAAGGAGCTCAACAACAAGTATCAGCAGGTTTTTGACTACCTATCAAAAAGCCGTATCAAGGATGCCCTGGATATTTTGGGCATACTCTGTAACCATTGTCGTAACCGGGATCTCAGAGCGCAGCTCGAATCACACGCAGATACCTACCTGAACATGCTCAAATATGCGTTTGAACTGAGCGATGATCCGCAAAAGGAAAAAGTGCACGACCGGCTGATCAAAGACATAATCGGACTGGCTGATGATGTCCGGGAGGATATTATCCGTTCGAACAGCCTGCTGAATTATTATAAACTCCGGATTGAACCGGAATCCCTGTCAGACCAGGTCGTGTCAGATGTCTCACAGGTGGTCGATAAGCTGATCCTGCAAAAGGAATCGGATGCTGAGGCGGATGCAATGTCGGTATTTACATCAGCCGCGTACAAAGAGAATATCAGGGCACTGTTCAGGATCATCTGGCATTCCAATAAAATGAAGGATACCGAAATCAGCCTTCTTGAGAAAATAAGCAGGAAGGATACCATTGCCTGGTATGACAAATGTGTGCTTGTAAGTGCTTTAAACCTGTCACTTATCCGCCATTTTGACAGTAACAAGATCAGTCTGTTATTCAGTTTTTATGAAAGCGAAGAAAAGCAGGTATGGGAGAGGGCACTGATAAGCCTTGTCCTCGGCCTTGCATTTTATGACAGCAGGTTAGGGTACTATCCCGAAATTCTGCAACGCCTGAAAGCCATACAGGGGATGAAACGCGCCGATCAAAGCATTGAAATAATCATTCAGCAGTATATCAAGGCGCGTGAAACAGAGAAAATAACGCGCAAGATTCAACAGGAGATCCTTCCTGAAATGATCAAGATCAAATCCAGGCTGGAGGAAAAACTTGACCTTGAAAACTTGCTTTCTTCCACAAACCTGGAAGACAAGAATCCGGAATGGGAATCTTTTTTCAAGGAATCCCCGGATGTGTATAATAAACTCGAGGAATTCACCAACCTGCAGCTGGAAGGCGCGGATGTTTTTCTGGGTGCCTTTGCCATGCTCAAGCAATTCGATTTTTTCAACGAGGTGAACAATTGGTTTCTTCCGTTTTACAAGGAGAATGATTACATATCAGCCTCTTTCGAGGGGATAAGCGAAGGAATTGATTTGAAACAGTTTGGAGAGGGCATTGAACGGAGCAATTTCCTGTGCAATTCAGACAAGTACTCATTTTGCCTGAATATAAGGCAAATGCCGGCTTTTCAGAAATCCACGGTTATGGAATTATTCAACATGGAGCTAAAGGCCATGAACGAAATGGCGGAAGATGATGAGCTGATCAATTCAGATACCCGCACCAGGGTAATCATAACACAGTACTTTCATGATCTGTACAGGTTTTATAAGCTGCATCCCCTTCGCAGTGAATTCGACGATGTTTTTACCATGCCCCCGGCTATTTATGAAACCGGATTTTTCAAACTGTGGGTAGATGATATCAACATATTGCGGAACATCGGTGAATTCTTTTTTGCCAAGGATTATTTCCGCGATTCCTTGGTGATATTCAAGCAGATTGTGGAAACGAACAATATCTATGAACTTTATGAAAAAATAGGGTATTGCCATCAGCAGCTCGGCGAATTTGATAAGGCACTTGAATATTATCACAAGGCTGAATTGCTTGACAGAAACAAGCTTTGGCTGATCAACCGCATCGCCTGGTGTTACCGGAAGAAGAATGAATACGAAAAGGCGCTCGAATATTATCATGAGGCGGAGCAGCTTGAACCCGATGATTTGCAGGTACAGGCTTGTCTGGGACATGTTTACATGGAAATGGGCAATTATGAGGCAGCCCTGAAGTATTATTTTAAGGTGGAGTACCTGCAACCCGACAACCACAAGGTACGCAGGCCTATTTCATGGTGCTCCTTTATGCTCGGCAAAATGGACAATGCCTTAAAATACCTCGAAAAATCGCTGCTCAACACCACCAGCAAAAACGATTATATGAACCTGGGACACATATACTGGTGCTTGGGTAAAAAACAAAAGGCCATTGAGAATTACAGGCTTTGCCTGCAGGCTGCCAACTGGGACGTTGACTGGTTTTCTAGGGTTCTGCACGAAGACAGCAGATACCTTGAAAAATATAGTATCCCCGCCATCAATATTCCGCTGATGATTGATTATGTGAGGTTATCGGTAACGCCATAGGCATCTTCTCAGGCTTTTCCAGGGGCCATTTACCTTTCAATTTGTGCCGTTCACCGATTTTGACTTATATTTTTCCCACCGGTTCGGTAGATTTGAACCGTTAAATGAAAGTACCCATGAATATTTTAATTCTTAATGGCAATCCGTCTGTTGAAAATGCTGAATTCGACCGATATATAGAGGGTTATCGGTTGAAATTGCATAAAACGGCTCATTATGTGAAAGCCTTCCTGTTACGTGATTTGAGGCTTAACGGTGTTGACGGGATTTCAACAGAAGGTCCGACGGAAGAGTGCCGGTTTTACCAGGACGATCTGAGGTACATTGTTAACAGCCTGCAGGAGGCTGATTTAATTGTATGGGCAAGTCCTCTCCGGCAGGGTGCTGGCTCAAACCTAACCAGGATGGTTCAGCAGCGTGTTTACAGGTATTTACAGAACAGCAGGGCATCCGTTGCCGGTTATATGACTGATTTGCAGTCACACCCAAGAATTCCGCTCATAGGGGCCATTCTTCAGCCGGAATCGACCACCACCTCACAGGAGATACTGCTGAACAAACTTACACAGGAAAGGTTGGCAGCCGAACTTCAAACCGTACTTAGTTTCTTGATCACTACCACTTCGGATCTGGCCGATGCTTTGGGTGTAACTTTCCGAAGCTTTGACTACAGGCTTTATATTGAGGATACCTGCAACGACCTGGTCAGTGGTGCCGTAACAGAAAGGAAAGTTATCTGAAACACCGATTGTGCATTTTGACGATAAATTACACCTGTTTGTCGATAATCTTTGGGTGATCGTATCAATTCCTTAAATTTGACCAGGCCTTACTTCAGGCTTTATGTTCTATTCCCTTTATAATCAGATATATCAACCGTTTCATGTATGTTTTTCTTTCAAAAAGGAGCCTTCTGCTGATCCTATTTTCATTAGTTCATATCTTAATATGGTCGCAACAGGAAAATGATTTAAGAATTTCGGGACATTACTCAGGAATATCTCTGATTGCCGCCCTGCGTCAGATTGAAACCGATTACCCGGTGAAGTTCTACTATAAAGAGGCATGGTTTGCCCGTGATACCGTAGATATTTTATTTGATGACAAGGATTTAGGCGATGCAGTAAAAACCATGCTCAATGGTCGGCCCTATACCTTTAAGATCATTCATGGAAGTCAGGTAGTAATACTGCCCAGGGATGAAGTTGCCATGCTGATAGGTGCCATGCTGAATTACAGCAACAATAGCGATCTCGACAGGACATTCATCCAGGTGGGTGACCTGGAAGAGGCGGGAAGACAAAAAACAGTTGCCCTGACGGGCAAGATAACTGACGGGAAAACCGGAGACCCGATCATTGGTGCCGTTGTCCAGGTAAATAACCTGCAACAGGGTGTTGTATCCGGACTGGATGGCAGGTATAAGCTCACCCTCAGTCCGGGCTTATATACCCTGGCTGTGTCAAGTGTTGGTTTTGAGAAGAATGAATACCATGTCAAACTGGTTGGCGACGGGGATCTGAACCTTGAGCTTTTCGACAAGTCAATCGCCCTGGAAGACATCGTTATTTACGGGCAAAGGCTGGACCGCAATGTCAGCAGTCACCAGATGAGTCTTGTTGAACTTGACGTCAAGAGTATCAAACAACTGCCTTCCATATCCGGCAGCAAAGATATCTTAAAGGGCCTGACCACCATGCCGGGTGTCAAATCGATCGGTGAATTCAGCTCCGGGATTAATGTCAGGGGCGGCGGGGAGGATCAGAACCTGTATCTCTTCAACGGTGCACCTCTGTTTAACACCTCACATGTTCTTGGGCTGGTCTCTGTTATAAATCCTGATGCAGTAGACAAGCTTTTTCTTTATAAAGGTCATATTCCGGCGATATATGGAGAACGGGTCTCCTCGGTCATCGATATCAGGACCAATGAAACACCACCGGAGCGCTTCAGTTTTAAGGGCGGGATCGGATTGTATGATAGCAAGCTGATGGTTATGGTGCCTGTGGTAAAGGATAAGGTGTTTTTTGAATTGGGGGGCCGCACCTATTATTCCAACTGGATCCTGAAGAATTCAAATGATAATGATCTCAGGAACAGCCTGGCATCCTTTTATGATCTCAATGGCACCCTTCATGTTCAATTGGCTAAAAGCCGGCTCACATTTTCGGGATATACCTGCTATGATGAATTCCGGTTTGCCTCGGAAGTAAAATACTCCTACGGCAGTAACCTGGGTTCCGTAACCTGGAATTACATGCTTGGCTCCAACCTTTCTTCTACATTCAGCCTGTCCTACAGCAGTTACGATGTTGCCAAGGACGATATCAGCAAGAACAACATGCAAAGTCGCACCGAGTCAGGGATTCAGCATACAGCACTTAAATACAGGATAAAATACAGCGGCATTCAAAAGCACAATATTGATATCGGGTTTGGTGTAGTGGATTACCAGATCGATCCCGGGAAACAAACACCGCTGAATGAGATGTCGCTTGTTACGACCACTTCACTACCGGCAGTACTGGGCTATGAAGGCGCCGTTTTCATCAATGATGAATATACCTTGAATGAATACATTACCCTCAACGCGGGTTTGCGAGTTTCGGGCTACAGATCTGAAGGTCAGGAAGATTATTACGGATGGGAACCTCGTCTTTCTTTCAAGATCCAGCTGAATGATGTCAGCTCCTTTAAGATGAGCTACAACAGGAACATTCAGTACCTGTCGCTGGTCTCCGCTTCTTCCGTTGCAACGCCTTCTGATATATGGGTGCTGGCCCATGATGAGATTAAGCCATTGATTGCAAATCAGTTCGCAGTGGGGTATTACCGCAATTTCTCCAATAACAGTATCGAGACCTCTGTGGAAGTTTATTATAAGGGACTGACCAACATCATTGAATACATGAACGGAGCGCAACTCGAAATGAACCCGGACATGGAGAGTCTGCTCCTGAATGCTGAAGGCAGGAACTACGGCATTGAAACGATGCTCAAAAAGAACACCGGGAAATTTGACGGTTGGATCACCTACACTTACTCCAGATCCCTGCGGAAAACATCGGGCGTGTTACCTGAGGAAAAGATCAGCAACAACCAGTATTTTCCATCCTCATACGACAAGCCCCATGATTTTACAACGGTCATTAATTATCACCTCAACAAGCGTGTTACCTTCGGTGCCAATTTTACCTATTCCACAGGCAGACCCATAACCCTTCCTGAGCATAAATACGGTGCAGGTAATGAAACTGCAGTCGTGTTCTCCGATAAAAATGAATACCGCATCCCGGACTATCACAGGCTTGATATTTCACTTACCATTGATGAAAGCCTGAAATTAACCAAGAAATGGAAAGGAAGCTGGTCCTTCTCACTTTTAAATGTTTATGGCAGAAAGAATGCGTATACCCTATTTTATAAGAAAGAGGAACCCAATGTTTCAAACGGCTATAATCATTATGCATTATACAAGCTATATCTTATCGGCCGACCGGTTCCGGCCATTACCTATTCGTTCATATTTTAATGGTTAAGGCTATGCAAAAATACCTTACTTCGGTTTTTATCCTGCTGGTGCTGATTATCTCATCCTCCTGCAAAGAACTTTACTACTCCGATGAAATTGGTTCGGATGATTGGGTCCCGGTCATCCAGGGCACGATCATGGAAGGCACCTCTCCTGTAGTAACGCTTTCATGGGCGTCCGGTTATTATGACAAAGAGGTCCAGTATATCAGTGATGCATCGGTTACTATTACAGACGATACCGGCAATGAGATTGTATTATCCGAAGAAACCAAAGGGACCTATGTCAATTACAGTTATACGGGTGTCCAGGGTGCTACCTACACCCTGCATGTGCTGATGTCCGGAGGAGATGAATTCACATCGGCACCCGTAACCATTCCGGTAAGACCGGTAATCGACAGTGTGTATGCCAATCCTGAGGAGATAACGGTTTACCTGTATGACTATTCCGGTGCACCCGTCACCGAAAAGCGCAAGGGCCTTTATATCATGTCGGACCTCAGTAACAGCGGAGACACCACATTGTATTACCGGTTTAATACTTATATCGTCAAGGAAATGACATTCGTGCAAAATCCGGGCTCGTTAAATGCCAGACAGGGATATACCTGGGTAGCCTATACGCTCGATGATCTTTATACCATTGAAAATTCCATACCCCTTGCCGGGAAGCAGGTTGTACCTGAACATGACATGGGTTTCCTGGAATACGTATATGAAGCATCCAGGGGGAACAGACAATCAACAGCACCTTATACAACCGGATGGGTGGTTGTGACCAAAGTGTACGCCATTCCCAGGAGTGTATATGATTACTACTATACCATGAAGGAACAGTTAAATGCCGATGACCAGATTTTCGCTCCTGTGCCGGGCCAGATCAAGTCGAACATCACCTGTGTGAATAACCCCGAAAAACAGCTTGCAGGAGTGTTTGAAGCCGCTTCATTGGCAGTGTCCTATAAATTTTTTCATTATATCGACCTGAATCTTTATACTTCAAAAGACCTGCCTGATTTTCCGGAAGGAATAACCAGCGGAACCACCATCGGATATCCCCCGAGTTTCTGGGTAACTTTATAAAAACTATGAATCGGATTGATCGAAAAAAAAGCCTGAACCATTCCGTACTGGTTCTCTGCATGGCAATTCTACTGGCATTTGCCGGGGATCTCTGGGAATGCCGGGCCATACAAGCCATGAATGTTGGTTCAGACGGGAGCTGTGAGAAGATCTATGTTCATCTGGATAAGACTGTATATGTTGCCGGAGAAAACATTCAGTATAAGGTATATATCATTAATGGCAATAAACCTCTGCAGCCGCCGGAGAGCAAAATACTTTATTTTTCCCTTGCCGGGTTCAGGGAAAATCTGACCATACAATGGCGAATCAATCTGAAGAACAATACAGCCGAAGGTTCCTGCAGGATTCCTGAAAATGCTGTTGAGGGCGTTTATATGCTGAAAGCTTATACCAACCGGATGAGGAACAATTCGTCCGAATGTCAGTTTTCGCAAAAGATATTTGTTCTGAACCTTGCACGGGAAACGTCGGACAGTATTTTTTTACCTGAAACCCAGGTACTGCCTGAAATGGATACTGTGATTACTGATCAGGATGCCGGGATGAATGTATCCGGCAACAAACCTGGTATACAGATCAGCGCACTGCAGCCTTCTTACGGGCCCGGGGAAAAGGTTCGTATGGAGATTTCACTGGGACAGATGTCTTACGGAGATACTGCCAATCTATCTGTTTCGGTCACCGAAGCTTCCCCCTTTTCGGTGATTTTCAGCAATACCGATATCCAACAGCAGTTCAACCATTCGGCATTACTGAACAGTACCAAATGTACGTACGGAGTGGAAGACAAAGGATACATCCTGAACGGAAAGGTAAAGAACCGCCTTGATAATTCACCCATTGCCGGCGGCAGGATTATCCTGGGAATAGTGGACAGTGTTCAGGGGCATTTGCTGTATGCGAGCTCAAATTCCCAGGGGGATTTTTGTTTTTACCTGGATAAGGGTTTTGATAACCGGGAAATCATTCTTCAACTGGCAGATCAACCACGGAATTCAGAAGTGACCTGGGAACTGGATAATAAACGGATAACACCTGCCCAGGGCTCTTATATGCCCTATGTATTGCGACCTGAACAGAAGGCATTCCTGAACAGCACAAAGGATATCTGGCTGGTGGGTGCGATTTACAATCCATTGCCCGACACTGTTCAGCCTGTGCCAATAAGTTACAGCTCAAATTACTCCAGCAAGCCCGATTTGGTCGTTTACCCGTCTGATTACGCTGAGTTAGTGAACTTTAAGGAGATAGATGACAATATTCTGCCCTCAACCCGGTTTATCGAAAGAAACGGAGAGCGCATAATTCAGGTTTTCGATCTCTGGTCAGGCGACTGGTATGCCAACAGCACCGTTCTTCTGAATAATATCCCTTTCACGGATATGAATTACATCGGCGTGTTGGGTACAAATGATATACAAAGGATCGAAGTTTTTTATGCAAGTTATCTCATCGGGGGACTTACTTTTAGCGGATTGGTTTCCGTTTATACCAAAGACCATAAAATTCCGGCGCCCTATCTGAAGAACCGCGCCTATGTTTATCAGAACACAGTGATTCCCACAAATGATCGGCGGCTGAAGAAGTCTGCCGTACCAATACGTTTGGACGATCATTTCCCCGATTTCAGAACCAGTCTTTGCTGGGAGCCGGAAATTAAGGTCACCGGTAACGGAACGCTGGTCATCGATTTTACCACCTCACAGCTCACGGGCAGTTACATCATCAATGTGCAGGGTATAAGTTCCGACGGCAGTCCATTAAGTTCAACGGCATCATTCGAGGTTAAATAAGAAGCATCATCATGAAGAAAATATTATATATCCTGGCCCTGTTTACTTTTAACAGTATCCATGCACAGCAGGACAACTGTTCCTGCCAGTCGGCTGACGATTATACGATGAATCTCCGGGAGGGCCTTATGGGTTTGGAATACCGAAATCCTTTGAAAGGTTATTCAGGGAACCAGTTTTATGGAGAATGGACCAAAGGAGAGTTAAGGTTCAGTAACGGGAATATCATTTCAGGCATTGATCTGCGTTATGAAACTTACCTGGATGAGCTTTTATGGTTAAGGGACATTGACTATAAAGCAGGGATATTGAACAAGGAGGAGGTTTCGGGGTTCAGCTTTTATGATCCGCTCAGCAACCAGAACATCAGCTTTGTTAAACGGGAAACAAGGTTTCCGTTCGATACGGAGCCGGTAGACCGGTATCTGGAGATCCTTGTGCAGGGTGAGTTGACACTGTATGCATTCAGGAATGTGACCAAATCGCCGGGTGATTTCAGTCTGATCAACACCACCAAGTATCTGTTGTATGCAGGTGATCGTTCAGCCATCATCCGGCTGAGCAAGCGAGACCTGTTGCGTTGCCCGGTGATTGATAAGATAAAGATGAAGGCTGTTTTCCGTTCAAATACAGTTAATGTGGAGAACAACGAGGAAGAAATGGCCTGGGCTGTGAGGTTGTACAACCAGCAGCAGGAGACAACAAAATAAACGGAGCACAGTAAAGAACTGCACTCCGTTCACAGGTCACCTGCAGGGTGCTTTGTATCAAGGGTGGTTAAACCAGGATCTTTGTTGTTAAATTGGTAATGCTGGTCTTGATGGCATCAAACGGTTTATTGTCTTTGGTCCTGTCCTGCTCTACAACCATATATTTCATGCCGGCAATATCCTTGGCAGCCAGAATCTCCTTGAAGTTAATCACCCCGTCACCAACAGGTGCAAAATCGTCTTCTCCATCGGTGGTGAAATAAGGAGCTTCCTTGGTATACATGTCCTTCATGTGGAAAAGCTGGAAACGGCCCGGGTATTTTTTAAAGATCTCAACCGGGTTTTGGCCGGCCTTAGTGGTCCAGAAGAGGTCAATCTCCATGGTAACCAGGTCTTTGTCGAGTTCAACCATAAATACGTCATAATAAGGCACTTTCCCTTCCACGGTGGCGAATTCGAAATTGTGGTTGTGGTACCCGAACTGCATGCCGTTTTCTTTCATGATCGCACCAACCTTGTTCCAGTCGGCCACCATTTTCTGATAGCTGGCAATAGTGTTGCGGGCTTCCGGAACAACCCAGGGTTGCACGCAATACTTGACACCCAGTTTGGCATGATCCTCAGCCATTTTTTTGGCATTGTCCAGTGTAATACCCTCTGCTTCAACCTGGGTATGACTGCTGAGGATTTCCATCCCAAAGGCAGCAACCAGCTTTTTGAATTCGGTGGGTTCATAACCGTAAAACTTGCCGTTGGCATATCCGGCCAGTTCAATGTATTTATAGCCGATATCAGAAACCTTCCTCAGAGAACCCGGAACGTCGGCAGCCATGGCATCACGGATTGTATATAACTGCAAAGCCAGGCCGAAGGTCTTCGGATCAACCAGGGTTGGTTCCGGCACAGGTGCACCGGAAGTGTACTGTGAAAGAACAAATGCTCCTATTGTACCAGAAGCTGACCATCTTAGGAAATCCCTTCTCGATTGTTTTGTTTTCATGGTTTGAATATCAATGTTTAATTATTCGTAAGGATAGTATGAATTGCAGAACGGGAATAAAAATAGTATAAATTAACGTGCATTCCCAGTTTTAATGAATTTTCTGGTCACAAAATTCTGTTGGTCATCAGTCACTGTAAGAAAATACATGCCGGCGGGCAATTGACCCACTTCAATGCTGAATTCCAGGGTCTGTGTCGCGCCGGTTTCGGAGGCATACCTCAAAACACCGGTATTGTCAGTTATCATTACCTGTTTGATACCTGAACGATGGGAAATGAAGATCCTGTCAGTGGCAGGTACGGGATACATAACCAGGTCATCCTGTTCTTTTACGTGTAATCCGGTAGGTACATGATCCTCAAGGTAAATCCTCCCCATGTTAAAACCACCCACACCCATTTCGATCCTCAAGAGGGTATCGGAGGGTGAAAGTGTCATGGTGACCGGGCTGGTCAACGCAAAACTTGACCAGCTCCCAGTATAGATTGGTGTCACTGCGTTCAGTTTGGTGACCCCGTTGACCAGGATCTTCAAAGGGCCACGGGTGGTTTGATTCTGACTGGCAGTAAGGGCCGAAAAGTAATAAGTACCTGCCTGTTGAACCCGTATGCCGTATTCCAGCCATTCTCCCGAATCAATCCATCCCACATCAACAGCAGCACCATATACCTCAGTATCGACTGATTCATCTGATCTCGGACCTGTGCCTGAATTACCGGAGGTCGCATCATGGTAAGCAACGCCTTCGCCGCCGAAATCATATAGTTCGGGACTGATGGTGCCCGGAATAAGGTGAGGTGCATCCGGATCGGGATAGGGATACTGGCCATAATGCCTTAATATACGGATAATCTCATCGGAGCCGCATGTGTTTTCAAGGGCAAGCCGAACCGTATCCTTGCCGGTACCCCAGTCGAACACCAGGGTATCATTTCCCTGTCCGCTAACCAGGTTTGCATCAGCAGGGATGCTCCAGGTGAATTGTGTACCGCTGAGGTTTGGCGCAACAAGCCGGAGGCCGGTCTGATTATCCGTTACAAAATAGGGGCCGTCAAGCGCATAATCTTTCATGGTGACGGGTAATTCGAGGTCATAATTACTGCAGTCGGTAGTAAGATGGCATTGAACATTACCCTGTCCGCAACCCCAATCGACCAGTATGGAATTGGAGCCCTGTCCCGAAGCTATTGTTGCCCCTTCCGGCACTGACCAGTCAAACGTGCGGCCATCCTCTTCCATCAGCGAATAGCGGACAGCCTGTTCATTTTTATATACAGCATTGTTACCCTGTATCTTCAGCAGGGAGGCATCCTGGTAGATCCTGACATAATCAATTTCCATCCTGGCGGGGAACACAGTATTATCAACACCTTGCACACCACCCCAGTTTCCGCCAACTGCAATGTTCATGATCAGATAGAATTTTTTGTCGAAAGGCCATGCCTGATAATCCGAAGAAGAATAATAGCTGAAGTACTTGGTATTGTCAACATAAAAATCCAGCCTGTCGGGTGACCATTCCACAGCATAAAGGTGAAAAGCAGTAAAGGCGTCAGGGACCGTAACGGCCGAGCCTTTCTGGGTGCCTTCCGCACCGTTGTAAAGGTCGGTATGAATAGTAGCATGTACCACATTGGGGTCGTATCCGACATGTTCCATAATATCGATCTCCCCGCTATTGGGCCACTCCCCGTATGCACTCTCGGAGGGCATCATCCATATGGCCGGCCAGGTGCCTCGTCCTGAAGGTAGTTTTGCCCTGACCTCGATACGGCCATAAAGCCAGTCACCATTTCCCTTTGAAATCAATCGTGCAGATGTGTAGTTTCTGCTTTGATAGGACTCCAGCCGGGCTTCAATGGTAAGAACGCCATCGGCCACCCTGGCGTTTTCCAGCCGTTTTTCTGTATAATACTGAAGTTCGTTGTTTCCCCAGCCTCCGCCGCCGACCTGGTACGACCATTTGGTACTGTCGGGCAGGCCGGTGTAGTCAAATTCCTCAGCCCATACCAGTTCATTGCACTGTGACGAGGCATCAGGAGTGAAAGTGCCGGCAGCCAGCAAAAGGAATACAGCCTGAGAGAAAAGTCTATTTGCAGTCATAGGAGAAATTTTCGTAGGTTAATACTGGAATCAAAGATAGGGTTAAAAATTATAAAAGATTTTTTTGGTACTTGTTGTTTTTGAGAAAAAAACATCTACCTTTGCAAGCCAATTTTGAAGAAAAATTATACAAAATAAAGCAGAAATGCCAACGATACAGCAGTTAGTAAGAAAAGGCAGAGCCACGATAGAGGATAAGAGCAAAGCTCCGGCTTTAAATGCTTGTCCGCAGAAGCGCGGGGTTTGTACAAGGGTTTACACGACCACTCCCAAGAAGCCGAATTCAGCCATGCGTAAGGTAGCCAGGGTAAGGCTGCAGCATGGCATTGAGGTTACCGCTTATATTCCGGGAGAGGGACATAATCTGCAGGAGCACTCGATTGTCATGATTCGTGGAGGCAGGGTGAAGGATCTGCCGGGTGTCCGTTACCACATCATCAGGGGAGCACTTGACACATCAGGTGTTGAAGGCCGCAACCAGCGCCGTTCCAAGTATGGCACAAAAAAACCTAAAAAGTAAACAGTTTTTGAATAGACAAAGCAAATGAGAAAGTCTAAACCAAAAAAGAGAATATTGTTACCGGATCCGAAGTACAATGATACACTGGTGACCCGATTCGTAAACAACATGATGACCCGTGGCAAAAAGAGTACTGCCTATGATGTGTTTTACGACGCACTTGATCTGGTAGCGAAACGGGCCAAGGATATTGAAGTAAGTCCGCTGGATATCTGGAAAAAGGCGTTGGAGAATATTACACCCCAGGTTGAAGTAAAGAGCCGCAGGGTTGGAGGAGCCACTTTCCAGGTGCCCACCGAAATACGGCCCGATCGTAAGATTTCCATCAGCATGAAAAATCTGGTTCTTTATTCCAAAAAGAGAGCCGGCAATTCAATGAGCGACAAGCTTGCTGCTGAGATACTTGCCGCCTTTAAAGAAGAAGGCGCAGCATTTAAAAAGAAAGAGGATACACATAAAATGGCAGAAGCTAATAAGGCATTTGCGCACTTCAGGTTCTAAAGATATTTGACATTGCGGTTTTAGCCTATAGTTACACTAGCTGATAATTAGTGCAGAATGAATTTTGACTTGAATTATACCAGGAATATTGGGATTATGGCCCATATCGACGCCGGTAAGACGACCACTACCGAGCGCATCCTGTTCTATACTGGTATGACTCACCGGATGGGGGAGGTGCATGACGGCACAGCTACGATGGACTGGATGGTGCAGGAACAGGAAAGAGGTATCACAATTACTTCCGCAGCTACTACCACGTTTTGGGATTACCACAATCAGAAGTACAAGATTAACATCATTGATACTCCGGGTCACGTCGATTTCACCGTTGAGGTCGAACGTTCCCTGCGCGTGCTCGACGGCGCCATTGCCGTATTCTGTGCAGTGGGCGGGGTACAGCCTCAATCGGAAACAGTGTGGCGCCAGGCTAACAAGTACAATGTTCCGCGTATAGCCTTTGTAAACAAAATGGACCGTGTCGGAGCTGATTTTTTCGGCGTTGTAAAACAAATCAAGGACAAACTGGGTTCAAACCCGGTTCCCATGCAGATACCCATTGGCTCCGAGGATAACTTCACGGGTCTGGTGGATCTGATTGAACGCAGGGCCATTGTTTGGGTTCCTGATGAAAAGCTGGGCATACGGTATGAATATACTGAAATACCGGAAGATATGATCGATCTGGTTGAAGAATGGCGTGAAAAACTCATCGAGGCAGTTTGTTACACCGATGATGACCTCCTGGAAAGATTTCTGGAAGACCGCACTTCTATAACTGTTGAGGAATTCATGGAGCATACCCGCAACGCGGTTGTCACCCAGCACATCGTCCCTGTGCTGTGCGGCGCTTCATTCAAGAATAAAGGCATTCAGCGTTTGCTCGATACCATTTGTGCACTGCTGCCAAGCCCGCTTGACATTGATACAATCAAAGGGCATAACCCGTTTACCGATAAAACGGAAGAGCGTAAAGCTGACGAAAATGAACCGATGGTTGCTCTTGCTTTCAAGATTGCCACGGATCCCTTTGTAGGCAGGCTGACCTACCTGCGGGTTTATTCGGGTGCCATTGATTCGGGTATGCAGGTGCTGAATCCCCGTACCGGCAAGAAGGAAAGAATAAACCGGCTATACCAGATGCATGCCAACAAGCAGAATCCCCGCGAGCGAATTGAAGCTGGCGATATCTGCGGTGTTGTCGGCTTAAAGGATGTGGTAACCGGGGATACACTTTGTGATGTCAAACATCCCCTTTATCTCGAATCCATGACCTTTCCCGAGCCCGTTATCGGGGTGGCCATTGAACCGAAAACCCAGGCCGACGTTGACAAGCTTGGAGTAGCCCTGAACAAGCTGGCCGAGGAGGATCCCACCTTTAAAGTTAAGGTGGATGAAGATTCCGGTCAGACCATTATCAGCGGTATGGGTGAATTGCACCTCGAGATCCTGATGGACAGGCTCAAACGTGAATTCAATGTGGAATGCAACCAGGGTGCTCCCCAGGTAGCATACAAAGAAGCCCTGACAACGGTAGTAAAACACCGGGAAACATTTAAAAAGCAAACCGGCGGCCGTGGTAAATTTGCAGATATCGTTTTTGAACTCGCACCTGCGGAGAAAGGGGTTACCGGACTGGTATTTATTGATGAAGTAAAAGGCGGAAATATTCCGCGCGAATATGTTCCTTCAGTTGAGAAAGGATTCCGTGAAGCCATGCGCAATGGTGTACTGGCAGGATTCCCGATGGACAGCCTGCAGGTGACGCTGAAAGATGGTTCTTTCCACCCTGTGGATTCTGATTCCTTCTCCTTTGAGATCGCTGCCAAGCAAGGATTCAAGCACGCACTGAAAAAAGGAAAAGTATGCCTGCTCGAACCGATCATGAAAATCGAAGTAGTTACCCCCGAAGAAAACATGGGTGATGTCATAGCCGACTTCAATCGCAGGCGCGGTCAGATTACCGGCATGGAATCGCAGGCCACGCTTCGGGTGGTTCTGGCCAACGTTCCCCTGGGGGAGATGTTCGGGTATGTGACAGTGTTGCGCACCCTGTCTTCCGGAAGGGCTACTTCCACAATGGAATTTTCGCATTATGATATAGTGCCTCCTGCTTTATCAGCTGAGGTAATTGAAAGAATAACCGGAACGAAAGTATTAGTATAAAAATGTAAGATTAGTATACATGAGCCAGAAGATTAGAATTAAGCTTAAATCGTACGATCATAACCTCGTGGACAAGTCAGCCGAGAAAATCGTGAAGACCGTTAAGTCTACCGGTGCTGTTGTTAGTGGTCCTATTCCGCTGCCGACGCATAAAAGAATATTTACCGTACTGCGGTCGCCTTTTGTGAACAAGAAATCAAGAGAGCAATTTCAACTGTCGTCACACAAGCGTTTGCTGGACATTTACAGCTCTACGCCCAAGACCATTGATGCACTTATGAAATTAGAATTGCCCAGTGGTGTTGAAGTTGAAATCAAAGTCTGAAACACTTAATCTGTTAAGAAATGCCAGGATTAGTCGGAAAGAAGGTCGGAATGACCTCAGTATTTGATGAGAACGGTGCAAATATTCCGTGTACTGTTCTTGAAGTTGGTCCCTGTGTTGTTACACAGGTGAAGACCAAGGAAAGTGATGGATACAAAGCCCTTCAGATCGCATTTGATGATAAGAAGGAAAAGAATACTTCAAAAGCCATGGTGGGGCATTTTAAAAAAGCCAATACGACCCCCAAGCGCAAGGTTGTTGAGCTGACCGGTTATATACGCGAATGGAAAGTCGGGGATGTGATCACCGTGGATTATTTTCAGAATGATCTCTGGCTTGATGTAACCGCCGTTTCAAAAGGTAAAGGATTCCAGGGCGTTGTTACACGCCATGGATTCAGCGGAATCGTTGGCTCCACCCATGGTCAGCATGACAGGGAAAGGGCTCCCGGTTCTCTGGGAGGATCATCCTGGCCTTCGAGAGTATTCAAGGGGATGAGGATGGCCGGACACAAAGGCAGCGATAATGTGAAGATGCTTAACTTGAAAGTGGTCAAGATCATTCCCGAAAATAACCTGTTGCTGTTAAAAGGATCAATCCCCGGGGCCAAGGGATCCTATGTAATTGTTGAAAGTCCCGATAGAACATAATAAACTGTGAACGATGGAATTAGCAGTATTTAATAAAACCGGAAAGGAAACCGGACGCAAGGTTGAGCTCATGGATACCATTTTTTCCATCGAGCCGAACGACCACGCTATTTACCTGGATGTAAAACAACATCTTGCCAACAAGCGTCAGGGGACCCATAAATCCAAGGAACGCAACGAGATTGCAGGCAGTACCCGGAAGATCAAAAGGCAGAAAGGTACCGGCGGTGCCCGTGCCGGCAGTATCAAGAACCCTTTGTTTACAGGTGGCGGCAGGGTATTTGGGCCACAGCCCCGTGATTATCATTTCAAGCTGAACAAGAAAGTCAAGCAGCTCGCCCGCAAGTCGGCCCTGACCTATAAGGCCCGGAACAATGAAATACTGGTGCTGGAGGATTTCACCCTCGAGGCTCCCAAGACGAAAGATTACGTCAGTGTACTCAGCAATCTCAAAATAGATGGCAAAAAGTCGCTGGTGGTTCTTAATGAACCGAATAAAAATATATATTTGTCGTCCCGGAATTTATCTGGAACAAGAGTCGTAACAGTTTCGGAGTTAACCACTTACGATATTCTTAATAGCGCTTCTCTTGTATTTTTTGAGAGTTCACTCGACAATTTTCAGAAGAGTCTGTAACCGTCTAATATTTTAGGAATGGATATTATTGTAAGGCCAATTGTAACGGAGAAGATGAATGCCCAGGCTGACGGCCTGAAGAAATACGGCTTCATCGTTCATAAGAAGGCCAATAAAGTGCAGATAAAGAAGGCCGTCGAAAATCTTTATAGCGTTACCGTCGAATCGGTGAACACGATGTTCTATGCCGGAAAGCGCAAATCGAGATTTACCCGCACCGGCTATGTCTCCGGAAGAAAGAATGCTTTTAAGAAAGCAGTTATCACATTGCGGGAAGGCGATAGTATAGACTTTTATAGCAATATCTAATATTTTATTATGGCTGTAAGAAAATTAAAACCTGTAACTCCAGGTCAGCGACACAGAGTTGTTGCATCCTTTGACGACATCACCAGTTCTTCGCCTGAGAAATCGTTGATGAGGCCTTTGCAGAGAACAGGGGGGCGAAATGGTGACGGTAAGATGACCATGCGGTATATTGGCGGTGGCCATAAGAAGATGTACCGTATCATTGATTTCATCAGGAACAAAGATGGCATGGATGCCACGGTGAGAACCATCGAATACGACCCTAACCGTTCAGCACGCATTGCATTGGTGGTATACGAAGACGGCGAAAAGCGTTATATCATAGCACCTACCGGTTTAAAAGTCGGGCAGGTAATCCGTTCAGGTGTCGGAGTTGCTCCCGAAGTTGGCAATTGCCTTACACTGGCTGAGATACCCCTTGGTACACTGGTTCATAACATTGAGCTGCATCCCGGCAAGGGTGGCGCGATGGCCCGCAGTGCGGGATCTTATGCGCAGCTGACTTCACGCGACGGGAAATATGCCATTATCAAGCTACCTTCGGGTGAATCGCGCATGATTCTTACTACCTGCAGGGCTACCATTGGTACTGTTTCAAATCCCGACCACGGACTTGTCCGTTCGGGCAAAGCCGGACGCACACGCTGGATGGGTCGCAGGCCAAGAGTTCGCGGTGTGGTTATGAACCCGGTTGATCATCCGATGGGTGGTGGTGAAGGCAGGGCTTCCGGTGGTCATCCGAGATCACGTAAAGGATTGTATGCCAAGGGTATGAAGACACGGAGAAAAAAGAATCCGAGCACCCGCTTTATTGTTGAAAAAAGGAAAAAATAATTGACTTAATATTATGAGCAGGTCATTAAAAAAAGGTCCCTTTATCGAATTCAAGCTCGAGAGGCGCGTACTTGAAATGAATAAATCAGGAAAGAAATCGGTTGTGAAAACCTGGTCGAGGCGTTCGCTGATCTCTCCTGACTTTGTGGGTCACACGATTGCCGTCCATAACGGGAACAAATTCATCCCGGTTTATGTAACAGAAAATATGGTCGGCCACCGGCTGGGTGAATTTTCACCTACCCGTACGTTCAGGGGACACGCAGGAAGATCAAAGGAATAATCAGAATCAAATCCATTAAAATATACATCAATGGGTGCACGTAAGCGTATAGCAGCAGAGCAACGAAAGGAAGTAAACAAAGCAAAAGCCAGGGCGATTCTGAACAATTGCCCAACCTCACCGCGCAAAATGCGGCTGGTAGCTGACATGATCCGTGGCGTTGAAGTTAACAGGGCTCTTGACATTCTTCGTTTCAGTACGAAGGAGCCGTCACAGAAAGTTGAAAAGCTTCTGCTGTCTGCCATAGCCAATTGGCAGAAAAAGAATGAAGAGGTAAGGATTGAAAAATCAAACCTTTTTGTAAAGGAGGTTTTTGTAAATGGCGGCCGTCAGCTGAAAAGGCTGCGTCCGGCACCCCAGGGCAGAGGTTACAGGATCAGAAAACGTTCGAATCATGTGACCATCATACTGGACAGTCGTGCAAATATTCAGGAACAAGTCGAAAGTAAAACAAACTAATATTAATGGGACAGAAAGTCAATCCGATAAGTAATCGCCTGGGAATTATAAAAGGTTGGGATTCCAACTGGTATGGCGGCAGGAACTATTCCGATAAACTGGTTGAGGATTACAAGATCCGTGAATATCTCACCGCGCGTTTGGCCAAGGCCAGCATCTCGAAGATCGTTATCGAGCGCACACTGAAGCTTATCACGGTTACCGTGAATACGGCCCGTCCGGGCATCATTATCGGTAAAGGCGGACAGGAAGTCGATAAGCTGAAGGAAGAATTGAAAAAGATCACCAGCAAGGAGGTACAGATTAACATCTTTGAGGTTAAAAGGCCTGAGCTTGATGCGGTGATAGTAGCCAACAATATAGCCCGGCAGGTTGAAGGCAAGGTTTCTTACAGGCGTGCCATCAAGATGGCGATCGCTTCAACCATCCGCATGGGTGCTGAAGGAATCAAATGCCAGGTTTCCGGCCGGTTGGGCGGTGCTGAAATGGCCCGGACCGAAATGATCAAGGAAGGACGTATTCCGTTGCATACCTTCCGCGCTGACATCGATTATGCATTGGGAGAGGCGCTTACCAAGGTAGGCCTCATTGGTGTCAAGGTCTGGATCTGCAAGGGAGAAATTTACGGTAAACGTGATCTTGCCCCCAACATCGGCGCAAAATCGGCAAAACCCAAGAGCAATTTTAAGAAACGCAGAAAATAAGTGGTTCACACTATAACAGGATAACATTATGTTACAACCAAAAAAATCAAAGTTCAGGAGGCAGCAAAAGGGCAGGATGAAAGGCAATGCCCAGCGGGGTCATGAGCTGGCCTTTGGATCATTTGGGATTAAAGCCCTGGATAAATCCTGGATCACCGGGAGACAAATAGAGGCAGCCCGTCAGGCAGTTACGCGTCACATGAAACGTGAAGGTCAGATCTGGATCCGGATTTTCCCCGATAAGCCCATCACCAAAAAGCCTGCAGAAGTACGTATGGGTAAAGGTAAAGGAGCTCCCGAAGGATTCGTCGCGCCGGTTACTCCCGGGCGCATCCTCATCGAAGCAGATGGTGTGCCTTTTGAGCTGGCCAAAGAGGCTTTGCGCCTGGCAGCACAAAAACTGCCGATACCTACCAAGTTTGTTGTCCGCAGGGATTATGTTGAAATTTAAAAAGTAAGTTCATGAAGACTTCCGAGATAAGAGAATTATCCGCCAAGGAAATTGAAGAGCGGATCGAAAATGAGAAAAGCCTCATTTTCCGGCAGAAAATGAACCATGCCATTTCTCCGCTGGACAATCCAATGAAAATTAGAGAGACCAGGAGAAACATTGCCAGGCTGGAAACGATACTTCGTCAGAAAAAGAATGAAGCCAAGTAAAAGGTAAACTGAACCAAATGGAAAACAGAAATTTAAGGAAAGAAAGGATCGGGGTTGTCATTAGTAACAAGATGGACAAAACCATCGTGGTTGCCGAAAAAAGAAAGGTCAAGCACGCGATTTATGGCAAATTCATCAACCGTACTACAAAATTCATGGCACATGACGATACCAACAATTGCAACATCGGTGATTTGGTAAAGATCATGGAAACCCGTCCACTGAGCAAAAATAAGACCTGGAGAGTAGTTGAAATTATCGAAAGAGCTAAATAACTATGATACAGCAAGAAAGCAGATTAGCGGTTGCAGATAACAGTGGTGCAAAAGAAGTGCTCTGTATTCGGGTGCTAGGCGGTACAGGCAGGAGGTATGCTTCTGTCGGCGACAAAATTGTTGTGACCGTAAAGAGTGCACTGCCTGCAAGCGAAGTAAAAAAAGGAACCGTAAGTAAAGCAGTTGTTGTAAGGACAACCAAGGAAATACGCCGTGCCGACGGATCATACATCAGGTTTGATGATAACGCATGCGTACTGCTTACCAACCAGGACGAAATCAGGGGAACCCGTATTTTCGGCCCGGTTGCCAGGGAACTGCGTGACAAGTATATGAAAATTGTATCACTTGCGCCTGAAGTGCTATAATACTAAAAAATCAATTCAATGCAGAAAAAATTACACATCAAGAAAGGCGATACCGTATTCGTTAATGCCGGTGAAAACAAAGGCAGGCAGGGCAGGGTTCTTGAAGTTATCAGGAAATCTGACAGGGCTATTGTTGAAGGTATCAACCTGGTAAGCAAACATACCAAACCCAATGCCAAGAGTCCCCAGGGAGGTATCATCAAGAAAGAAGCATCGGTGCATATTTCCAATCTCAACCTTGTGGATCCTTCAACCGGGAAACCGACCCGTATCGGACGCAGATCCGCCGGAAAAGAAGAACGGCTTGTCAGATATTCTAAAAAATCAGGAGAGGAGATTAAATAATGGCGCATATACCCAACCTCAGAATGAAATACCGGGAGGAAATCATCCCGGCGCTCACCAAGGAGTTCAGTTACCATTCGGTAATGCAGGTGCCTAAATTGGAGAAGATAGTGATCAACCAGGGCGTCGGACAGGCTGTTACCGATAAGAAAATTGTGGACACTGCCCAGGATGAGCTTACCCTGATCACCGGCCAGAAGGCTGTGCAGACTATGTCGCGCAAAGACATTTCCAATTTCAAGCTTCGGCGTAAAATGCCCATTGGCGTGAAGGTCACCCTGAGACGTGATACCATGTATGAATTTCTCGAAAGGCTTATCAGTGTCGCATTACCCCGGATCCGTGATTTCAAAGGGATCAACAGCAAGTTTGACGGCCGTGGCAATTATACACTGGGAATCACAGAACAGATTATCTTTCCCGAGATCGACATTGATAAAATCGGCAAGATATTAGGTATGGAGATAACTTTCGTTACCTCGGCAAAGTCGGATGAAGAAGCATTCGCTCTGCTGCGTGAATTTGGATTACCATTTAAAAATATAAAAAAGAATTAGGTAGTATGGCTAAAGAATCATTGAAGGCCCGCGAAGTAAGGCGTAAAAACCTTGTTGAAAAGTTTGCCGCAAAAAGGGCGAAGCTGAAAGCGGAAGGCGATTTTCAGGAACTCAGCCGCTTGCCCAGGAATTCAAATCCTATACGGTTGCACAACCGCTGCAAACTAACCGGAAGGCCGAAAGGATACATGCGTCAGTTTGGAATCAGCAGGATTGCATTCAGGGAGCTTGCTTCCAAAGGTTTGATCCCCGGTGTTAAGAAAGCCAGCTGGTAATTACAGGTCAATCAAAAAAAATTAAAACGATGACAGATCCGATAGCAGATTATTTAACACGATTGAGGAATGCAATTTCCGCCAAGCACAAAGTGGTTGAGATTCCCTCTTCCAATCTGAAAAAGAATATAACCAAGATATTATTCGAAAAGGGTTATATCCTGAATTACAAATTTGTCGATGACAAAACGCAGGGTAGCATCAAGATTGCCCTGAAATATCATGCCGAAACCAAACAGCCTGCCATCCGTGCCCTCGAGCGTGTAAGTTCTCCCGGACTTCGGAAATACGTTGGTTCAGAAGAGCTTCCCAGGGTACTGAACGGACTTGGCATTGCCATTGTTT
>DIAS01000123.1 GCA_002415855.1 Bacteroidales bacterium UBA5072
AGGCAGAATATCATTTTAAAAGCGGGTACTGTTATTTCCTGAAAGATGACCTGGTCAAGGCAAGGTCGGAATTCAACCAGATCAAGGATCTGGATACAAAATACACTTCTCCGGCGATTTACTATTATTCACACATCAATTATACACAAGGCAATTACGAAACATCCCTGGAGGGTTTTCTGCGGCTGCAAAACGATCCGAACTTCGGTCCCATAGTTCCCTATTACCTTACACAGATTTATTACAAGCAGAAAAAGTATGATCAGGTGGTCAAGTTTTCCCCGGCCCTGATGGAGAACGTAACGGAAAAACGGGGACCCGAAGTGGCCAGGATTGTCGGGGAATCCTATGCACAGCTTAACCTTTATGAAGAATCCATTCCGTATCTTGAAAAATACATGGCAACAGCAGGTGCCGTAAGTGTTGAAGACAAATACAGCCTTGCCTATGCCTATTACAAGACAGGCAATTACGAAAAGGCGGCAAATTTATTTGGTCAGATCACCGGCAGTGAATCTGCCATCAGCCAGAATGCCCTTTACCACATGGCCGATTGCCAGCTTAAGCTGAATGACAGAAACAAAGCCCGCATGGCTTTTTCCTCGGCCTCAAAAATGGATTTTGATTCCGATATCAAGGAAGAAGCCTTGTTTAACTATGCGTTATTGACCTACGAGCTCGATTACTCTCCTTTTAACGAATCGGTGCAGGCATTGAATGAATATCTCGACCAGTATCCCCATTCAAAACGGAGTGACGAAGCGGCCAATCACCTGGTTATGGCATACCTGAATGCCAAGAATTACAGGCTGGCCATGGCTTCCATCGATAAGATCAGGAACATGAGCCCTGAAATAAAAAAAGCCTACCAGAAAATTGCTTATTACCGGGGCCTTGAATTATTCAACGATCAGCAATACGATGAAGCCCTGGCCATGCTAACATCGTCCAACAAATACGGGAGTGTTGATCTTAAGATATATGCCTTGAGTTGCTACTGGAAAGGTGAGGCACTTTATAAAAAAGGCGATTTTACCCAAGCCATCGAGAACTACAGTACTTTCCTGGCCCAACCCGGTGCATCGGGGTATTCCGAATATCCCCTCGCCCATTACAACCTGGGATATGCCTGCTTCAGTCTCAAGAAATATGGTGAAGCTGCTTCATGGTTCAGCAAATATATCTCCCTTTCCAGGAACCAGAAACCCGAGGTAATCACGGACGCCTATAACCGGCTCGGCGATTGTTATTTTGTACAGATGGATTATGCCAGGGCAATCAGCAATTATGAGAATGCCGGGAAAACAGGTAAGGGAACTTCGGATTATGCACTTTTTCAAAAAGCTCTGGCCCTGGGCGTTATCGGTAAAGACAATGAGAAGATCACCACCCTCAACCAGCTGCTCAATTCTTACCCGAATTCAGCCTATAAGACCGATGTGTACTTCCAGATGGCTGAGAGCTATGTAAAGCTGAACCAGACCGAGAAAGCCATCAGCATGTACCGGAAAGTCATCAATGATTACCCGAAAAGCAGCTATGTGAAGAAATCGTTGTTGAGCCTCGGTGTGCTCTACTACAATTCAAACCGGAACAGCGAGGCCATCGTGTGCTACAAAAAGATCATTGAAGACTATGCAGGTTCCGAAGAAGCAGAAAATGCACTGATCGGATTAAAAAACGTTTATGTTGACAACAATGATGTGGATGGATATTATACCTACATCAACAGCAAGGGTGTAATGACCTCCGCCGACCTCATCGAGCAGGATTCGCTCAGTTACATGGCAGCCGAGAAGATCTACATGACCGGCGACTATACCCGTGCGGCACAGAGTCTGAAAAGCTATATCGACAACCATCCTGACGGGAAATTCCTGTTGAGTGCCCATTTCTACAAAGGCGACTGCAACTATCGCAACAATCAGTACGACGCGGCGCTGGAGTCATTTGATTATATCATCGGGCGCTCTAAAAGCCGTTACACGGAGCCGGCATTACTGGGAGCATCCAGGATAAAATTCAGGCTTAAGGACTACGCTGCCGCCGCAACTTATTTCGCAAAGCTCGAAGAAACAGCCGAAGTAAAAAGCAACCTGCTTGAAGCCAGGCTAGGCCTGCTGAAATGTTACTCCGTGCTCGAGGATTATGATAAAGTCATTGAGCTGGCTGATAAGGTACTGCTTACGGAGCGGCTTTCGCCCGAACAGGAAAGAGAGATACGCTTTGCCAAGGCTAAAGCGCTGCAGGCCAGGGACCGTCAGATGCTCGCCATTGATGAGTACAAAAAGGTCGCCACCGAGGTGAAAAGTGCAGAAGGTGCAGAGGCAAAATACAGAATTGCCGAGATCTATTACCAACGAAAGGACATTGATAATGCCGAGAAAACCATTGCCGATTTTGCTGATAAAACAACACCTCACCAGTACTGGATGGCCAGGAGCTTCCTGCTTTGGGCCGATATTTTCAGGGATAAAGGTGATGAATTCCAGGCTGTTCAAACCCTCCAAAGCCTGATCGATTACTATGAAAAATCGGACGATGGCATTCTCGCCGAAGCAAAAGAAAAGAAGAAGCTGCTCACGGATAAACAGAATGAGGTGAAGAAAGAGGGAGCTGAGGAGGAAGAGGAGATTCAGATTAAATAATTAGGAAAGTATGATAAAGAAAGTATGGGAACACCTGTTGCTCTTGTTGTTAACGACGAGTCCGGCAATAATGCCGCTTGTTCCGATAACAGCACAGGAAATAAGCAAAGAGGTATATGTCGTAAGGCCCTATGAGCCTACTCTTTCGGATGCAACCAAATACAATTTCCTGCCGTCGACCGATGATGCTGAAACCAAAGCTCCGCGCTTTGATTACAGCATAACGCCCAAAAGGCTGGTAAACAGCTTCGAACCCGATCCCATCAAGGCTGCCAAGACCATTACAACCTCACTGCCAAAGATCTACAACAGCTGGCTGAAGCTGGGATTTGGCAATTACGTCACTCCCCTGGCTGAATTCAATATCAGTAACCTCCGGTCGAAAGACTATGCTTACGGGGCCTACCTGTTTCATAAATCATCACAGGGGAAAATCGTCCTGCCGAACAACCAGAAAGTTACGGCAGGTTATGCCGTGAATAATATTAACCTTTATGGTAAGAGGTTTTACTCCAAAACAACGCTAACGGGAAACCTGCGTTTCGACCACAATGCTTTCCACTATTACGGTTACAACACCGATCTGAATCTGGATCCCTTGCCCGATCCCGACCGTGACAGCACCAGACAAAATACTTACCTGACGGGGGTTGACCTGGAAATAGGCTCCGCTTATGATGATCTGACACGTCTGAATTACAAAGTATCAGCAAGTGTGGATTATTTTGCCGATAAGCTGAAATACAAGGAAACCAGCACTGTGGTGAAGGCCGGCTTCACAAAAGAATTCCTGGATCTCCTGGGAGGGCTCGACATGTCGCTTGACTACTTCCACCTGAAAGGTGCTGCCGATTCAGTAAGCAATACAATCTTTCGCTTTCATCCCTGGATCAGCAAGCAGAGTGCAGACTGGAAATTCAACCTGGGATTTGAAGCAACCGCAGATAAAGCTGAAATCACAAACTTTTATTTTTACCCGAAGGCCCACCTGGACATTATTATTATTCAAAATGTACTGGTACCCTTCCTGGGACTTTCAGGTGAACTTCAGCAAAACGGCTATAAGAACACTTTCTCCGAAAATACCTTTATCAATCCGGGTACATTTTATAAAAACAGCAGCAGCAACCTCATCGCCTATGCAGGTGTGAAAGGAAGCATTAGTTCCGTGGTCCGCTTCAGGGCTGATGTGAGTTATACCGTTTTCAAGAACTATCACTTTTTCGTAAATGATACCCTGTTACCGCTGGATAACCGGTTTACCGAAGTATACGACGATATCGACCTGATCACCTATCATGGCCAGCTGGCTGCCCAGCCTTCCAGAAAATTTGAAATGCTGATCGACGGGAAGTATTTTAATTACAAAACCTTTGACGAGGCCAGGGCATGGCATAAGCCTGATTTTGAAATAGGTATTGATGCATCGTACAGGTTTGGAGAGAAGCTTACGGCAGGATTAGGCCTGACTGTTACCGGCAACCGTTGGGTCAGACACTACCAGGCACCCGACGACATGATGAAGATCAAACCGGTGACCGATATCAACCTTAAGCTGAATTATCAGTACTCAAAACTGTTTTCACTGTTCGCAGATTTTTATAACCTGTCCGACAGAAGTTATATGATCTGGAACCAATATCCTTCCCAGCGCTTTAATTTTCTATTCGGATTTTCATACAAACTATAGCTTTATTATCCTACTGAATGAAAATTTATACACGAACCGGGGATAAGGGATTTACAACCCTGGTTGGCGGAAAGCCGGTACCCAAGACACATATCCGCCTTGAAGCCTACGGAACCGTGGATGAACTCATCGCACACATCGGAATGCTGCATGATATGACAGAGGACGGAAGCCTGAAAACTTTGCTTCTGGAAATACAGGACCGGCTCATGACTTGTGCTGCCATCATGGCTTCCGATTGTGAGGATTGCGGGGTGAAGATACCTGAGATCCGCGAATCCGACATCGCACAGCTCGAATCTGCCATTGATCATATGGAATCATCCCTTCCGGTGCTGAAATCATTCATCCTACCGGGTGGCCATATCCTATCCTCCCAGTGTCATATTGCACGTACTGTCTGCCGCAGGGCTGAGCGGCAAATAATACACCTGTCTTCAGAACTTTTTGTGCCCGATACCGTAATAAAGTACATCAACCGGTTATCGGATTATCTTTTTGTGCTGTCGCGCAAGGTTTTGCACGATTTAAACCTAAAAGATTTACCCTGGAAACCAAAGTTGTAAGTTTTATTTAATTTTTTATATTTGCACAATTTTTCAACCTAGGTCACATTAAAGTTACACGTATATGTACTGGACCCTTGAATTAGCGTCGAAACTTGAGGATGCCCCCTGGCCAGCCACCAAGGAGGAGTTGATAGACTTCGCTATCCGCTCAGGTGCACCACTTGAGGTTATTGAAAACCTGCAGGAAATTGAAGATGAGGGAGAAATATACGAAAGCATTGAGGACCTGTGGCCGGATTACCCCAGCAAAGACGACTTCTTTTTTAATGAGGACGAATACTAGTCAGCCGTCTCTTTAGTTTTTCTGAAAATATCATCCCTGTTTTTTGGCCGTAAGGCATCAAGCCATTGAAAGTCCTTGAGGATGAGTTCCTCCTTGGGCGCTAGATCAAGCGGATATAAAGTTCCTGAAGGCTTTACATTGAAGGATATCCTGTCGGGTTTATTGTTCTTCAACCAGATGGTAAGATCGGTGCTCTGAGCAAGGTTTACACCCACCAGCTGATTTTTATCCTTTGCATAATAGACGGTCTGACCATTCCCCTTGGTTACGATCTTGTACAATTGATTATCCCTGAAGTAACCGATCATGGATTTGCCTCTGATCTGGTTAAACCGGGCGGAATCTTCCTGGTTGACAATAAAGGCCAGCCGCTGCATATGCAACTGGTCGATTTGCCTGTTCCTGGTCCATATTTCAATATATTCGGAAGTCAGCTGGTTTAAACCTGACCAAAGGACGGGTTTGTAAAATAGCTTCAGGATGGAGTCAACGGTTGAATAATACATTGAGTCACAAACACCCTGTAGATCCGATTTGAAGACCCTTACGTTGAAGTATGCCTTAAGTTGCCGGTTACCGGCGGAGTCAGGCAAGGTCCGCAACGTATCCGCATGCACATAAAATGAATCCTCCGGTGTGATGTAAATGAAAACAGCGCTGTCGGTCAGCAGGGCACGGTCCTCATTCTGGTTTATAAAAGCATGATTTCCTTTCAGGATGATATTCTGTTCCTCATCCAAAAGTATGATCCTGGAGAATCCTTCGCCATAACCCGTTTCTCTTTCATAGTAAAGACTGTCACCTTGAATGGTCTGTTTCTTGTTTTTCACCAGGGCTTTCTCTTTGAGCATCGATTTGTTGGATTCAGTGTTGTACCAGCCATCCTCGCAATATATGTAGCTGCTGTCACCGATGATCTCGGTGGGTCCAAAGAAATAGGCAACACTGGTCGCGGTATTGTAATGAAGCGTATCGGAATACATGGTATAATCGGGATTCCGGAGGACCACGGAATCGCGGAAGTAGTACATCTGCTGCTGCGAATAATAGTATCCCTGTCTGCTGCTCAGGTGGTCTTCTCCGCTTACAATATCGGCATGCCGGGTATAATATCCCACGTTTCGTCCCAGGTCAAAATCCAGTTCACTGGTTGTGAGTTGTGTGTTCCTGCCGATGAGCCTGACATTCCTTCGAACCTGGGCGATCCGGGTATTGCCGTCGTAATGCAGGAAATCTCCGTAAAGGTTCATGGTATCAGCCTGGTTGATATGAACCCTGCTGAACGCGTCGAGCGAATTGGTGGCTGAATAAAAGTAAGCACTGTCACAATACATCAAAGCACCTTCATGGGTAAACTTCACATTGTGGATAAGCCTGTAGGCTCCGCCTCCGATGTTCTTATCGAATTCCATATAATCGGCCGTCTGTTCCACCTGCCTGGGTACCTGCGCCTGCAGGCAGGAGAGATCCAACAGACCAAAAACCAGGAAAATGAAGAATCTGAAGTTTTTCAAACTTTTGGTGTTATTGATAATTCAGTGCCCGCCCTGATTATTTAAACCAGCCCGCCAGGTTGAAGTGGCAACTTCTGTATGTGTCAGAGATCCGGACATACGTCAGTTTTATCTTGTCCAGGACCCAATCATTAACCATTTCATTCTGTTTGACCTGTGAAGCCAGGTTCTTAAAGAGGCTATAATCCTCCTTTAGGTTGCCCACATGCGGATTGGTGCGGTCCTTCAGCCAGATCACCTTATAGACCTGCTTGCCTTTGGTGTCTGTTGACTGATAAGGATCGGATATTTCACCGATTTTGAGTTTATTGATGATGGCGTATTCTGCCGGTTCAAATTCATCCATCTGCCAGCGCTTGCCGCCGCGGTAAGGATTAACTGCCTGTCCTCCGTTCATCCGTGTATCATCATCCATACTGTACAACAGCGCAGCCATCTCAAATTTCATCGAATCGAGGCGAACCAGCCTCACAATGCTGTCCAGTCTGCCGATGGCCTGGGCTTTTTCCCCTGCATCAACCTTTGGCCTGAGCAGGATATGTCTGGTATGAACCCGGTCATCCGTGCGATCGAGACATTGGATCAGGTGAAAACCAAAGGATGATTCTACGATCTTTGAAACGGCCCCTTTTTTCAGTGCAAAAGCCGCCTTGGCATATTCCGGATCGAGCTCGGCTTTGGACATCCAGCCAATATCACCTCCTTTTACGGCAGATCCCGGATCTTCGGAATAGATTACAGCCAGGGTGGCAAAACTTTCACCTTTCATGATCCTTTCACGGATGCCCAGCAACTGTTCCCTGACGTCGATAATGGCCTGCTCGCTTGACCGGGGATAGATCAGGATCTGATTGAATTCGATCTCAGCATTGATATATGGAAGACTGTCCTCCGGCAGGCTTTTGTAATAGGCCTTCACCTCAGATGGTGTTATGGAAAGCCCTTCGGTTATTTTCGATCTCATCTGCCGGGTCAGCAACTGCTCTCTGATCTCATTCCGGAGATCCTGCTTGATCTCAATTGTGGTTTTCTTGAAATAATTCTCAAGCTTCTCCACCGAGCCAATGGCATTGACAAAGTATTCCATCCTGGAATCGAGCTCAGCATCGATCTGGGAGTCTGTAACTTCAATACTGTCAACCTCTGCCTGATTCAGCAGGAGTTTCTGGATGAGCAACTGCTCAAAAAGGATACATTTTGCGCTTTCATCCAGCTTTTCGCCTTCAGCCTTTCTTTGCAGAAAGGATTGTTCAACATCGGAATAAAGAATTCGCTTATCTCCCACAACAGCAATAACCTCATCCACAATACGGGATTGCCCGTACATATTTTGAAAACAGCAAGCCACCAACAGAAGGACCACGGGAAAGGAACGTTTCATAAGGTTATTTGTAAATGGTGAAATAATCATGGTTTTGTGCATCAGCATATATATTTAACTCCAACTCATTAATCAGCATTATTTTGCGCTTGTTAAGAATGATATACTGGATATCATTCTTAACGAGTTCAAAGGGTGAAACCGTACTTTCGGGGGCAATTTCTTTTGCATTGACAAAATAGTAATATTCATTGTCACGGGTTTCCAGATATTTTCTCGACGTAAGCACTGCCTCAAAGTTGCCGCCTCCGGCCGGTAACATATGCAATACTTCTGCAAGCTTCACCCATCGTTCATCAAAATCATCGTACACTTTGGCATAACTGAAGCAATATCCTTCGAGCTTCTTAACGTTCTCCGCATCATCGGAATGATACCACTGACGGACTTTCCAGGTTTCAGGCGCTGTCAAGGGAACCTTGATGAACATGCCTTTGAACATGGACTCGCCCAGGATGAAATTCGACTTGTTCTGGGCGTAATATTCTTCAATCTCCTTGGTTGTTACCACTGTATCCAGCTTCTGCCGCAGGTAGCTTTGCTGATAGGCATAAATCAGCAGCGAACTGCGATAGCTTTCCATCTGGAGGCGGACATCCTTCTCCTCATCGGAAAGGTTGATCTCAGCTTTATTCAGCATCAGCTGGTTTCGGACCCATTTTTCAATAAAGTCCTTAACCACCCGGGCACTGTCGGATGAGGATACGCCGGCGGGCACAGCCACATTGAGATCGGATGGATACAGGTAACTGTTAAACACCCTGGCGACAGGCTTTTCATTCTTGTTCTCCGACTGGCTGTTGCAGCTTAACAATAACCCTGCTATGACAATGAATGTAAAATTTCTCATGCTATTGGTGGATTTTTTGCAGAACGGCATCGTTGACAATAACCGGGTACTTTGCCCGCAGGCTTTCGATCCACCGGGCATCAAGATAATTCTGATAGTCAGCAGTAACCTGTCCGCGTGCTTCATGGAACAATTTTTGCGCGGGTGGTAAAATATCGTTCACCACAATGAGTCTGACACTGTTATCGTTGCGTGCGATCTTATGAAACCCTTTTTTCCAGGTAATGCTGCTATCCGGAACCGGGTCTCCTTTTTCATACCTGTAGTCGGCTATTGTGACACATTTCAGGCTATCATTCCCGCATATCATCCTTTCGGTTTCAGCAGCTGTCCATTTCATGCTGCTTCTTTTCCCTGCCAGTTTCCGGGTTGTTTTCAGGTAGCTATCATCCTTTAAAGTATAAACCGAAACATCAGCCCGTTCATGCCACAAATAATCACCAGCATGCTGCACATAATAGTCGTTCAATCCGATTGTATCCTTAACAGCCTTGTTCCACACCAGGTCATCCATAATGTTAAAAAGTAATATTCCGTCGTGGTATTCTTCCATCAGGTATTTGAATTCGGGATACTTGTTCTCGAGCCGCCCCCTGGCAAATGTAATTAATTCCTTACGGATCAATTCCTCACCTTTCCGGTTCACGATGCTTTCGAGTGATTCGGATTTCCGGTACTGCCTGGTTTGAACGATGAAATCGGCCAGGTCTTTCTGTGTATACTCCTTTTTGTCAATGGTAAAAACCGGTTCAATCAGGTCACCTGCAAATTCAGGCTTCCAGTTTCCTGAATATACAGCGCTGTCCATCATTGAGGCAAGAACTGAGATATTCTGCGGAAAACTGATAAATCCACTTTCCTTTTTAATGCCGGAAATAAAGGATGCGTCTGCTATTTTACCGCGTTCATCAGCCAGGATCCTCTCCTCGAGCTGGCTCTTCATCTGGTCATAGGGTACAATTTCCCTCCTTCCCTCAAGCCGGAAAATATGCCAGCCATAGTCCGATTGCACAGGGGGGGTATAATCTCCGCTGTCCTTCAGGGCAAAAACCAGCTGTTCAATATCGGGAGGAAGCTCTCCAGAACGTATCCAGCGCATCTGTCCGCCAGATTGCGAAGTGCCGGGATCCTCGGAATATTGTTTGGCTACATTGGCAAATGGGCTGCCGCTTTGAAGCATCCGGTAGCACGAATCAATTTTTACCCTGGCCTTTTCGACAGCTTCCTGGCCATCATTCCTGCCGGCACGGATCATAATGTGTGCCAGTTTCAATTCACCCAGTGAAGACCGCTTGTCGTTCAGCCTGATGAGGTGGTAACCATACCTTGTCCTGACGGGCAAAGAAACTTCACCCACCTGAAGCCGGTACGCGGCGTTCTCAAAAGGGAGTACCATGGCAAAAGCTGAAAACCAGCCCAGATATCCCCCGTTAACCTTGCCTGATGGGTCATCGGATATCGTTTTTGCCAGAGATTCAAATGATTCGCCTGCCAGGATGCGTGACCGGATCTCCATGGTCCTGGCATAGGCGTTTAAAGTATCGGCCGGTGAGGCCTTGGCAGGCAGCTTGATCATGATATGACTCACATTGACCTCATTCACCGTTCGGTAATATGCTTCATGCAACATGCTATCGATCAGTGGCCTGTCCTGTAAATAAGGCTTTGCCAGCTGGTCCCTGTATCCGGCCAGTTCGTTGCGGAAAGCCGACAGGGTATCATAGCCCAGTTTCCGGGCTTCATATACTTTTAACTTGAAGTTGGTGAATAATTCCAGGTATTCCGCGGGGGTTTTGTTTTCAAGTCCCTGAATATTGTTGTTTTTCCTGTAGATCCGCTCAAATTCAGAACGCATGACTGGCTGGTTGTCGATAGTCAGCAGGATTTCATCCTGTGAAAACGATTTGACAGACAGCAGCAACAACAGCCACAAACAAACAGTCAATTTTTTCATGCTGGCGGATAGTTATCGGGTTACCGGCTGTAATTGGGTGCTTCACGGGTGATGGTGACATCATGCGGGTGACTTTCCGTGATCCCTGAACTTGTCACCCTTACAAACCTGGCATTCATCATATCCGGTATTCTGGCGGCACCGCAATATCCCATGCCAGCTCTTAGTCCGCCGATCATCTGGTATACCACCTCGGACAGGGAACCTTTGAAGGGTACCTGTGCCACAATCCCTTCCGGGACCAGCTTTTTGATGTCGTCTTCCGGATCCTGGAAATAGCGGTCGCCTGATCCCTGCTGCATGGCTTCAATAGACCCCATGCCCCGGTATGATTTATACTTGCGTCCGTTATAAATGATCGTTTCCCCCGGTGATTCCTCAACACCTGCAAACAAGGAACCGGCCATGATGGAGCTGGCGCCTGCTGCAATTGCCTTTACCATATCGCCGGAATAACGGATACCGCCGTCGGCGATGATTGGCAGGCCGGTGTCCTTCAGAACACTGGCAACATTAAATATGGCGGATAACTGGGGCACTCCCACCCCTGCGATTACCCGCGTGGTGCAAATCGATCCGGGCCCTATTCCCACCTTAACGCCGTCGGCACCTGCCTTAAGCAGGTCCAGTGCAGCTTCTGCAGTAGCAATATTACCCACTATGATATCCAGGTTGCTGAATTTCTTCTTGGCCTTTTTCAGCGTTTCAATAACACCCTTTGAATGTCCGTGGGCCGTATCAATGACTATTGCGTCAACATCGGATCTTACCAATGCTTCAATCCGGTCAAAGGTATCAGCAGTCACTCCTACAGCGGCTGCCACCCTTAACCTTCCCATTGAATCCTTGCAGGCATTCGGACGGTCCTTGGCTTTGGTGATGTCCTTATAAGTGATCAGACCGATGAGCTTGTTATGCTCATCCACCACCGGCAGTTTCTCAATCTTATAATTCTGCAGTATATCCGCTGCCATTTCCAGGTCGGTTTCCTGGCTGGTGGTGATAATATTCTCGCTGGTCATTACATCCTTTATTGGTTTGGCAAGCTGTTGCTCGAACCGGAGGTCACGGTTGGTAACAATACCAACCAGCTTGTGCTGATGATCCACCACCGGGATCCCGCCGATCTTGTATTCTTTCATGAGGTTCAGGGCATCGCCTACCGAAGCATTGGGCCGTATGGTTATGGGATCATAGATCATACCGTTTTCAGCCCTTTTCACTGTTTTGACGTGTTTGGCCTGGTCCTCGATGCTCATGTTCTTATGTACCACTCCGATCCCTCCCTCCCGGGCCATCGCAATTGCCAGGACGGCTTCGGTTACCGTGTCCATGGCAGCCGATACGATAGGAGCATTCAGCTTGATGTTCCGGGTAAGCTGCGTGGTAATATCCACTTCACGCGGCAACACCTGTGAATATCCGGGAACGAGCAAAACATCGTCGAATGTCAACGCTTCGGAAATGATCTTATCGGAGAGGTTTTTCATGGCTGTAATTATAAATGGTGCGAAATTACAAAAAAAAGAAGTAATATTGATGTATCAGGCCTATGAAAACAGATTACCTGGACACACTGGAAAAGTATTGGGGATACAGTTCCTTCAGACCTTTACAGGAAGATATCATCCGTTCGGTACTGTCAGGGAAGGATACGCTTGGCCTTATGCCAACCGGAGGAGGAAAATCACTGACCTTCCAGGTTCCTGCCATGACCCTTCCGGGAATATGTCTGGTAGTTACACCTTTGATTGCCCTGATGAAGGATCAGGTCGAGAATCTAAAGAAACTGCAGATCAAAGCTGTTGCTGTTCACTCAGGCTGCACCCGCGACGAAATTGATATTGCCCTAAACAATTGCCTTTACGGGGGTTATAAATTCCTGTATGTTTCTCCGGAACGACTGGGTACAGAACTTTTCCGCATGCGCTTCCAGGAAATGCCCGTAAACTTTATTGCCGTTGACGAAGCCCATTGCATATCGCAATGGGGATATGATTTCAGACCCTCCTACCTGAGGATCGCGGAGTTGAGGCAGTATCACCCGCAGGTACCGGTGCTTGCCCTTACTGCAACCGCCACACGCAGGGTAATTGATGATGTGCAGGACAAACTGCTGTTTCGTGAAAAAAACCTGCTAAAAACGAGCTTCAGACGGGAGAACCTGATTTACGCGGTAAAATACTCCGAAAATAAGGATCGTGATATCATCGAAATGATGAGGAAGTTGAAAGGTAATGGCATTGTTTATGTACGCAGCAGGAAAAAGAGCGTTGAAATTGCCAGGTACCTTGTTCAGGAAGGTGTTTCGGCGGCACACTACCACGCGGGCCTCGACCATCAGGTAAGAAATGAAGTACAGCAGAACTGGACCATCGGGAAAACGAGGGTTATTGTAGCCACTAATGCTTTTGGGATGGGCATCGACAAGGCGGATGTTCGTTTTGTGATCCACGCAGATCTGCCTGATTCGCCTGAAGCTTATTTTCAGGAAGCAGGCAGGGCAGGCAGGGATGGCAGTAAATCCTTCGCCATCCTGCTCTCATCCCCTGCCGATGAGGCAATAGTCAGTCAGCGCATCCAGGTGAACTTTCCCGATATGGTCACCATCAAGAATACGTATTCCGCCCTGGGAAATTACCTGCAGATCCCTGTGGGTTCAGGGAAGGGGATGTCATACGACTTCGACATCAATGATTTTGCCCGTGTATACCGGCTGTCGGTTTTCACTGCCTTCAGCAGCCTTAAGATCCTCGAACTCGAAGGATATATAGAATTAACAGAGGAGATCAATAATCCCTCCCGCATAAAATTCCTGCTTGGCCGTGATGAATTGTACCGGTTTCAGGTATCCAATTCCCGTTTTGATTCCTTTATCAAACTGCTGCTTCGGTCGTATACCGGTATCTTTACAGAATATACCACCATCGATGAAACCCTGCTGGCAAAAAGAGCAAACGTTGACCAGGAACTGGTGAGGCAGTACCTCAGCAAGCTGGTTTCTCTGGGTGTAGTAAGCTACCTTCCTCAAAAACGATCGCCTATGGTGATCTTTATTGAAGAACGGCTGGATGAAAAATCACTTTATGTTTCAAAGGAAAATTACCAGACCCGTAAGGAAAGGTATGCAGAACGTGCCAATGCACTGCTGAATTATTCGCTGAACAGGGACAGATGCAGAAGCCAGGTCCTGCTTGAATATTTCGGGGAATCGGGATCGCCGCCCTGCGGTGAATGCGATGTTTGCAAAGGAAAGAACGAATCAACGCTTCAGCAGGGAGACTTTGACCTTATTCGCAATAAAATCCTTGCTGTTCTGGCCACCGGACCTTTGTCAGCGGAACAATTGTTCGAACGCGTACCCGCCGGCCGTGACAGGCTTATCCAGGTATTGCAGTGGATGATGGACAATGATGTCGTCAGGTTCAACAAAGAACAACTGTTAGTTATAACGGGCAACTAACGGCATTTTTCTTCCGGGACCGAATGCCTTGGTGGAGATTCTAAGAACAGGAGGCAACTGGTAGCGCTTGTACTCGCTGAGGTTTACCATGTGAATGATTTTCTCAACCAGGTTCCGGTCAATCCCAAGCCGGACAATTTCTTCGGTTGATTTCTTCAGCTCAATATAATTAAAAAGCACTTTGTCCAGGATCGTATATTCAGGCAGCGAATCCGAATCCTTCTGGTTGGGTCGCAGCTCGGCCGAAGGAGGCTTGGCAATGGTGTTCTGAGGAATGATCTCCCGATCGCGGTTAACAAAGTCTGCCAACCTGTATACTTCAGTTTTATAAACGTCACCCAACACAGATATCCCTCCGCACATATCCCCATAAAGCGTACCATAGCCGACAGCAGCCTCACTTTTGTTGGATGTATTCAGAACGATGTTGCCGAACTTGTTGGACATGGCCATGAGCAGGTTCCCCCTTATCCGTGCCTGGATGTTCTCCTCGGAAATGTCCTCCGGAAGATCCTTGAAAACTTTACCCAGTGCTTGTCCGTATTGCCAATAGGTATCGCGGATATCAATGATGTCGTAGCGCACACCCAGATTCCGGGCAAGCGCTATGGCGTCGTTAACCGAATGGTCGGAGGAGTATTGTGACGGCATCAGCAAGGCACGCAGCCTCGTTGCTCCGAGCGACCTTGCCGCCAGCACAAGCGTGACCGCAGAATCGATGCCCCCTGAAAGGCCAACAATGGCGGATTTCAGACCCGATTTGCCGAAATAATCCCTGATGCCCAAAACCAGTGCATCGTGAATAAGCGATATTTCGGACGACCGGGGCAGAACAACTGATCCGGCTTTTGCTGCCAGTACAGCATCTGTATCGTATATGCCGAAGTCCTCTTCAAACAGCTTCATCCTGCTGATGATCCCGTCCGGATTTACAACCATGGAACCTCCGTCGAATACCAGTTCGGTATGCGCACCCACCTGGTTCACATAATAGACCGGAACTTTATACCTGGCAGCATTTTCCGTGAGTATGCCGGCCTTGATCTCGCCCTGGAGATAAGAAAATGGCGATGCGGCTATGTTCACAACAAAATCGGGACATAATCCGGTCAGCTGGTCCATCGGGCACACCGAATACAACCTGTCCTTGCCATATCCTGTAAGTAAGGGTTGCCTGTACCAAAGATCCTCGCATATGGTAACAGCAATGTTAAAACCTTTGTAATTAATTAACCCGAATTCCGTGTTTTGTTCGAAATACCGGTATTCGTCGAAAATGTCATAGGTAGGCAGCAATGTTTTATGGATGACACGCTGCACCTCGCCGTTGGCCATGAAATAAGCCGAATTGTACAGATTCTTGCCCCTGTGGTTCGGGTTGACTGCCGGTCCGCCCACAATGGCAGCTATGCCGTGGCATTCGGCAGCAATACGCTGCAGGCTGCCTTCACACTGTTCGATAAAGTACCTGTATTCCAACAGGTCATGGGGAGGATAGCCACAAACGGCGAGTTCTGAAAAAACAACCAGGGCAGCTTTTTCCTGTCGTGCCCTTCTGATGGCTCTGATTATTTTTTCAAGGTTTTCTTCAAATGCTCCGATGGTAAAGTTGAGCTGTGCAATGGCGATTTTCATGCGGGTGAATTCAGAAAAAAACTCCTATTCGAAAAGTAATAAAGTTCAGGCACGCTTTGTGGTCATTACTTGAAAGCACATCTGTAAATCCGTTATCGTAATATAAACCTGCATTGATGGATGTGTTGCCACCGATGTCGTATTCGATCCCACCCCCGAAAAAGTACGACATCCCATACAGGTTGATTTCCTTGCCGACGTTGTCCTTTGACAAGCCACTTCCAGAATCAGTGGCTCTGGCACTTATGTTGATCCACTGTTTAAGGCCCAACTGGGCATAATAGGTAAAATCACCGATCTGGTTGGTTTTTAACTTAAGCGAAAGAGGAATGATAAGATAATTGGCACGATAGGCAACGGTAGAGCCTGCTTTCACCAGTACACTGCTTTCATCGCCTGTGGAAATGTACACCGAATCATGATACATCAGGTTTCCGCCCAGCATGGTTATCGATAATCCAGAGGCCAGGCCATAATTCTCGTGAAAATAATACTCCAAAATCAATCCTCCGCTGATGCCCGGACGCCCGCCGTCTTTTTCAATACGTGGTGTTTTGGGCGAAAACCAGGATACAACCGGATCGAAATGAACGCCGAGACGCAGCTTTGACTGCGCGAAAATACCCGAGAATAAGAGTAACCCGGCTACAATCATGAATGTCCTTTTCACGGTTTGAGGTTTGGTTAATTTACCTCAAATTTACGCAGTTCCGGCAAATTGAAAAAGAATACAATTAATATATTGCTGGTAAAAAGATTTTGACAATGCAATTTTTGAGATTACTTTTATGCAGTTCGCGGGATGTTTAACACAACAAGGAATACCACGGTATGAAAACAATCAGGTACCTTCTGGCAATGTGGATGTTGATTTCTGTCCTCTCCTGCAGGAAAGATCCCTTCAGGGTCAATGTTTCAGACATCAAGACAGCGGTAAGCATATCCCGTTTTGAAAAAGAACTGTTTTCCGCTGATCCTTCGGCACTGGAGGAGTTCATTCCGTTGTGGAAGAAGGAATACGGTGTCTTCTTTGTGCATTTCAGCTATATCGTTAAACTTGGCGATATGGATGATCCTGCTTACCCTGAACGTCTCAGACAGTTTGTCACCGATCATTCCAGTTACCGGATATACACACGCACCCTTCAGGTATTTCCAGGCCTGGATACCATCAGAGCCGAACTTAATGAAGGCTTCAGGCATTACCGCTATTATTTCCCCGACAAACCCATACCACGCGTGATAACCTATATTTCGGGATTTAACCAATCGGCCATTACCGATGACAGCCTGCTGGCCGTGGGACTTGACAAATACCTGGGAAGGAATGAAGGATTGTACCGGCAAGCCGGGATATACAATTATCTGATAGAAAACATGTATCCTGAACGGCTTGTTTCGGACTGCATGTCGTTTTGGGGTGAGACGGAATTCCCTTTCCAGGATTCGGTTAATAATCTAATAGCTAATATGATATACAGGGGAAAACTGCTGTATTTTACCCATGCCATGTTGCCGGATCGGCCTGATACCGTCAACTGGGGTTATTCGCGGAATGATCTTGAGTTCCTTGATGCATCCGAGAATGTTATGTGGGCATACCTTGTGGAACATAAACTCCTGTTTGTTACCGACCGGCTCACCATTGACAAGTTCATCCTGGAAGGCCCCTTCACCAGGGATTTTGGCCGCAATTCGCCTGACAGGGCAGCCATCTGGATTGGTTACAGGATTGTTCAATCGTACATGCAAAGGAACCCTGAGATCACTCTGCTGCAGCTCATGCAAGAGAATGATTTTATGAAAATATTGAACGGAAGTGCTTATAATCCTTAATTCTTAAACTATCAAATCTCAATGCGATATTTCACTTCGGTATGCTTCCTGTTAACCGCAATGGTAACCGGGGCCCAGTCGCCCGATTCGATCTGGCAGCAAGGTTTAAAGAATTTTGATCAACAAAATTTCCACGGTGTAATTGAGGACATGAATAACCTCCTGAGCATTGCCCCGTTATATCCCAATGCATTTTACAACAGGGGTATTGCCTATATGAACCTGGGGGACATGGAGAGTGCCTGTGCTGATCTCAACAATGCCCTTTCACTTGGCGTGGATGAAAACAAAAAGATGATCGGATACCTCTGTGATCCTGATGTTGTCAGGAATCTTCTGTTGGAGCAGTATTACAAAAAGGAGACTGTATATCCCGAACTGGGCTACAGACCAAGATATACCCATGCAGATACGCTCAGAGGCTCATTGCGTGCCGAGAGAACCTGCTTTGATGTGTATTTTTATGATCTCCGTGTAAAAATCATTCCAAAAGGTAAAAAGATCGAGGGGAACAATGATATCTATTTTCAGGTGATGCAGCCAACTCAAAGGATCCAGGTTGATCTTTTCAGTAATTATGAGGTCACTTCCGTTCTTTGGAATGGCATCGGAGTAGCATGGAACAGGGATGGGAATGCCATTTTCATTGAATTTCCAGAAGAATTGTCTGCCGGCGAGATGCAGGTTGTTTCAATCTCCTATCGCGGCAAACCCGTGATCGCTCCCAATCCGCCCTGGGACGGAGGATTTGTATGGAATCACGATAAGAACAAGGACCTCTGGCTGGGCGTTGCCTGTGAACACCTGGGAGCCAGCAGCTGGTGGCCGACCAAGGATCATATGACCGATAAGCCGGACTCCATGCAAATCACGCTTGACATTCCCCGGGGATACCAGGCAGTTTCCAATGGCAATCTCCGCAACTCGGAAACTGTTGATAAAAAAACAGATCGTTTCACCTGGTTTGTTCACTATCCGATTAACAATTACAATGTTACGTTTTACGTTGGAAAGTACACTGCTTTCAACGATACGCTGGTACAGGGAACAGACACCCTCAGATTGGATTACAATGTGCTCACTTATAACCTGGACACTGCCCGGGAACATTTCAGGCAAACCCGCGATGTGTTGTCATTTTACAATGAGGCCTTTGGCTTTTATCCTTTCCCCGGGGACGGATTTGGCCTGGTTGAATCCTCCTACGAAGGCATGGAGCACCAATCAGCCATAGCATACGGACATGGCTATAAGCACAACAACAGCCAGGATTACAGGAACCAGCTGTATGATTATATCATCGTTCACGAAGCAGCGCATGAATGGTGGGGGAATTCCGTAACTGCCTGTGACATGGCCGACATCTGGATTCACGAAGGCTTTGCCACATATGCCGAGTATTTGTTCCTGGAGCACAGGCTGGGCAAGGAAGAATACATGTATGAACTCGCTGATAAAAGCCGCTATATTTTCAATGTATGGCCACTTGTTCAGAACCGGGGGGTAAATGAGAATACGTTTGCCAGCAACGATGTTTACAACAAAGGTGCCATGTTGCTGCACTGCCTGCGCTGCAGCATCAATAACGATTCACTCTTCTTCGGAATGCTAAGGGATTTCTGCATTCAGTACCGTTACAAAACCGTGAATTCAGATGATTTTATCCGGTTCGTCAATGAATACACCGGTTCCGATTATACTGCATTTTTTAAGAAATACCTTCATGAAACAACTTTGCCGGTATTGACCTATACCTGTGCAGTCGAAAACGGAGACCTGGTCATACACTATCGCTGGAATGGTGTTGAGGAAGGATTTGTCATGCCGTTCGGAATCGAAACAAACAGAAAGGAGTCTATTCGTCTCGTGGCCAATACACGCTGGCAGGAAATCCGGATACCCGGTGCAGAATGGTTCAATTTCTATAATCTTTGGAAGGGATATTCGGGAAGTCCGGAGAATTCATTCACGTACTTCAATACACACAGGGAGAAGGCAAGCGTTAATCAGTAAACGGTGAGCGGCAATCGGCCTGTAATCGGTTATGCAAAAAAAATAAACCCCAGTGGCTTCTAAATCACTGGGGTTTACTATTTCTAAAAGTTGCCAGGCTATTTGCTTGCTATCTCGTCGGAAACAGTCAGTCTTTTCCTTCCCTTGGCCCTGCGGCTCGATAAAACTTTACGGCCATTGGCGGTGGACATTCTTTCCCTGAATCCGTGTTTATTGCGTCTTTTCCTGTTTGAAGGCTGATATGTTCTTTTCATCGTGATGTATTTTAAATCCTGATAAAATCGGATTGCAAAATTAATAATTAATTGTTGCGATGCAAATTTTTTTCACATTATTGCTTGTAGTCACGCACCGCTGCCGCTGCCATCTAATCTTTCCATGCCCTGAGAACCTCGCGTTTGCCTGGTGGCCCCGGAATTTTAGTAACCCTGAAGCCTGCCGATTTAAGCATCCGCCTCACTTCACCCTTCACACAGTAGGTAGCCAGGATCCCGCCTGTATTCAGGTTCGTGTAAAGCTTTTCAAACAACTCCCGTGACCACATCTCCGGTTGTTTTTCGGGAGCAAATGCATCATAAAAGATCAGGTCATAGCTGAAATCGGGTTGATAGCTGGTAAGATCAGTTTTGATCTTATGCAGGTAAAAAAAGGGATGCAATTTGCGGGTTTCATTCCAGGGGGCCCTGTGTATCCTTTCGAACCATGTCCGGGGATCATGATCCGACGGAAGGAGCGAAGCATAATTCAGCTGGTCTGAAAGTCCGCATTCCACCGGGTATTTTTCAGCGCCATGATAGGTAACCATTAAACGGTATTCCATGGCCGTGATGCAAGTAAGCAGGGCATTCAGACCGGTTCCGAATCCTGCCTCGAAAATGGTCAGCCTTGTACGGCTGGTCATCAGTTCCTTCACTGCGCCGATAAATACATGCCAGGACTCCGTCAGTGCACCAAAGGTGGAATGATAATGTTCACCGAACAGGGGAGCGTACAAAGTATGAGATCCATCGGCAGTTGTCACCAGTTGCATCAGCGGCAATTTAGGCAATGATAATAAAATGCATGGTATAATGGCGGTTTTTTTTAACTTTGGCAAAGGAAAGCTGGTTATAATCATCGAAATCCAATGAAAACCAAGTCCCTTATTCTGGTGATCCCCGGATTTTTTTTGTTGTTGACCGCCATGGGGCAGCAGAACAAACCCGTCATCACCTTTACTGAGAAAGAGCTCAATCTCGGAACAGTCAGGGAATCTGAAGGAATCATCACCCGTGATTTTCAATTCAGCAATACCGGAAAAATACCGTTGATCATCAACGATGTGAAGGCCTCCTGCGGGTGTACGGTTGCCGAGTGGCCAAAGGAGCCTGTTTTACCGGGCAGGAACGGGGCCATCAGGGTAAGCTTTGATCCAAAAAAGCAAAACGGTTCCTTCAGCAAAAACATACAGGTAAGCAGCAATGCCGTTGACCCGGTTGTGAGTCTTGTTCTCCGGGGTGTAGTCATTCCTGCTGACGTGGTGGAAGAGGTATACAAATATGCCGTTGGCGATATTCGTCTGCAAACCATCTATGCTGCGTTTGGGGAAATTTACAAGGGGCAGTCCTCCTCCTATTCCATTAAAGTATTTAATGGTTCACGGGATAAGCCTGCCGTGCTGAGTTTCTTGAGGATTCCCCCGCATCTGGCCGTTCGATTTGTTCCGGAGGTTATTGATCCGCAGCAGGAAGGCACTATTGAGGTAGCATACAAAACCGAGGGTATGAAGGACTGGGACTTTGTTGTGGACAGGCTTGATTTGCTGGTTAATGGTCAGGTTTTTCCGAACAATCGTATCAATATTACCGCCAATATCAGGGAGGATTTTTCAAAACTCACAGCGGCTGAAATGGAGGCCTCACCCAGGGTGGAATTCGACAGTCAGCTTTTTGATTTTGGCACCCTTGCGGCAAATGCTGTTGTTGAACATGAATTCAGGATCACCAATACCGGGAAAACCGACTTATTTATCCGTAAAGTGAGCGCCAGCTGCGGTTGCACTGCCGTTCAACCGGCAAAGATACAGATAAAACCAGGCGAATCCACCACCATAAAGGCCATATTCAATGCTGCTGGTCGTGAAGGCAACCAGAAAAAGGCGATCACCGTCATCACCAATGATCCCAGGCGATCCAAATCGATCCTGTGGATCAATGGCATTGTCGAAAAAAAATGAAAGAAATACCTTATAAAAGTGCGCTCCAGGTAAGCAATGGTGTTGCAAGCCCTCCTGACCTCAGCGAGGAGTCAATCCGTCTTCACAAACAGAAGCGACGGAAACAGCCAACAGTAGAGGAGTACATCGAAGGCATCCGGTCGGGTAACCGGACCATCCTGAGCCGGGCTATTACACTTACCGAAAGTTCACTTGCATCTCACGGAGAATTGGCCCAGGAAATCATTGAAAGATGCCTGCCCTGGTCAGGCCGGTCGCTCCGGGTGGGCATCACCGGTGTGCCCGGGGTAGGTAAAAGTACCTTCATCGAATCGCTTGGCATGTCGCTTATCCGTAACAACCGAAAATTAGCAGTTCTGGCCATTGATCCGAGCAGTGAACGTTCCAAGGGCAGCATCATGGGCGACAAGACCAGGATGGAACAATTGTCAGCCGAGCCCGGAGCTTTCATCAGGCCTTCTCCCTCCGCGGGTTCACTGGGTGGTGTGGCCCGAAAGACACGTGAAACCATAATACTATGCGAAGCTGCTGGTTTTGATACCATCTTTATAGAGACGGTGGGTGTGGGACAGAGTGAAACTGCTGTACACTCCATGGTTGACTTCTTTCTTTTGCTTATGCTGGCCGGTGCCGGTGATGAACTGCAGGGTATCAAACGCGGTATCATGGAAATGGCAGATGCTATTGCAATAACCAAGACCGACGGTGAGAATATATCGAGGGCTGACAGGGCCAGGGCGGAATTCAGCAATGCACTTCACCTGTTCCCACCTGCCGGATCGGGCTGGGTACCGAAGGTCATGACCTGTTCCTCCAAAACGGGTGCAGGTATTGAAGATGTCTGGGAGATGATCATGGAATATACTGCCCTGACCCGTCATAACGGATACTTCGATAAACGAAGGCTGGAACAGTCGCGTTACTGGATGTACGAGGCAATCAACCAAAACCTCAGGGACAGCTTTTATCATGACAGCCGGATCCAGAAACTTCTTGAAAAGTATGAAAACAAAGTGCTCCTGGGAGAAACCAACCCGTTTGCACCTGCCAAAGTTTTGCTCGGGGAATATTTCAGGCGCCGGCAGGCAAAAGCCCATGAGGGGAAACGGGGGAGGTAGGATGTAATACACCTTCAGCAATCAAAAAAACAATATTTTTGTTATTATAACAGCAGAATTAAAAAAACAACTTGTATGAACTATGATCTGATCGTAATTGGAAGCGGACCGGGTGGATACGTGGCCGCGATTCGCGCATCCCAACTGGGCATGAAAACCCTGGTGGTTGAAAAGGCTGAAATTGGCGGTATCTGCCTGAACTGGGGTTGCATACCTACCAAAGCCCTGCTCAAGAGCGCACAGGTGTTCAATTATCTGAAACATGCCAAAGAATACGGCATTGCCGTTGAAGGCGAAGCACAGCCCGATCTCGCGGCAATCGTGGATCGGAGCAGGGGTGTTGCTGAGGGCATGAGCAAAGGGGTGCAATTTCTTTTCAAAAAGAACAAGATAGACCAGATGGCGGGTTATGGCAGACTGGTGGACAAGCAAACGGTATCAGTGACCGACACGGACGGGAAAGAGACCAAAGTAACAGCGAAAAATATCATCGTGGCTACAGGGGCCCGGTCAAAACAGCTGCCCAACCTTAAACAGGATGGGGTCCGGATCATCGGTTACCGCGAAGCCCTTGCCCTAAAAAAACAACCCAAAAGCATGGTTGTTGTCGGCTCAGGAGCAATCGGCAGTGAGTTCGCCCATTTTTATCATTCCCTAGGCACCAAGGTGACCCTGGTGGAATTCCTGCCTGTGATCGTGCCGCTCGAAGATGAAGAAATATCCAAACAATTGGAGCGGTCATTCAAGAAGGCCGGCATGGAGGTCATGACCTCCTCCTCGGTTGAATCGGCAGATACCTCCGGCAAGCTTTGCCAGGTCACCATAAAAACACCCAAGGGTATTGAACAGCGTGAAGCGGAAATAATACTGTCAGCTGTTGGGATCACGCCCAACCTGGAGGACCTGGGACTTGAAAAACTTGGCATTTTAGTGGAAAACGGAAAAGTAAAGGTGGATGATTATTACCAGACCAATGTGAAGGGGATATACGCGATTGGCGATATTGTTGCCGGACCTGCACTTGCGCATGTGGCTTCAGCTGAGGGGATTGTTTGCGTGGAGAAAATTGCCGGGATGAATCCTGAACCAGTGAATTACAGGAATATTCCAGGCTGTACTTATACTTCGCCCGAGATCGCCTCGGTAGGTTACACCGAAAAAGCAGCCCGGGAAGCAGGATATGAGATCAAAGTGGGCAAATTTCCCTATACGGCCTCAGGAAAGGCAAGTGCAGCCGGAAACAAAGAAGGCTTTGTCAAGCTCATCTTTGATGCCAAATACGGAGAACTGTTAGGTGCTCACCTGATCGGTGACAACGTTACCGAGATGATCGCTGAAATGGTGGTGGCACGGAAACTCGAAACGACCGGACATGAAATCATCAAGGCCATTCACCCCCACCCCACCATGTCGGAGGCGATCATGGAAGCAGCGGCTGCCGCGTACGGGGAGGTGATCCATATTTAAGGGGACGGTTATAAGTTGTAGGTGAACTTACAACATACAACTTACAACGTACAACTTTCAACATACAACTTACAACATACAACGTACAACGTACAACATTTTTCTCTTACATCGCCCGATCAATGATCCCGTAAAATCTGTCCCGGTAAGGTAAACTTATCGGGATAAATTTTTCACCGATGATCACCCGGTGCCGGCTCACAGAGTCGATCTTACTCAGTGATATGATGTACGAGCGGTGCACCCTGAAAAATTCACCGGCAGGAAGCTTTTCTTCGATGGTGGTCATGGACATAAGGGTCAGGAAGAGTTTCTGCCGGGTATAAATCTTGATATAGTCCTTCAGCCCTTCCACGAACAGGATGTCGTCGACATTGATCTTCAGCAATTTATAATCTGCTTTGATGAAGATATACTGCATCGGTTTATGCTGATCCTGCGGTTGCTTTGAAGTTTTCGAAATAAGGTTGTTGGCCTTGTTGACAGCTTTCAGAAACCTCTCGAAGTCAAACGGTTTGAGGAGAAAATCAAGCACATCATAATCATAACCTTCCAATGCATATTCCTTGTAACCGGTCGTGAATATGACGGCCGGTCGTGCAGTAATACTCTTCAGGAGCTGAATTCCGTTTACCTCGGGCATATGGATATCCAGAAACAGGAGGTCAATGTGCTCCTCTTCAAGGATCTGCATAGCCTCGATGGCGGTGTGACATTTTTTTACCAGGCGGAGAAAATAAACCTTTCCGATATAGCTTTCCAGCACTTCGAGTGATGCGGGTTCATCGTCCACAATGAGACAGTTGATCCTGTTCATGCGCGTCAGTTTGAGTTTTCGAGGCTGTCGATGCCTATCTTTTCAAGATCTTCCCTTGTAAGATTGGGCAATTGTCGGGCCTGCAGCTTTTTCTTAACAATAGTACCCGCCTTTAAGGCCGATCTTCTGTTGGGGAATGCCCTGTTACCCTCCAAAACCGGAATAATAGGCTGGTCGATGAACACCCTGTTGTTCACCAGCACCTGATAACCCCAGCCTCCGGATACCCGTTGGGCCTTAACCTTCACCTCTCCGGAAAAGGGCTTTTGAACAACCACGTACAATGCTGTGATCAATAAAAGAGCAAAAAAAAGCGGATACAGGATCCGCCGTTTTCTGAAATTAATCTTCTTCATTATAAGTGTCCAATGGTTTGAACTCCCAGATATCATCAAAGGGAGTGCTGGAGCTGAGACCGGTGGTAACAAATCCGCGGCCGTCAGCAGTGCTGAATGCAACAGCATCCACACGTGTGGCGCCTTCAAAATTCGTACGCGTGGTCCACAGATCGGTGGAAGGGGTGTATTCCCAAACATCGTTTTTCTGGTTTCCCATATCCCCGGTAGCCACATAAGCCTTGCCATCGATGACAAATGCTACTCCCTTTTTCCTGATTATTGTATAGCCATCATCATAGGATTCATCGCTTACATTACCGATCTTCCGCAAAGCCGTCCAGGAATCCGTTCCGGGATCATAGCTGAAGAAGTCCTTTGAATAAGTATTGTTGTTCCATCCTGTACAAATATAGCCCTTCCCGTTGATGGCAAAGGCGACAGCGTCGTATACTTTCGACTGGTAGTTGGTTTTTGGCGACCAGGTATTGGTGGCAGGATTATATGCCCAGAGGTCCATCAGTGCATTTCCTGAAAAGCCTGTGCCGATGTAGCCGATATCTTCAATTGAAAAAGCCACGGCGGCATACCTTGGCTCGATCCTCTCAGCACCTTCGAATTCGGCTGCGAGGGTGTCCCATGTATTATCAATTGGATCATAAATCCAGAAATCGCTATATTTTTTCAGACCATCCCAGCCTGTACCGACGTACCCCTTGCCGGCGGCGGCAAAAGCCACAGCGCCCTGCCTGGGTTTTCCACCGAAATCCGCAACCTGTTTCCAATTGTTCCTTTCAGCGTCATATTGAAAGAAATCACTCCGCCTGTCTTCTCCATCATATCCCGTTCCGACATATGCATAGTTACCAATCGTGAAAGCAACAGCATCGCCTCTTGCATCACCAAAGAAATCTGATTGCTTAATCCAGTTGCCGATCAAATCCTCGGGATCATTACCACCACAGTTGGACAGGAATGAGACCATGGAAATCAAAAAGAGTCCGAGAAGTAAATACCTATTAAATATTTTCATTTGTTTAGATTTTGCTTTTATGTAGTTATAAATTTGCGATGAATATAAACGCTTTTTTCAACATTTTAGCGTTTAATTCCCATAAGATTCGTTTTATTAATAATTTTTAACTTTTTTCGGGTTTGGCAAACATAGAGAGGCGTTAAGGATTATTAAAACTTTTTAGATAATTTTAACAAAAACAAAGATGAAGTAATTATTTTTATCTACCAATTTAAAATACATTTGTCTCACTCAATATGGCTGGTCTGTTTTCGTCTGTGATGAATGTGATTTCATGGTAGTAGATAAAATAATTATAACCGTCGATAAATATCTGCGTAATGGTATATTTTATTTTCAAACACTTTTATGCATGGTTTACTTTGCTAAGTTAAACGTGGTTTATTCATGATTAAGTATTCCGGAATAATATTTGTGCTGATCGCACTTCTCTCCTGTACCAATGAGGACATGACTTTTCAGATCGGGAGCAGGTACGTCGATCCTAAAACCAATGTGCGTTATGTTGATACATTAACCGTCAACAGCTACACAATAAAGCTGGATTCGATGCGTACCTCGGGGCTGGAAGATCCTTCCATCCTTGTTGGTAAATACCTGGATGATGCCATCGGTAACATACAGTCGCGCAGTTTCTTCCGCGTAAATCCTCCCAAAACTTTTTCCATACCCGATAATGCTGTATACGATTCCCTGGAGCTGATCATGACTTACACCGGCTACTCGCTTGGTGATACCAATAAAACATATACCATTACAGCACACCGTCTGACCCGGGCACTAAGAACCGATGAGGGAGGTTACTTTTACAACACCTCGTCAACCCAATACGACCCGGAGAATTTAGGTGCCACAACCCTTATGCCCTGGCCCAACACCAATGATACTTTGTGGATGCGGCTGGATGACAATTTGGGTAATGAATTGTTTACCATGCTTAACGAAAAAGATCAGATCATTACGGAAAGTGAACTCTTCCATTTCTATTTCAAGGGATTTGCGTTGGACTTCGATGGCAACAACAAAGCCATTCTGGAATTCAATTTCCCCTCAAAAACTGAATCAAGCTCCACAGGTGCCTATTATCCCACGATGCGCCTGTACTACCATTACTTTGATTACGTGCTTGTTAATGAATATGTTGATTTCAAGATCGGTACTGAGAACGTTGATCTTCAGTACAACCAGTTTACCATCAGCGACCCTGTCTTCGAACTGCCTGCCAATCAAAGGGACAAGGTCCCGTCATCTGAAACCGATGACGTTACTTACGTGCAGGCAGGGACCGGGATTCTTACCCGGCTGGAGGTCCCCTTCCTGAAGAATCTGCTGGCCGTGCACAACTATATTCTGATTATGAAGGCAGAGATGGTCATCGAACCCGTGAGAAATACCTACGGTATCTTTCCCCTGCCCCAGGATGTAAGCCTGTACAACTCAGACCAGATCAATCGTTTCGGTTCGTCCTTCAGGGCAAGCGGGAACCTTTCTCTTGATGAAATTTACCAGGAAGATACCTATTACACTTTTGATGTTACCTCGTATATAAAGGCCAAGTTCGAAGAAGTAAGAAATGAAACACCTACCTTCATCCTTACTGTTTCTCCTGAGAATTTGTACAAATCACTCGACCGAATTATAGTGGGAAGCCAGGGTCATGAAGAGAACAGGATTAAGCTGAAAATATATTACGTAGATTACGAGTAAAGAATTAAGCATGAGAAAATCACTGGTTGTTTTGTTTTTATTGTTTTCACTGCTCAGTACATTTGCCCAGCAAAGGACACATCTTCCATATTCCATCTTTGGTATTGGTCAGATCCGCACCAAAGGTTCTGTGCGGAATATGGGGATGGGGAGATCAGGCCTGGCCCTCTCCTCAAGCTACCATCTCAACAATCTGAATCCGGCCTCTTACCATACCATGGATAGCATATCTTTTTTCTTCGATTTCGGAGTGAACGCTGACTTCGTTAAGTATTCAACGTCCACCGTAACACAGCACGGGAATGACATAAACCTGAGGAACATTGCCATGGGATTCCGCATCAGCAAACACTGGTCGTCAAGCATCGGCATTGCTCCATACAGTACAGTAGGCTATAAAATACAAACCGACAAGTATGTGGAAGGAACCATGGACCAGGTGCAGGTTGACCTTACCGGGTCAGGCGGTCTTACACATTTTTACTGGGATAATTCCTACCTGTTGTTCGGGCATCTCAGCCTCGGCATGAATGTCACCTACCTTTTCGGGAGTATTGAGTACTCCGAAAAGCTTCATTATACCGGGTTAAATAATGAAGTTTATTCGAACCAGACCTCTTACCTGAATAAGATCTATGCAGATTTCGGGTTCCAGTATTTCTTCATGCTGAATGAAAAGACCCGGGTAACGCTTGGTGGAGTCTTTGGCAACAATCACCCGTTGAATTTCAAGCAAACGGTCGAAATTCATGACAGCAAAGGAACGATATCCGAAGAAAAAGACACCGAGGCGGGTACTTTTGATCTCCCTGCTTACATTGGAGGAGGATTGGCCGTGCAATACGACAATAAGCTTACGGTAAGTGCTGACTACGTATTCCAGAACTGGTCCGTCAATACTTCGAAAGACAAGGTTTTTTCCTATAACAATACCAGCATAATCAGGGCCGGTATCGAGTACGTGCCCGGCATGGTAAACCGGCTGGGTTACATGGGCAGATTGAGCTACCGCGTCGGGTATTACCATGAGGATTCATACCTGGTTATCAACGGAACTTCATTCGCTGACGATGGTTTATCAGTGGGTGTAGGAATTCCATTCTTCCAGAACAAAACCAGCATCAACCTGGCCTACAACTATGGCTCCATGGGGACTACCGAAAACAGGCTCATCCAGGAGAAATATCATTCGGTAATGGTGAGTCTGACACTGCACGACTGGTGGTTCATCAAACGCAAGTACGACTAGCAGAAAAACAAAAACCACCTGATAGAGCAGGTGGTTTTTGTTTATGTCTTCAATGAAGGAAGCAACTTAGTAGGTAAACTGATACCTTTTCCTGAGCTCTTTCTGAAAATCGCTGATTTTTCTTTCCAGGTCATCAATCTCATTTCTGAGCTTGTTGGTATCATGTCCTTCTGATTCAAGTTCACGAATAAACCGACGATTGATGATGATTTTCTTCTGGCATTCGTAAATGCTTGAGATCAGACTTTTGATGTTGTACTTTACATCAAGCATAGCGATAAGATTAAGTTAGTAGATTGCCCGAAAAAAACTAGCCAGATCAATAAACCATGATAGGCTAACAGCTTATACGATCAAGCTAATTTATGACTTATTAACTGGTTTTTCAACAGTTTTGTTTCAAAAATCACATTCTTTTTTAAAAATTTTAACAATTATTTGACGAACGTATTATGTCCCTGTTATTCACAATACTTAACGCACCGCCAGGGTGTCATGAAATGAATTGACCCCCACCCAGGGCGGGGGTCAATCACTGACCTAAAATAAACCTAAAATTAAACACAAAAAATGAACTAGCTGAGTTATTTGCTTGCATCTATGTTATCCCTGCGTGCTTTCTTCGCCGGTTTTCTTGACTTCTTCCTTTTTCTGTCCTTTGATTTTATCCTTTATTCCGACACCTTCTTTAATTTCGATATTTACGCCGTCGGAAAGGCCTGTCTTAATATACCGCTTTTCAAATATCTGGGGCTGCGTCTCTATCTCCACATAAGCGGAGTCACCTTCCTTTTCGAACTTGATCAGGCTTTCCGGAATGACCATAACACTGTCCCTGCGATCGAGGACAATGTCGGCATTGGCACTATATCCGGCCCTGATGAATGAATTCTCCCTGAGTTTCACATCGGCTTTTATCTCGAACTGAATGGCACCATTTTCCTCTTTGCCTTTGGGTGCGATGTATTCCAGTTCAGCGTCAAAGGTTTTGTCCTCGATGGCACCAATGGAAAGGATCAGGGGCATCCCAAGCTTCAGTTTTCCTACTTCGGTCTCGTCCACCTTCCCCTCAAAGATCATTTCCCCCATATCGGCAACACTCGCGATCGTTGTTCCTTCATTGAAGGTATTGGATTCAATCACCGAATTGCCTACTTCAACAGGAACATCAAGCACCATACCTTCTATAGTGGACCGGATAAGTGTATTGGTAGCGGTACCCGACTTTTTTGAAACTCCTTCCTTGATCAGCTGAAGATTTGACTCGGCTGTTTCCATCTCCTCCATGGCATTCATATAGCTAAGCCTGTATTGCTGAAACTCTGCTTCGGGGATTACTCCCTGCTCGTATACCTTCTTCTGCCTGTCGTATACCAGCTTTGCATCTTCGAAGTTGATCTTGGCCTTGTTGAATCTGGATTCCGCATTGTTCAGCTCCACCATATTCGGGATGATCTTCACCCTGGCGATCAGGTCGCCCTTTTTTACGTGCTGTCCGGCTTCAATAAAAACTTCTTCGACAATTCCCGATACCTGGGGCTTTATTTCGATTTCTTTCCGGGGAACAACTGAACCAGTGGCAACTGTTTTTTTAATAACGTTGGACACAAAGGGTGATTCTATTTCATAGATCACAGGTTTCTTCTTTGATTTCTGGTAAAGGAAAAACATGGTTCCGAGAATTGCTCCGACAACAACCACCAGCAGAAAGATTTTAAGGAATTTTTTCATGGATATTGATATTTATTTGATTGATATTCTTTTATTCGGCCCGTAAGGCTTCCACGGGTTTTATACTTACTGCCTTCCTGGCGGGAATAAACCCGGCAAATAATCCGGCAGCGATTAGCACGATCAATGAAGTAATGGCAATGTTAAAATCCACACCGGGATTCTTGAACATTTCTGATTCCGCCCCGGAATTTGTCAGCTGATAATTGATCAATTCGAGGATACCAACCCCGAGAACCAGGCCAATCATGCCCGAAATAGCAGTCAGCACAACCGATTCCATCAGTATCTGGCTGATTACCTTCCAGGGTGTGGCGCCTATCGATCGCTGTATGCCGATCTCCTTGGTACGTTCCTTCACAACTACCAGCATAATATTGCTCACCCCGATAACCCCTGCAAAAAGGGTACCGATGCCGACGATCCAAATCAGCGTGCTTATCCCGTTAAACAGTCCCTTCATTTTTCTGAATTCCTCCTCCAGGTTGAAATGCCCGAATGCCTGCTCATCCTCCGGGGCTATCTTGTTCCTTTCGGCAATCAGGGCCATGCATTTCTTCTCTACCACAGAAACCGGAATATTGTCCTTGCCTGTCACAGCAAAGAAGTGGACCTCATCACCCATGTTATAGGCGATCTGCAAGGAGGTAAAGGGAAGGAATACTGATTTTTCCTTGTCGCCGCCAAAGCTCATGTTCTTGTTTTTAGGCTCAAATACTCCCACAACCTGAAAATATACTCCCCTTATTCGGATATACTGTCCAATGGGGTTTTCGTCGGGATTAAAAAGCTCATCGCGCACACGGTTGCCTATTACTGCAACCTTTCTGTTCTCAAGGATGTCGATGTCATTGATCACCCTCCCTGAAAGCATGACCACCGGATCTATCTTAAAGAAGTCAGGGTAATCGCCAAATACATCATATGAAGCGGTCTTCAAACCCCTGACCACATTGTTTTCCCCGTTGCCCGACCAGGGCTGAAGCCGGGGTGCCAGCA
>DIAS01000146.1 GCA_002415855.1 Bacteroidales bacterium UBA5072
GTGGTCGATCTTCATTCTCTTAAGAACGTCTTCCACTCTTTTCTTCCTGTCGCCGGCCTTCATCTTTAAATAAATAAGCGGCAATTCAACGTTCTCGTATACATTAAGCTCATCAATCAGATTAAAGCTCTGGAAAACAAAGCCAATATTACCTTTACGGAAGACTGTCCTGTCACGTTCTTTTAGCTTGGCAACCTCGGTTCCGTTAAAGATGTAGCTTCCGGATGTCGGATTATCAAGAAGTCCCAGTATGTTCAGGAGTGTTGATTTTCCACATCCTGAAGGACCCATAACGGCGACATATTCACCCTCCTTGACATTCAGGTTTACTTTGTTCAGTGCCGTTGTCTCGACTTCTTCAGTTCTGAAGACCTTTGTTAAATCATTTGTTTTGATCATGACTTTAGTATTTAATGTTATTTGGATTTCTTAAAAACCAGTTTTTCATTCTTCCCGAAAGTTTCATATCCAGATATAATTACTTTTTCTCCGGGTTGGAGACCTTCAAGGACTTCATAATACTTGGGATTTTTTCTCCCTATTGAGATATTTCGTTTAACAGCAAACGATTCAGACGGGTCAAGGACATATATCCACTGACCACCGGTTTCCTGGAAAAAGCCGCCTATCGGAACCAGGACCGACATCTTGGGCTGGCCCAGCTGGAGACTTATATAGTATGTCTGTCCTGTCCTGATATTTGCCGGAATGCTGTCCTGAAAAATCATGTCAATCTCGAATGTGCCATTCCGTACTTCAGGGTATACTCTTTTCACAACCAGGTCAAATTCACTTCCCTGCCTGTCAAGTCTGGCAGTGAGTTGAGTTCTGACCCTGTCAATATAGTGTTCGTCAATCTGGGCTGTGACCTTGAATGAGGTCAGGACATTTATCTGGCCCATATTTGCCCCGCGTGAAATTGACTGCCCTATCTCCGGCACCAGCAAACCCAGCTGACCATCAACAGTTGCTCTGACATTCAGATTCTCCACCCTCTGCCTTACAAGTGCCAGGTTCCTGCGCATATTCTCAAGGTTGTTTACCATGTTGTCAACCTGGACTGAACGGAAAATGGAGTCCTGTTTCTGACGTTCAATAAACAGATCCCTGGACTGAAGCGCCATATCCAAATCTTCTTTTGACCTTGTAAATTCTTCTCTCGAAATGAGGCTGTCTTTCATAAGGATGACATTTTGATCGTAAGTACGTTCCTTCCTCTCGATGTCATATTTAAGGTTGAGTAATTCCCGCTTTATCTGTAGCCTGTCCTGCTCCATGGCTATCTGGGTATTCCTCAGGAAGTTTTCCTTTTCGGCAAGTTGTGCTTCGCTGTCGAGGATGTTCAGGTAGAGATCGGGATTGGACAGCTTCAATATTATATCTCCCTTTTTTACCATCGAACCCTCTTCAATTAGTATTTCTTCAACACGACCGCCCTCCTGGGCATCGAGGAATACTGTGCTGATCGGTTCGACCGTGCCGGGAACCGTTATATAGTCATTGAATTGCCCCTCAGTTACGGATTCAATGATTAGTTTATCTTTTTCAACCTTATAGGTAGATGTGCGGTCAGCGAAAAAAGCCATATACATGAGCGCTACGAATACAGCTCCCAGGGCAATATATATGATATGTTTCTTTTGCAGGCCCTTCTTCCTGGCAATGGGTTTATCCATTTTTTCAATAGGCGTGTCCATCCTGACTTATTTTTTGATTTTAGTTGATTACAATGTTTTCATAGTCACCCGTAGTACAAAACTGAATTGTGAGTCGCCTGAAAAGCAGCTGCAGTTTTGTTCTGAGTGCTTCGGTCTCAGCTGTAAAAAGTGTTGTCTTTGCAGCTGAGTAATCTGTCACATCAACCAGTCCTGATTCGAATTTTTTCTCAACAGAATTAAAGGACTTTTTATTGAAAGCAAGGTTGGCTTCAGCAGCAGTATATTCATCTATCCCCCTGTTGTAATTGAGGCAGGCATTTTCAATCTCGGTGTAGAGGTTGTTTTTCTCAAGTTCGAGCCTCAGCTCAGTATCATTCTTCCTGATCTTTGCCAGCTTGATATTTCTTGCTGTCATATAGTTGTTGAATATCGGGATCTGGAGCGTGACGTACACAGCCTGGCTGTTGTTGTTTTTCAACTGTTCGGAGAATGAAGCCTGCGCTTCGGCATCTTCACTCACGACTTTATAATATCCGGTATAAACTGCCCCGCCGATTTCAAGCCTTGGGGCAATATAACCTTTTGATGCAGCCACCTGCTTTTCTGAAGCTTTCAGTTCATACTCGATCGCTTTAAGACGTGGAAGGACCTCAGAGGCAATAATAAAGATACTGTCTGTATCAAACCCTGTTCCGGAAATCAGCAAAGTATCCAGGTCAGGTGTCCGGATATCAAAATCCGGGACATCTTCAAGCTGGAGCATTTGTTTCAGGAGTGTCACGGACTGGCTGGCGGAATTCTGAGCAATCGTGTAATTAAGCCTGTCAGCAGAAACCTGGCTTTCAATCTCATATTGCCGCGAAACAGCTTCTCTCCCGGTTTCAACCATTTTGCTTATCCTGAAAAGCTGTTGTTCCGAAAGATCAAGCTGGATCTTTGAAGCATCCTCCAGACCTTTTGCATACAAAACCTGAAAATACTGTCCGGTAATATCAAGGATGAGGGTATTTTTTGTTATCTTCTCATTTTCCAGACCGGCTTTAAGCATAAACTTATTTGCAGCTACCGTATTCAGTGTTGCAAAACCATTAAACAGGTCGATGGATGAATTTAGTGAGTATGAGTTACTTATATTCTGTTTAAATGTGATGAGATTGGTTACCGGGTTTACTGATCTCCCGAATCCGACATTCGCATCTGATGCGAAATTGAGCGAGGGCAGCATGTCCAGCTTTGACTTGGTAAGGTTTACTTCAGCAGTTTCAGTCTGAAGCCTCTGCCTCTGCAATCCAATATTATTTTCGATAGCATAGGTGATGCAATCTTCAAGTGTCCATTTCTTTGCCTGCGCTGATAATTCATGGGAACATGCAATCAGCACCAGGATTGCAACCCAGATCAGTTTTTTCATTTCTTTCTCCCAGTTTATGTTCTCATTTGCAAAGTTTATGCCATGCTTTTAATTAAATGCAAATCAATTATATACGAAAATATCTCATACAAATAGTGTAAAATAATTAGACACTCAACTGTCATTACTCTTTACATTTTACAAATCGATCATGTATTGAATGAATCACTGATATTTATGACCTGTCATTAAGAAAATTACCGTCAGTGCAATAAGAAGGGGTGCTGTTAAATCTTGTTAATGTTATGCTAATAGTATAAGCCACTGACCAATTATTATGCTGTTTATATTTACTTTCGAATACGAAATCGAAATGACATGCTAAGGAATCTAATAAAGACAGCAATCAGACACATAGTGAAGCATCCGGGCTACAGCTTTCTGAATATACTCGGTCTTGCTATTGGTATCTTAAGTGCCTTGTTTCTTGTTATTTATGTTTCTGATGAGGTGAGTTATGACCGTTATAATGAAAAAGCCGACAGGATTTACAGGGTTTCTTCAAAGATTACTGAACCGGATGACCAGTTTACCTGGAATGTTGCGCAAATACCCTTCGGACCGCAGGCAGTGCAGGATTATCCTGAGATTCAAGCTTTTGTAAGGTTTTTTCCATTTAACCGAACTTTATTCAAATATGAGGACAAAGAGTATTATGAAGAGGGCTTTTACTATGTAGATTCAACCCTGTTTGATATATTCACTTATAAGGTAATAAAGGGTGAAGTGAAGTCAGCTCTTATAGAACCGGACAAGATTATTCTTACTGAGACTGCAGCCGGAAGGTATTTTGGCAGTGATGACCCTATAGGGAAAACAATAACGTCTGCCGGCAATAGCTTTGAAGTAACAGGTGTGATAGAGGATGTACCTTTCAATTCACACTTCCGCTTTGATGGGGTGGCTTCCAGGAATAATCTTCCAAAACAGATGGGATCGTGGGGAAATTTCGGGGTTTTTACATACCTTCTGTTGCCAGAAGATCTTGATGTTAAGGAATTTGAGAAAAAAATACAGGCAATGTATACTGCATATATGGAACCGATTTTTGGTCCGGTACATATCACTGTGGAGTACATACTTGAACCTATTACCCGCATACATCTTTATTCGACAAACCCGGGTGAACCAGAACCTACCGGAAGCATTACTTACGTATATATCTTCGCCATTGTAGCGCTTTTCCTTGTCCTTATTGCTGCCATGAATTACATGAACCTGGCAACAGCACGTTCTGCAGGGCGCGCACGTGAGGTAGGCTTGCGCAAAGTTGTCGGATCGAGAAGAAGCACACTTGTGATGCAGTTCCTGTCCGAATCAGTCCTGTTTACTGTTATTTCCCTTCTCATCAGCGTTATTGGATTGATCGTTCTTCTGCCGAAGTTTAACCAGCTTGCAGGCAAGTCATTTAATCTCCATGTTTTATATAGTCCGGAAGTAATTTTGAGTTTGCTTGGCATCATTATCCTTGTTGGCATCATAGGCGGAAGTTACCCGGCTTTCTTCCTGTCAAGATTTAGTCCTGTCACCGTCCTTAAGGGTGAGATCACCCGGGGCTCGGCTGGCAGTCTTTTCCGTAAGATACTTGTTGTCATCCAGTTCGCCGTCTCCGTGATCATGATAATTTGTACACTGGTTGTCTACAAGCAGCTTAACTACCTGAAGACTATGGACCAGGGATTTGATCAGAAAAATGTTGTAAGCCTCCAATTGAACGATCGGATGGTACAGAAATATCCTGTGCTGAAACTTGCACTTCTTGAGAATCCCAACATTAAATCTGTTGGTGGAACCAGTAACCCTATCGGAGAAGGCTCAGGCAAGTTTCTGTTGAATGTCGAGACTGATCAGGGTATGTCGCAGCGGGGCGTTAACCTTGTTGTGGTAGATCATGATTTTGTAGAAACAATGGGTATTAAAATGAAGGAAGGACGTGATTTCCAGATTGATATGCCTTCTGATACACTGACCGGGGTAGTTGTGAACGAGACTTTTGTAAATCGGATGGGATGGAGCGAACCGATAGGAAAAAAGATTGAGGTGGGTGATGCAAATACACTCAGGGCCAGGGTCATAGGAGTGATGAAGGACTACCATCAGACAGGTATGTACAATGAAATAGAAACACTTGTTCTTATCTACCGTATTAATAATCCAATAGTATACATAAAATTAGCTGATAATAATACCGAACAAACCCTTGCTTACATAGAAGCCAGATGGAAAGAGATCTTTCCGGATCAGCCATTTACATATACTTTTCTCACCGACAGTTTTAACAGACAATTTGACGCGGACGAAAAGCGGGGCCTGATTTTTACCCTATTTACCATACTGGCAATACTCATTGCCTGCCTGGGCCTTTTCGGACTGGCGTCCTATACGGTCGAGCAACGCACAAAGGAGATTGGTATCAGAAAAGTATTCGGAGCAGACGAGAGAGTAATCCTGCGGCTGATATCAAAAGAATTTCTTATCCTCACTTCGATCTCGATAATTATAGCAATTCCAGTCGCCATTTACTTCATGAATAACTGGCTTGAGAATTATGTTTATCGGACTAAAATCGGAGTGGTTCTTTTGCTGGTTGCGGCCTTACTGACAATTTTAATAACGTTTTTAACTATCAGTTTCAAAGCCTATCAGGCAGCTATAATGAATCCGGCCAACTCTGTTAAGACCGAATAGATATAATAGCAAGGGGGCCCGTTTCCGGGTCCCCTTTTTTACTGTCATTTAAACGATTTTTTTACTGTTGAGGTTTTTCAGGAGCATTTATTTCGCCGCTGTACGATATTGTGCTGCGGTTATTGCTGATGACTGTCAGCGATGCACTTCCTTCCGTGCCGATAGAAAGTGACAGCCTGTATGTATCATTTGATCCTTTGACAACGGCATCGACCTGGTAACCTTTCTTGTTCGGGGTAACTGTATATTCATCCGGTTTCCCTTCGAACTGTATCCCTCCGTCACCGCCATAGGCGACAGCCCCCGTTGCCCTGCCGAAATAAGGCAGATCACCCTTTATCGTATCAGCGTGAAATTCCACGAATCCCATATTTGTCGTAAGATCCATTGACCGGTATCCCTGAGGTATCGCCCTGCTGGCATTAAAGATAAATATCCTGGTATTGACCATAGCCTCAACCTGCTTTTGCTTCTCAACCTTGCGTTCCGCTTTTAACTCTTTTTTTGTCTTCTCCTGGGAGAAACCGGAAGTGGCAATAAAAGCGGACAGCACCAAAAGAAATAAGACTTTTGTTTTCATCATCTTTTATTTTAATGCGTTTTCGAGTTCTTTATTCTGATTATCATTTGTTAACTGCCAGTTTTTTAACTGACTCTGTAATGTGAATATAGGCTTCGGGCTTGGTATTGCCAGTCCCGTCTCGGGACGGTCAAGCACTAAAATGAGCAGCATGACGACAGCAAAAATAATTGAGATAAGCAGGTTCATCCTGTAACTCCCTTTTCCAGAAATCCCGAAATTATAACCGAGTGTCAGCATGGAAAAGAAAGCAATAATCAATAATATCCAGATTATGATAGCAGGTATACGATACTCAAATGCCATTGTAATCCGCTGGTTATAGCTATCGAACATGTCATTTACTGATTGAGTGAACAGTGCATAGACCTCCGAACTCCGATCCTGTTGAGCCAGCGTTTCAGCGCAATCCCAGAGGCTGTCAAGTATCTCTTTCGATCGCGACATTGCATAATCGATTTTCGAGTAATCTGTGGCAACGTCAGTACGTAGGTCAACATATTCAACAAGCAGTTTTTTATTCGTGGAACGGAATGGTTCAGGCAATAATCCTGACCGCAGGTAGGTAGTTCTGATGTTCGTAACTTCGTCCAGCAACAGGGCTTTACGAGCGTCATATCGACTGGAAACAATCTGAAAGGTGAATGCAAGCATAAAGGCTAAGAGAGCAAAAGTTGTGGCTACGACTGTACCAACTGAGGAAGGTTCCATATTTATTTCCTTCTTTTTACGGTATACGCCATATTGCTGACCGATTATTATGGGCACAAGAACAACAATCAGCGGAATAATGAAAAATCCTGCTATTTTGAGAAGGGAATAAGTATTCATACCTCTAGTTTGGTTTGCTGCCAGAAAGTTCTGCCAGGGTTGATTCTGTTAAACTGCCAGCCCTAAGATAACAATTATTTGACTTTATGATTGCAGGTTATACCTGATAATATCAATAAGTGTCTCTCCATCGACGGGCTTGCGGAGGAAAGCCTTCACTCCGTAATCCTTGCAAGTTTTCCGGCTTTGATAATCATCATAAGACGTTACCACTATTACAGGAATAGTATTATTCTCCTCGCTTAACCTTTTCAATACCTCGAAACCGTTCGTCTCAGGAAGGTTAAGGTCGAGGATAAGAAGATCCCCCTCCCTGGGTACATAATAGAATAGAAATTCATTTGCCTTATCAAAGGCCTTGCACTCTAATTTGGCAGACCGGAGGAATAACTCATAACCCCTTAGAACTGCGTGATCATCATCTATCAGATAAATCATTTTGTTTCCGGGTTAATTGGCAACGATAGACGTCGATGAAATACAATTTATACAAATGTACATAAGTACATTCTCGTAACCAATAGTACCTTAGTACTACTGAGGGCATTTTATACAAGATTCAAAATACCGGTTATTACTGGATTTTTCCAGTCGGTTTAATACCTGCTTTATCGGCAATCCGGACGAGACCCGGAAGTGATCTTACGCCAAGCTTTTCGCAGATACTGTGACGGTGAAGCTTAACAGTCTGCTCAGCAATATTAAGATCAGAGGCGATCTGCTTGTTCAGTTTTCCGGAAATCAGAAGCGACAGGATCTCAGTCTCCCTGGCAGTAAGGGTCGATATCAGGGCACTAGCATTTATGAACTCGTTCTTTTCAGTTAGAAGCTTTTGACTCAGTTGAACAGCATCAGCTACTGAACTTACTAACTCATTGTCATCGAATGGCTTTTCGAGAAAGTTTACGGCACCTTTTCTCAATGTACTTACACTCATCTGGATATTACCGCGTCCGGAAATAAAAATGATTGGCAAATTACAACCAAGTTTGATAAGATGGTCCTGGAGCTCAAGTCCCGTTTTTCCTTCAAGGTTCACATCAAGAATTATGCACCCCGTTCCCTCCCAGGGCTCCTGATCAAGAAACTCTTCAGAGCTGCTGAAGGCCTGCACGTTGTAACCGATAGCACTTAAAAACAGGGAAATTGCCTTTCTTACCGAACTGTCATCATCAATTATGTATACTACCGGATCACCCATTTTTTAAGAGATTTAATCTGAATGAAAAATCAGCGCCTCCGTCAGGCATATTTTCAGCCCATATTGTACCGTTATGGGCTTCTATGATTGACCGGCTCAATGCCAGTCCAATACCGGTTCCGCCTTTTCGCGTAGTAACAAATGGTTCAAATATTTTTTCCTTAATGGCACTGTCAATCCCCGGCCCCGAATCACGGACTGAAACTGTAACAAAATCCTTGCCCACGACAGAGATTACTTCCAGTTTTTTATTGGCAGGATCAGTTTTTTCCATAGCAATCTCGGCATTTCTGATAAAATTCATTAAAACCTGCTGCAACTGGATCTTGTCAGCCAGCACATACGCCCGTTCAGGATCACATTTAATGACCAGCTTAATTTTTTGCCTGACAGCATCGTTATAAAATATATCGGCGGTTTCCCGGATAGCTTCATTCAGATCAATCTTTTCCTTCTCCCTGTGCTCAAGTTTCATCAGGCTTCGAACGCTGCTTATAATGCCCCCTGCACGTTTATCGTCCTCAATGATATTGTCAAGTATCTGTCCTGCCTGCGCCTGATCGAGTTTGCCCGACTGAAGAAAACGCTTCCCGGCCTGAGCGCTGAAAAGTATTGCAGTAAGCGGTTGATTAAGTTCATGCGACAGGGAGGCTGTCAATTCAGTCATTTTCGCCATTCGATCCTCACGGATCAGTTCACGATACATTTTTTCAGTTTCAAGGATTCTTTCACCCAGCATCTTTAGCCTTTTATTTCTTCCGATAAGGTAAACAACAAGCATTATTATTGCACCCAGGAATAAACTCATGCCCAATGCATACTTTTTATATTTCAGAAGAAATGGTTCATTATAGAAAATACTGTCTCCGGGAATTAATCTGGAATTTACCAGGCCCCATTTTTTTAACTCTTGCCAATCATAGGCATAACGGTAAAACCTGTCCTTATTCACAGTAATATCCTTTATAGGTGTTCCCTTCAGTATCTGTTTGGCAATACGTCCGGTTTCCTTTCCAACCTCGTAGTAGCTGAAGACATAGCCCCCGACACCCCCCTTGTTCACCCCGAAAGTTTCGGGCAACATAAAGACAGGGGCTTTGCTATGTTGATCGACGATAAATATCACTTCAGGAGTTGAATATGAAATCATATTTATGTCCATTTGATAATTGGTAACCAGCACTATGCTGTTGCGCGGAATTCGGTCAACAAACCTCAATGTTGAATCCATCGATATACCCGAAACATAAATAAAATTATGTGTTTCGTTGAAATACCTGGTCTCTTTTCTGACCAGTTCAGTAAAGTAATAATCTATACCGGCTACGCCGCTGATCACATAAACATCTTTGTTGTGCGGAAAAAGTTCAAAAGCTGTCTGGAGTGTCTTATTGCAATTGTACTCCAGATTAAATCTTATCTGGTTTTCGCTAAGGGGAGCATGCACAGAATCACCGCTCATACCTTCATTATCAATTATAATTGTCGGCGTGTTGTCAAGAATTTTAAGTCCATTACTTTTCAATTCCTTAAAGACCAAGGGACCAAAGAGAACGAGGAGGTCTGCCGGTGTCACTTTTTGTTTTTCATTATAAAGGGTCACAATCCTTCTGACATGATCATTTTCCGGGAACCTGGCGAAATCAAGGGGCTCAACCACTATATTGTAATTTTCCTCTGAAAGCTCATGGCGGGCTCCTTCAATGACAATACGGATTGCAGGATTATTGGCATTAAATGCGGAGAACACAACAATTGTTTTACGCATTTCCTGAGGGTAAGCAACAGGCGCTAATATAGCTGATAACAGGAAAATAGTTATGGCAATTTTAATTCTCGGTCCATCCATTGTCGGTCAGCCTGTCAGTCAGAATCGGTTCTTGGAGGCATAAAGTTAATAAGATATTACATTTCTGGAAGCTGACCGGCCTTTTAAGCTTGGTACAGATCAGTTCATTTATCGAATGCCCGGTTATTTTGCCATTGGCCCGGCAGGCACCTCTTCGGCCTTTCTTTCCCTTCTCCCAGTAATGCCAAAGAAGTAAATAAGCGAAAGAGCTATTATGATCATGCCTGTGATCGTTATCCAGTCGGGATGCTCTCCTTTTACAATGACCCAGCTCAGGACAGCACCGAAAACTGGTATAATGAATTTCCAGAGGTTCAGTTCTGACACCCTCACTTCAGGTCTCTTCAGCAACACATACCATCTTGAGAATGTGAAGGCTGACATGAAGGCAAGCCATACCAGCACCAGCCAATACCTGACCGGGAAGTGCGGACCTGACGGTACATCTTCAAAGAAAAATGACAGGGAGAATATTATGATGCCTCCGGTAAGAAGAGAGAATGAACTCAATACGAGGGGATTCATATTCTTGCCCTTTTTCGAGATGAGAACGTTGCTTGTCGCCGTTGATATGTTGGCAATGAATATCATAACAATTCCCATAAGCTCCATAGGGCCGCTGAAATGAAATCCCTGCCTTCCGGCACTGACAAGAACGATCCCTGCTAATCCCAGGATAATTGTCAGCACTTTGGCACGCGTAAACCTCTCGTCCCTGATGATAATCCTGGAGACAATTGCCGTCACAAATGGCTGAGATCCCACGATGATTGCACCAATTGCTCCCGGAACGTAGTTCATCCCGATATAAAAAAGAATGTAATTGATAAGTGTTTGTAGCAAAGTCACCCATAGTGTGAGCCCCATGTTATCTCTTATCATCTTTATGTATTGACGGGGCCGCAGAGTAAAAGGCAGGATCATTAATCCTGAAATGATAAATCTGGACCCTGCAAAATGCAGGGGCGGTGAATACTGAAGTCCGATTTTAATGAACGGGTACGCCGTCGACCACAGCAGGCAGGTTATGATTGCCCAGACGATAGTATTCTTGTGACGGTCTGTCATGGCATATGATCATATAAACGGCAGTCTATACTGCTGTTTACATAGACAGGATACTAAGATTGTAAAGAAATACTATTTCTTCCCTGCAGCTGGTTTCTTTGCCTTTGCCACTGGTTTTACAGCTGCCTCAGCTTTTTTTGCCGCAGGCTTAGCTGTCGGTTCAGCTTTCTTTGCTGCAGGCTTAGCTGTCGCTTCAGTTTTCTTTGCTGCAGGCTTTGCTTTTGCCTCAGTCTTCTCTGCTGCAGGTTTCACAGACTTAACCTCTGTCTTCTTAACCTCTTCTGTTTTTTTCGTCTCTGCAGTTTTCCTGGTTTCGGGTTTTGCAGTGGACCTGGCAGCAACTTTTGGTTTGGCAGCCTTAACAGTAACCTTTTCCGGCTCTGCTTTTACTTCAGTGACAGGCGCAGGAACAGGAACCACCGGAGTTGTTTTTGGTTTTGTTGTCTTGACAGCAACCTTTTCCGGCTTCACTTTTGATTCAGTTACCGGAACAGGAGCCGGAATTACAGGAGCAGCCTTCGTTGCCGGAACAATAACGGCCTTTTTTGCTTTTTTACGTCTGCGGACGCCATAAGTACCTCTTATTATTTTTCCTCTCTTAGATTTCTGGTCACCTTTACCCATGATATAATTTAGTTTAGTAGTGAATATAAAAGTTTACGATTGACAAAAGTAGTAAAATTTGGCCCGTTATAATGAATTTATGTTAATAAAAAGGAGACTCAGATGGGGCTGCTTACCTGCTGATTATATAAATTTGCGTATATGGTATCGAAGAAGCTCAGGATATATTCTCCGGATGTCACCCCAAGGCTTGAGTACGTGGCAGGGGTGATCTTCTCATCTGTTCTGGGAGTTGATTATGAAATCACTGACGACAGGAGAAAAATCGGCAGCAGTCCCTCCATTTTCTATTCTGACGAAAAGGTAAAAGATCAGTTTGTCATCAGACCGTCAGGACTGCTCTCGGCTTCCGGAGTCACAGCGATGGAGCCTGATGTAAAGCAGGTTGGAGATATGCCCGTGCTCTTTCCATCGGAGGAGGGTGTTTTTCCTTTCGATATCTTCTCCGCAGCATTTTATATGCTTTCGAGGTATGAGGAATATCTTCCGTCTGCCCGTGATGCTCACGGAAGGTTTGTAGGAGCCAGATCGGTTGCTTACCGCGGGGGATTTCTCCGTAAGCCGGTGGTGGATATATGGGCACGTTACCTTGCCGCTGCACTGGTAAAACGTTATCCGGTGATCACTATAAGGCATAATGATTTCGATTCACTGCTCACTTTTGATGTCGATCAGCCTTTTGCATACAAGAGCAGGGGTTTCATCAGGAGCATGGGAGGCCTTGTTAAAGGCTTTGCCGGTACGGGAGCGAAACCGGTGGAACGCTTACGTACCATGACCGGCCAGATCAAGGATCCTTACGACAGTTTTGATTATATCGATGAACAGGTAAAGGTTCACGGGTGCAAAACACTTTACTTCTTTCCCACAGGTAATCCGGGCCCTTATGATCATAACCCGCCGTACAAAGACCGCGAATATACATCAACTATAAGGAAATACGACATGATAGCCGGAAGCGGCCTGCACCCCTCTTACTATTCAGCCGGAAGACCGAAGACGCTGAAAATGGAGGTCGAGCGGTACAGGCACCTGACCGGTCATCATCCCGAACGGGCAAGACAACACTGGCTCCTTCTGCATATGCCTCTGACATACCAGTCTTTCGAAGCCGCCGGCATAAAGTATGATTATACAATGGGGTATGCCGACGAGCCCGGCTTCAGGGCAGGTATCGCCCGCCCGTTCCTGTTCTATGACATCACCCGGGAGAAAATCACCGGGCTGACGGTTGTGCCCTTCCAGGTGATGGACGGAACACTGAGACAGTACCTGTACCTGTCGCCTGAGGCTGCAACAGGTGTCATCAGGGAAATGATAGACACAACGAGAAATGCGGGTGGACTTTTCGTTTCCGTCTGGCATAACACTTCCCTCACCGAAACAAACGGATGGGAAGGATGGAAAAAAGTGTTTGAGAACACCCTGGCCATGCAGAAGCCATGATCGCGTATCTCAGGAATGAAGAAATAGACCGGGCAAAGTGGGACAAATGCCTGACGGAGATCCACGAGGTCAAACCCTACCCCTGGTCATGGTACCTTGATATCATGGCACCCGGGTGGGAGGCGATGGTTGACGACGATTATGATGCCCTCTTCCCCCTGCCCCGGTTTCGCAAGTATGGCTTCAGTTATCTGGCTACCCCCGCCTTCCTCCAGCAACTTGGCGCTTTCAGTCCTGATACGGATGCACAAAAAAAGGCGGAAGAGTTCGTTTCATTCATGCCTGAGTTCTACAGGCTGATTGATCTTAACATAGCCCAGAAAGTTGAAGCCGGGGGTTACAAGGTCACTCCGCGATCCAACTTTGAGCTGAAGCTTGAAGGTTCATACGAAAGCATATGGTTCAGTTACATGACTGACTGCAGAAGGAATATCAACATTG
>DIAS01000099.1 GCA_002415855.1 Bacteroidales bacterium UBA5072
CTCCATATCTGCTCCTCATCGGCAGGCTGAGCGCAATCCCGTCATGAAGCGGGCTTTTTTGCTATCGTCTCTCCCAGACCCGGGATCGCGCGAATGAAGAGAACGCAATCCCGTCATAATGCAGACTTTTTTGCTCAGTATGATCTCCCAAAAAGGATCGTGCTCTCCGCCGCGCGGCGGAGAGCGTAATCCCCTCCTCCCGTAAACGATTTAAATTCTGCTATTTCCCAGCTGTATAAACAAGTTTGGTACCCCGTGAGTGACCCTGATATTCAGCAGTAACTACGTATATCCCGGGTAACAGCCCTGATTCTGACAAATTTATTTCTGCATTATTTTCGACATCCCTGGTTAACACGGTCTTTCCATCAAGGTCAGTAAGCTTTAAGGTGATTTCCCCTGATATCTGGTCATCGATATGAATTTTAAAAAAGTCTGATGTCGGGTTAGGGAATGCACTCAGCGATTTTAAGCTATATGTATCCCGCTGACCTTCGTCAATGCCGGCGCCTGCGCCGGCCAATATCACAGCTGTGGTTGAAACAGATGGAAGCGTAATATTGAAGGAATTGCCTGAAACAGCAACAGCCTTGCTTTTTAATGCATTGGATGTGTGTGAAATAAATGTCTCACCTGAAGGCAGTGAGGACAATTCAAAGATTTTATAACTTCCGTTCGAGACTGAAAAGCCGTTAATATTTACCGTTACTGTCCGCGACGCACTGAGATCCCGGTTAACAAGAATAACAGTCATCGAATCAACACTGCTGTTGATGGTTGTATAACCCGAAACAGTAGCGTCAAGACTGGAGGTAGTGTTGACTTTTATATTTTTCGCATAACGACTGAACAGGTGCAGCGTCTCCCACATTCCGGTCTTCCATGACCACGGTGTGAATATTTCAACACCGTTATTTGCAAATGTGCCCAGCATGGAGGCATAAACCACTGAAACTATATTTGGGTCAGATGAGCTTATGTCATTTTCTGTCAGTCCAATCGTTATGCCGTGATTATCGCCGAAATACTGCAGTAACCAGTCATTGATCCTCTGAAAGATATACTCTTTGTTCTGAGAAGTGTCCCACCCGCCGTTTATTGTTTTTACTCCGTTGGCGCCAGGATATACATAGGTTTTATCAAAGAAAACCCGGTGCAGCTGAAGCAAATCAGCATTGGATGATTCTGACGGGTACCAGTGGATATCCAGCACATCGAGCAGTCGTATTCCCGTTCTCTTTTGTTCGTCAGAAACACGCTTAATGAAATATTCAAGCCAGCAATAATATTTTCCGTCGATCATTAATGATTCTTCGCCCCATTTATACCACTGCCATTCATTGGCCGGTACCGGACCTGTCAGTTTGATTTCCGGAAACTTTTCACGTGCTCTTTTAGACACCTCAAAATAGGCGTCCATGAATCCGGAAGCAGAAATCAGCAAAGGCATTACATCATCATGTGTACCGTTCCATATCTCGGGCTCGTTATCCATGCTCCAGTAAATGAATTGACTTTTCTCCAAACCCAATCCTCCCGTTCCGAACCAGTGATTAAGAATTTCGGTAGTAGAATCGGCGGGCCAATTCATCAGATAAAGTTCGGGATTTCCGTCGACCAGTGCCTTGGAGCCGCCTGCTGGATTGACCTGTCCGCCTCCGGCGAGGTTCTGGCCTACACCACTCCACCAGTTTGATCCATTGTAGGCCCAGTCGTTGAAGTTATTGTTTTTGTTTGCCGCGGTTTTTCCGATAAGCTGGAAAGCCCACATTACCTGCAAACCGGGCATTACGGTCTGTACAATGTCTGAGGCATAATCCCAATTATGTCCATAGACATTATTGTACCAGTCGGGATGGCTTGATAACTTTCTGTGCCAGTTATATTTGGTGGCATTGTTACCGCCGTTTTCGCGTGCGAATCGCAGTCCGGCTTCTTTATAAAGATTAATATTTGCAGCGGGAGTCGGAGAAGCAGGATTATCCGAAAAGTTATTGTTGCGTCCAAAAATATACGGCGAGACAGGCAGTCTTCCTTCGCCAGCATTTACCTGTATAGCTATATTTTGTGCTTCCCCTGCCTGTAACATTAACAGCAGCGTTAAAGCAAGAAGGCAGAGTCTTTTCATAAAAGCCGAATTAACATCGTTTTATAACAATTCTGATTTACCGGATTTTAAAGTAAGCTATGTAATTCCATCTTAACAATAAAAGAGATGAAAATCTTTTATCTCCACTTCGGATAACCTGCACACTTCACCTGATAATACACTGATATTAAGCACTCAATATATAAATCCGGAACAGACCTGTTTTTTTAGTATTAATAAGCCATGAAGCTGATACCGACAATAATTTTAAAACACAAGCCTTTATAAGTGGCATTTAACCTGGCTGTCAGGTTTTCACTCATTGAAAACGAACGGCTTTTAAGTTTTTCCGGGATTTGCCTTTTGGGAAAAGCTTCGTCCCTGGCTCCATTTCCTGACAATATAATTGACTTTGGCTTTCCCAAAGTGTAACTTTGGTATCTGATATAAAAATCCAAGGATGTCAAGCATTATCGAAGGTTATAATTATGACATCTTCATTAGCTACCGCCAGAAGGACAATAAGCATGACGGCTGGGTAACTGAGTTTGTTGACAATCTGAAGGGGGAACTGGAGTCAACATTCAAAGAGGATGTCAGTGTTTACTTTGACATCAATCAGTATGACGGACTGCTGGAGACTCATGATGTAGGCGCTTCTCTTAAAGAGAAGCTGAAATGCCTGATCTTTATTCCGGTCATTTCACGCACATTTTGCGACCCCAAATCGTTTGCCTGGGAACATGAGTTCAAGGCATTTGTCGAACTTGCAAACAATGACCGGTTTGGATTAATGGTAAAGCTCCCCGGCGGAAATGTATCAAGCAGGGTACTGCCGGTACGTATTCATGAACTGGCTGCTGCTGATATCAAAGAATGCGAGACAGTGCTGGGAGGAGTATTGCGGGGAGTGGAATTCATTTATAAATCCCCGGGAGTGAACAGACCCTTAAGATCAAAAGAAGATAATCCGCATGATAATCTGAACCACACAATCTATCGTGATCAGATAAACAAAGTTGCTAACGCCGTCTGTGAGATCATTACCGGTCTGCAAGGTGTAAAGGCAACTCCTCCGGTTGAACCTGAAGTTGAGAAAAGGCCTACAAATGTACTCAAGACCAAAAAGAAAACTTTGCTGTATTCTCTGTCTTCTTCATTTATTGTTACTATGGCTCTCGTTTCCTTCTTTCTTTTTTCAAGCGGGAGCACTTTGCCCTTCACCGAACGAGACTGGGTGGTGATAACAGACTTTGAAAACCAGACTCAAAACCCGGTTTTTGATAAATCACTCTATACTGCATTTTCACTTACTGCCAGCCAGTCGAGTTATGTAAATGTAATTCCAAGGTCAAGGATGATCGAGACCATGGCGAGGATGGAAGCTAAGGACAGGACAACCATCAATGACAGCACCGGCAGGGAAATAGCAACCAGGGAGGGAGTGGCGATCTATATAGTACCAAGCATAAGTGAGGTTGGGAGCAGATACGTTATCACTGCAAAAATTATGGACACCAAAACCGGAAACCCTTTAAAATCAGAAGTTTTGTATGCTGAGACTGAGGACGAGATCCTGCCAGCGCTTGACAGGCTGAGTAAAAATATTCGCCGACACTTCGGTGAATCAAGATACAGGATTTCGATCCAGGACAAGCCCTTATCGAAGGTCACCACTTCATCACTCGATGCCCTGAAACTTTATTCACTGGGTATTGATCATCATTTGTTGCTCGATTTTGAAGAAGCGAAAGATTACTATGAAAAGGCTCTGCGGATTGACACCGGGTTTACTGCAGCTAAAGCCTCTCTCGGCAATATCCTGATTGAAAAGTTTGATTCTATCGAAAAAGGCCGCGAACTGCTGAGTCAGGCGGTTAAAAATGTCGACAGGCTGACAGAAAGAGAAAAATTAGGCATCCTGGCTTTTTATGCGATAAATGTTGAAAATGATCTTCCGAAAGCTATAAAGTATGCCGGTATGCGGATTGATCTGTATCCCGACGATCCAGTCGCACACAGCAATCTTGGCTGGTACTATCAGAACTCCGGCAAGTTTGAGGAGGCGCTGAAAGAATATAAGGCAGCTGTCCTTATCAATCGAAATCTGGCACTGACATACAGCGGTATTCTATGGATTTATCTTGAGAAGTTAGGGCAACCTGATTCTGCAATCGTCTGGGCAGAAAAAATGATCTCAGATAATCCTCAAAATGCATGGGGCTACAGTAACCTCGGAGCCGGATGGATAAGCGTTGACAGTCTTGACAAGGCTGAGAGTGCTTTTACAAAGGCCCGGGAAATTAATCCGGATTTTACCGTCAACCTCTTCCGACTTGCTCATACTTACCGTCTACAGGGAAGGAATGACAAGGCAATTGGTATTTTAAAAGAAATACTGGAGAAAAATCCGGACGAAGCTTCAGCATATTATGATTTAGGAATTAATTATCAGGCTATGGGAGACCCCGGGGAAGCCCGGAGGAATTTCTCTGAGTTCAAAAGAATTGCCACTGAAGACTGGGTTAAAAGATGGCCGGATAATGCCGCTACCTATGTTGCAATAGCTGCAGCCTCAGCGCGATTAAATGATATAGAATCATCAAATCTGATGCTTCGGAAGGCTGTGGGTATTGACTCTACGCTTCACGACCGGTTTACAGAAGTGTACTGTGCCCAGGGAAATATAAATGATGCCATGAACGAACTGGGAAAATCACTGAATAACGGATATCGTAACCTGTTCTGGTTAAAAATCTCGCCTGATCTCCAAATTCTTCAATCGGAAGCGAGGTACAGGAATCTGATCAATAAATATTTCCGGTAAATCTGCTCTCATAATTTATCGCCTTTCATCTCCCAACTTATTTCATAATTTAGCATCTTCACCAGCAAATTAATGCCTCACCATGAGTAATCAAAGAAGCCTGGTAAGAACGCTCGGATTAGGTTACGTTATCATTTTCGTGATTGCAAATATCATAGGCTCAGGGGTATATAAGAAAATTGCCCCGATGGCCGCCGAACTTCATTCGTCTGTCTGGATACTTGTTGTATGGATTGCCGGAGGGATCATCACTCTCTTCGGAGCACTGAGTAACGCTGAGGTTGCCGGTTTACTGGCTGACACCGGAGGAGATTTCGTGTATCTCAAGAAAATCTATAACCGCTTTTTTTCATTTTTATACGGATGGTCGCTGTTTGCAGTAATACAAACTGCCACAATCTCCTCTCTGGCCTATGTTTTTACCCAGTCACTAAACAGTATTGTCACACTACCAGATATTCTTCCATCGCTTCAGAACGTCTCAATAGGAAGTGTGTTCTTTCCGTTTCAGGATTTCGGCATCAAGCTGACAGCCATATTACTTATAATGCTTCTGACATTCCTTAACATGGCGGGGCTGAAAGGCGGGGCATGGTTGAGCAGAGCGATCCTGATATTGGTAATCGGAGGCCTCGCTGTGATAGTTTTCTTTGGACTGAGCAATAGCTCGGAAAAACCCGCGAATTACATGGATATCAAAGAGCTTACAAACGGTACGGTTACAATATCTTCCTTCTTTACAGCCCTGCTTGCTGCTTTCT
>DIAS01000109.1:0-818 GCA_002415855.1 Bacteroidales bacterium UBA5072
GCAATGCCTGCAGTAATTACAACTGCATTGGACTGTACAGCCCCGCTTAAACCTGCCGCTAAAGCAAACGGGACAGTCAATCCGTCTGACATACCTATTACTATATCCGTAATGAAATCCGAACTTCTTAAATGTTCTTCTCTGTGTTCGCCTTTGGTAACTGACTTGCTGATCATTTTTTATTGTTTTTGTTTTCTTTTATAATTACTTCTGAAAATAGGCCTTCCTTAAGCGGATACCCCAAACTTCCCTGCTTTTCCAGCTCAGAATTTCACCCTCCTGTAAAAGGCCTTTTTTACCATTTCAGCAGTGAAAATGTAAAATAAGACGATCACGCCGATTAAAAGGAGGAAATGGATTGGCAGCGGACCAAATCCGAAAATTCCCGCGAGCGGCGTGAAAGGTAAAATCAGCGTCACGGCAAAGATGGACAGGGTCGCAATCAGAAGGTATTTACCAGGCTGGCTTCTGAAGAAGGGTTTCCTGCTTCTGATGACCAGTACAATCATCGAGGCTGAAATAACTGATTCTATAAACCAGCCTGTACGGAACTGGACCTGTGAGGCATGAAGAATCAGTAAAAGCAGCCCGAAAGTAATGTAATCAAACACGGAACTCACAATGCCGAAGGTAATCATGAACTTACGGATTGCCTTTATATCCCAGCGACGTGGATAATTGACCATTTCGTCATCGACATTGTCAGTAGCGATAGTCATCTCCGGGAAGTCTGTGAGCATGTTGGTCAGTAAAATCTGTTTGGGCAGCAACGGAAGAAACTTGAGAAATAAAGAAACTCCTGCCATGCTGAACATATT
>DIAS01000109.1:1095-2065 GCA_002415855.1 Bacteroidales bacterium UBA5072
CTGGTGGCCATGAATACATATTTGAGAGTATTGGCGAAGGTTATTCTTCCTTCACGGACACCCTGCACCAGGACGTCAAGCCCCTTTTCAAGGAGTACAATATCGGCTGCATCCTTGGCGACATCGACAGCACTGTCAACAGATATTCCGACATCGGCAGCATGCAATGCCGAGGCATCATTTATGCCATCGCCCATGTAACCCACAACATTCCCTGCTTTCTTCAAGGCAATAATTATACGTTCTTTTTGATTTGGTTCGATTTCTGCAAAAACCTCCACCCCTCCGACTTTCTCCATAAGTGCAGAATCATCCAGATGGGCAAGGTCTGATCCTGTCATAATAATTGTGCCTCTCAATCCTATCTGTTTGCTGATGTTAGCTGCCACGAGCCGGTTGTCGCCTGTTATGATTTTCAGATCTACTCCAAGATTTTTCAGTCCGCCAATTGTCTCGATGATATTTGGCTTTGGAGGGTCAGAAAGAATAAGGAATCCTGAAAATGTCATACCTGTTTCGTCCTCTTTGGTTACGCGTGAAACAGCACCCATTTCTTTGCAGGCTACCCCCAGAGTTCTTAATCCTTTATTGCTGAATTCCTCGTAATTCTTCATTATCTTATCGAGGTACTGAGATTTATCTACGACATCCCCATTTTTGATCTCGACGGTTGAACATATTCCGAGAACATCCCGGAGGGCTCCTTTGGTAACCAGAAGGTGTTTTTCATCATGTGAGACAAGGATACTCAAGCGCTTCCTTATAAAATCGTAAGGAATCTCATCCTCTTTCCTGAAGCCTGACAGATCAAATTGTTTTTTATTGCGGATAGCTTCATCTATCGGGTTTGTAAATCCGGTTTCATAAAAAGCGCTGAGATAGCCCTGAAAAGACACTTTTTCGCTCTCATTTCCGTCAACGTCAAGTGCTGATTGCAGCTGCACTGTTCCTTCGGTCAGTGTCCCCGTCT
>DIAS01000109.1:2327-9829 GCA_002415855.1 Bacteroidales bacterium UBA5072
TCAGAGCAGATTACGTTCATACTTCCGAAATTCTCTATTGAAGAAAGTCGTTTGACAATAACTTTCTTCTCGGCCATCCGTTTGGCGCCATGGGACAGGTTTATGCTTATAATTGCCGGCAGTAATTGCGGTGTAAGACCTACTGCCAATGCCAGAGAAAAGAGGAATGAGTCAAGTATATGACGTCCCAGGTAGACGTTTACTGCAAAGATCACAACCACCAGTATCAGGGTAACTTCCATGAGAAAAAAGCCGAACCGGCGGATTCCACGTTCAAACTCCGTTTCCTGGGGTCTTAGTTTTAGCCGCTCTGAGACCTTGCCGAACTCGGTTTCCTTGCCCGTATGCACTATTAGTTCAGTGGCAGTGCCGCTTACCACATGTGTTCCCATCCACAGAGTGTTAGTACGCTGACCCAGAAGAGTTTCAGGAGGCAACTCAGACGTCATTTTTTCCACGGGGAAAGTTTCTCCCGTCAGCATTGCCTCATTGACAAAAAGGTCTTTTGATTCCTGGACAAGACCATCACCGGGAATAATATCACCGGCGTTCAGGATGACAATATCTCCCGGGACAATCTCTTCCAGGGGAACTTCCCTGGCAGTTCCGTCACGCATTACAGATACTTTAATCTGTACTATGGACAGAAGCTTCTCCACTGCATTTGACGCGCCATATTCCTGCCAGAATCCCAGCATTCCGCTAACAAGGACAATCGCCAGAATTATAAGCGCATCTACTTTGTCATGAAGAAAAAATGACAATCCGGTTGCAAAGAAAAGGATAAGGATAATAGGACTTTTGAATTGGGAAATGAGAAGTGTGAATACATCCCTGCGTTTTTTTGGCTTAAGAAGGTTGGACCCGTAAAGTGCGATCCGTTTTTTTGCTTCATCACTCGTTAGTCCTTCCTTTTTCGCATCAAGCTTTTGCAGCATGCCGGCCACTGATATACTCCAGAAATCTGATGGAAGCTGATTCATGGTTTTGTCTTATTAATTGAATTTTCGTCAAACTTGCTTTTTAGTAATTGAGATTCAATTATTTGTCTTCGGATACAAGACATCCCATTCGCGCAACAGCCTCGATGGCTATTGCAGCAAATGCGGCGCCGTAATCAAGGTCTATATTTTCAAGTGTATCATTAGTATCATGATAACCGCTCCTATTGATGTCATAGTTTTCCATAAAAAGTACCACGGGAACTCCGACATCTGAAAATATCTGGCCGTCCGTATTGAAGATTGCACTATGAGGATTATAAAGAGCACGGACTTCACCTTCGAGAGGCAGGTGTTTTGCAATTTCAGGTATCAGCTGTGTACCAGTTATACGTTTGCCCCTTCCCAGGTGTTGCCTCTCAGGATTCAGATTCCACTTTTGGGTGCTGTTATTCCAAATCATATTTGCAATATGAGCCTGTTGTGCCAGGTGCATCGACCTGGCGCTTTTACCCGGCGAAATTTGAAAAATATCCTGATTTTTATCACGGTTATGACCGATCATATCCATGATAAATACACCGGCTATTTCAGTATCTGACAGGTCAGTAAAGGTGTCATCACCTGTTTTCAATCTGATTTTTTTCTCAATCAGTGACTGGCAGAAATGTCTGGCCCCCATGCAGTCGGAAGGGAATTCTTCTCCGGTAAGATGTATCAGCCAGATATCATATTCGAGTTTGGCCTCCTTTGAAAGTCTTAGAAAAACAGGTGCCGCCTGCAACAGAGTTGAGCTTGCAGAATAGTTATCATCGGCACCATGAGATGACAGGCGTGCCCCTGATCCGCCTCTTCCCTTATCGTAGATATCTTCCATATAAGCAGTATCGTAATGGTCGCCGAAGACGACTGCCTGCTTCCGGATTTTGCCCGGTATTACCAACAGAATGTTTCTCTCATAAGTTTCATCTTCCTGGTTACCTTTCCAGCCGCCGTACAGTGGATACTCAAAGTCAGTCTGCCATCTGAAAGGCAATTCGCCGCAAATGGCAATCCCCTCCATACCTGCATCAGTTATTGCCTTTCGATGCCGCATTATAAAATAGTCACCAAGACTTTCAAGATCGCGCTGGTGCTTCTTGATATAGGCAAGAGTAGTACTGTCAAGTGCAATATCTGCATTATCCTTGTTTATGAACTGCCCGTGAGCAAGGTACCTTATGTCGTTCCACCAGTTTTCCTCAAAATGCCGCGTTGCTGTTTCAGAGAAGGTTATTGAATCGGGAAGTGCAGATATTTTCTGCGGCTCGAAAATTTCCGAAAGAGCTTTCCGCATCTTTATTCGTGTTTCCTGGGTGGTGGAATGAACAGGAAGCTCATCGAGCCATTGCTCAAGGCTTTTTTGCTTCGAGATGTTAAGAAGTCCTCGTGCGAATGATCGCGGCAGGGGATTCTTTTTCTGCATGTGCCAGGCATCCAGCAGCGTCAGTATGTTCAATGATGTCTGGTGGGCATAATAATCATTACCGTTTCTGAAATCATTCAGAGCTGAAAGGTAGAGGTCCCGTCTCAGCGGACGAGGCCACATTTCTACAGGATGATGCATTTCTCTGTCCCTCTTATGGTAACCGGTTATATATCCATTGAGAATACCGGTTTTAATTTCAGCATTATCTGAACCTTCAGGGAGCCAGGCCACCAGAGGCCGGTGAAGATATACACTATATTCGCCAACGCGCATTGGCGGAGAGAAGAAACGATATCCGAAAAGGCCGCCCTCAAGGATGGTTTTTTCGGCCGCCATTATTTCCCTCCGGGTTGCATTGGGCCCGTCAAGCAGCATTTCGAACCTGTGGTTCCATATATGGCTGTTGCGCGCCAATGGTTTGTCATATAATCCCATAGCATCCGGTTCGGTACTGAATAAAACCTTGACCATCTTTACTCTATGGGCAGCTTCATTAAGCTCATCCTGGTATCTCTGCAGGCGTTGCCATCGGTTTGTGCGGTGATAAGTTTCATGTAAAAGCTCTTCGTTTATTACATGAACAGTACCTGGACGAGGCTCATGAAACCATCCTGACTGTGCAACTTTTAATCCGCCTATACCCCTGTTTCGTGCCACGAGGTTCAGCAGAGGTATCTGACCGGCAAGCGGGAATTCCCTTTTCAGCTTTTCATATCCTGGCATGCCCCAGAAGACAAGGCTGCCGGGAAATGGCAGCAGTGACAATCTGCCCGTAAAATAAAGTTCCCTGATCGCAGCAGGTAATGAACCGAAGGGTCTGAAGGTAAGCAGGTATTTAATCCGAGTGAAAGAAGAATTATTGTCTGTGACAAACGGTTTGGTCCATGACGGCAGAAGGGTTTCAGCTGCCAAAATCCTGAATCCTGCGTGATAAAGCGATTTACTGTCTGATAATTTCTCCTTGTATGCGCCTGAAAGTATAGCGGCAAAGAAAGAAACCGATTTTTCTGCAGAGATTTCCTTATCAGGAGTTAGGTAAAAATTTTTCCAAAAGGCTGTTTCGGGGTCGTGAATACTGTTACCGAAAAGAGACCAGATTATTCTGCCCTTATCATCCTGGGCACGTGAAAGCATCAGTGGCAGCAAAGTCACATATCTTTCATGGAATAATGTTCCCGCTTTGGATGCAATTTCAGAAGGCCAGTAAGGATTATCTTTAAGATTCTCTCCTCCATGACCCTGAATATAATTTTCAGTCAATCCCTTGCCGAGCTTAATCAGATTATTCATTATCTGGTGTCCGGCGTGTTCAAACCCGGGCCGGAGTTCAAATTCCTCCTCAACCTCGGTTGTGCGCCAGCCAAAAGGGTCCTCATCGGAGAATAAAACGTTGTCTGTCTCTCCGAGGGGCTTTCTTCCAACCATGGGGGAAGGCATGAATTCGGAATATGCAGTAATAGGATAGCAACCTTCGCAACTGAACCATGGATAACCCTCAAGCATTTTTTGCCAGCCACAGGATTCCTTGTCAGACATAATCGATTATTTTTTCAATAAAATGGATCATATCCGATATGAAAATTACAAACAAAAATTGAATGGCAAATTGAAAAGAATTAATTTTATAAGCAGTTACATTCCCTTGCATCTGGTTCAATACTATATCAATATTACGCAACAATAATATATCGTGCAAATTAACTGTAAATCATCACATGCATTAGTTAATGAAGCTTGCTAGGCAACCGGTAAACAAACATCAGAAAAGCTATGGTTAGGGATATATTGCTGTATGCTGCGGTTTTCCTTGGTTGTTTTTTTGAAGGAGAAACATCCCTCACAACATCTGCCTTTGCAGCGCACAGGGGTCACCTGGAAATATTTATTGTCATTATCATCGCATTTACAGCCACCCAGTCATGGGACTGGATATGGTTTCTTGTAGGAAGGAAGAAAGGAAAGGCTGTTCTGGCCAAAAGACCAAAACTGAGTGAAAAGGCACGTAAAATTGATGTTTTATTAATGAAATACCCGGTACCTGTCCTGCTTGGCTACAGGTTTCTTTATGGCTTCAGAACGGCCGTTCCTCTTGCTATCGGTATGAGTTCCATCCCGACCCGCAGGTTTTTTGTCTTCAGCTTTATAAATACTATTGTATGGGACGTCCTTTTCAGTTCGATAGGCTATTTCTTCGGCGCATTTTTAAAGGCAAACATGAAAAGAATAGAAGATTACGAATTTGAGATTATGGCCTGCATTTTAATATCTGGAATTATTATCGGTCTTCTTCTCCGGTACAGGTCGCTTAAAAGAATTGCGGTGAAATCTCAGTCAATAAAGGTTTAAAATTATTATTGCCGCTTAACTATGTGAAATGAATTGACGTTAATCAGGAGAGTATGAAAAAAACTGCATTCATCATCATAATCTGTCTTATAGCAATAGGCTGGACGTGTCCTAAAAAGGTCGGAGGTATTTACCGGTATTTCTGGGGGAAAAATGACAATTACAATATCTGGATAGTTGACGGGAACAGGGTTCGGCAGAAGATATACAAGGAGTGGCTTTACGGAGGTAATGAACAGCGTTATATATTTAATCCGAAGGGCGAAATATGGATCGACAACGCCATTTCGTGTGAAGAGTTTGATCTTACTCTTGCACATGAACTGAATGAAAGGCACCTCATGGCGAAGTACGGATGGACGTACGAGGTGGCACACGATTCCTCCCTGGCTCTCGAACAGGTCATCAGGCATAATAACCGGGACATTTGCGCAGCACATGAGGCATCACTTAAAAAAGTTTCAGTACTTGACTCTTACAATGTTAAAGAGATCAGGAGTCTTCCGGACAGCATTAAGCTTCAGAATATTTACCGCGTACCTGAAGGAGTAAGGGACGGAATTTCGATATGGATTGTCGATGGTTACATGGTGCGCACGAATATTTATCCCGATTTCGGATTCAGCGGCAATGACATGGCTTATCATTTTATCCCGCCAAATGAAATCTGGATTGACGGCCAGGTATCATGTGAAGAGACTGAGTATTCAATCGCTCTTGAAATGAGGGAACGTCAGTTGATGACAGAGGGTCAGAGTTACAGTGATGCATATGAAGATGCCGTGCAGATGGTTCAGCATCAGAGAGAAGAAATGGAAACTTTGGTAAAGGCACATCTTAAAATTGCTGTTCCGGATTCTCTTGAACGCGATGCCGGGGTCATTGATCCGGATGAAAAGGAGTTTACCCTGAAGCTATACTGAATTCAAAATACAGATAGTTATTTTTCTGCCTTCTTCGGTTTAATTGTTTCGGCCCATTTACAAATCAGATCGATCTGCTCTTTTGTCGGAATAGATTCAGGATTTGAATCCCTGGCAATTTTTGGAGGCATTGTTCCTTTGCTAACCCTTGAGCAGATAGCTGAAGCTTTTTCAGCTTCTTTTGCTTTGCCATATGATGCCCATCTTGAAAAGTTCAATCTTGATTTTGGAAACCTGCCGCCTTCACTTCCATGACAGGACATGCACGAGTTCTTGAAAATATTATTGATATCATCCGGAATTGGGTAGGGTTGTTCTTTCTCGCCCTGAGCCGATGCGATACGGATATTTACCATGAAACCTGTTATAACCGCAAGCCAGAGCAAACCAAAGGAATGAAATGACTTTTTCATGTTTTTTAATAACGTTGTTTGTCCCCAGGCATAAAGATAAATAAACATTCAGTGATCTCGCAGAAATTCCTGATCTTAAACATAGGTTTCTTCCTCATGCAAAAATAAATCCCGAAATTTTCCCATTTCAGGAATTGTAATTTTTACCGTAAATTGTAAGGGTTAATTAGAATACTTATGAGAAAACTAATCTGTTTCCTGCTTCCTGCATTTATACTGATGCTGAATACCCGGCTGATGGTCACTCCGGCACAGGGTTTCAGGGAAGTGAATGACTCTATCTATTCCAGCATTCTGAAAGAACAAAGGTCCCTGATTGTATTCATACCCGACACATGGAAGGCTGACACAACGAAAAAATTTGAGGTTATTTACCTTACTGACGGGGAATGGGCCAGAGACCTGTTCCCGTTTATTTACAGGTTTGCCGTAAATGAACAATTTGTTCCTCCTGTTATACTGGTTGCAATACCCAACCGGTATATAGATAAGGTAAACCAGCGCGACAGGGACTTCCTGCCTGTCCGTGTGGCTGATAACGATATCTCCGGCGGGGCCGATAATTTCATAGCCTTTATGAAAAATGAACTGATCCCGTATATAAATAAGACCTATCCGACCAATGGTACCAATTCACTGTACGGTCATTCATACGGCGGGTTGTTTTCCATGTATACCTTCCTGACTGAACCGGAATTATTTGAAACCTTCTATGCCACCGATCCTTCCTTCTGGTGGAATAATGACTTTGCAATAAAGCTGGCTTCCGAAAGGCTCGGAAATATGAAATCAGAAAGGCATCTTTGGATTGCCGGAATTGAATCAACCTATAAGAATATGGGTATCGGTCGCATGGATTCAGTGCTGAAGCTTAAGGCACCCGAGAATTTATACTGGAAAATCGGGCTGTTTCCAAATGAAAGTCATAATTCCGTGAGATTAAAAGCTATCTATGACGGTATAAAATTTTCATACGCAGGTTATTCGGAAACGCCTCCCCAATTTCATCCGATGAACGGCATCCTGTTAAAGGACAAACCAGCCACAATATATATATTAAGTACTCTTCCTGACCTCAGGTATACTGTTGATGGCTCCGAGCCCACTGTGACATCACCCAAGGCAGAGCAAATGATTTTTATTACCGGTCCTGCAACCCTGGCTATAAAATCGTGCTCACCCGGTGCAAAATACAGTAAGACAGCAAAGGGCAGTTTTGAGTCCGGTGAAGTGCTGCCGGCCATCTCAAAGCTAAAGAAAGCTGCCCCGGGGGGACTGAAATACTCTTATTATGAAGGGAGTTGGGACAAGCTTCCGGATTTTACAACCATAAAACCGTCAGTCACAGGTATTGCAGACAGTACTTTCAGTATTCAAAAGCTGCCTTCAAAGACCAACTTTGCATGCCTGT
>DIAS01000030.1 GCA_002415855.1 Bacteroidales bacterium UBA5072
ATTCCTCCTACCTGACCAGGGAGGAAGTGGAAGAAATGAATGAGCCACTTCAGGGCAATTTTGAAGGCATCGGCGTTTCATTCAATATTCTCAATGATACCGTATATATTATCTCACCAGTTTCGGGAGGTCCTTCGGACAAAGTGGGAATCATGGCAGGCGACAGGATCATCAGGGTCGACGGTATGAACGTGGCCGGCATTGGCATAACTTCTGAGAAGGTGTTCGATGTGCTGAGGGGTAAAAAGGGCTCACAAGTGACTGTCTCTGTTCTGAGAAAAGATGTTGCCTCCTTAATCGATTTTGAGATTATTCGGGACAAGATTCCCATTTACAGTGTCGATGCCGGATACCAGGTTGAGGACGATATTGGCTATATCAAGATTAACCGGTTTTCCATGACTACCATGGAGGAATTCAATGAAGCCGTCAGGAAACTTAAAGATCAGCATGTCAGCAACCTGATTCTGGATTTGACAGGTAACGGCGGCGGATACCTTGAAGTTGCCATTAACCTCGCCGATCAATTTCTCGATGGGGATAAGCTCATCCTTTATACGCAGGGAGTCAACAGCCCAAAGAAGGAATATTTTGCCACACGCAAGGGCAACTTTGAGAAAGGGCACCTGGTTATTCTCATTGACGAGGGTTCTGCCTCGGCCAGTGAAATCCTGTCAGGTGCTATTCAGGACTGGGACCGCGGAATAATTGTAGGAAGAAGATCTTACGGAAAGGGATTGGTGCAGAAGCCCCTGCCGCTGCCCGACCAGTCCATGATCAGGCTGACGGTAGCCAAGTATTATACCCCCACAGGCAGATTGATCCAGAAACCTTACAACATGAGCCGTGATGATTATAACAAGGAATTGTTCACAAGGTATCAGAAAGGAGAACTGGCCCATAAGGACAGTATCCATTTCCCTGATTCCCTGAAATTTTATACGCTTCAAAATACACGCATTGTATATGGAGGCGGAGGCATTATGCCCGATTATTTCGTCTCTATCGATACCAGCTATTATTCCGATTACTACCGCCAATTGATCAGGAAAGGTACAATCAACCAGTATGCACTGGAATATGTTGACCGTAACCGGAAGGATTTGCAGGTACGTTACCCTGATTTTGATTCATTCAGGAGTGATTTTGAATTCAGTAGGAAACTGCTGCCGGATTTTATCAGGTATGCCGAGGATAACGGTATTGCGGAAAGCAAACCGGATCTTGCTCTTTCACAGGAGCAGATCGAGCAGATGATCAAATCCTATATTGCCCGTGATCTCTGGTCGAATAATGAATTCTACCAGATCAGCAACGAAAAGGATCCGAAATTCGAAACTGCTGTGACCATCCTGAAGAATTGGGACAAATACGAAGCCATGTTGCTAAAAAAGAAGTAATGGCAGCTGTAACATCTGCTTTCGTATGGTTGAAGCTGCATTATCCTGAAGTGATTGCAGTAATCTCCGGACTGCTCTATGTAATTCTGACCATTCGCGAAAATTCCTGGCTTTGGTTTTTTGGGATTGTCTCCTCCGGTCTTTATGCCTGGATTTTTTTTAAATCAAGTATTCATGCTTATGCTATCTTGTATATTTACTATGTTGGAATAGGATTTTACGGGTGGTACAACTGGACAAGAAAATCAGCAGACACTGAAACAGGGAAGAACAATCTTACTATTCACAGGGCTACCGCCAGGCATTTGCTGGCATGCCTGGTTTCAACCTTCGTGCTGATTATTCCCTTGTTCTTCATTTTGAAGAAATTCAGCGCTTCGGGCATGGCGTTGGCTGATGCAGTGCTTACCTCCGGTGGAATGGTTGCCACCTGGATGCTGACGCAAAAGCTTTTGGAACAATGGCTGTTTTGGATAATCATCGATTTGTTGTCAATGGGTGTCATGATCTATAAGGAGCTTTATCCCAGTGCGTTTTTATTTCTGATCTATACACTTCTTGCTGTAAAAGGATTCCTGGAATGGAAAAAAGAACTGAAGGCTCAGGCAGCCAATTAATCCGCGTTGTGCTGACTGGTCCTGAATGTACCGGTAAATCAACTTTGGCACAACAGCTTGCATCGCATTTCAAAACGGTTTATGTTCCCGAATATGCCAGGGAATATATAGGCAATCTTTGTCGTCCGTATAATTATGATGATGTCAGTCATATTGCTGAGATGCAGCGGAAACAAGTCCGTGAAATTGCCGATCAGGCCAACGGCATTGCATTTATTGATACCTATCTTATCATTACCAAGGTATGGTTTCAGGTTGTTTTTGGCCGCTGTCCGGAATGGATTGATGAAGAGCTTTCCCGTAAAACTATTGACCTGTATCTGCTTTGTTCTGCTGACATTCCATGGACACCCGATCAGGTGAGGGAAAACGGTGGTGAAATGCGTGAAAAGCTTTACATGATGTACAAAAGTGAACTGGAGAAGCTGGGATGTCCCTATGCTGTTATCACCGGTATTGGAGAACAACGCCTGAGCAACGCTATCCAGGCCGTAAACGGGTTTACCGGATACCTTTCAAAACAACAAGATCATTAATCAGTTCCTTATGCCTGAATTCATTGCTAAAACGCTTTTCGGACTGGAAGAGGTTCTTGCTGAAGAGCTTCGGAATCTTGGCGCCAGGGAAGTTAAGACATACCACCGTGCAGTTGGATTTACCGGAGACAGTAAAATGCTCTACAAGGCAAACTACCACCTGCGCACAGCACTGAAGATACTTGTTCCCTTGGGGGAAGATACGATCAACAATGAAACTGAACTGTACAATTACGTCAGGAGTGTACGGTGGGATAGGTACATTGGCGTGAATGACACACTGGCTGTTGATGTGGCGATGAAAACTGATATTTTCAGGCATACCCAGTACATTGCCCAAAAAATCAAGGACGCTATTGTCGACCAATTTCGTGATAAATACGGGGCACGCCCATCGGTAGACCTGGATCATCCCACACTCAGGATTAATGCCTATATCAGTGACAGAACCATCAAATTGTCACGTGACAGCAGCGGAGATTCGCTTCATCGCAGAGGATACCGCTACAAACAGGGACCAGCCCCAATGAATGAGGTTCTGGCGGCCGGATTGATTAAACTTTCGGGTTGGAACGGCCATGAGCCGCTTGTTGATTTTATGTGCGGCTCAGGGACAATTGCCATTGAGGCGGCACTTTCGGCTGCCCGTATTCCGCCCGGAGATCTACGCAGTGATTATGGTTTTCAGAAATGGAAGGATTATGATCCCAAACTTTTTCAGGAAGTAGTTCATGAAGTAAAAAGAAAAACCGGATTTTCTGGTTTCAGCGTTTATGCGGCTGACATAACGCCCGAATCGGTTCATCTTGCCACCCGCCATGCACAAAATGCCGGCGTTTTAAAAATGATTGATTTCCGTACCGGTCACTTCAGCGATTACGTGCCCCCACCTCCTCCGGGTGTTGTAGTAATTAACCCTCCCTATGGAGAGAGAATCAATCAGGAAAACCTGAATGAGTTATACACACAGATTGGTGACAAGTTAAAAAAAGCATTTACCGGCTATGAAGCATGGATCATCAGCTCGAATGCAGAGGCCATGAAACATATCGGCCTGAGGCCGTCAAAAAAGATCACTGTATTCAATGGTCAACTCGAATGCAGGTTCAATAGGTATTCTTTATACGAGGGTTCTAAGAAAGCCGAGAAATCTGACGATTCATAACCACTTTTTTGCATTTGATCAACTAATCCATGACTGTTAAGGAATTCCGGCGGATAACCTGTAACTCTTGAGTCGAAAAATTCGTTCAGTAGATGTATTAATAATTTAAAAATGGCTATATTTAAAATGAGTAAATGCTGAAGCAGGAAGACTGTCAATTCTTTAATTACCAGGCGTTAATTTATGCATCTGTTTTTTTTTATATATTTGTTAATTGTTCTCTATTAAGGTTTACAAGCAACACTGCCTTCTATGAGTTTCAATCTTAAGGAATACTACACAAATCTAAGTAAAGGTGATGTCATCCTGGCATACAAGGGCAGTATTACCTCTGAGCTGATTAATGATATCCTGGAGGCTGTTGAATCGAAACTTGAAAAGAATAATGCCGACAGCAGACTGAGGAAAAAAATATACAACATCCTGGTTGAAAGCCTGCAGAATTTGTTTCACCACATCGAACAGCATCACGAGGGAATAGGAGAAGCCCTGGATCCAAAATTTGGGGTAATGGTAATTGAACAGCAGGGAGAATTGTACAAGGTCACCACCGGGAACTTTATTCATGCCAAGCGTATTAAATTCCTGAAGGAAAAGATCGATAAAATCAATTCCCTTACCCGGGATGAGTTGAAGGACATGTACAAGTTCATCCTGAACCATCAACGACTTTCTGCCAAAGGGGGTGGAGGTCTCGGCCTGGTTGACATAGCCAGAAAATCAGGTAATAAGCTGGAATACGAGTTTTATAAATATAACGATGACTATTCATTTTATAGTTTGACAATTTGGGTATAGTAACTGTTTTTTGAAATCTACTAATTTATATGGAACCACTTAATATTGAGGGCACACCAAAAACTCCATCCATAAAGTTTATTGCTGAGGAAGGTGTTATGGAAATCAAGGGAAGATCAATTCCCGAAAACTCCATCGAGTTTTATAAACCACTGGTGGATTGGCTTGAATCTTACGCTAAAGATCCATTGAAGAAGACACAGGTAAACATACAGCTTGAGTATTTCAATACCAGTTCATCCAAGTGTATACTCGATGTTTTTAAAAAGCTAGAAGCCATTCATAAGTCAAAACATGATGTGGTAATCAACTGGTTTTATGAGGAGGACGATGAAGACATGCTTGAAGCCGGAGAAGATTACGAATCCATTATCAGGGTTCCATTTAAAATGGTCGAAATCGTAGATTGACCCTGCGACCTTTGGAAGAAATTCATAAAAGAAGCCGCATATTGCGGCTTTTTTTATGATTGTTTCGACCATTTGGAGATGAAAAGTTCAAGGAAATCAAGGATCCGCTTAAGTACCCTGAAATAAAGCATCAGGTAGAGCAAAACGGAAAAGGTCCAGATGACTATCGTATTTACCCAGAAAGTGCTGTAGTACTTTCCAAATAACATTTTCCTGGGAGCATAAAAATGTGCCTTTATGAAAGGATGAACCGGATCAAGATAGATGGGATCGATTTTCTGGATCAGCTGTCCCTTGTATTCAATGATCCTCACCAGTTCATTGTTGTTTTCCACAAATTCTGCAAGCTTTTCATTATGGTACCTTCTTTTCAGCTCCAGGAAATCATGCTTGTCCGATGGCGTTTTTTCATGCTCCCTGATCAGATTATCCTTGGTTTCATTGGCATTGTTATAAATTCTGATGTAAATCTTGTTCAGGGTTTTGATGAAATACCGCAGGCTGTCAATTACCTGTTGATTAACTCTTTCAGGGGTCAGTTCATGTACGCCGGGGAAATCTATCTGTCTGACATTCAGGATTGGGATTTTCCTGATTTCAGGAAGCTCAGTTCCAATTTCGTTCCTTAGCAAGGTAAGATATGCCGGTGTTTTTTCATGATCCCCGCCACCCTGGAGATCACGCTCAATATAATCAATTTTGTTTTCCAGGTTCTTGATCCAGTAATTCTTTTTATACTCTGCTATGCTTAAAGCCTTGTTTACCGGGTAGAAAGGTTCATCGTACCTGTTGTGCATGAATTGTTCCACGGCAAGTGCCTCATATCCCCAGCGAGCCGTCATCATCTCACCATAGACCGGGATTTTTGTGGGAGAAGATATCCGGGGGTTAAGTTTTTCATACTTGACAATGATACCGCTTAGTATAATCTGCGGAATTACCAGGAAGGGAATGAGAATGTAAATGGTAACGACTGTTTTAAAACTGTCCGATATCAGCAATCCCATTACATTTGAAGCTGTCCAGGCACTAAACAAAATGATCCAGTATTTCAGGAACATTCCCTTAATCTCCAGGATACTATTTCCGATGAGAACAAATGTGAGCGCCTGAATGGCAGATATAGCCATCATCACGGTCAGTTTCGACAGGAGGTACCCGGACCAACTCAGGTTTAAGAAGGCTTCACGTTTCAGGATCTTCCTGTCCTTGATGATTTCTTCCGCGCTGACTGTAAGTCCCATGAAGGTTGCAACAATGACCGACATAAAGAGATATACGGGCAGGTTGCTGTTTTCAAGCAAGGTATAACCGCTTTCGTTGGTTTCGCTGACATTAAAATACTTAATGATAAACGCCAGAATAAAGGCAAGAACCGGAGCTTCAAGCAACGTAATGATCAGGTACTGGGTATTGGCAATCTTTGACAGGATATCACGGGTAACAAAGACTCCCAACTGCTTAAGCATCCCCGGAACTTTAAATGAAATGGTTGGCAATAGCTTGTTGATATTCGGCGGCTTTGCCCTTCTCGCTGATGCTGACACCCTGTAATGCGTATACCATTCCTCAGGTGATATCTTCCTTGTGCGTGTTTCTTTGCCGTATTCATCAAATACCAGTGACTCGACGATGTTGAAGATCTGTTCCGGATTAACATTTCCGCAAACATGACATTCACTGTCAGCCCAGTTGACCTGATGCACCTTCGATTTGAAATAGGTTATGGAGTCGACAGGATTCCCGTTGTATATCAGGTATCCTCCGGTATCGAGTATCAACAGGTTGTCGAACATTTTAAAGATGTCGGAGGAGGGCTGGTGAATCACTACAAATATCAACTTTCCTTTCAGAGTAAGGTCTTTCAACAGGTCCATGATGTTCTCTGAATCCTTTGAAGAAAGTCCCGAGGTAGGTTCATCCAGAAAGAGAATTGCCGGTTCACGGATCAGCTCGAGGGCAATGTTTAACCTTTTCCGTTGACCGCCGCTGATCTTCTTGTTCAACGGTGTTCCTACCTGTATGTCTTTTATCTCAAATAATCCCAGGTTATGGAGCATGTTGTTTACCGACTGAATTATTTGCTCCTCGCTGTAATTGTCAAAGCACAGTCTGGCGTTGTAATACAAATTCTGGAAAACCGTGAGTTCTTCCATCAGCAGGTCATCCTGAGAAACATGCCCGATCAGCCCGTTGGCCTTGATTTTTTCTTTGTAGATATCAATACCGTTGATCAGAACACGACCTTTCGTAGGATTCATGGAGCCATTCAGAATATTCAGGAGGGTAGATTTTCCGGCCCCGCTTGATCCCATAATCCCGACCAGCCTGCCTGATTCTTCACAGAAGTTGATTTGATGTACCCCGGTGGTTCCGCTCTTGAACCGGTAACTGACATCCTCAGCTTCGAATACGATTCGCTGCAATTCAAGATCCTCCTTGAAAATGCTGACGATATCACTAAAATACAGGGGCTTGACATGGTGATTACGGATGGAAGTACCAGTATTTAGCACATATACTTTGTCTTTTTGCAGAAGCTGTCCGTTCAGGTATAGCTCGCTTTCTCCCATATAGCGCAGGAAATACATCCCCGCGGAGGAAACATGATTTACCCAGATTTGGCCATTGAGATACTCTGAATATATGTGTTTGTTATCGGAGTGCATAGGGTTCTTCTGGTTGTCTATTACCAAAAGATGCCTGCTGTTGGGAATCTGGTTGAAGCTGTGAAGCGTAAAATCTTTAATTAAGTGGTGTTCCTCCTGAGGTATGTAAAAAGAATCAGCTACTGCGGTTATAAAGGCCAGTTCCTGGTCGCTGATCTCATTATCCACCGACTTGACAAATTCAAATAATTGCACAAGCACAATAACTTTCTGTTTTTGTGCCAGGTCTTTGTTAATTTCATTGCATATCCGCAGTACTTTGACTGAATCAGCCCCAATTCTCTTTTCACCTCTTTCTACATGCAGGGCAAGATGCTTCTCATAAAAGGCATTGAAGATCTTTAGATAGTCCTTGACTAGCTCCTGGTTAAGCTGACGGCTGAGAAATGACAATACCACCGAACGCCGGTCCTTTCCATTTCCATCGGGACTGGCGATTATGGCAAATAATTCCATTAAGGCTTTGAGTATCTTTTCGCTCATTGCTCAAATTGGTTTTCCACGCGCGTTTTAGCTCTAGTTCATTTCATTTTTTTACGTAATTCTGAACCACGGGTTTCAGTAGTGATCCGGTTAATTTTTCAGGATATAGAAAAACTACCAGACAATCTGACACGAATTAACCGGGCGAAGCGACAAACTGGCTGAGATGAAGGCATTGTAAACTGTGGTGTATAAATTGCAGGGGATCCGGTATACAATTATACCGTTATGAATTTCGATAATTTTACTGTTCGATCACAGGAAGCTGTTCAACAGGCCTTTATGATTGCCAGGGACCATCAGCACCAGGCTGTGGAGACCGGTCATCTGCTAAAATCTTTGCTGGGTGCCGAAGACAGTGTAGCCAAGCATTTGCTGGCCAAATCGGGAACCAATACCGGAGACCTTGAAAGAATCCTCGATCACATGATTGAATCATATCCGAAAGTGACCGGGGGAGAGCAGTACCTTGCTTCTGCAACTGCAGATGTCCTGCAAAAGTCAATCAGCTTGTCAAAGAACATGCAGGATCAATTCGTATCTGTGGAACACATATTGCTGGGACTCGTTATGTCGGGCGACCAGGTAGGAAAAATGCTAAAGGAATTTGGCATTCGGGAGAAAGATCTTAGCTTATCGATCCGGGCCCTGAGAAAAGGATCAAAAGTCAACAGCCAGTCAGCCGAGGACACTTATAATGCATTGAACCGCTACGCTGTGAATCTCAACGAGCAGGCCCGCAACGGACGCCTCGATCCCGTCATCGGCAGGGAGGATGAAATCAGAAGGGTGTTGCAGATACTCTCCCGCCGAACCAAAAACAACCCCATCCTGATCGGTGAGCCGGGTGTGGGTAAAACTGCTATTGCTGAAGGTCTTGCATACCGGATTATTTCGGGTGATGTTCCTGAGAATCTGAAGTCCAGGCAGGTATTTTCACTGGATATGGGAGCCCTGATCGCCGGGGCCAAATACAAGGGGGAATTTGAAGAAAGACTGAAAGCCGTTATAAGGGAAGTTATTGCAGCAGAGGGAGAGATCATTCTTTTCATCGATGAAATCCATACCCTGGTTGGTGCCGGAAAGAGCGAGGGAGCCATGGATGCCGCCAATATTTTAAAGCCGGCGCTGGCAAGAGGTGAGCTTCGTGCAATAGGCGCTACCACACTCAATGAATACCAGAAATATTTTGAGAAGGATAAGGCCCTCGAGCGGCGTTTTCAGGTTGTTACAGTGAATGAACCGGATGTAGCCAATGCTGTATCTATCCTGCGCGGACTCCGTGAAAGATATGAGAACCACCACAAGGTCAGGATCAAGGATGAGGCTGTGTTAGCTGCCGTTGAACTGTCGCACCGGTATATCAGTGACAGGTTTCTGCCCGACAAGGCCATTGACCTTATCGATGAGGCAGCCTCAAGGTTGCGGCTCGAGATGAATTCTGTGCCTCACGAAATAGATACATTGGATCGCAGAATCCAGCAGCTTGAAATTGAAAGGGAAGCGCTGAAGCGTGAAAACGACATGATAAAAGTGGCCGACCTGAGTCGTGAGATCGGCGAACTGAACGAAGAAAGAGTGAAACTGCGTGCCAAATGGCAATCAGAAAAGAAGCGAATTGAAGACATTCAGCAGCAGAAACAATTGATAGAGAGCCTGAAAACTGATGCCGATCAGGCTGAGCGCCAGGGCGACTATGGCAAAGTGGCTGAAATTAGGTACGGTCGGATCAAGGAAGCCGAACGGAAAATAGCGGAACTGAATAAGCAATTGATTGAATTACAGGGCAACTCAGCTCTCATCAACGAAGAGGTAAATGCTGAGGATATCGCTGAGATTGTATCGAACTGGACAGGTATACCTGTTAAACGTATGCTGCAGGGAGAACGGGAAAAGCTGTTAAACCTTGAAAAAGAGTTGCACAACAGGGTAGTTGGACAGGATGAGGCTATTTCAGCCGTGGCAGATGCTGTAAGACGCAGCAGGGCAGGTCTGCAGGATCCGAAACGGCCGATTGGATCTTTTCTGTTTTTAGGGACCACAGGCGTTGGAAAAACTGAATTAGCCAAGGCACTTGCGGAACTTCTTTTTAACGATGAGAATCTGATGACCCGCATCGATATGTCTGAATACCAGGAACGGCATACAGTCTCAAGATTGGTGGGCGCACCCCCCGGATATGTGGGGTATGAGGAAGGAGGACAGCTTACCGAAGCAGTCCGTCGTAAACCTTATTCGGTGATTTTGCTCGACGAAATTGAAAAAGCTCACCCGGATGTCTTTAATGTATTACTGCAGGTGCTTGATGACGGACGGTTAACGGATAACAAGGGACGTGTGGTGAATTTTAAGAATACCATCATCGTCATGACCTCAAATATTGGTTCCTCCATTATCCAAAAAAACCTTGAACACCTCAATGAGAAAAACAGAAATGAGATTGTTGAAAAAACAAGAAGTGAGGTCTTTGAATTGCTGAAGAATACCATGCGACCTGAATTTCTGAACCGGGTAGATGAATTAATCATGTTTACTCCACTCACACCACAGGAGATCAGGGAGATCGTCAGATTGCAGTTTAATCAGATTGTGCAAAAGCTTGCGGACAATGAAATAAAAATCAATATCACGGAGGAGGCCATTTACCGGATCGCCGAACAAGGATATGATCCTCAGTTTGGTGCACGCCCGATTAAAAGGCTCATTCAGAAGAATATCCTGAATGAACTTTCCAGGATGATCCTGGAAGGCAAAGTAAAAAAAGACCAAGCCATTGTGGTCAACTGTGATGACAAAGGTATATGCTTTGAAAACAGGGAGGACACCCCTTAAAGGCAATGCCTAAAAACTTTCCAGGCAGTCGTCAAGGGTGCGGTAGAGGGTGAACACGTTGTGAAGCTGTAATAATTTAAACAGTTCCATAACTTCAGCCGAGATTCCGCAAATCCTGAACTGTCCCTTGCTGTTGGTGGCAGTTTTCAGGATCGACAGGAATACACCAAAGCCCGAGCTGTCAATGTATTTTATACCCTCAAGATTGAGAATCAGACGGGTTCCTTCGTTATTAAAGAAACTTTTCAGATCCTCCTTGACCGGTTCCGTAATGAGCGCATTGAACCTGTCAATATTGTCAAAACGGACTACGGTTATATTGTTGATCTTCTCAATCTTAAGCATATAGTGTGTATTAAAAATATAGTTCCAGGTTGTTGGTGACTTGATTCAATTCCTTGACTGCTTCGGATGTTTCCTGCTTGAAGGCTGTTACAACTTTGGCGTAACTTTCCTGATTTTTGCCTTCACGTGCGGAATTTTCCAGATCCTTCAGAAGTTTTGCCAGGTTTTCCAGACCCATAATGGACACGGATGATTTTGCCTTGTGGGCCAATTTGCCCAATGATTCATATTGTTTTGCGTCAAGCAGTTGTTCCATGTTTTCACCGAATTCAATGACCTGGCTTTTGAAAATGGAAATCATTTCAAGAACCAGTTCTTTATTGCCACCGGCCATTTCACGAAGGTATGACAAATCAATCTTCATGGAATTGATTTTTATAAACAATGATGAAATTAAGAATTTTCACCAAATAATGGATAATTTTTTTCGAGATATATTCTGTTTTACGGGTATTGACTTTGCAACAACTTATAAACAAGCTTCAAAAATCATACTTGGCTGATTATATTATTTATATTTTTGAAAAACACGATCTTCAAAATGAAAAAGACTGTCTTCAATCCAATGCACCGGGAATTAGGTGCACGCCTTGTTGAATTTGCCGGATATGAAATGCCGGTTGAATATACCGGTATCAACTCCGAACACCTTGCTGTACGAAATTCAGCGGGTATTTTTGATGTATCCCACATGGGTGAAATATGGGTAAAGGGATCAGGGGCAAGACCACTGCTGGATTACGTTTTATCGAATGATCCCGGCATACTGACACCCGGCAAGGCCCAGTATACCTGCTTCCCAAATGGCAGGGGCGGTATTGTGGATGACCTCATCGTTCATCAGTTTGAGGCTGAAAAGTACCTGCTTGTAGTAAATGCCTCCAATATCCGGAAAGACTGGGAGTGGTTGAATGTCAACAACAACTTCGGAGCTGTGCTCGAGAATGCCTCTGACAAAATTTCACAATTGGCTGTGCAGGGCCCCAATGCCACAAAACTGCTCCAGAAGCTGACCGGGTACAACCTGAAAACAATCAAATCATTCACATTTGTTACAGGCGAGATCGGTGGATTAAAAAATGTCATCATCGCGGCTACAGGATATACCGGCGCCGGAGGATTCGAATTGTATTTTGAAAACGGCAACCATCCTGAAGTATTGTGGCAGAATATCCTGGAAGCAGGCAGAGAATTCGAACTTAAACCGGTTGGACTGGCTGCCCGGGACACTCTTCGGCTGGAAATGGGATACTGCCTTTACGGGAATGATATCAATGATACTACATCGCCCATTGAGGCAGGTCTGGGCTGGATCACCCGCTTTAATGAAGGAAGGAACTTTATCGACAGGCAATTTCTCCTTGATCAGAAGAACGTGGGAGTAACCCGGAAACTGGTCGGCTTTGAAATGGTCGAGAGGGGCATACCCCGTCAGCACTATCAGCTGTTTGATAAATCCGGGAAAAATATCGGTGAAGTTACATCCGGGACAATGTCACCCTGCCTGAAAACCGGTATTGGCATGGCCTATGTAAAAACTCCCTTCGCTGATCCGGGAACTGAAATCTTCATAGAAATACGTGATAAAAAACTACTGGCCAGTGTGGTGAAAATGCCTTTCTATAAGGACTGAGGCTGCCTAAACAATTGGCTGATCATTGATCATGTCCGATTCGATATGCCCGTCAAGGAGCCTGATAATTCGTTTGGCATGCCTTGCTATATTTTCTTCGTGTGTCACCAGAATAATAGTATTACCACGATTATGGATCTCCCGGAACAGGGCCATGATGTCGACTGACGTTTTGGAATCCAGATTTCCGGTCGGTTCATCTGCCAGAATGATGGCAGGATTATTGACCATGGCACGTGCGACGGATACCCGCTGCCTCTGACCACCGGATAATTCACTGGGTTTGTGTTCCATCCGGTCGCCAAGGCCAACGTTCTCGAGGGCAACCTTGGCTCTGACAATACGCTCTTGTTTCGATACACCTGCATAAACCAACGGCAGCATAACATTTTCCAGGGCCGAATACCTGGGAAGCAGGTTAAATGTCTGAAATACAAAACCAATTTCCCTGTTCCTGATTTCAGCAAGCTGGTTGTCAACAAGCTTACTGGCATCTTGTCCGTTTAAAATATACCGGCCTGAAGTCGGTGTGTCTAAACAGCCAATAATATTCATCAAGGTTGATTTGCCTGATCCTGAAGGTCCCATGATGGTAACATACTCATTCTTTTGTATCTCGAGAGAAACGGACCTGAGTGCTTCAACTATCTCAGCGCCAAGAAAATAATTCTTTACGATTGATTCCAGATGAATGATGTTGCTCATGATTGCCGAATTACACGTATAAAATTAATACTATATATCAATTGCTGGTGCTATAACCAGTATTTTTGTCTGTTGGTTCCCGTTCCCCGGAAGACAATTCCCATATGAAACAAATCCACAACAAGGTTTGCGTGAAGTGATCCGGAAATTTTTTTCCAGGCCCGCATCATTCCTTTTGACCAGTTAATATCATCGAAGATAAGCATATGTGGGGCGTCCGGAAGTCCTTCGAAGATTTCATAATATTTCACTGTGGCATCCAAGGTGTGGTTGCCGTCAATGAATACCAGGGTGTTTTTGCTGACTTCCGGTATTATCCTGTCGATCGACCGGTCGAAATCATCATTAATCAAAGTAACATTTTTTAATCCGTATCTGGTAAAGTTCTTCTGAGCTATAGCAGCCAGTTGGGCATTGCCTTCAATGCTTATTACCCTGGCCCGGGGATTTCCCATAGCCAGGTACATGGTGCTGATACCCAATGCAGTGCCCAACTCAATAATTGTCTCCGGACGATAATATCTGGCACAGCAAAACAATAACCTGCCGAATCCCGGATTTACAGATGCCAGCCTCGCCATGCCGCCGACAGTCCTTTTCTTCATCCGGATTCTTGATCCTGCACCCTGATCAACAGATTCCAATAATGAGTTGTCACTTTGCATAGCTGCCCTGCATTGCTCTATCATGCGGAACTCCTCATAAACCATAGCGTTGTTCAAGACATTCTCCCTGAAGTCACTGATATACCGGTTGTTCTCATGCCTGATCCAGCGCATGATCCGGTGAATTGAGCAGGTGATAAGATATTGGAGAAAATGCATATGCCGGAAATTTCGGAAGTTTTCAGTGCGTGTGCAAATCTTTTTACCAACTTGCTGAAACTTTTCCGATATTTACAGAACTCACGGTTGTTATGAATCGGCTAACAGACCAGGAAATCAAGTATCTAAAAGGTGTTGGGCCCAAAAAGGCCGAATTGTTGGAAAAGGAACTGGGTATTCAAACCTTTTATGACCTCCTGTATTTTTTTCCTTACAAATATATTGACCGTTCACGGATTTATTCCATCAAGGAAATTGACAGCACACAGACCTTCATTCAGCTAAAAGGTAAGATCACCCATTTCAGAATGGAAGGCCAGCGTTATAAGCAGCGATTGGTTGCAGTTTTTACTGATGGTACGGGGACGGTAGAATTGGTTTGGTTTCAGGGCTTGCAATGGGTGACCCGTAATTATCAGCCCGGCAGGGAATATATTGTGTTTGGCAGGCCGGCAGTGTACAACAACAGGTTGTCGTTTGCTCATCCCGAAATTGAGATCGAGGAAAAAGATGATAATCGTTTATACACATCCCTTCAGCCGCAATATAGCACCACTGAAAAGCTCAGGAACAACTTTGTTACTTCCAAAACCATACACCGGTTGATTGGTCAGGTGCTGGCCCAGGTGAATACATTTGAAGAAACGCTTCCGGCAGATCTGATTATAAAACTCAGGCTTGGCGGGCTTGCCGACGCTTTACGCAATGTCCATTATCCCGAGAACGCCGATAAGCTCCGGAAAGCTACCTACAGGCTGAAATTTGAGGAGCTTTTCTATATCCAATTGAACATCCTTGCACAGAAGAGCAAAAGACAGGTGGTTGTAAAAGGCATTGTTTTCTCGAAAGTTGGTCAAAACCTGAATAATTTCTACAATACCAGGCTTGGCTTTGAACTCACGGAGGCTCAAAAGCGCGTAATCCGGGAAATCAGGAAGGATATGGGATCAGGTAAGCAAATGAACAGGTTGCTTCAGGGAGATGTTGGCAGCGGTAAAACGCTGGTAGCTCTTATGGCCATGCTTATTGCGCTCGACAACGGTTATCAGGCCTGTCTGATGGCACCGACGGAGTTACTTGCAAACCAGCATTTCGTCACGATTTCAAGATTCCTAGATGGTATGGGCATCAGCGTATTGTTGCTTACCGGATCCACAAAAAAGAGTGAACGCGAAATATTGCATGAGCAATTGAGATCCGGGGAACTCCACATCCTAATCGGAACCCATGCCCTGCTTGAGGATACCGTGCAGTTTAACAATCTTGGATTAGTGATCATTGATGAGCAACACCGTTTTGGTGTTGCTCAGCGGGCAAGGTTGTGGAAGAAAACAGAACAGCTCCCGCATGTACTGGTGATGACCGCAACTCCCATACCACGAACCCTTGCCATGACGCTTTACGGCGATCTTGATGTATCGGTTATTGATGAGCTGCCTCCGGGAAGAAAACCCGTTCAGACGATTCATTATTATGAATCAAAACGTTTGGTCCTTTTTGGGTTCATGAAAAAGCAAATTGCCCTGGGACGACAAATTTATGTCGTATATCCTTTGATCAAGGAATCTGAGAAACTGGATTATGTTGCGCTCGAAGAGGGCTATGAAGCAGTAACAAGGGCATTTCCACCTCCTGAATATACTGTGGTCTGTGTCCATGGTCAGATGAAGCCGGAGGACAAGGAATCAGCCATGCAGCTTTTCATCAAAGGAAAGGCCCAGATCATGGTGGCCACAACCGTTATTGAGGTCGGTGTGGATATTCCCAATGCCAGCGTCATGATAATTGAAAATGCGGAGCGGTTTGGTCTTTCCCAGCTTCACCAGTTGCGCGGTAGGGTAGGACGAGGTGCTGACCAGAGTTACTGCATACTTATGAGTTCCTACAAACTGAGCCATGAAGCCCGCAAGCGACTGAGCACTCTGGTTGAGACAAACGATGGCTTTGAAATTGCCGAAACCGACCTGAAACTGCGTGGTCCGGGAGACATTGAAGGTACGCAACAGAGCGGGATCCCGTTCGATCTTAAAATAGCCAACCTGGGACAGGATGGACAGATTCTGCAGTTTGCAAGGGAGAAAGCCTTGGAACTGCTGGCAGATGATCCGCTGCTGGAAAAGCCGGAGAACGGTATCTGTACTTTACAGATGGCCAGGCTGGTCAAATCCACAGAAGACTGGAGCGTAATAAGCTAAGCCTAACCGTATACCTGACCTTAAAGACCCAGAACTTCCTTGCCCTGCTTGAAAACAATGTCTACCGGGATATCCCTGTTTTCAATTCGTTTTAAGGCTGACCCCAGCTCCTCATCCATTGTTCCGTACTGCTGGATCATCTGGGCAGCCTTTTCATAATCGCCGTCTCCCTGAATGGTAAGGATCAGTTCTGATAAAGAATTGACGGCCTCCTTCATTTTCTGGAAATTCACACTGTACTGACCGGCTGAATCAACTGAGAACGCAGCATTTTCTTTGAAATAGTTGAACCGGATCAGATTTGCCTTACCATGAGCGCTTGAAGCTCCAAAACGGATCGAGCGGAAGATACCGGCAAGGAATGTGGTATATGAATCCATCAGGTCAACATCGAGTTCACCCATCTCCTGCAACCTGGTTTCCAGGTACAAGCCCAGGATATCAGCTTTGCCTTCTTCAATGGTCGTATAATGCTCCTTCAAAGCCTCCCTGACAGTCCCTTTGTTGTTGATGGTATTGATCGAGCCCAATCCATGTGCAATTTCATGGAACATGGTATTCGAAAAGAAAGCATCAAAAGTAACGTGTTTCAGCTGATCCCTGGGTGTGAGCTCGCTTGCAATGGGAATGAGAATTTTATCAAATTTGGCTTGCATGGCATTCTTGAGCTGAAGTCTTCTGCTTCCTTTGACCAACTGAACACGCTCATCATTGGGCAGGTTGATAGCAATGGTTTTGCTTCCCGCATTGCAGTCGCCCGCATAGTATATCACATCATAGGCACCCAGGTCGGAATTATCACCAGGCATTTCAGCCTTGTATTTATCATCAACCGGTAGTCCTTTTTGCAGGGCAGGCAAAAGTGAGGCAAACCTGACCAGTTTCTTGCTCCATTCCAGGTCTTTCACAAGAATATAGGCCTCGTGGGATGCTTTATATCCGAATAATTGATCCTCATAGGTTTCGATCGGGCCAACTACGAAATCCAGCGTGTTTGTCCTCATATCCATCCATGCCATGTCGCTTAACAGGTAGTCGTCATTCAGGAATGCCGCTGAACGCAACGCAAGGTACTTCTTTAAACCGGGATCATCTGCAAGTGCTGATGCTTGCTGTAATAGTTCTGATACACGTGTAACTTCCCTGTTAAATGCAACATGATAGGGTACCACCATCAGGCTGCCCTGTTCGTTACGACGTATCAATGAATACAAACCGCTCTTAGCGGCATCTTCAAATGACTCAAACTCATCGATTGTCATATCGGCCGGATAAAAATTGGCTCCAGATGGTTTAGGACCTGTTCCCGCCACAAAGGGAATATTGTTGTTGAGTCGCTCCCACGGTCCATAATTGATCATCACCAGTTTTTTCAATTCATCCGTTTTGATACTATTCAGCAGACTATCCTTGTCACCATAGGCTTCCTGCCAGAATATATCATCCATGATCTCAGCAGCCTCAATCAGCAATGGAAGCATTTTTTTCTCATCGGTCGTCAGTTTGCTCATATCGGAAGTGAGTGTGAAAGAAGCAAAATCATTCAGTTTCATTTTAATTGAATCATTGGTGGACAGTTGTTCTTGACTTTTACGATTGCAGGCTGTCATGGCAAGCATGAAAGCCATAATGATGACGGAATAAAAGGCGATTCTCATGGCGGTAGTTTTTATCAAATATATTATTTCAACAGGAATTTATCTAGAATATCCTGAACTTAAACCATCCGGTCTTTTGCAGCCTATAGGAAAAGGACACCCCGAGGACTCCCAGTCCATACCTGATGCTTCGCCGGACATTGATGGACGAGGCGTCATCAAAATAGCGCGTGGGACATGTAATTTCAGCAACCTCGAAGCCGGCATAGAATATTTGGGCCAGCATCTGGTTGTCAAAAACAAAATCATCAGAGTTGACCCTGTAGTTTACCTTTCTGAGTACATTTCCCGAAAAAGCCCGGTAACCTGTATGGTATTCGGAAAGCTTCTGGTTCATCAGCAGGTTCTGTCCGAGTGTCAGGAACCGGTTGGCAATATACTTGTACAAGGGCATGCCTCCTTTCAGTGCTCCCTTCCCGAGAATCCTGGAACCGAGAACTACTTCATACACACCGTTTGCAATCAGGTAGCACATGGAATGGATCAATTTCGGTGAATACTGGTAATCGGGGTGCAACATTACAACAATATCAGAGTTCAGTTCCAGTGCTTTATCATAACAGGTTTTCTGATTTCCCCCATAACCTTTGTTCTCGGCATGTTGAATAATATGCTCAATGCCCAGGTCTCTTGCTTTTTGAATGGTGTTGTCGCGGCTTCTGTCGTCGACCAAAATAACATTGTCCACGATGTCAAACGGAATTTCCCTGAAGGTCTGTTCCAGGGTTTTTTCTGCATTGTAGGCAGGTAATACTACAGTGATGGTCTTGTTATGGATCATTTTTTATTAATCATTAGTCGTTGTTGAGTTCCTTTTGAAAAACACATAACCATTCTTTTCATAGAGCAATACAGCCGTGGGATACTCACGCATGAACCTTTCCTTCCTGTTAACTTTGACTGAGAAGTAGGCATCTTTGTCAATTGGCCCTTTCAGCAGCCACTCTTCCTCCCTGGCCTTTTCATGGATGTGCTTCCTGATCCTGCCGTAAAACAAATGAGCGTAGCTTTTGTATCCGATGGTTTCCAGGTAGGCATCCTTGTCGCTCACCGAGCTGAAGAATTCAATCGCAGCATTTTGTGAATAGGCCTCAACACGGGGAACAATCAGCAGCATGGCGGTCATCATGAAAACAGGCAATGTCCCTGTCAGGATGAACAATGCTTTTTCATGTAATTTCTTCCGCCAGGCAACTGCAAAACCAAGGATACCGAACAGCAGAAGCAAACCTGTCACAAACTCATAACCCTTCCATCCTCCGTCAGCCATCAGGCAGGCCCGGGTGAAAGGATCGCTGATCCAGTTCCTGGAAATGACGAAATTCCTGAAAGCGTCGACAAAAGTAAGGGCCGAAACTAAAATCGCAAGAAGGATCCCGACAGACAGGATTAACAGGAATATCATTCTTTCCCGGAACCGGTTGTGCTGCTTTGAATGCCAGAAAGACCAGGCCGCCAGAAAAGTCAGTGGAAAATAACACAACGATGAATAATGCACGATTTTGGTTCTGACAATGGTAAACAGCACAAGTACCACCCAAAAAAGGATCAGCATCCAGTAATAAAAGTCCTTTCTGCCACCTTCCTCTGCCTTGGACCCGAATAAAACAGGCAGGGCGAAGACCGAAGCCGGGAAAACCCCGGCAAACAGGACAAGAAAGTGGTATAATAAGAAACCACCGTGACCTGCGTCCTCGGTTTTGAAAAGCCTGATCTGGTAAGTGATGAAATCAGCAATGATGGAAAAATTACCTTTCATGATCTGGAGGATGAACCAGAAACCGCCAGTAAAAGAAATTACTGCAATGAAAGCCAAGATATCAGGAATGCGAACCCTTACGCTGAATTTTTTCAACAGGAGGAACAATCCGGTAGCAATTGAAAAAACAAGCAGCGCTACAGGACCTTTGGTGAGGATCGCCAGCCCTATAAAAAAGGCGGCACCTGATGAATGAAGCAAAGACCTCTCAGTCTCTGAAAAATAAAGGTAAAACAAGTATACGCCCAGGAAAATGAACAGGTTAAACCAGGGATCGATAATACCGGATTTGAAATAAAAGAACGGCAACAGAGAACCTGCATAAAGGAGCACCCAGTATAAGCCAAACCTGGTGTCGACAACTTTCCTGCCGATATTGAAAAGCACCAGCAATGACAGAACACCGCATACGGCATTCGGGAATCTTGCTGCAAACTCATTGATGCCAAAGATCTTCATCGATAGCAGTTGCATCCAGATAAACAAGGGCGGCTTTTCCCAAAAAGGTACATAATTGATCTGAACGGTGAGAAAATCACCGCTCTCGAGCATTTCGCGAGCCGATTCGGCAAAATTGATTTCGTCCCAGTCGAAGAGATGCACACCACCTGTAAAAGGAACGAATAACAAAATTGCCGAAATGGCAATCAATGCATTGATAATCAATATTTTCCGGTCAGGTGCGCTCATCATTTTTAAATGGTTTTTGAAGGGTCCAGGCATGCCACCTGCGATTGTTGCGATAAAAAACGATGTAGAATGCCAATGCCCCTGTGCAGCCAATGATTGAACCGAAATAAATATCGATGAGAAAATGCTGTGATAGATAAACCCTTGAAAATGCCACCAGGCATGCCATCACAAAGCAGGTCAGTTTGATATACCTGTTGTCCGTGATACATGCGATACAAAGGAAAAGGGCGAATGCACTTGTAGCGTGACCAGACGGGAAACTCCGTCCACCCAGCATTTTTACACCATCCACCAGATGCAGGGGTGCAATATCCGCAAAATACCGGGAAGGTCTGGCAACATCTCCGAAGAATACCCGCTTTAATAATTGGGTGAACAGTCCTGTGGAGAAATAAGCCACAAGAAGGTAGGTAAAGTGTCGGAGTGAAAACAGCAGCAGGATAATTGCCGGGATGATGATGAACAACCCATCGCCAAGGAAAGTAATGACGGAGAAAAACCAGTCGAAAAACCCGGAATGATACCGGTTGATCCAAAGGTGGATATCAGGTTTCGAATACTGCAACAATACCGGAACCAGGATCAGCAGAACAGTCATGTACGGGATCAGGAAGAAGGTATTATTCTTCAGTGTTTTATAAAGCATTTGCTCGATTTAGTGCTCCAAAAATAAAGGAATTTGCAGGCAAATCAAAATCAAAACAAGACAGCACAAGTTCTTTCAGATTATTTCACAATTCCTGAAAAACCCATAAAAGCAAGGGACAAAAGTCCGGCCGTCACCAGGGATATCGGAAATCCTTTCATTCCTTTCGGGGTCTCAGCCAGGGCGAGCTGCTCGCGAATGCCGGCCATGAGAATCAGGGCAAACGTGAAGCCTGTGGCGATGCCAGCGGCATATAGCACACTCATAACCAGGTTGTAATCCTTTTGAACTGCCAGTATGGCTATACCTAGAACCGCGCAATTGGTGGTGATCAAAGGAAGATAAATTCCCAGGGCCTGATAGAGGGTGGGTGCTGATTTCTTAAGGATGATTTCAACAACCTGTACCAGGAAAGCTATGACGAATATAAAGGTAATGGTCTGCATGAATTCAATATGCAGGGGTATCAATACGTAGTTCTGGATAAGGTAGGTGACCAGGTTTGCCAGTGACATTACGAAAATTACGGCCACTCCCATGCCAATGGAGGTATCAATTTTATTGGATACACCCAAAAAAGGGCAGATGCCCAGGAATTGCACAAGGACAACATTGTTAACGAATACAGCGGATATGATCAGGAGTATGTATTCCATGACGCTTAATTTACAGGTTGATTTTCAATTTAATACGATTCATAATGGCAATGAGGAAGCCATAAGTGACAAATGCACCGGGAGGCAGTACAAAGATCAGAATTGTAGAGGCACTTTCGCTCAGAAGTCTGATGTTGAAGATGGAACCGCTGCCCAGGATTTCACGAATTGATCCCATCAGGGTAATAGCCAGTGTAAATCCCAGACCCATGCCCAGACCGTCGAGGACGGAAGGCAGGATACTGTTCTTTTGTGCGAAAGCTTCCGCGCGACCCAGGATAATGCAGTTCACCACAATCAGCGGGATAAAAATACCGAGTGCCTTGTAAAGATCGGGTGTGTATGCTTTCATCACCAGGTCGACAATTGTCACGAAGGTTGCGATGACTACAATGAAGGCGGCAATCCTCACTTTATCGGGGATATAGTTCTTCAGCAATGAAATAATTAGATTTGAAAACACAAGTACAAAGGTTGTGGCTGCTCCCATTCCAATCCCATTGATCGCTGCTGTGGTTATGGCGAGTGTTGGACATGTACCCAGCACAATCACAAAGGTAGGGTTTTCTTTGAGCAGACCGTTTGTAAAATATTTCAGGTTTCCCATGGGGTTGAGAAAATTATGGTTATTACTGGTTTACGGAAATTGAATCCTTAACGGCTTCCAATGTAATATATGCACGTTGCAAAGCATCACAATAAGCGCGTGAACTCACAGTCGCTGCTGTGATTGCATCCACCTGGCCTCCGTCTTTCCTGACCTTCAGTATAAATTCTGCCGGGTTTTTACCCAGGAACTGGTTGCTGAACTTGGGATCGGACATTTTTGTCCCAAGGCCCGGTGTTTCCTTGTGTGAAAGAACTGTAACCTTGCTGATCGATCCATCGGGTAAGAATCCGGCCATAAGTTCGACATGACCTCCGAATCCCTTATCTGTGAATGTTTTAACTGCAAATCCGACCGGCTGATCCTGTAGGTTCAAACGGTATATTACTACACCGTCCCGTTCCTTTTTCCCCTCGGCCGGATCGCTGTCAAACTCAGGGAGCACCTGCTTGATGGCGTCTGTTTCCTTTTTCTGCGCGGCTATTTCGATCGGACCCTTGGTTTTCAGGTATACAAAACCCAGTGCAGCTGACATGGACATGGATATCAGCACCAGGGATAGGATCATGTTGGTCAGGGTTGATTCAAGTTTTTTAGCCATGTTTTACCTCCTCCCCGAAGCGCCTGGGCTTGATATATTTATTGATCAGCGGAACAAAAGCATTCATGATAAGAATTGCGAAGGACACACCTTCGGGATAAGCACCATAAACCCGGATGATCACGGTGATCAATCCGATACCGGCTGCATAAAGGATCATACCAGCGCGGGTCATCGGAGAGGTTACCAGGTCAGTGGCCATGTAAATTGCACCCAGCAGCACTCCGCCGGTAAGTATATGGAATACCGGAGTGGCATTCCTGACAGGATTAAGCCACCACAGAATGCCGGTGAAAACAAATATGGTCCCTACCATGAAGACAGGTATGTGCCAGGTAATGATGCGCTTATACAACAACCATATGAATCCGATGATCAGTGCCAGTGCAGAGATTTCTCCCAGTGATCCTCCCATTTGCCCCAGGAACAACTGCATATGGTCCGGTATCTGTTTCATGACCTCAGGTACAGCCTCTCCGTTTCTGACTGCCTCCTTCAGAAGTCCAAGGGGCGTTGCGCCTGTCGTGGCATCAAGATAATGCATCCTGGAGACAACCGGCAGCGGCCAGCTGGTCATTTGAACCGGGAAGGATATCAACAGGAATACTCGGCCAACAAGGGCAGGATTGAAAGGATTATTGCCCAATCCGCCGTAAGTCATTTTCCCGATCCCTATGGCAAATAGGGCACCCAGGACAACCATCCACCAAGGCAAATTGGATGGCAGGTTGAAGGCCAGCAGCAAGCCGGTGACTGCAGCCGAACCATCACGAATCCTGATTTCACTTTTCATCAGGTATTTCTGAATGCCCCATTCGAAAAGTATACACGAAAACACTGAAAGTGCAACAACAATAAGTGCGCCGATACCAAACACATACAGCGTGACCAGCAAAGCAGGTACCAGCGATAGAATCACACCATACATCAGTTCTTGAACCGACTGATCACTGCCGATGTGCGGTGAGGGTGAAACAGTTAAAAGTTTACTCATTATTTCTTTCTTGATCTGATGATTTTACCAACATTTGATTTACCCAGCCTTATATAATCGAGCAGGGGTCGGCAGGCCGGACAGATGTAACTGCAGGAGCCGCATTCGATACAATCCATTATGTGCTCATACTCAAGTCTGTCGAATAAATTCTGCTGCGACAGCGGCATTAAAAGATAAGGTTCGAGACCCATTGGGCACACCGATAAACACCTGGCACAACGGATGCAGGGTTGAGAAGTCTGCCTGGCCGATTCTTCCTCCGGCAGGATCAGTATCCCGGAAGTTCCTTTCACAACCGGTACTTCCGTATTGCTCAGGGCCTTCCCCATCATGGGACCGCCGCTGATGATCTTCCCGGTGTTTTCAGGTATTCCTCCGGCTGCATCAATCAGCACCGATACCGGTGTCCCTATTCTCGTCCTGAAGTTTGAAGGCTGCTTCAGGTGCCTGCCGGTAACAGTAACGATACGCTCAATCAGGGGTTTGTTCTTTTGTAGGGCTTCATAAACGGCAAAAGCAGTCCCAACATTAAATACTACCACGCCAACATCGATCGGCAACCCGCCTGACGGCACTTCACGGCCGATTATTGCCTGAACCAATTGCTTTTCTCCTCCCTGTGGATACTTAACCTGAAGCTCACAAACTTCAATACCTTCAAATCCGCAGGCTAATCGTTGCATATGCTCCACAGCATCTTGTTTGTTATTCTCGATTCCCAGGTATGCCTTGTTGACGTGCAGTGCCTTTTTCAGCAATTGTATACCTACCATGATTTCTTCCCCCTTCTCGAGCATGAGAGCATGATCAGCGGTCAGGTATGGTTCGCATTCCACGCCGTTGATTATGATACACGTTGCTTCCTTACCGCGGGGCACGCTTAGCTTAACATGGGTAGGGAAGGTGGCTCCACCGAGACCTACAATACCTGCATCGACAATTTTTTTCAGGATCTCCTCACCATCAGAACGTATGTTTTTGTCCAGAGTACCGTCACGGATGATACTGTCCTCCCAGTCGTCCCCCAGGACATCAATATATACAGCCTGTCTCCTGTAACCGCTTACATCATGGACCTCTTCTATTTTTGCCACTGTACCGGAAACCGGGGAATGAACATGGCTTGATAAAAAACCTTCTCCTCGGGCAATGAGCTGTCCAGTTTTTACGGCATCACCCTTGTTGACCACCGCCCTGGCCGGAGCCCCCATGTGTTGCGAAAGCAGGACGGCTACAGATCCCGGCAACGGCAAATCCCGGATCGGCTGATGAGCTGATAGCTTGGTATCAGGTGGATGGATGCCGCCTTTATGAAATGTTCTTAGCACGGTATTTTTCTATTTAATTAATTATGGTGTCTTCAACAGTCTTTTCATCTGCCTTTATCTTCCTGGGAGGAAAACCAGTTTCGATAATCGCATGGGTGGGACATTCCGGAGCACATTTTCTGCACAGCTTGCATTTATAAGAATCTATGAAAGCCAGGTTGTTTCTCATGACAATGGCTTCATGTGGACATACCTTGAAACATTTGTTGCAACCGATACAGGCCACTGAACAGTTTTTGCGGGCCAGTCCGCCTTTGTCCTCATTCATGCAGGAAACATAGATCTTTTTATCACCCTTCCACTTTTTTCTTAATTCGAAAAGATTTCGCGGGCATGTTTTGACGCATGCACCGCAGGCGGTACACTTCTGCTCATCGACAACCGGTAATCCGGTATCAGGATCCATATGCAGGGCATCAAAACTGCATACTGCAACACAATCACCAAATCCATGACAACCATACTGGCACCCGGTTTCTCCACTGTACAAAGCCGAAACAATGGCGCAGGTATGCGCTCCGTCAAAATTGCTTGTCCTGGGACTGTTTTCACATGATCCGTTACAGCGAAGGACGGCGATCCGGGTTTCCTGAGTATCGGCTTCGCGGCCCAGGATGGCTCCTATCCGGGCCATGGTTTCATTACCGCCAACCGGACAGAAAAGCCCTTCAAAGTTTTCGGATTTTACCAGTGTTTCTGCCAGGTTACGGCATCCCGCGTAACCGCATCCACCGCAATTGGCCGCAGGCAATTCCGCTTCAACAAGATCAATCCTGGGATCTTCATATACCCTAAAACGTTGCGCTACAATATAAAGTACAATTGCTGCCACAGCACCAAGCAAACTCAACGAAATTATCGTGTATACAATTGTTGCAGTCATTTCATTCTTTTTTTCTTATCGTGAAAGTGAAATTCCTTCTAAGCTTTTCCCTGAACAGGTAGAGAAACATATAATAAGGAACAAGTATGCCCAATGAAACCAACCCTGAAATCCATTCCGGAAATCCCAGCGAATTCGATACAATCAGGACGGTGACCAGCAAAAAGAAGGGCAGGAGGTAACCCAGCAGAACAGCCTTGTTTCCCATATTGCGTGAAATGGCAATTTCAATGTTGTCGCCTGGCTTTAACTTCGGGTCATCTGATTGGGTTTCAATAATCCTTTCCGCAATACCGGACAAATTACATATACCTTTTGCATTGCATTGTCCACAAGCCGATTCCCGGTGAATTCTCACCCTGACTTTGTGATTGAATATTTCCTCCACCGTTCCCTTCTGTACAATACAGACAGAACTATCCATGATGAATAACTGGTTTTCTATGTGTCGTAAAAATAACAAGCCTCAAAAAACATTTACCGGAAATTTGTCATTAAATCTTAATTTAGGATGATTATAAATAACAGGTGTCTATCGGTCAAAACTAAAGTTACTGGGTTGTGAATAACATTTTTATAAGCCTGATAATTTGTATTATCTACTGTTGTATTTTAGCAGACTATTGAATGCTTATTAAGCAATGGCTAAAAAAACTATGCCCGAAACGGGTAAAAACGGCAAGGGCAGATCAGTCCCTTTTACTAACGATGAGAGGTTCAAGGTAACGCTGGGTATCCTTACCTCGGGGTTTGCAGTACTCCTGTTTGTTTCTTTTGTATCGTACCTGTTTACCTGGAAAACGGATCAAAGTTTTGAATGGGCCCGTGTGTTTTCCGAACCAGAATACAAGGTTGAAAACTGGTCGGGCAAACTGGGTGCCTATTTCTCCAATTTATTCATAAACCGTTGGTTTGGAATTGCCTCCTTCGTTATCCCTTTTCTGCTGCTACTTTTCGGGTTCAGGTTGATGCGGTTAAAGATTAGAAAACTAGGCCTGATCATCAGGGCATCTGTAGTAGGCATGTTGTTGTTGTCAGTATGGCTTGGCTTTTTGCTGGGCGACTTCATGGGTATTTTGGGCAGCGGTCTTGGTGGCAAGCATGGTCTTTACCTCTCGGAATGGTTAAGATCATTTGCCGGGACTCTGGGTGCAGCCCTTATACTATTTGCGGTGACTGTCATCTGGTCAGTATTCTCCCTTCCAGGCACCCTCAACTGGATGGAACGCTTGTTTTCCTTTAAACCCAGGCTGCCTGTCTGGGCTTTAAGATCTGAAAAAGCAGACCGGCCGGAACCTGCTGCTGGTCAAGCAGATCAGTCTGATGTGAACAACGACCTTGTTTTTGAAACCGAGTTTAACAGGAATGAAAGGGAAGGTAAGTCATTGCCTGTACCTGATGCAGAAGAAGAAATAGAGCTTCTGGTCGAAAATCCTGCTGACGGCAGTGCCTCTGATATTGTGCCCGAGAGATATGAAATGCTGGAGGATTATGATCCCACCCTTGATCTTCCTCATTATAAAATGCCTTCGATAGAACTTTTGGAGAAACACGATGCTGAGAATTCAACGGTAACCAATGAGGAACTGATCAGCAACAAAAATAAAATTGTCGAGACCCTGTCACATTATAAGATACAAATAGATAAAATCAAAGCTACCATCGGGCCAACCGTTACGCTCTATGAAATCGTTCCGGCTCCCGGCATACGCATCTCAAAAATAAAAAGTCTTGAGGATGATATCGCGCTGAGTCTGGCCGCTCTCGGGATCCGTATCATTGCACCGATGCCGGGTAAAGGTACCATCGGGATTGAGGTGCCCAATCAGAATCCTGAAATTGTTTCCATGCGATCGGTCCTCAGCTCCAGGAAATTCCAGGATAATAATTTTGAACTGCCCATTGCCATGGGTAAGACAATCTCAAACGAAACCTATGTGTTCGACCTTGCTAAAATGCCCCATCTGCTCCTGGCTGGTGCGACGGGTCAGGGTAAATCCGTTGGGTTGAACTGTATTATCACATCCCTGCTCTATAAAAAGCATCCGTCACAACTTAAGTTTGTGCTTATTGATCCGAAACGGGTTGAACTTACCGCGTATGCAAACCTTGAAAAACATTATCTGGCTAAGATTCCTGATGCCGAGGAAGTCATTATCACCGACACAAAAAAGGTCATTTATACGCTGAATTCTCTTACCATTGAAATGGATCAGCGCTATCAGCTGCTGGAAAAGGCGGGTGTCAGGAACATCAGGGAGTACAACCACAAATTCATCAAGAGGAAGCTGAACCCTGAAAAAGGCCATCGCTATCTGCCCTACATAATCGTCATTGTGGATGAGTTTGCCGACCTGATCATGACTGCAGGAAAAGAGGTGGAAACTCCATTGGCAAGGCTTGCCCAACTTGCCCGTGCTATTGGTATCCATCTGGTGATCGCTACCCAGCGGCCGACGACCAACATTATTACCGGTGTTATCAAAGCTAACTTCCCGGCACGCATTGCCTTCAGAGTTGCTTCAATGATTGATTCCCGCACGATTCTTGACTCGCCGGGCGCCAATCAGCTTGTAGGCAAAGGAGATATGTTGTTTGCACCCGGCAGCGACATGATCAGGATCCAATGCGCCTTTATTGATGTCCCTGAAACCGACGCCATTACAAGGTATATCTCTTCACAGCGGGGATTCACAACGGCTTTCTACCTGCCTGAATTTGTGGAGGAAAATGGTTCATCTGAAATCGGTGAAGTGGATCTGTCCAAACGCGATGGCTTGTTCAATGATGCTGCCAGGCTGGTTGTCATACACCAGCAGGGATCTACCTCGCTGATTCAACGTAAGTTCTCCATCGGTTACAATCGTGCGGGTCGGATTATGGACCAGCTTGAAGCTGCAGGTATTGTCGGCCCCCCTGATGGCAGTAAACCCAGACAGGTTTTCTTCCCTGATGAATACAATCTGGAACAGTTTTTGAAGACGATGAATTAGGTTTGATATTTATAAGGTTCATGATGTTTGAGCAATCAGGGGACAGGGTGGTTAACACTTACTCAATCAATAAGATAATGATCAGATTTTTAATTATTCTCGTTGCCATGTTCCTGCCTGCAGGTTTGTTATCCCAGGAAAACCAGATCATCCAGGATCCAGCCGCCGGTCAGATTCTGGAACGTGTTGCAGCCAAAACAAAATCAATGAAATCAATGCAGTCTGATTTTGAACTTGTTATAGAAGACAGGAAAGAAAAGACCAGAAACTCATCGGCAGGCAACTTAGTAATCAAGCAGAACAAATACAAAATCAACAGCAAGGAAAGTGTCGTTTTTTTCAACGGAACAACGATGTGGACCTTCTCTCCCTCACATAATGAGGTAACCGTTACTGAACCCGGTGTTCATACCGATGATTTCATGAGCAATCCTGCTGATTTTTTCAGCTTTTACAAACGTGACTTCAAGTACCGGTATGTAGGGGAGACCCTGGTAAACGGCTCGAATTGCCACGAGATTGATTTGTTCCCGAAGAACCTGAACCAGCCCTATTCCAGAATCAAGGTCTTTGTTGGTGTAAAGACCGACCTTCCGGAAAAAATAAGCTCCATTGGAAAAGACGGGGTGGATTATACTGTAAATCTGAAGAACCTTTTGCTGAACCAGGAAATTGACGACAACGTCTTTACGTTCGACCCTACGAAATACAAAAAAGTTGAAGTTGTGGATATGCGCGGGCTGAATTAGTAAATAAATAGTAACCAAAAAATAAAAGTGAAATACCAAAACCAACTATTCCGGCATTTCACTTTCACCTTTCATTTTTCATTTTATCTCAGCCGTTCTGCTCGCCCTTCCCAAATCATTAAAGGCCTTCAGTTTTATCGTGCCGCTCACTTTTACAGGTCCGCTGTAAACAGTCGAATGGATATCCGGATCTGAACCATCCGTGGTATAGCGGATGACAAGACCCGGGAAATCTGTGTTGGCAACAAGCCTTTCATTGTCTATTCTGGCTCCGGGAGGGGCAATGCGGTAATTAAATCCGCCATACATATGATTAAGTCGCGGGAATTCATATTTTCCGACTTTGTTGACAAATTCATTCCATGCAGCATCCACAGCCTTGATCCTGGCCACAGGATCTTCAATGGTTTCAAAGGACGGTGCAGTGCTCCAGGCTCTTTCGGCAAAACCAAGCAGTTTAGGCAGGACATCGTACTCAAGCATATCAGGATTCTTGAGGGTTTCACTCCACAATTCAGCCTGAAGGCCGAGGATATTTTTCCTGGCTTCAGGTTTTAACCTCTCCATCCCTTTGTAGGTTGTCGCCGGATCAACCGGTTTTCCATGACTGTCCCGCAGGTTGGACTTGAATACATCATAAGGCATAAAATCAAAAGCTTTGCGGGTATCAACAAAACCACCCCAGTAAAGGCCCGGTTCTTTCGGATCCGGATCATAAGCCAGGTCGAAATAGAAATTATTTACATTACAAAGGATGACCGGAAACCCTGCATTGGCAAGCCGATAGCCCAGGTCAAGGTTCGAACCCAGGCTGTTCCAGACGAAGGGTACCACCTTTTGACTGATGTATGCCGGATTGGGTTCCCAGCCATCAGGCGTGTAAAGCATGGCCACTTCTTCCCATCCTCCTATGGTCAGATCATATTGCTTTAGCACCTCTATGAGCCTTCCGAGAAAATATCCATGAAGGTTCTGCGTGTTACCGATCTCAGGATGAAGTTGAAGGAGTTTCGAACACTCCGGCGATTTTGCCCAAACGCCTCTGGGAACTTCGTCTCCGCCTGTGTGAATGAAAGTAAAGGGTATTCCGGCCTGATCATAGGTTGCTTTCAAATCCTTTACCACAGTCTCATAAAAACGATATACCGATTCAAGTGCCACACAAATTACATTGTCATTGAAATTTTGTGCAGATGAGTAAACTGAGCTGTCATTGGGATCAACAAGCCTGTATTCAAGCGCTCCTTGGGTATTTCCCTCGGCCATTAGCCTGTTGTATCTGAATTCCATGGCCCTGATCGCGGCCCTTGAGTGACCGGGTGCGTTGATCTCCGGAATCACCATGATGTGCCTATCCCCGGCATATTGCAGGATGTCAATAAAATCCTGCGTGCTGTAATAACCTGTCCCGGATGATTTTTCTGCATCGGCAAACGGACCGGAGCCATAGGAAGGCAGCAAAAGATCTTTGCTGTTAAGTGTGTGCCCCCGCCTGCTTCCGACTTCCGTCAATTCCGGCAGGCTTGGTATTTCGATTCGCCATCCTTCATCATCGGTGAGATGCAAATGCAGGGTATTGATTTTGTACAAAGCCAGCAGGTCAATCAATTTCAACACCGTTTGTTTTTTTGAGAAATTTCGTGCTACATCCAGATGAAATCCCCGGTAAGGAAAACGAGGTGCGTCGCGCACCTCAGCCTCTGCAATACGGAAAGTTGTGTTCCTGGTTTTGTAGGTCTCTGGAGGGATCAGGGAAAACAAACTCTGAATTCCATAAAAGACACCGGCACGGTCAGCACCTGTAATGGTAATGCCCGAGGATTTTGATATACTTAAGGTATACGCTTCCTTATCTGTTCCCTGAATGTTCATTTCTGCTGTCTTCAGCAATATTGCATTGACGCCAGCCTTGTTACCTTCGCTGAAAGTGATCCTCACACCGGTGAGCTTTTCCAGGGCAGCTGAAAGATAATCAGCTTCTTCCCTGCAATCGGCCTGGTAATAGATATGATCAGTGGCTGATAATTCCACTTCACCATTTCCTGCGATGAAGGAAACCGGTGTAGGCAAGATCCTCCCGAATTTTTCCGTTGTAAGCGGGGTTATTCCGGAGTTGGCTGTGTACACGGACTGGGGTGTGGGAAAGGAAAAGCCGTCTTCATCATCTTCGGATCCCAGTTTTGTGCGATCAGAAAAGGGTAAGACAACGTAATTCCCGACCACTACAGGCAACTCACCGGCGCCTGTCTCATCGAATACAAAGTACAGGCCTTCGGGTGCATGGGATTCTTTGATGATCCTGCCATTACAGGTATAGTCAAGCGTGATTTTTTCGCCAGGCTTAAGTGAGAAAGCAGGGCCCGGTTTGAGTCTGAAAAAATCCCCGTTGATATGTTCGAAATACGCCAGCATGGAGTCCTGTACCTTGTCCGGACTGGCTCCTATCTGGTTGAAATACAGACTCCAGCCGGATTTGTCGAGTTCGGTATTTCCTTTGTTTTCAAGTATAAATGCTGCGGAGCTTTGGTAACCTGAAGAACCGGTCAATTCCCAGGTTATGGCTATGTCATTGCCAAGGCCAATGTACTTGTTCTGTTTGGAAGTACAGGCCATCAGGATCAATACCGATCCTGCCAGACAGGAGACCCATTTGTATTTCATTATTTTACAGGTATGTATTTCAAGGTTTCTACTAAAAAATCCCAGAATTTCTGAACGCTGTCGATATTCACTTTCTCATCGGGCGAGTGCGGATGCCTTATGGTCGGTCCAAAGGATACCATGTCAAGGTTGGGATAAACGCCTCCGATAATACCACATTCCAGACCGGCATGCACCGCCTTGATCTCCATTTTTTTATTGTGCATTTTGCGGTATACATCATCCATGGTCTTCATGATGGCAGAATCCATATTGGGCTTCCAGCCCGGATATGAACCTGTAAAGCTTGTACTGGCTCCTGCCATTTCAAATAAGGATTTCATAACCTCGGCAAGGTTTTCCTTGGCTGAATCAACAGAGCTGCGCAAAAGACAGCTGATTTGTACCTTGTCACCAGAGGTTTTAACAATGGACAAATTGGTAGATGTTTCTACAAGGTCCGGTATGCCATCGGTCATCCGGATCACTCCGTTTGGACAACTGAATATGGATGCGATCAGCCTTTTTTGCAGGTCGGGATGCATCACCCTGTCCGGGTTGGCAGTCTCTGTCATTTCAATCTTAAGATCGGGTTCCGTCACGGCAAGCTCCTTGCCGATAATTTGCCTGTACTCAGCTACAAGACCGATAAACTCGTTCTTTTTTGTCACTGGAATTAATACGACGGCATGTGCCTCACGGGGTATGGCGTTACGCATATTCCCGCCTTCAAACTCGCAAAGACGCAAGCCAACAGCTTGCTCTGATTTGCGCAGCAACCTTACCAGCACCAGGTTTGAGTTGCCCCTTCCCAGGTTGATATCAAGTCCCGAATGGCCGCCTTTGAGTCCGGACACCTTGATAAGATAAGGTATATGACCAGCAGGCATTTCCTGTGCCGCATAATCAAACTCAATATTTGCATCAAGTCCGCCGGCACAACCAATGTACAGTTCACCTTCATCCTCGGAGTCGAGGTTAAGCAGGATATCGCCTTTAAGCTGCCCTGTCTGAAGCGCAAACGCTCCAGTCATGCCTGTCTCTTCGTCAATAGTAAACAGGGCCTCTACTGGACCATGCACTAAATCTGATGATTCGAGCACGGAAAGCATGGCTGCGACACCAATACCGTTGTCGGCGCCAAGCGTTGTCCCGTTCGCTTTTACCCATTCACCATCGACGTAAGCATCAATCGGGTCTTTTTCGAAATCATGTTGTTTATCACTGTTTTTCTGCGGAACCATGTCAAGGTGTGCCTGGAAAATTACACCTTTTCTGTTCTCCATTCCCGGAGTGGCGGGTTTACGGATTACTATATTACCGACTGCGTCTCTATGTGTTTCCAATCCGAGATTTTCACCGAATTTTGTTATAAATTTTATAATACGGGCTTCTTTTTTCGAAGGTCGCGGAATCTGGGTCACATTTTTAAAATTTCTCCAGATACCTGCCGGAATCAGTTCTTCTATCTTTCTGTTCATGTTGTATAGCGTTTATTATATTTCTAAAACCTTAAAATTACCGATAATCTGTAATTTCAGCCAAGATTTTTATCATGTTAATTTCTAACACGCCGGATTTACTGAGTGTGTTCCTGGCATTTATTTCTTTTCACTTTTGGCTTTTGCGCTGTTCAAATCTACAGAACAATTTCTTAATTTTACCGTTTATAGATTAAATCGAACATGATGAGGAAGATGATTATTATACTGGTTTCTTTGGTTCTTACATTGACCATGCAGGCACAAACGCCGGTTAAGTGGTACACCATCGAAGAAGCCTTTCTGCTTACAAAAAAGGAGCCCCGGAAGATCATAATTGATGTTTATACCGATTGGTGCAGCTGGTGCAAGGTGATGGACAGCAAAACTTTCAGCAATAAGGTGATCGCTGACTACATGAACAAAAATTTCTATCCGGTAAAATTCAACGCGGAACAGAAAGCCGATGTCTCCCTGAATGGTAAGACCTATAAATTTGTTGCCGGTGGATCACGCGGTTATCACGAACTTGCAGCAGAATTGCTCAACGGCCAGCTGGGTTATCCGTCTGTTGTATTTCTCGATGAGAAAACCAATATGATTCAGCCTATACAAGGCTACATCAAGGCGAAACAATTCGACGGGATCATCAGGTTCATCGGGGATGATTTCTATAAGACCAAAAAGTGGGAGGACTTCCAGGCCAGTTATGTTTCGCCGGTTGCGGAAGAGTGATTATTTCGCAAGCATTACCGGTACAATTGCCCCGCATTGAAATACCGGATAAGTTGCTTCAGCCCATGTGTTTTCCCCTGCCGTAAGCTTTAATGAAACCTGATCGGGTATCCTGTAATAGATCTGGTTTACTGATGGTTTTAACGGCACGATGAACTGTTCCAAAGCCTTTGTCAGGTTCCTGTCTGTCAATTCGATTACCACCGGTATGCCTACCGCCTCTTTCATTCCTGCAAAGCCTTCCGTATCGGAGAACCTGAAAAGGACAACACGGTCTGAATCCCTGTCCGAAGCCGGTACAAAGCTGTAATTCCTTCTGTGTGGTATAATGGTTCTTTTCCCAATAAAAAGTGAAAGGTAGGCCTCTTCCAGTCTTGCCAATTCCTGAAGGGCATCAGCCATTGCCTCGCCTGCAGGCATATAATCGTACTGACCTGCTACCAGTTTAAACCGGCGCTTTTTAAGCTTTATCAGGAAATTGGCGGCCTCCTCCGCTTTTTGCTCAGGTGTTTTTTCTTTCATGGTACTTCTGCCTGCCTGTGTGGCATCATCATCCGTACCGGGCATTACAAGACTGATATCAATGTCCTTTTCGGCTTCAAAATTCCGCTTGACCGAAAGATCTGTAAAGACTACCCCTGCCGTAATTCCGGGAAAGTTATAATAAAATTCCTGGCTCTGGGAAAAGTCAGTTGGACCCAGAATGAGACTGTCGCTCAGCAGTTTGCTTATCCCGGCATGGCTGTCAGGCCTGTCAATGCCCTGCATTGCGAAGATATAATCCGGATCAGCTTCAACATGCCGTGATATCTTCATTTCCAGGATATGCCATGTGCTCTCGGCTTTCTCAGGAACATCCTTGATGCCCAGGTATTTTTCTGCATATTTACAGTATGGACCGGGTATTATGGCCGTTTCTTCTGCAAGAACCTGTACATCAACAACTGTAAGGGGCAGGGCATATATAAAAGATACCGGCTTCATTGCGCCCGAATCATTGATGTTGCTTACAACGATTTTTGTGGAGGGACTGCATGACATGAAAATAACCAGAAGTAGAATGAGCCTGATTACATTATTGCTGGAGGGAAATTTCATGGTTTTCTGTTTTAATAAATGCTTTGCCAATATAATGAATGATATCCGAAGCAATCAATCCGGGATAACTCTGGTCTTCTGCCGCCAGATCACCGGCCAAACCGTGCAGATAAACCCCGAGGACAGCTGCATGTTCCGCTGAATATCCCTGAGCCAATAACGATAAGATGATCCCGGTCAGTACGTCACCCGATCCGGCAGTTGCCATACCGGGATTCCCGGTACTGTTGAAAAAGCAATGGCCGTCGGTCATTGAAACAGATGTGTATGCCCCTTTCAAGACAACAATGATCCCGAATTTTTCTGATACTTCTATCTGACGCTGATTTCTCTGATATCCGCTGGCCGACTTTCCAAAAAGCCTGTCGAACTCACCCGGATGCGGGGTTATTATTGTTTTTTCGGGCAGGAGTTCCAGCATATCGGGATGGGCAGCCAGGATATTCAGGGCATCTGCATCCAGGATCATGGGTTTTGCAGCCGCTCTTAACAGGTTCTCAAGGGCAGCAGCTGTCTGCTCCAGGACACCGATACCAGGACCCGCGGCGATAGCGGAAAATCTCTCCGACGACGGACCATTTGTGAAATAATCATCTGCCTGATCGATGCTGAAAACAGATTCAGGTACTGCTCCCTGTATAACAGGGTATATTGCACGGGGAACATGCGAAGTGAGAAGCCCAACGCCTGATCTGATACATGCTCTTGCTGCAAGAACAGCTGCACCGGCCATACCATAGGAACCGGCAATCAACAGAGCATGCCCAAACGTACCCTTATGAGAAAATCTGTTTCTTTTCATCAGACTCCCGGATACATCCGCTGCGACAGTATAATAATAACCGGTGTTTATACTGTTGATAATCTGCGGATGAAGCCCGATAGGTATGATATACCAGTTGCCGACATATTTTTCATTTTCTGCGAAAAGGAACGATCTCTTTGGAAATTCAAAAGTGAGTGTCACATTGGCCCTGATAATACCCTGGACTGGATTCCCTGAATTATCCTCGCCCATCAATCCGCTCGGTATATCAATAGATATAATGGTGCAGCCCGAGTTGTTGAGATGATTTACCAGGTCAGCTGAAAAACCTTCCAATGGTCTGGATAACCCTGCCCCGAACAAGGCATCAACAATAATAGTGTCTGGTGAGATCTGTGGAATATCCGCTAATGATCCAATCTCAAAAATTGGAACAGTACCCTGGCTGATAAGTCGTTGCCGGTTAATTTCAGAATCCTGCGAAATAATCCTGCTGATCTGCAACTGAAACACAGTGATAGCCTGGTAAAAGCGATCTGCCAATAATCTGGCAATTGCCCAGCCATCGCCGCCATTATTCCCCGGACCGGTAAATACCGCAACAGGTTTCTCCCTGTCGATATTCTTCTCAAACCATTTCACACAGCCCAGAGCAGCCCTTTCCATCAGATCCACAGATAGTATGGGCTCGTTTTTAATGGTGAATTCATCTATTTCCCTGATCTGACTGGTTTTAAAAACTTTCATACCGGCTGGCAGCAGATTATTTACATGTATAATATTAGGAAAAAAAACTGAATAAGTCTGCAATTATGTGCCATTGATAAATTAACTTGCAGCAACAATCCATTTTAACCGTCTATTCAATAAAATCTGAAAATCATGAAAACAATAAAGCTTATCATTCTTACTGCCACCATCATATTAAATGCTGCCGGTTGTGTGGTGAATATTCAGGACTCAGTTACCGGCGATGGTAAAGTTGTCAGTCAGACCCGCGATGTAGTTCAGTTTACGGGCATAAAAGTGGGCAGTGGAATAGATGTCTTCCTTACGCAGGGCGATGTGCAAAGCGTTGAAGTAGAGGCTGATGAAAATCTGCAGGAATGGATCAGGACAGAGGTTGAAGGTAATGTGCTCCATATTTATACCGATAAAAATATCCGGCTTGCCAAAACCAAGAAGGTCAACATTACCTGCAAGACTATTGACCGTATAGATGTTTCCAGCGCAGGGGATGTTACGGGACTAACACCTTTCAAAACCGACAAGCTTGATATCGATATGAGCAGCGCCGGAGACCTGAAATTTGAAGTCGAAGCCCTTGAAATAACTGTTTCAATCTCAAGTGCTGGAAATGTTAGTCTGAAAGGTAAAACCGACACCCTGAAAGCTGACCTGAGCAGCGCGGGTGATCTCAATGCGTTTGACCTTATTGCCAAAGTAGGTGAAGTATCAGTCTCCAGTGCGGGCAGTGCAAAGGTTTACGTAACAGATGAAGCAACGTTCCGCTCAAGCAGTGCGGGTGACATTGATTACAAAGGGGAACCGAGGGTAAAGGAAATTCAAACCTCCAGTGCAGGCTCGGTGAATAAGAGATAAAAAATTTCCATCTTCCTCGCCACATCACCCGGTTTGTCGGCATACAGGCGCTGAGCCAGTGGCAGAACCGATTTTTGGATCTGTTGCCTTTTCCCGGAGATATAATCGAGTAACAGCAGGCCGTGGGGCTTGTCCTTCAGGAGATTTTCCCCGAGGAGAATCTTTTCCAATTCAGCCAGGTCATGCTCCAGACCGAGTTTTTGTGCAAGCGTGTCGAGTTGATGTACTTGAAAGCCATAATAGGAAGGCCATACAGGACGGATCAGGATCAACATGTTCCAAAGCGACTTTACAATTTTTCGCAGTTCGTGTAAATTCTCAGCAGTAGGCTGGTTAATGGCCTGATCGACACATTTCTTGCCGAGACCAAAGGTTCTTTTTAGTCCAGGTGTCAGATCATGGATATTACAGGATGGAAGAGGCCTGTCGGCATTTGATTTCAGCTCTGCTGATAACAGGCCTGAAAGATAATTTTCTGCATGATGTTTTTTTATCAGGCTGGCAGTAATTTCCCGATGTCTGTGTTCCATGTCCTTGATGAGCCTCTCAATCTGTGCTGGTTTTATTGGCATCTTTTTATCCTCAGCGATCATTTTAAGCATGTCACAATAAACCACACTGAGCCTGTGGGGAGCAAGAAAATAGCTCAGGTCTCTGTAAATCTCCCTTCCATGGAGATATAATTCATTGCCAGCCGCCTTGCGGAACAAACGGTATACGGCCCTGATACGTTTGGTTGATTTTCTGATTTCGTGGGTGACATAGTCGGGATTTTCCCGAAATTGTCCGGATAAAAGCAGTGATTGCTGAAGCTGGTTGTTGACAACACGCCGGAATGTTTCATGCAATGGTTCGTGTTTGTAAAGTCTGAAACCAGGAAGCTCTTTTTTTTTCATAAAGCTAAATTAAGAACTTATCCATACTTTTGCCTGCCTAATTTCAAATTTCAAAATGGGAAACAAATATGTTCACCTGCTGGCTATCGATCTGAACCTGGCTCCCTGGCAGATTGAAAACACACTTAGATTGCTGGAGGCTAAAGCTACAGTACCTTTTATCAGCCGTTACCGGAAAGAAGTCACCGGCAGCCTTGATGAAGTTCAGATCACTGATATCATGGAAAAGTTCACCAAATATGAAGAACTTGATAAACGGCGCGAAACAGTCATCAACAGCATTGAAGAGCAGGGATTGGGTACACCAGAACTCCGTAAGAAACTGGAAAATGCCATGAGCATTACCGAATTGGAAGACCTGTACCTGCCCTATAAACCTAAAAAGAAGACCCGTGCGTCCATGGCAAGGGAAAAAGGACTGGAACCCCTGGCCAGGATCATTTTTAAACAGGATGAACGCAATATTCAACAGAAAGCGGTTCAATTTCTGGGTGACCAGGTAGAAACAGAAGAAGATGCTTTACAGGGTGCCAGGGATATCATAGCAGAATGGGTGAATGAGGACCAGCGCGCAAGGATCCTGGTAAGACGATCGTTTGCCCAGGGAGCAGTAGTAGGCTCCGTTATCGCGAAAGGGAAAGAAACAGAAGGAATCAAATACAAAGATTACTTCGATTTCTCAGAACCGTTAAATCGTTGTCCCTCGCACCGCTTGCTTGCCATGCTCAGAGGAGAGGATGAAGGATTCCTCAGAATAAGAATTGAACCCGATGCCGATAAAACCATCCGTCAGCTCAACGAGCTATACATCCGGAGCACCGGCGAATGTGCGGAGCAGCTTACACAAGCCATCAAAGACTCATATAAACGACTGCTGGGTCCGGCAATTGAAACCGAATTCAGATCTCTGGCAAAAGAAAAAGCAGATGACCAGGCCATACGTGTATTTGCCGAAAACCTGAAACAGTTGCTGATGTCCCCGCCGCTTGGGCAAAAGCGAATACTTGCCATTGATCCGGGCTTCAGGACAGGTTGTAAGGTGGTATGCCTGGACGCTCAGGGAAACCTTCTTCACAATGAAACGATCTTTCCGCATCCCCCGCAGCAGGAAACATCACTGGCTATTAAAAAAATCAATACGCTTGTAAACTCTTATAAAATTGATGCTGTGGCGATTGGGAATGGCACTGCCAGCCGTGAAACCGAGTCTTTCATCCGGAAAATCAAATTCGAACGCGATCTGAAAGTATTCGTGGTAAGTGAGGCTGGGGCATCAGTTTATTCGGCCTCCAAGGTTGCCCGTGAGGAATTTCCCGATTATGATGTTACTGTAAGGGGTGCTGTTTCAATTGGCCGGCGATTGATGGATCCTCTGGCAGAACTGGTAAAGATCGATCCAAAGTCGATCGGAGTAGGGCAGTACCAGCATGACGTGGACCAGAACAAACTCAAAGCATCACTTGACCAGGTTGTTGAGAACTGTGTCAATGCTGTAGGTGTGGATCTCAACACCTCCAGTTTGCACCTGTTGACCTATGTTTCAGGGCTCGGTCCGCAACTGGCAAAAAACATCGTCGATTACCGGAGGGAACAGGGGACTTTCACCTCACGTGAGGATCTGAAAAAGGTTCCCCGGATGGGACCAAAGGCTTTTGAGCAGTCGGCCGGCTTTTTGCGCATCAGGGACGGATCAAATCCCCTTGATAACAGTGCTGTTCATCCTGAAAGTTATTACATCGTTGAGAAAATGGCCAAAACCCTGAATCATGCGGTAGCTGAATTGCTGCAGGATGAAAAGCTACGCCAGGGGATTGATATTAAGCAATATACTGATGAAAAGGCGGGGATACCTACGCTTACCGATATCATGAATGAACTGGCCAAACCAGGAAGGGACCCCCGGTCGGTAATTAAAGTACTTGAATTTGCCCCGGATGTTCATGCTATGGAAGATATCCGGCCTGGCATGATCCTTCCGGGAATTGTGACCAACATCACCAATTTTGGTGCCTTTGTTGATATCGGCGTTAAGCAGGACGGATTGGTACATATTTCTCAGATGGCCGACCGGTTTATTACCAACCCGGCCGATGTGGTGAAACTTCACCAGCATGTCAGGGTGAAAGTTCTGGAGGTAGACGTGTCCCGGAAACGGATTCAGCTGACCCTGAAACTACCCGAATAAAAAACACCCTTCAAGCGTCAATGACACAGGAAGGGTGCCTGTATTTTTGCGATTAAAACTAACCCAGATAAGATTTGAGCAATTTACTTCGTGATGTATGCCGCAGGCGGCGGATGGCTTTTTCCTTGATCTGCCTGACCCTTTCACGGGTAAGATCAAATTTCTCACCGATCTCTTCCAGGGTCATTTCCTGTACACCTATGCCGAAAAAGAATTTGATAATGTCCCTTTCCCGTTCGGTTAGAGTTGCCAGTGCCCGGTCAATTTCCTTCATCAGTGACTCACTGATCAGCTTCTTATCGGCTTTTGGGGAATCATGGTTGATCAGGATGTCCAACAGGCTGTTGTCTTCACCTTCAGCAAAAGGGGCATCAACAGAAACGTGCCTTCCCGACACCTTGAGCGTATCGGATACTTTTTCCTTGGGCAGTTCAAGGGCTTCAGCCAGTTCCTCGGGAGTTGGGGTACGTTCAAATTCCTGCTCAAATTTTGAGAAGGCTTTGTTGATTTTATTCAACGAACCAACCTGGTTAAGTGGCAGCCTGACAATTCTCGATTGCTCGGCAAGTGCTTGCAGGATAGACTGTCTGATCCACCAGACTGCATAGGAAATAAACTTGAAGCCACGGGTTTCATCAAACTTTTCAGCAGCTTTGATGAGGCCCAGATTACCTTCATTGATCAGGTCAGGTAGGCTGAGACCCTGGTTCTGATACTGCTTGGCTACTGACACAACAAATCTTAAATTTGCTCTTGTCAGTTTCTCAAGGGCTGTTTTATCTCCTTTCTTAATCCTTTGCGCCAACTCAACTTCCTCTTCAACTGTGATAAGCTCTTCTTTTCCTATCTCCTGCAAATACTTATCCAGCGAGGCGCTTTCCCGGTTGGTAATTGATTTTGTAATCTTTAATTGTCTCATTTTCCCCAAAAAATTTGTGCGACGAATTTATGCTATTTTATTATCAATTAATAGAATTCAAGTGATATAAAATTTATCAAAAAAAAAGGCCTGCGAACTGCAGGCCTTTAATATGATTCTAATGGCTCATTTACAGTCCAAATGCATAATATGCAGCAGTCCCATTCTGATATATTCCTTCTACGTATACTCCACCTTTAATTGAATTAAAGATTTTCTCCAGATCAGCGACCGAATAAATCGGCTTGTTGTTCACCTGAGTAATGATGAATCCGGGTTTCACCCCCTCGGCTTTCAGTTTGCCGTCCTGAAGTTCGGTGACTTTTACCCCGTATTTAATGCCGAGCTTGTTCTTTTCCTGATCATCCAGGTTAACTACTTTTGCCCCGAGTATGGTTTCGAATGTGCCTGCTTTAACGACGCCAGTGTCGCCCTGTAGGTTACGTAACGTCACTTCAATTTGTTTCGTTTTGTCTTTTCTTTTTACCTGAACAATGATCTTATCACCCGGACGGTATCTTCCAACCATTTCCTGTAATTCCGAGGGGCTCTTCACCGGTATGTCATTGATATGTGTTACTACGTCACCGGCCTCAATTCCTGCCTCTTTGGCAGCACTGTTGTCATTAACTTCCGCAACATATACACCCTCCAACTGGTCGAGACCTTTTTCCTTGGCAAGTTCAGCTGTGATATCAACAATCTGAACTCCCATAATAGCACGCTGCACGGTGCCGAACTCAATAATATCCTTGACTACTTTCTGGACAATGCTTGAGGGAATGGCAAATGAGATTCCCACATTCCCGCCGGTAGGTGATACGATGGCTGTATTGATGCCAATCATTTCACCTTTCAGGTTAACCAGCGCCCCGCCACTGTTTCCACGGTTCACCGAAGCATCAGTCTGTATAAAGGATTCAATCTTATAATTGTCCATGATGATGTCCATGCTTCTTCCTTTAGCACTCACAATCCCTGCAGTCACTGTTGAGGTGATATTGAAGGGATTTCCCACAGCCAGCACCCACTCACCGACTTTAAGCACATCGGAGTTTCCGAACGTGATAAAAGGCAGACCTTCTGCTTCAACTTTAAGCAGGGCCAGATCAGTGGAATGATCAGTACCGACTACCTTGGCTGTGAATTCACGTTTGTCGTTCAGTGTCACTGTAACTTTGTCAGAGTTCTCAATGACGTGGTTATTTGTGACAATATAACCGTCGGCTGTAATGATAACGCCAGAACCGATACCCATAACCGGTTCCTCCTCACCCTGATACCTGTCACCATAGAAAAACTCATAAATGGGATTCCGGTATTGAACTGTAGACTGGGTTTTAACATTTACAACAGTATTAATTGTCTTTTCCGCTGCGTAGGTAAAATCTGTCGAACTGTCCAGTCCTGCTGTCAGTTTAACCATATTCACGGGCTGTTGAGTTCCTGCAATGACTTCCTTTTCCTTGTTATCGAGCAAGGCAGAATAGGCAAATACTGCAACCAGGCCGCCAAAAAACGCGGCCGCGATAATTACGAATAGCTGTTTGTTCTTCATCTTCAAAATCTTTTATTTGGTCTTTTAATAATTCTCAGAACAAAGGGCACTGTTTCAAAAATTGTGCCTTTGTTTTGCCAATATTAACCTCAAAATTATGACATTTGTTTTCCGAAAGTGCTGGTTTAACATAATTTAACGATGCCAACCTTTGTGCAGCATACAACCTGCCTGCAGGCAGGCCTCCAACTTACTACCTACAACTTACAACACTATGAATATCAAACACAAACTTCTTATTGTTTTGGGGACTACCGCATCCTTATGTGTTCAGTCTCAGATCCCTGATCAGCCCGGCCATCCTCAATACATCCTAAATGAGCCGGTGGATATCAGCGGTGATTTTTATGATTTTACCAATACTTATTACCTGGCTGACAGCCTGGCAGCTTTCGATGTGGACCGGGGTACCGGGCAACTGGTATATCAGCGGTATGAGAATTCAACCCGCCTGGCTTTTAACAACATGATGGGTGTACTCCGCAAGGTCAATGCCAATGAATTTCCCGGGAATGAATATACCGCAGCACCCGTTTTGCCATTTTCAATTGAATTTGTATCGCCCCGCACGGTGAGGATCAGGGCAACCTCGGGCTTACAGACATTACGGGATGAGGCATCCCTGATGCTGATGAATGGCAGGGCACCTGTTGACAATTCCTCCTGGAAAGTGAGCACAATTAAGGATGGCTACCAATATTCCGGGGTTTATGGAACTGTCACAATACACCTTAATCCATGGCACATTGAGTTCAGGGACAAGAACGGTAATTTTCTGACAAGGACGGTCCATCTGAATGATCTGAGTTCCTCTGCTTATATACCGCAGCTCCCGTTTTCATACGTACGGCGGTCATCCGATTATTCACGCAGCTTTCATGCTGCTTTCATACTTTCGCCGGATGAGAAAATCTTCGGCTGCGGTGAATCCTTTACACGCCTTGATAAACGCGGGCAGAAAGTGGTTCTCTGGACTGATGATGCCAATGGTGTACAAAATGAAGCCATGTATAAACCCATCCCATTTTTTATGAGCTCGAGGGGATATGGTATGTTCATGCACACCTCTTCGCCTGTTACCTGTGATTTCGGCAAGTATTTCGGTAACGTGAATTCCCTGATGATTGGCGATGATGAACTGGATCTTTTTGTTTTTCTTGGCGAGCCAAAAGATATTCTCGATGAATACACATCCCTGACAGGCAAGGCTGCCATGCCCCCGCTCTGGTCATTTGGACTATGGATGAGCAGAATAACATATTTTTCGGAAGAAGACGGGAGACAGGTGGCAAAATTACTGAGACAAAACAGAATCCCATCTGATGTCATCCATTTTGATACCGGCTGGTTTGAAACCGACTGGCAATGTGATTATAAGTTCGCACCTTCCCGTTTTCAGGATGCCGCTAAAATGATTGCTGACCTCAAACAGGAGGGTTTTCATATCTCATTGTGGCAGCTTCCCTATTTTGTTCCAAAGAACAGCCTGTTCCAAGAGATCATCGACAAAAAGCTGTATGTCAGGGATGCCAAAGGAAATACACCTTATGAGGATGCCACGCTTGATTTTTCCAATCCCGATGCGGTTGCATGGTACCAGGGAAAAATTGCCGACCTGCTGAAGATGGGCGTTGGGGCTATCAAGGTCGATTTTGGCGAAGCTGCTCCCTATTCGGGCGTTTATGCATCGGGGAAAACCGGTTTTTATGAGCATAATCTCTATCCCTTACGCTATAATAAAGCCGTTGCTGATATTACAAGGGAGATTACCGGCGAGAACATTATATGGGCACGCAGCACATGGGCCGGCAGCCAGCGTTATCCCCTTCACTGGGGAGGTGATGCTGAATGTACCGATAATGCTATGCAATCGGAATTGCGGGGAGGACTGTCGCTGGGATTAAGCGGTTTTTCATTCTGGAGCCACGATATAGGTGGTTTTATCGAGAAAAGTCCCGAAGATCTTTACCGAAGGTGGCTGCCGTTTGGGATGCTGACTTCGCACAGCCGCTGCCACGGAGCTCCTCCCAAAGAACCCTGGGAATATGGCACACTATTCAATGATTACTTCCGCAAGGTTGTTGAGCTTAAATACAAGCTGATGCCGTATGTTTATGCCCAGGCTAAATACTGCACCGAGAAGGGATTACCAATGGTAAGGGCTTTGTTTGTTGAATACCCCGAAGATCCGGGAGCATGGACCATTGAAAACGAATATCTTTTTGGCTCCGACCTGCTGGTAGCCCCCATGTTTGAGGAGGCTACCGGGCGCGATGTCTATCTTCCCGGTGGCAAGTGGATTGATTATTTCACAGGTAAGGTTTATTCCCAGGGCTGGCACCGCATAATGACCGGTGAAATGCCAGTAATTCTGCTGGTCCGAGATGGAAGTGTCATTCCTCATATCGACCTGGCACAGTCTACTATGGAAATGGACTGGTCAAAGATCAATCTCAAGGTTTTTTCTGCCTCCACTTCAGAAGTTTCAGGATTTGTTTGCCTGCCTTCGGACAACATACTACACAAGGTCTCACTGGTAAAATCGGGAAATACTTATAAGCTGACAAAAAATACATTGCAGTCCTGCGTGGCCTTCAGGATCTTATGATCCTGCCAATCAGGTTTGACAGCTCATCATCTATAAGAAGGTCTTCAAACCTGTCCCTTTTCAGAAACCCCTCATGCACCATATGCTCCAGAAAGCGGATGAGGGAGTCGTAAAATCCATGTACATTCAACAGCGCAACAGGTTTATTATGGTAGCCCAGCTGAAGCCAGGTGTACATTTCAAAGAATTCCTCCATGGTCCCGATGCCACCGGGCAATACGAGGAAGGCATCCGATAGCTTTGCCATAAGGGCTTTCCTCTCATGCATGCCGGGCACAATATGCATAAATGTCAGGTTTGTGTGAGCTACTTCAATATCAACAAGCTTTTGGGGAATTACACCAATAACCTCACCGCCGAGTTTTAACATCTCATCAGCAAGAATGCCCATGAGACCAATATTGCCGCCACCATAAACAATACCTACCCCACGGGTATACAATATACCTGCCAGATCTGTGCAGGCTTGCCGGAACAGGTTGTCTGAACCTGCGGCTGATCCGCAAAATACGGCTATTCTTTTAACTGTGGCTGGCTTCATGCGTAAAAAAACCTCACAGCAAAAAATAACTGTGAGGCCTGACAGCGATTTGTTCGGGAAGAATATAACTGATTTGAAATATTCGCGGGAGAATATTAATTGGTTGTGAGTTCTTTTGTTATCACTTCACCTTTGATTATCAGGGCTGTATTGCCCTCAGCAGAATTGCTTGACACAGTGGTCGATTTTGTAAATGCTCCACTGGCCGCTGCATTGTAAGTTACTGCTATCTTACCGGATGCCCCAGGTGCTATAGGCTCCTTGGGATAATCTGCCACAGTGCAGCCACAGTTTGGCCTTACTGCGGTGATGATCAGCGGAACCATACTTGGATTGGTGAACTCAAACTCGACAGTAACCGGTTTGCCTTGTTCGATTTTTCCAAGATCAACCGTTGTAGTTTTCCAGGTCATGGCTGACACAGGCTTTGTTGCATCCTGCGCATTGACTGAGACAGCGAAACCGGCAAGCATAACGAAAAGGAAAATCAGAAAGGAAGGTTTTATTTTCATGGTGAATGCATTTAAGTAATCAGTAAATTATTTATCAAATCTACGTCTTATTCTCAAAAATTGTTCCTAAAATTTAGTTAAAATTAAAAATCTGCCAGGAAACAGATAAAAATCTTGCCCTGAAGAATTGTCCCTGTTAAAAAATTTATTAATTTTAACCAATCGGTTAAACCAAATGATTTAATTAAATGGTCAATATCCCTGAAGCACACTCTCTGTCTACCGAGAATAAGATTCTTGAGGCAGCCAAAAAAGTATTCATTGAACAGGGACTTGAAGGTACCAGCATGCAGCAGATTGCTGATGAGGCAGGTATTAACAAATCGCTGCTGCATTATTATTTTCGTTCCAAAGAGAAACTTTTCGATGCGGTTTTCACCTTTGCCTTCCAGTACATCGTTCCTCAGATAGAAGATATTATGGTTTCCGACTGTTTCATCTATGTTAAAATCGAACGGATTGTTGCCGAGTACATGGACATGCTGATGAAAAACCAATTCATCCCTGCTTTTATACTGCATGAGATTAACCGGAATCCTGACCGGTTATATCAAATCATGCAGGGATCGGGTATCAGGCCTGAAATTTTTGTAGACCAGTTTGTTGAAGAGATGAAACATGGTAATATACGTCCGGCTGATCCCAGACAGCTTATTATTAATATTCTGTCATTGTGTATTTTACCGGTAGCTGCAAAGCCCCTTATTCAGCGTATATTCTTCAATACCGATGAGCTGGCTTATCTTCATTTTCTGGAGGAAAGAAAGAAAATAGTAACTGATTTTATCATTCAATCCATACAACCTTAATATGAAAAAACCTGTCTTTATGCTAATTGCAGTTTTACTGTTCTCAAAAGTATTCAGCCAGGCGCCGGATACACTTTGGATAGATGATTGCATGCGAATTGCCAATGAAAGGAGTCCATTGAACCGGCAGATGAGCAATGCCAAAGAGACCTTTTCTTATCGGGTGAGGAACCTGAATACCGGATGGTATCCAAGTGTCGGATTTAACGCCCAGGCTGTATATAATTCAGAAACAATAAATTTCGCTGATCTCATGGAGGACATACCTGTTTCGATCCCTTCGCTTCCGCTCGATCAGTACAAGGTTTGGGCAGATATCAATCAGCAATTATATGACGGTGGCATTATTAAAGCTAAAAAAGCTGTTGAGAAAGCAGGTTATGAGGCCGATATTCAGCAGACCGAATCGGAATTGCTGGGCATAAGACAGCAAGTGAGCAGGGTTTATTTCTCCATTTTACTTACGCAAAAAAGCACTGCCGTTATACAGATATCCCTGGATGAGCTGGGGGATAGAAAAAAGATAGTTCAGGCCGGGGTTGATCTTGGTGTGGTTCTTCCGGAGGAAATGCTTGCTATGGAGGCAGAAGAAATCAGGTTGCAGCAAAAGATCACGGATTTAACGCTAACAAAGGAATACCTGGTCAATGTCCTTTCCATATTGATGGATTCAACACTTGCAAAGGACCTTGTTATTATTGAACCTGCTGATCCGGGCCATACCATTGAAACAATAAACCGGCCGGAGTATAAATTATTCAACAAGCAAAAAGAGCGGCTTTTAGCCAGCCAGCAACTCATCACTGCAACTGATCTTCCCAGACTTTTTGCATTTTCTCAGGCAGCCTATGGCCGGCCGGGATATAATGCCGTCAGCAGGGAATTTCACCCATTCTATTCTGCAGGATTAGGACTGAAATGGAACTTTCTTAATTACGGCGACACCCGCAGACAGAAAAAGATACTCGATATCCAAAAGGACATGATCGATATCAAGCGCGAGACCTTTGATGATCAGCTAAACATTCAGCTGCAGTCAGAAAATACCGACATGATCAAGTACGAGGAACTCCTGAAACAGGATGAACATGTGGTCGATCTGAGAAAAGCCATTGCTGCAACCAGTCTTAACAAGCTGGTCGCCGGGGTAATGACCTCATCGGATTACCTGACCGACCTGAATGCTGAGATACTGGCGAGGCTTCAGTTCGAGAATCATAAGATCCTGAAGTTACAGGCATCATACAATTACAGGCTGTTGCAGGGAAATTTGTAATATACCATTTAAATCACATACCTTATATTCTATAACCTATGAAAAGTAAACCTTATTTTCACCAATGGTTTTCGGGTACATTGCTGATAATCCTGATTTTTATTTCTTCCTGCAGCAGGAACCACGACAACGCTGATGCCTATGGCAATTTTGAAGCAGATGAGGTGATTGTTTCTGCACAATCCCAGGGAATCCTCCTGAATCTGGATGTTCTGGAAGGTGACACCGTGAAAAAGGACCAGGTGATCGGCAAAGTAGACACAACAACGCCTTACATCAGGCATAACCAGTTATTGGCACAGCAAACGGTCATCAATGCCAGGTTGAATAACCTTGAAGCGCAACTAAATGTACAGGAGGAACAAAGAATTAACCTGGTCAGAGAAGTGAACAGAATGGAAAAACTGCTGGAGGAAAAAGCAGCAACCCCGCAGCAATACGATGAAATATCGGGAAAGCTTAAAGTGCTGGATTCCCAGACAGAAGCCATCCGAAGCCAGAGAAACATAATTCTTGGAGAGCAGGCTGTACTGAATGCTCAGCTTGATGAGGCCAGAAACCTGCTGGATAAATGCATCATTACGAGTCCGCTGACAGGTACAATCCTGGAAAAATACGCCGAAACAGGTGAATTGGTGACCCCGGGGAAAGCCCTGTTTAAAGTGGCAAACATAAGCGAAATGGAACTCAAGGTCTTCGTAAGCGGCGCACAACTTCCTGCCATCGCCCTGGGCGATACGGTCATAATCATGATTGACAGCAGGGATGATACCTTGCAGACGATGCAGGGTTCAGTAAGCTGGATATCCTCTCAGGTCGAGTTTACCCCTAAGATCATTCAAACCCGCGAAGAAAGGATCAATATGGTATATGCAGTGAAGCTGCGGGTGAAAAATGACGGAAGGCTAAAAATCGGAATGCCCGGCGAAGTTAAATTCAGTAACCGGTAGTCATTTGGAAGCAAAGGTAAACACAATGAAAGGTCGTACATCCTAAATCTTGAATCGCAGCATGACATCCATTGAAATAAAGCAAGCCTCTAAATCTTACGGCACGGTCAGGGCGGTAAGAGAAGCGTCCCTGACGGTCCCGGAAAACTGTCTTTTTGGGTTGATCGGTCCTGATGGTGCAGGTAAGACAACCCTCTTCAGGATGATAACCACATTGCTTGTCCCTGATGAAGGCTCCTTGTCGGTTTTTGGTTATGACACGATTAAAGATTACCGGAAGATAAGGTTATTCACAGGTTACATGCCCGGAAGGTTTTCATTGTATCCTGACCTCACTGTACTGGAAAACCTCACGTTTTATGCAGCAGTATTCCGAACCTCAATAAAAGAACATTTCCACCTGATCGAACCGGTTTATTCCCTCCTGGAACCGTTTAACAACCGGCTGGCCAATAAATTATCCGGAGGGATGAAACAAAAACTGGCGCTGTGTTGTGCACTGATCCATAATCCAGGGTTGCTGGTTCTGGATGAACCCACAACCGGCGTAGACGCCGTATCCAGGAAGGAATTCTGGGAAACACTGCAGTATCTCAAGAAATCTGGCATGACAATACTGGTGTCCACACCCTATATGGATGAAGCTGCAAGATGCGACAGGATTGCACTCATGCAGGAAGGAAGAATCATGAGTTACAATACCCCTTCAGCGATACTCTCGGATTATGTCACCCCGCTTTTTGAAGTCAGGGTATCCGATCGGCTGAGCACTTTGCGATTACTCCGTACCTTCAAAGAAATCAGACGGGCTTATCTTTTCGGACAGTATATCCATATTGCGACAGATGCTGACGATCATGATGCAGCATGGCTAAACGGACAACTTTTGGCACAGGGTATTGCAGATGCCCGTATCACAAAAGTTCAGGCCGATTTTGAAGATTGTTTTATCGAAGAAGTTGAAAATAATACAAAACACGAACATCAGTTATGAACCATCGCCCGCCCATAATTACTGTCAAGAACCTGGTAAAGAAGTACGGTGATTTTGTTGCCAATGATAATTTATCCTTTGAGGTATATGAAGGAGAAATTTTCGGTTTTTTAGGGGCAAACGGGGCCGGTAAAACCACAGCTATCAGGATACTCTGTGGATTGTCCTATCCTACGTCCGGAAAGCTCACCATTTCAGGATTTGATGTTTACTCGCAAAGGGATGAGATCAAACGGAACATAGGATACATGAGCCAGAAATTCTCGCTTTATGAAGACCTGAATATACGTGAAAATATTCGTTTTTACGGTGGGATATACGGGATGTCCACTGCTGTGATCAAAAGAAAGACAGAAGAGCTTATCGAAGAGCTTGGGCTTTCCACCATAGCAAAAACACTGGTGAAAGATATTCCACTCGGATGGCGCCAGAAAGTAGCTTTCTCAGTTGCCATCTTTCACGATCCCAGGATAGTATTTCTGGATGAACCCACGGGAGGCGTCGATCCTTTAACCCGGAGACAGTTCTGGGAATATATATACAGGGCTGCATCCAGAGGTATTACCATTTTTGTCACAACACACTACATGGATGAGGCCGAATACTGTGAACGGGTTTCCATTATGGCTGACGGCCGGATTGAGGCCCTGGATACACCTGAGAACCTGAAGAAGGATTACAGTGTCAAAACAATGGATGAGGTTTTTCTAAAAATTGCAAGAAGGTGAAACAATGTGCCAATTTACCAATGTGGCAATGTGCCAATGTGGCAATGTGCCAATGTGCAAATGTGCCAATGTGCAAATTGTATGGTACACAACCCACAACCCACAACCCACA
>DIAS01000145.1 GCA_002415855.1 Bacteroidales bacterium UBA5072
ATCCGTGGGAGGATGGTAAACTCGGTAATTCGCATGGCGACTATCCCGCAGGTATGAAGGCAGTGGCAGAGGAGCTTGGTGTGTATCTCATAGACCTTACCTCACTCAGCATGGAGTTCTTCACTGAAAAGGGTCAGGATTATGTGACCAGTACTTACTTCATGAACTTTCCTGCGGGGCTTTATGAAGGATATCCCGAAGGCAGCAAGGATAACACTCACTTCCAGCCGGCAGGAGCCGCAGCCGTTGCTTCTCTTATTTTCAACGCAATGAAAAATCTTGGACCCCCGAAACCTTTACCGGTCAAGGCCGGGAATTAAAACAGAAACGACAAATGAAAAAACTGGCTTTAATTTTCCTTTTTATAGCTTCAGCAGCGCAGGCTCAGCTTCCTGCTTTTCCTGGCGCGGAGGGTTTCGGACGCAATACTACCGGAGGCCGTGGAGGAGCTGTATATATTGTCACCAACCTGCGGGACTCAGTCACAAAACCTCCCGAGGGCTCGCTGCGGTGGGCACTTAATAAACCCGGCCCGAAGACCATCGTCTTTGCCGTCTCAGGTACGATAGACCTGAAACGCACTCTCAATATTTCAGAGGGAAACGTGACAATAGCGGGGCAGACAGCCCCCGGCGGTGGTATTTGCATTAAAGGACAGCCTGTTTCTGTGGAAGCTGACAATGTGATTATCAGGTATCTCAGGTTCCGGTGCGGGATTGGTGAACCTACTGAAGCACCTCCCGATGCCATCACGGGCACACGGCATAAGGACATAATTATTGACCACTGCTCGATGAGCTGGTCGGTTGACGAGACTGCCTCGTTCTATAATAACACCAAATTTACGATGCAGTGGTGCCTTATCTCAGAGAGCCTTTACAATGCCGGGCACTACAAGGGAGAACATGGCTACGGAGGCATATGGGGCGGCGAGGGAGCTTCGTTTCATCATAACCTGCTAGCAAGCCACACGAGCCGGCTGCCTCGTTTCTGCGGTGCAAGATATCATATTGATACCAGGGAGACAGAACTGGTTGATTTCCGAAACAACGTAATCTTCAACTGGGGATTTAACAGCTCATACGGAGGTGAGATGGGGAAACAGAACATGATAAATAATTATTATAAAGCAGGCCCTGCCACCAAAGAATTAGTCCGGCATAGAATTGTGGAGCCTTTTGATTCACTTGGAAGGTGGTATCTGCATGGCAATTACATGACCGGCAACAGGAAGATAAGCTCTGACAACTGGGCCGGGGGAGTGCAGGGTGACTATGCGAACGTAGCAGCGATTAGGTCAGAGACAGCGTTTCCGATTACACCTGTAAAAACGACATCGGCAAAAAAGGCATTCAAATCAGTCCTGAAAAATGCCGGCGCAATATTACCCGCCCGTGATGCCTGCGATGAAAGAATAATAAAAGAGGTGACCGCTGGCAAATGTGCTTACGGCGATTCATACGGGCCGCGAACAGGTATTATCGATTCACAGAACAGTGTCGGAGGATGGCCTGATCTGAAAACTTATAACGTAAGGATTGATTCTGATAAAGACGGGATGCCTGACGACTGGGAGAAAGCAAAAGGACTGAATCCCGCTGACCCTGAAGATCGCAACCGGATTGCCGGATCAGGTTATACAATGCTTGAGGAATATCTTAACGGCATTGCAGAAACATATCGTTAAGTGTTTGTCTGCCTTGCCAGTCTGCTTTTCCTGTAGCCGTACAGAAAGTATATTATCAGGCCGATTGCGAGCCATACCCCGAACATGGCCCAGTTGGTCCAGCCCATTCCTGTCAACAGGTAGAAGCACGATAAAAGCCCTATGACAGGGATTAGGGAAAAGTTTTTGACGTAAGAAAGAACAGCAACGGTCGCCCATGCGATATAAAATATGATCATCGGGATGTTAAGTATGCTGTTCCCTGCATCTGAATATATTGAGTTGGGATAGAATACGGCAATGACTGCGAAACTCGCGAGTGTAACTGCAGGGACAATAAATTTCGAATTTATATAAGGTATCTTGAACTTGCCTTTTTCTTTGACATTATCGTTCCTGGGCAGAATTAAAATCCCTCCGCAGACCAGAACGAAAGCAAATAATGTTCCGATGCTTGTAAAATCAAGGACGAGTTTTTCATCGGTAAAGAAAATTGGGATACCCACGACCAGTCCTGTGACAATTGTGGCAAAGCCCGGCGTTTTAAATCTTGGATGTATTGATGAAAACTTTTTAGGCAGCAGGCCATCCCTGCTCATGCTCATCCATATCCTCGGCTGCCCCATCTGGTATACAAGCAGAACGCTGGTCATTGCAATAACTGCTGCTAACGAAACAATGAACAGCATCCATTTGACACCTCTGATCTTGAAGATCTCGGCAAGAGGGTCGCTCACGCCAAGTAGCTTGTAGGAGGCCATGCCCGTGATCACAAGTGCAAGAATCATATAAATGACAGTACAGATAATAAGCGAATAGATCATTGCCCGTGGCAGGTCTTTCTGTGGATTTTTGCTTTCTTCCGCCAGGGTGGAAACAGCGTCAAACCCTATGTATGCAAAGAAGACCGCTGACACCCCGGCCATCACGCCGTTAAACCCGTTGGGCATAAAAGGCGTCCAGTTATCGATGTCGACATGAAATGCCCCGACTATGATCACGAGAACAATTATTGTTAACTTTAATATTACCATCAGATTGCTGAGGTTTCTTGACTCGCTTGTGCCGATGAACACCAGTGCTGTAAGGAATGTATTGATCGCCAGAGCCGGCATATCGAAAATAATCCTCAGGCCTCCAACCTTAGGAGCATTGAGCCATGCTGTCAGTCCCTCGCCAGGTGTGCCGGATACAAAGGCTGCATGTGCTGACTTGTAATTTGTTGTAAGCCATTCCGGGATGCCATGTACAAGATTGGTGAAATATCCGCTCCATGAAAAGGCGATGTAAATATTGCCAATGGAATATTCCATTATCAGTGCCCACCCTATAATCCAGGCAAAGAGCTCGCCGAAAGTTATATAGGCATAGGTGTAGGCGCTGCCTGAGACTGGCACCCGTGATGCAAACTCTGCATAGCACATCGCCGTGAAGCCGCAGGCAACGGCACATATGGCATATAACAATATGACACCCGGGCCGCCGGAATAGCATGCATTTCCTATGGCGCTGAAGGTTCCGCCGCCAATGATGGCTGCAATTCCGAAGAAAGTGAGATCGCCGACCGTAAGCACCCGGCGCATGCTGGTGCTTTTACCTTCTGCATCCGCAGTTGAAACTGACTTCTTCCGGAGTAAGGAATTCGACATCGTAAAATGGCAAAAACAAATATAACTATTTAAAATCCCTGACAAAAAGTGGAAAGACTGAATAAATATGCATGTAAATTTACTTCCGTTATTAACCACATGTCATGATTGATTTGTCGATGATACCCGAGTACTCCGGAGTGTTGAAAAGAATGGCAATATATGTAATACTGGTCCTTTCTGGAACCTCAATATTAAATGCCCAGCTTCTTCCCGGATTCAAGGTGTCCGGTTTTTTTGATGAACAACAGATGGTCATTGAAAACGCATTGCCCGGTACCCGCATACTGATAAATGCGCCCCTGGCAGGGTTTGGAGAGAAAGACCGCGTTCTTCTTGTGATCTATGCACTGCCGAATGGTAATTCCATTGAGCAGACTTTTGGAAAGACTTTAATGGAAGGCGATGACTGGCACTTCAATATCCAGCATATAGGAGCACAGACCAGGTTTCTCAGGAATATTCTGAAAGACAGAACCCTTGT
>DIAS01000143.1 GCA_002415855.1 Bacteroidales bacterium UBA5072
CATTATTCCGGAAGATGCAAAATTAGAGCTGGTTATTGACGGAACAAAAACCCAACCAGCGCTGGTATTCACTGAAGGTCCGAAATGGATGAACGGGAAGCTCTATTTCTCAAATATGTACTTCGACCAGGCATGGAACGGAGACCCGAAGAAAAGCTCGCTGGTAGAAATGGACCCTGACGGAACCTACAGGAATATTTCCGAAGGTAAGATGCAGACCAACGGCCTCTACCCTTATAAGAACGGGAATCTCGTGGTATGCGACATGATGGGCCACAGGGTTGTTGAGATGACAACGAAAGGGCAGGTGATAAAAGTCCTGGCCGACAAGTACAACGGTAAATCTATCGACGGCCCTAATGATATTGTGACAGATTCCAGGGGAGGCATATATTTTACTGATCCTCAATTCACCATGGACCCTGTTAAGAACCAGCCGGGTCGTTGTGTCTATTACCTGTCACCTGAAGGTAAACTGACAAGAATTGTTGAGCCAAATGAATTTGCAATGCCTAACGGTGTAATATTATCGCCTGACGGTAAAACACTTTATATCAACAACACATATGATGATGAATCATGGTATCCTGTAAACAGCACAAAGGAAAATTTCATCTGGGCCTATGATGTCAATGAAGACGGAACCATAACCAACGGACACCAGTTCGCGAAGTTATTCCTTACTGAAAATGTGCTTGACAGACAAGGCAAGTCGACAAGCGCCGACGGTATGGCTATAGATAAAGCTGGTAATCTTTATGTCGCTACCTATTACGGGGTCCAGATCTTTAACTCCGGGGGAGAATACGTTGGAATGATTAATCTGCCGACATTCCCTGTAAGCCTGTGTTTTGGTGATGCTGACATGAAAACCCTTTATATCGTTAGTTACAGCTGGGTGTATAAGATCCGAACCAATATGGAGGGTTTTGTGAACTATTTATAAAACAGGTACATATCACTTAAAATTTTCCGGAATATAGAAAAAGGAGGGGGTTAATTTTTAGACCCCCTCCTTTTTTTACATTACCCGGTTTTGCTGTCATTCCAGTAACTGGCCTTCCCTGGTAACATTTTTTAAAGCCTGCGTTCCAAGCCGTTCATTAAGCTGTGTAATGTAAAGACTCCTGGGTGTCACATGTCTGTCCATTGATTCAACATGACCATTAGGTTTGGAAAGGTCCTGAAGGAGTGCATTGAATATAACAGCGTTAATCCCTATATGCCCGAACGAATAATTTTGCGCGGCAGGTGGTTTCTGGATAAGAAAATCTCCCTCACAATTCCAGAATACAATATTGGCGCCAGCCCAGCCTATACTTATATCTTTCCAGTATCTTGCCGTCAGCGGGGCTTTAACATTGTCATAAAGAGCACCATTTACCCACATACTATGAGGCTCACTGGTAGAATACGGATTGACGGCCTCGCAATCAAGGAATACATTACCGCTCGATGCATGATTTTGCATAACGAACGAATGTCGGCCTTTCTGCGAAAAACATCTCTGTACCAGAGCCAGCTGGCCATTTAACTGGTATGTAAATCGTCTTGCTCCTGCCCTTATGGAGACTGGTTCTTTTGATTCACAATCCTGTATTGTGATCCATTTTGTACTTGCAGTGGTCGTCACCAGGCTGCTGGCAAAGTGAAGAGCGCTGACATTCCGTACCCATCCGTTTTTTGCGTTTGTTATGTTGATAAAATTGAAATAATGGTTTTCGTCAGAATAATATTCTTCTCCCTCATAATGAGCACCGGGATTATCCCATGAACCACGATCCATGTTACCATATGCTGTCATGCGTACAGCCGGATTATACTCTGATACTCCGCGGAGATTTTCTATCCCTACCTTTTCAATGCGTTCCTCGTCGTCATACCTGAGTATCTCTCCACCACCCCAACGTGATTCAATGGCACAGAAAATGGGAGCATCAACGGTAATTGAATTACCTCTTATCTCAGTAATTACCCTGTCCCAGGTTATGTTAAACGGCCTCCATCTGAATCTTCCTACGCTTACACTGTCTTCTCCTATTTCTTTAATCCACTCCTGGTTGCCGATGCGTCTTACCAGAACTTTATCACCTGCTTTAAATCCCCTGGCAGAAACTACGTTAAAGCTCCGTGCACCAACAGGTACATACTTATCAGTTATAAGCTGTTTTGTTTCTTCCTTAGGTGTGACACCGGAGGCACCTCCTATATTTACAAGTGCAGATCTGCCAAATGGTGAAGCCTGTTTCTCAGCAGGAATTTTACCGATCAATATAGAGCCGATATCACTCATTCCTTCACCCCGGAGCACCACTCCGGATGCTTTAATATAAATCGGCTTTTCAAGTTCATAGGTTCCCATTTTAAGGAGTACAGCACCCCTGAATCCTGATGCATCCTGAGGCAAAGCTGAAACACGGTCGATAGCCTCCTGAATGTTGGCCGAGTTGTCACCCGGGACCGGCCAGACAGTTTCCCTTATCGCAACGTACGGAATAGATATTCCTCCTCCACTGTAGCCTGCATTTGAAAAATCAGGTATTTTATTTCCCAGACTGTCAGCGACATATACAAGTCTGCCATCAGTACCCGGGTACACAAGGGATGTTGTTGGCGGAATATCCTGAGCATTTAAAGTTAATGGAAGCAGAAGGCTTAACGGTACAACAAATAAATAAGCTTTTAGATTCATGATATTACGAATTCTGTTAAAGATTGTGATCCACAGTTATCATAAAAGTAAAAAATATATGGACACCATGTTAAATTATACTGTGTGATTTCACGTGAAAAAGAGAGGTTGCCCTTTTAAGACAGACAGGGCCACCAGCGGTCTTATCATATCGTTTCCTGTTTTCCGATATCGTATAGAATAATCGATTATCTTAGTGTTAATACAATTAGAATATTCACTATGAAAGAATTAGCATTTATCACTTTCTTGCTTGTTGCTTGTTACTCATCCGGAGCCCAGGGATCATCCACTATTATAACATTAACTGCCAAAGGAGCGCAGGTTCAAAAAGCGGGATCAGGATATGCCTTTACTGAAGGGCCTTCTGTAGCTCATGACGGAAGGGTATTCTTTACCGATCAGCCCAACGACAGGATCTATGTCTGGGATGAAAAAACGGGAATAACTTTGTTCAAGGAAGGCTGTGAGCGGGCAAACGGTACCTGGTTTGACCGTCAGGGCAACTTGCTGGCATGTGCCGATCAGAACAACCGTCTTGTGAAATTTACTCCTTCGGGGGAACTGATAGTCGTCTATGACAAAGGTTTCGGAGGAGTACATTTAAACGGGCCAAACGACCTGTGGCAGGACGCGAAAGGCGGTATTTACTTTACCGACCCTTATTTTCACCGTGATTACTGGGAGAAAGGACATAAACAGGAGCAGGA
>DIAS01000104.1:0-10541 GCA_002415855.1 Bacteroidales bacterium UBA5072
CTGTTAAGCGGGGCAAAGCGCTGCTGTCCGCCTCCCGCTCCACCGCGACCATCACCTGTGCGGTATGTCCCTGCACTGTGCCATGCCATACGTATGAACAACGGTCCGTAGTGGCCGAAATCGGCAGGCCACCATTCCTGTGAGTTGGTCATCAGTTTGAGAAGGTCTTGTTTCAAAGCCTTCAAATCCAGACTTTTAAATTCTTCTGCATAGTTAAAATCTTCCCCCATAGGATTTGATAAAGAAGAATGCTGCCGCAGAATGTTCAGTTTTAACTGATCAGGCCACCAGTCGCGGTTCTTTGTACCGACGATACCGGCACCGTGCTTCTGCGTGGCGCCGGTAACAGGGCCCTGGCCCATTTTATCCGAGTTATTTCCCATTTTTAATATGTGTTAGTTTATAAATGATCATTTGAAAAATAGTTGGCAAATCACCGTGACAAACAGTATATCAATGACTATGCACAGCATCGAAATAGGTCCGGGCTTCTTTTCCCGGCGGTCATTATGTTCTTATGGTGCTGCAGCTAACCCACCATATTATGTTAATAGGGTTCATCGCTTTATTATTTGGTTTTTATGTACTTACCAATAATTTGCAATTTAATATCCTCAATCTTAAAATCGGGTATTTTCTTTTTCTCAAAATACTTTTCAAGAAGTTCATTCAGTTCATTGTCATTGAAATCTTCAATCCTGTCTGAATCTGAACAATAAATATGATGATGGCTTTCCACAACACCATCATATCGCATTATATCTCTTTCAGTTTTAACTTTTTTAATCAACCTGCTATCGACCAAAGCATCAAGAACCTTATAAACTGTAGCGACGGAAATATTGGGATGATTCTTTCTGATGTATTCAACTATATTTTCCGCAGTCGGATGATTATTGAGGTTTATTATCGCTTCTAAAATAGCAATCCGCTGAGGAGTAACCTTTAGTTTTTTATCTATTAATTTCCTGCTGATCTCTTCAGCTTTCATAGATAGTTACTTTTAAACGATAATAATTCTCTTATAATAATAGATAAAGTTAATAAATTTTTACTCGAAAGTCAAGGCCGTGGACCATAAATTTTGCAGTAATGTGAAGTTAAATGGCTGTTCTTTTGCAGTCCGTATCTGACAGAACTTCTATTGCCGGTTCGTACAGGCTGGTGGTCTTATAAACAACTTAATTGTGACATCAAATAATTAATCCAGAATGGATATTATTCTTTTTTTATCAGGAATGACGCGGATTTCCAATTTCTTACCATTTCGGCTAATTGTAAAAACCACCGGAATTTCAGAGGAGTTCCCACAATTGAATCTGTTTGGCCAAAAGTATTCCTGACAACACTTCAGATAACGCAAAGCGATGCCTGATCTTTCTGCTTTTTCATTTACGGCCTTTTCAGATAATACAGTCTGATAATCCGGATTAATCAGGTCAGCATAGCCGGACGGATAAGTATTTCCATCAATTTTCAATATTCTATCACCCGGCTGAATCCCTGCTAAAGCAGCCGGTGAACCGGGCAATACCTCCAAAACTGTCTTCATGGCCGATTTATCATAAATAATACCGGTAAATCTGTAATAATCAAAAATGATTCGCTGCGGCGATTCTTCACGAATCACTGGAAATTGATATAGCACAATATCAAAGAAATTCTCAAAAAAATAAAAAATATCCTTTTCCGCTACTTTTAAGTTCATCGATGCTTTCCAAACCACAATAGGCAATTTACTATCCGTATATTCTTTAGTATCTGTGAATCTTAATTCCACATAATTATCATTGTTACCCGCATTAAAACTATGAATCACTGATACTGTCAATTCGGGGTGCTCATTGGTCCTCTTCAGACCCAGCTTATCCAGTTTCCTGCCCAATATTTCGGCCAACTTTTTTTCCTCAAGTGGATTTGCAGTATTGGAATATTCAAAACGATAGGATTGGTACTTTGACAGATCTTTATTCCTATCTGAAAGCATTTGCATCGCCAACCCTTTAAAATAATATTCCGCCCAGCCGGTTTCCTTGTTTTCTCTGGTTTTTACGTTGGTGTAGAGTATTCCTTCCGTCAGGTACTCATCGATATTACTGATCCCGGAAATAGTCAGAAGATCCAAATCCAAGAATGTTCCAAACCGCAGGATCCTGAGCTTTTTTACTGGTCCTGCATATGTTTCTAACATATTTTTAGAATCGGACATGTCTGATATTTCCTGGCCATCGACCTGAACTATCTCATCACCTGCCCGTAAGTCAGCAAGATCAGCCAAAGAACCAGGCACAACTTCAGTCACATTCATGCATTTGTTAGCTGAAAAATTTTGAAATGAAAACCCCCATTTGCAAATATTCGGGGCATTTAATTGAGCAAAGGATATTTGAAATCCTAAAACCATAATTAATGAAGTGATCAGTAAAACTCTCATTTGATTTTTGTTTTTTATGATAGTAAATGTCCGTGTGCATGACCCGTTGTGTTGCTGATGCACTGTGTTATCAGGTTGCCACAACATAACTATAAAAACGGCACCAGCAGATCCCCGGCCAGCAAAGGGCTATATACGGGGTCAGCGATCGGTGTCTAATTCATTACGTAAATGTAAATAAAGTATTATGCAACAAATTCACTATTTGGCATTAATTAAACATTAATCTTTGACACAGCGGACAGAAAAGCCAAAATTTTCTGGAGCCCAATCCTGAGGAATATCTTCATAGCAACTATAAATGACCCTGTCATATGCAGTTTTGTCATCCTTTGCACTTGATGTCCAGAATATACCATCAATTCCAATGAGCACAAACTGTCCTCCGGATTCACGCCAGCCCCCCGGAAGGGCAGTAAATCCATAGTTATTATCGCCTCCATATTCAGGACAAAGCCAATGAGTAGTGCCGGCTTCCTTAAGATTTCTACCTGCATACAATTCAGAACCGGTATAATTTATTAACGCCAACCATTCCGAATCGGAGGGGACATGCCAGCCGGCAGGGCATAAATGGCCGGTATTAATCGTATACCATTTATAAAGTGCCCCATAAGTGTTTTTATATATTCCACTGTTATTTTCATACCAACAGTATCCGGGTGTGTTATTGATCCATTCCGAATTGCTGGTTAATAATGGTATCTCGGTACCATCGCTGTTTTTGGTCGTTTTCAGATTCTCTGCCATCCAGGTCTGTGTATCGATTGTAACCGTTTTATAGGCGTTCCCATCCAGATCTGTCAATTGACCATACTGAATACCAGGGTTAAAGGTTATCGGATAGACTTTTTCGTGGTTATTTTGATTGTCTCTATCACAATTGTAAAGATACATGATGATTAAACCGGTAATAATGAACTGGTAAATCCAGGTTATAGGCTTTCCTTTCATCTTAACAGGATCAGAGTTTGGTAACTGTTTCTCAAACCTGAAAAAAGTATACAAATATACAAATGAAAACTGGCATCCGCGAATATGAAACGTAGCCGGTTTCCCGAGGTTGAATCCAATTCCATGGTTTGTGTCTTCTTGCCCTTTTGTCTGCCACACAAAAGAGGAATAGAAAAAGTCACCCCCGAACGAAGAATCCGGGCTCGTTATCGTTGCATAGGGCCTGCGCTAACCAAAGCCTTGCGCCCCGATTTTCTGCCCCGTTCGTGGACATCCTTTCGACGTGGCTATCCGCTATCCGGCCAAAGCAGGAGTCGAGGCCGAGCGGGGAATTTGATTTTACAATACAACAGCAGGGTGTAAAGGACTTTGCTTAACACAAAAACCCATATTGACCATGCCACTTGTTATGCCGCTTAGTTCATTATTCACAGCTTTCTTCTTATGTATATAATGCTAAGCATTGTTAAAAATCCTACTATAACAGTTAAAATGAAGCTTTTCTTAATTGCATTTGGGCCTTTTAATTCCTTTTTCATTAGTTTCTCTACAGCAGAAACAGTTCTCCAAATTGCATTAAAGCTTTCTTTACCATAAATAAGACCATTGATATTTGTTAAAATGATGTATCCCGATTTATTGTATTTATTGAAATCCCATAAACTCTGATAGCCAATTGTTGAGCCTCCATGCCCAAACCATCTGTTTGAATACTGAATAATTCCATACCCATATCCTCTAAATGGGCAATTACTTGTCAAATGAAATATACTTTTGCCCGGAGAATGTTTTTCCTGCATTAGTTCAATTGTTTCCGGTTTAAGTAATTGGAAGTTCTTATAACATCCGTTGTTCAAATTGGCAATCATAAATTTCGCCAAATCTTCAGCCGTTGAGTAGATAAAATCCCTTTCTCCTGCCCAAAATGGTAATTCAACATTTTCCTCATCTTTACGTGTAAAGGGGATAGCATATTTTGCTGAGGAATCATCTTTGTAAAACATGGTATTGTTCATTTCCAAAGGTCCAAAAATATTATCGTGCATATACTCAGCATATGTTTGTCCCGATACCTTTTCAATCAGATAACAAAGAATATATTGTGCAGAGTTAGAGTATAAATAATTGGTCCCGGGTTTGAAACGCCAAACAGATGGATCATAATTAACTCCCGTTGGATCGAGAGAAGCTTTTAGAAATTCTTCCAAGGGTAGAAATGCAGCACCGGGCTTTGGTTCAACGGTACTGTCTTTTTTGAAATTCAGATATCTTGTGTCCCATTCTGCCTGGTATTTGAACGCTTCTAATCCCGATCGATGTGAAAGAAGCATTCCGATTGTAATTGGTACTTCAGGGTATTTTGGGTGTCTTATTTTAAGTGGTAAATAGGAACTTATATCGTTATCAACAATAAGCAGTCCTTTTTCATACAATTGTAATATCGCTATTGCATTAAAAACCTTTTGGATAGAACCAATCATATACATGGAACTTCTTCCGGAGTTTTTACCGTATACCTTGGAGGATACAATACAATCATTAGAAACCACGGCGTATTGAAGTGTTGGTAAATTACCCCGGATTACCAAATCTTGAATTTTATCCTCTAGTCTTTTTGAGATTGAACCATTCCCCGGGGATTCAATATTGGATGATTGAGAGAATAATGAAACCGGAGTATTCAACAGGAGCAGTGCACTCAAATAATAAACCAGTTTTATAAGTTTTCTCATGCCTGTTCTTAATATTTTATTTTGCCTCACAACGTTTGGCGACATGGCCAGTAAGGGAGTGAGGGCGATAACCTATCAAGATACACCAGGAAAGACTCGGGTGATGGTCTTGGCAAACCGTTCAAACGCTAATTGGCTATATCGTATGATGTACGGTGGCTAATTCGTTCCTCATAGTTTAGCCCTCAATACTCTCTTCTCCATCTGCAAATTTAAAGTGGACCGACTGATTTGGTAATCGATAAAAAAGACTGACTTTTAAATCCTTTGTTTCATTTAGATATCGGATTAGGCAACGTCCATAGAATACTCTCATTCCATAATCAAATGCAATTTCATGATATCCTAATAACCAAAGAGCAGTCACAATTTTGTCCCTTTCTTCAGTGCAATTAAGTTTGCTGAACCGCATATAATTTATTAAAACCTCAGCGAAATCTTCATCTTCTAAGCCTTCCCCGCATAACTTTTCACGAATAGCACACCAGAAATTAAAACTTGAAGGTATTATTTCGGAGCTGATATTATCAGGAAGCTCTTTCCCCTTCCAAATCCTGTTCTGAGTTTCATTATTAAAATAAGGTCGAGTAAGAACCGGTACCCTGTTTGTTTTTTCAGAATAGCTGAATGCATAATGGTAATTCTCGTTTATAGGTTTTGCAATATCCATTGCATTGACCGTATCATCATTTTCCCATTTGTTCATGCATTTTAAAACTGTAAAATAATTACTTTGGCTGTTGAAGTTTTTGGGAGGACTGTTCTGTTCAATTTTTATTGGTTTTCCCAGAAGATCAATTCTTAAAACTGGTGAGGTCTTCCCGGTCCAATACTCCAATTCACACCATGTCCGAGAGTTGTACTGGTCATCGGGATATCGAAGGATTATGTTTGGTATAGTTGCCATTATTCGCCTAAAAGCCTGCAGCCCGACCAGGAACTCATTCTCTTCAGACTTGCTTCGGGGATTCTGGGGCAAGGACATATAATCATAAACAATACCTATTCTTTGACATAATTCCGTTCTCAACGAATAGTCATCTTTACTGAAATTATCAATAAAACTAGCTATCTCGCCTGTTAAATAAGTTGCCTGTAAAAGACCATGGAAAAATAAACCTGGAATTTTGTCGAGCCGGTTAATGCGAGATTGTTTAAAGCCTTGCGCAATATTTAAAAAGTCATTGCATAATGCCTTCAATGCAAATAGTTGGCTGCCATAGGGATCAGGCTGATCTGTCTTTTCCCATCGATGGGAAACAAAAACAATTAAAAGGGGATTATCCTTAATATCCAGCCATTTAACTTTGCCATTTAGTTCCTGCTGTTTGTGTATACCATCAAGTTCCAAAAAGCTTTCAAGTGTAATGACCCTAATCTTTGATACAATCTCCTTGTATTCAATTTTAGCATTACCCAGAAGTTCAATGGCCTTATTATTTCTAAGGATTCGTTGGTCGTTATCAGGGCAAAATTTGAAATTAAGTTTCTTTCTTACCTGATCATAGATATCAGCCCGAATTTTCAACTCTTCCTCATTGAGAAAACCTTCACTTCTTGTATTCTCAATGAGTTTAAGCCTTGCTTCCTGATATACGTTTAATTTGCCTTCGGACTTTTCGGAATTAGTAGCAAAGGAATGATTATTTATCTCTTGTTCTATTTCCAGGTGCGGATAATAATTTTCGATCAGTTCAATTATTTTACTGTTTCTCTTGCGATGCGCTTCGTCTAAAGGTATTAATCCATTATTATCCTTGATGTTCCTGTTGGCACCATGTTTAAGCAATGATTCAACTATATCCTGTGCATCCAAACGTGCAGCTATATGCAATGGTGTTGCTCCCCAGTTATTTCGATGTTCGATATCTGCACCAAATGAAATTAATAATTCAATAAATGCCGCTTCACCCGGGTATATGGCATCATGAAGGGGTGTTCGATCATTGCCATATCTGTCAACAGCGTTAACATTTGCTCCACGCTGTAATAATAAACGAGCCACATCTATACAGCCTCTTTTTGCAGCTTCATGCAATGGAGTACCGCCCCAATCAGATCCTTCAGGTTCAGTTTTGGCGCCATAGTTCAATAAAGCAGCAGCTGCTTCTATGTTTCCATGATAAGAGGCTATGTTAAGGGGTGTCCCCGAATCACTCTGTTGTTCAATATTCAGTCCAGTTTGAATCAATCTTTGAACTATATACTTCCGGCAATATTGAGCTGCAAAATGCAATGGAGTTTTATTCTCGTCATCAATAACATTTACCTTCCCTCCGGAATGTATAAGTAAATCCAAAATATCCTCGCAATTGTAAATACACACCTGATGCATGGCAGTTCTTCCAGCAGTTCCCTTCCAATTTGGATCTGCACCTTCTTTTAAAAGGCCTTCAATTTTAGCGATGTCATTCCCGCCTGCTGCATTCCACAATCGTTCATTGATATTCATGTGCTTTTACTTTGGGTGCATCTGCCATGCTCCATTTTTTGAGGCTTATGAAAATCTTATTTTCGGCAAGTTCCTCCGAAATTTTAAAACTGCATATTGGTTCCCTTTTTAATGCTTTAATCCAATCAATGATTCTTCCGATAAGAACTTTTATCCTATTTCTCTTCATTTATAAATTTGTTGGTTGTTTTCTTGTCACATCAAATCAAATGCGTATCGGGAATCATAAACAAATATAGTTATAACAGTTATGTGTTTGTTTACTTCTTTTTCCTGTCACTTTCTTTGGCATTTGTTTTTTCGCTCCGTACACGTTGTGGTTGAGTTTGTTTAATGCATGATGTAAACCCGGGATCGAAGGTATGTTTGAATTATTGTGTGCCACTGAAATCAAATCAAGTGCCAGCGCTATTCAAAGCACCGTGGGCAGGCCCCAAGCCGGGCGAAATTTTCGTAACTTCGCCCTCTGAGATTGTAGTCTCCGACTACATTTCAAACTGTTCTCTAAAGCAATCCCTTGTTAACCATAGGCAAAACCAAATCCAATCCGGAATTATACCTGGCACTTCAATACAGGTAATCTTTAAGATTTTCCTCTTTTATTGATCTTAACGGGTTCTAATAAAGATTTTCAATGGTATACTTAGGATTTTCCAAAACAATATCCCGATATACCTGATGCGAGAATAAGTCTACACTATTCACTTTCAATAAATTCAATGTAGCTTAGTTGCAAACTACAGTCTCACAGGGCGCAGTCAAGAAAACTACGTCAAGCGGTGGAATGTCATAATCTGTTAATATTCCATAAGTTTTTTATGCTCAGCAGTTGAAAAAAAAGCATCATATCCTTCTTTTTCTAATGATGCCTTAAACATTCTGATTGCCATTTTGTCACCCTTTTCTTTAATTAAAGAATAATACAAACTTGAAAACTTATGGCCCTTTATGATCTTCCAATATTGAATTAATCCTCTGATGAGTAACAAACACCCGAAAAGCAAAACAAGAAAATAATAAAGAATACCAGTTGGTGGATACGAGACTATGATTGCATATGCAGTGATAAAAACTACCAGGCTACCGCATAACATATTTAATTCCGCATTTGGTTTGATAAGGCATTTATCACAAATATCAACTTCTGTGCAACCTTTTATTTTATAATGATTTATGGTTGTTTTAATGTATTCGGGTCCAATTAAATCAACTTCTCTGGTAATATCTTTATGTATTAGCTTACCATACCAAAATGCATAAGTTCTAACATTATTTGAATCAATATTGCAATGTTCACATCTCATAAATTCAATTATATTTCTGTATTGTTGCTCTCTTCAAGCTGGCAAGAGAACCATACAACTATAGCTTCGAAACAGGTGCTGTTTTCTAAACAGCACCCTTTATCAGATCCAGTATTCCATCATGTTTATTCACAGAACTAATATACGGTAATTTTATAATCGTAATGTCTACCTATTGGTTTTAAGATGACGCTAACTCCTTTAAAGGTATTTATATGCAAGAATTTCATTTCAAATCACCATGGTTCTTTTCTAACCACCACTAATCAATTAAACAGTACGCCCAAATAAATATAGCAATTATTTTAAAATGAGGGAGGTGGGGGGGATTTTTATTACCCAGGCAGAGCCTGCCACCATATATCCGGCCAAGGCAGGAGCCATGGCCGAACGTAGGAAACATAACAACAACCACAACAACCACAACAATCACAACCACCACAACCACCACAACAACTCACAACAACCCACAACAACCCACAACCTGCTCACAACCTACCTGCAAGCCCTCCCCCATCTCCCCGTCTCCCCATCTCCCTTTCACCTCCTCTCCCCATTATTTTTTTTATCCCCATTTCTGTAGTATTTTTAAGCCCTGATACCGTCAACCCAACTGGTTATGAAAGTTTTGAAATTTGGAGGGTATGCCATTGACTCTGCTAAGAACATTCTGCGGGTAAAAAAGATCGTCGAATCGGAATCCGGGACACCGGTGGTGGTTGTTTCGGCGTTTCACGGCATTACCGATAAGCTGCTTGAGTTGTCCCGGCTCGCGGCTATGCGTGATAAGTACTTCTTCCGCCTGTACAACGAGATCGAGATCAAACACACCGAGATCGTCACCGGTCTATTCGAGGAACCTTTGCGCACCGGCGTCCTGTCGCACCTCAACACCTATCTGAAAGACCTGATCAGCATCATCAACGGCGTTTATTTGCTGAACGATGTTACCCCCAAGATCCAGGACAAGATCCTGAGCTTCGGGGAGATCATGTCGTCATACATCATCAGCAGGGTCATCGGTAATGCTGAAATGATCGATCCGAAGGGGCTTATCAAGACCGATCGCACCTTTGGCAATGCACGGGTCAACTTCGCACTGAGCGACCGGTTGATCAGGGCCCAGTTCAAAAACTACAAAAAGACCGGTGTAATACCCGGTTTTATCGGCAGCAGCGAGCACAACGAAACCACCACGCTGGGCAGGGGCGGATCGGATTACACGGCTTCCATTATATCTGCAGCCCTGGGTGTGGAGCGACTCGAGATATGGACCAATGTGGACGGCTTTATGACGGCCGATCCCGCAAAGGTGAAAAAAGCACTGGCTATTGAGAGCATGAGCTATGCCGAAGCCATGGAGCTTTCTCATTTTGGCGCCGAAGTGATCTATACGCCCACCATTCACCCGGTTTACCAGAAGAATATCGAGGTCTCCATCAGGAATATTGCCAATCCCGAGGGCGCAGGCACCCTGATCTCGGGGGTATCCAAGCGTTCCGGGACGTCCCTGATCAAAGGGATATCCTCTATTGACGACATTGACCTGGTAACCCTGCAGGGCGCCGGCATGGTCGGTGTCAGGGGCATCTCCGCACGCCTGTTCGGCGCACTTGCCCGGATTGATGTGAACATCATCCTGATCACCCAGGCCTCCTCGGAGT
>DIAS01000104.1:10892-54841 GCA_002415855.1 Bacteroidales bacterium UBA5072
TTGCGGAATGTGATGAACATCCTGATCGAAAAGGATCTTTCCGTGATCGCTATCGTGGGGGAACAGATGAAAAACACGCCGGGCATCTCTGCCAACCTCTTCAGTTCACTGGGCCGCAATGGTATCAGCGTCATTGCCACGGCACAGGGATCATCGGAACTGAACATCTCCGTGGTGATCAAGAAGGAAAGCCTCGTCAAGGCCCTGAATGTCATCCATGAGGGCTTCTTCCTCTCTCATCACCGGGAATTGCACCTTTACCTGGTTGGGGCAGGCACGGTGGGCGACAACCTGCTGAAGCAGCTCATGAACCAGCAGGAAGTGCTGCTCAGGGAACACCACCTGAAAGTAAATGTGGTGGGTATCTGTCGTTCGAGGAACATGCTGCTGAATCCCGAGGGCATTAACCTGGCCGACTATCGCAGGGAAATGGAGCAGCAGGGGGAGAAGGCCGATATCGACCTGTTCATTCAGAAAATGAAATTCCTGAACCTCAGGAACAGCGTGTTCATCGATTGCACCGCCGATGCCAATATTGCCGCAACTTACAAACAGGTGCTAAGCGCCTTTGTTTCAGTTGTAGCAGCCAATAAAATAGCCTGTTCATCGGAATATTCCCTTTACAGTGACCTGAAAAAGACCGCCCGCGAGAAGAACGTCAGGTTCATGTACGAGACCAACGTGGGGGCAGGATTGCCGATCATCAGCACCCTGAACGACCTGATCAGGAGCGGTGACAAGATCGTGCGGCTCGAAGCCGTTCTGTCTGGCACCCTGAACTTCATCTTTAATACTATCAGTGAGGAGATATCACTCAGCAAAGCAGTTCAGATGGCCATGGACAAGGGATTTGCCGAACCTGACCCTCGGATCGACCTGAGCGGTATTGATGTAAAGCGCAAGCTTCTGATTCTGGCCCGTGAATCGGGTTACCCGCTCGAAAGCAAGGATATCGGGATCATTCCCTTTTTACCCGATGATTGTTTCAGGGGAACCATGGACGATTTCTGGAGCGCTCTGAAAAAGTATGATTCCGGATTCGAGGAACGGCGTAAAAAACTGATCCACGAAAATAAAAAGCTCAGGTTTGTCGCCCGGCTTGAGAACGGTGTGGCAGAAATTGAGTTGGTGGAGGTAGGAATGTCCCACCCGGCCTATCCGCTCGAAGGAAGTAACAACATCATCCTGATCACGACCGACCGGTACCACGAACAGCCCATGGTCATCCGTGGTTATGGCGCAGGGGCCGCTGTGACAGCTGCAGGCGTATTTGCCGATATCATCAGGGTGGCCAATGTATAAAAGAAGAACATGATAAAAGCTGTAATTTTTGATTTTGACGGGATCATTATCGACTCGGAACCCTTGTGGGTGGAAGCTGAAATGGGTGTATTCACTACTGTAGGCATCAATCTCACTCCCGAAATGTGCCGCATGACCACTGGTCTCAATACCCAGGACACACTGCAACACTGGTATAACATCTATCACTGGACCGGCAAAAGCTTGTTCCAGGTGTACAAGGAAATCATGGAGGCCATGCAGCAACTGATCCTTGAAAAAGCCGATCTGAAAGAAGGATATCTCGATGTCCTGCAGCTGTTCGTGGACAAGAAGCTCCCGGTGGCCGTTGCTTCCTCATCGCCGCTGAAACTCATTACCACTGCACTGAAGAAATTCCACCTCTTTGAATTCTTCAGGATCATCAGCTCGGCAGAGAATGAGGAACATGGCAAACCACACCCTGCCCTTTATCTGGGAGCCGCCAGAAAACTGGGAATTGACCCCGTTAACTGCCTGGCCTTTGAGGATTCCTTCAATGGTGCCATCTCGGCCAAGGCTGCACGGATGAAACTGGTAACCATACCCGACAGCCATGATTTTGCTTCTACGCGTTTTGACTTTGCTGACCTTAAGCTGCCATCACTGAAGGATTTCAAGGAAAAGCACTTCGATTCCCTCAATTCGTTAAATTAGCAGCCATATTTCATCAACATGACCTCCGACAAGATACTGTACTACTCTACCAACGGGAATGCAGCCAGGGTAAGCTTTGGTGAAGCCCTGCTGAAAGGACTGGCACCGGACAACGGTCTTTATATGCCCGATCACATCCCCGCACTCGACAAGAATATCCTGAAAAGTCTGGCCGGTAAACCCTATCATGAAATTGCCTTCGTGATAGCGCAAAATTTCCTGCGGGGTGAAATTTCCGAAAACAGCCTCAGGTCAATTGTTAAAGATGCCTACAATTTTGAGGTACCTCTGCAGCATGTTTACGACCGGAATTATATCATGCGGCTCGACCAGGGCCCTACGGCTTCGTTCAAGGACTTTGCCGCACGCATGATGGGCCGCCTCATGCAACACTTCCTGCAACAACAGAACCGCAGGATGCTGATCCTCACCGCCACATCGGGTGATACCGGCAGCGCAATCGCCAATGCGTTTTACGGGCTTGATAATATCCGGGTGGTGATCCTCTTCCCGGAGAATGAGGTAACCCCACGGCAACGCAAACAAATGACCACGCTGCGAAAGAACATCAGGATCATTTCATTGCAGGGCAAATTCGATGACTGCCAGTCCCTTGTCAAACAGGCATTCATGGATGACAGTCTCGCCAGCCTCAGCCTGTCGTCGGCTAATTCCATCAACATCGGACGCCTGCTTCCCCAGTCATTTTATTATTTTTATGCCTGGTCGCAATTAGCTGATACCATCAACGGTGAACAGGTGATTTTCTCAGTCCCTTCCGGCAATTTTGGCAACATGATGGGAGGCCTGCTGGCAAAAAGAATGGGCCTTCCGGTTAAAAAGTTCATCATTGCCACCAATGAGAACGATGAAGTGCCTGTTTACTTTCAAACCGGGAATTATGCCACCATCGTTCCCTCAAGGAATTGCATATCCAGCGCCATGAATGTCGGGCACCCCAGCAACATGGCCCGGGTGATCTCTCTTTACGGCGGTGCCATGGATGAGAAGGGTAACATCACACGTGATCCTGACATCCGCCGGATGCACGAGGATATTTTTGCTGTCAGCATCAGCGATCAGGAAACCACACGCGTGTTGAAGGACACCTACCTCGGGTACGGGGTTCTTACAGAACCACATGGCGCTGCAGGCTGGGCCGGCTTGTTGGAATACCTGAGAAAGTTTCAGGAGGATATTCCCGGCAACCAGCTTGCCATAAATCTGGAAACCGCCCATCCTGCTAAATTTCCTGAAGAGGTGCGGACCCTGCTGGGTATCGAGCCCGAACTCCCTCCTTCGATGACGGGACTGGACCACGCCGATGAATCGTTTGACAGACTGGAGAACGACTATGCACAATTCAGGGATTACCTGAAAGTCCGGTACTAAATTTTACCTATCTTGGCAGCCGAAAAACCTGAACAAGAAACATGAAAAAATTACACGCGGTATGTTCTGATCTCGAAGGAGTATGGGTTCCCGAAGTATGGATCAACGTGGCTGAAAGAACCGGCATCCCGGAACTCCGGCTTACGACGCGCGACATCAAGGACTACGACGAGCTGATGCGACATAGGCTGGAAATCCTGAAAGAAAAAAATCTTACCCTGCTCGATATTCAACGGGTGATTGCCACCATCAAGCCCCTACACGGCGCACTCGAGATGATAAACTGGCTGAAGCGGGTAACCCGGTTTATTGTGGTATCGGATACCTTTGTTGAATTTGCCGATCCGCTGATGGAACAGCTTGACAGGCCAACACTTTTTTGCCATTCACTCGAGGTGGATTCACACGGGATCATTACCGGTTATAACCTTCGACAGAAAGACTCCAAGCGTGAAACCGTGAAAGCACTGAAAAGCCTTAATTATGAAGTGATTGCCTTTGGCGACTCCTACAATGACATCAACATGTTGCTGGAAGCCGACCAGGGTGTGCTGTTCCGCCCGCCACAGAATGTCATCAGGGACTACCCGGAATTCCCTGTGATGATTGAATACGAGGAGCTGAAGTGTTTTTTGGAGGAGCGGTTCAGGTTATAGGTTTGTTTAGTCATGCTGAACGGAGCCGAAGGGAAGCATCTGTATTAATAAAGCCGGGGGTACTTGCCCGGATCGGCGCTATGCATCATGGCATAAACAGCATCAAACACATCCTCGGCATTCGGATTGGAGAAATAATCCCCATCAGTTGAATAAGCAGGCCGGTGTTCTTTTGCCGCCAGCGTCCGGGGTTCTGACCTGAGATACCTGTAGGCTCCCTGCCCTTCGATCACCTGTTGCATCATAAATGCAGTTGCCCCGCCGGGAACATCCTCGTCAAAGAAAAGAACCCTGCCGGTTTTCCGGATGGAATCCAGGATCATTTCCGTCAGGTCAAAAGGCAGGAGCGTTTGAACGTCAATCAGTTCCACATTGATACCGAATTCCTTCAACTGCTTCGAAGCATCCTGGGCAATTCTTACGCAAGAACCATAGGTAACCAGGGTTAAGTCATCTCCTTCTTCGAGGATCTCCGGCATCCCCAGGGGAACCTTGTATTCCCCGGGATTCTCGGGTTTCAGTTCTTTCAGCCGGTATGCATTGAGCGGTTCAATCACGAGGGCCGGATCGTTACCTTCGAGCAGGGTGTTATAAAATCCTGCCGCCTGCGTCATGTTTCGTGGTACACAAACATATATACCGCGAATGGAATTGATCACCATGCTCAGGGGCGATCCTGAATGCCATATTCCTTCGAGCCGGTGACCCCTGGTGCTGATGATCAGCGGTACACTCTGGCCTCCTGCCGTACGCCAGTGGGTAGTGGCAAGGTCATCGCTCAGAATCTGCAGGGCATATAAGAGGTAGTCGAAATACTGTATTTCGGCAATGGGCCTGAAACCCCTGAGGGCAAGCCCTATTCCTTTGCCGATGATAGCGGTCTCCCGTATACCGGTGTCAAAGATCCGGTGTTCTCCGTATTTTTTCTGAAGGCCTTCGTATGTCTGGTTTACGCCGCCAATTTTGCCAACGTCCTCGCCAAAAGCCACCAGTAAAGGGTACCTTGCAAAAAGCGCATCAAAATTATCCCGCAGTACCTCCCGGCCTGTTGTCATTGCCGGATTCTCCGCATACTGCGGCTCCGCTGCTGTCACGTTCAATGCCGAGCGGGGGCCTTCATCATACAGATAGGCGCTGTACTTTTCAAATCCGTTGACCTTGTTTTGTTCAATCCAGTGCATAAGTCCTTTGCTGAACGTTTCCCGCTGCGGACAATCATGGCAAACATGCCGGAGGATCTTCTTTGCCGTGCTGATATTGTCCTTGCGGACAGGGGAGGCAATGCCGCTGAGGTTGGAAGTATACAGCTGTATTTTGTCGATGTTTTCGCGCCGGCAAACGCAGCTTTTGCCTTCGATAATGGATAAAAGGCTTTCTTTTTCGCTGCGGATAAGCGACAGGTAGCTGTTCCAGGCCTTCTCACGGGCCATCGCCACCTCTTCAACAGCTGAATTTTCAATGGCTTCAAGTTCAGGATGTGTGGCAATCCCCTGTTCGATGATCCATTCTTTCATTCTGGAAATGCAATCGTGTTCAGCCTCCCAGGAAAGGCGTTCAGGCGATTTGTAACGCTCATGCGAGCCCGATGTGGAATGTCCCAACGGCTGTGTAACCTCCACCACATGGAACAGCACGGGAATATGTTCCTGGCGGCATCTGGCAATGCCTTCCGCAAACATGCCGTTTAAACGGGGGTAATCCCATCCCCTGGCTTCAAAGATCAGTATACCCTGGTCACCGCCGTTTCTTTCAAATCCCCTGAGCACTTTCGAAATGCTTGCTTTTGTTGTTTGTCGGGCGGTAGGGACCGAAATACCATATCCGTCATCCCAAACGGCAACAGCAAGCGGTATTTGCAGAACACCTGCAGCATTCATGGTCTCAAAAAAATGCCCTTCGGATGTACTTGCATCTCCGATAGTGCCAAAAGCCACTTCATCGCCGTTGATGCTGATCCTGGTAAAACGCGACAATTCCGGGTTTACCCTGAAAAGTCTGGAAGCCAATCCCAGCCCCAGTAACCGTGGCATATGTCCTGCCGTGGGCGAAAGATCGGAAGCTGAATTCTTCTGCTGTGTCAGATCGAGCCACTCCCCTTTGCTGTCGACATTGCGTGTGGAAAAATGATTGTTGAACGAACGACCGGCATTGCCCGGGTTTAGCTCTTCATCGGCAGTTCCGTATAACTGGGCGAAAAATTCCTCAACCGTCAGTAAGCCGGCAGCCATCATGAATGTCTGATCGCGGTAATACCCTGAGCGCCAGTCACCATTCCTGAACTGCCGGGCATAGGCAATTTGGGCAACCTCCTTGCCGTCACCGAATATCCCGAATTTGGCCTTGCCGGTCAGGACCTCTTTGCGGCCTGTAAGGCTGCAGTGCCTGCTTACCAGGGCAAGCCGGTAGTCTTTCAGGATTTCTTCGCCGGAGAGATTAAGATCGGGAGTTTGGGCATTAAGGACTTCATTACCAATCATAGTTCCGATTTGTTAGGATATTAACACTCTACCCTTTGGAATGTTCGGCCGGTTGAACCAATCCTATTGTTTTTTGTTCTATTTTTGCACAGATCATTTGAATGAATCATGTTACAATTGCTCATCATCGTAACCGCACTTGTTTCGCTTTCCTTCCTTTTCCTGGGAATTAACATCTTTTTCTTTGGCAGGAAATTCCCTGAAACCGAGGTTGGCACGAACAGGAATATGATCCGGCTTGGAATTCGCTGTCCGCAATGCGAAGAAAGAAGCCGATACCGGAAGCAAAGGCCCGTGAAGGTCAATTTAAAGAACCTGCGCCCTGACTGGACTTTGCTGAAGGGTTAAAACAGAAAAGGGGGTCGTACCGCTACCCCCTCTCCCGAAATAAACCTAAAATTAAACCTTGTATGAAATTTATGATGTTGTTTGTTGCCTATTCTATGACATTTCTCGCGTACTTTTCACGTAACCGATTCCAAGATGATTCGCATCCGTTCCTGAAATATTGATAATAAGGGAACAGGGCAAACCGTTATTAAAACGGTCCATGATGTAACAGCATGTTTGGTTAATTTTGGTGACACTATGTGACTGTGGAATAGATTTTGATCTGGTACCTATAAACATTACAAGATGCAAATCCATTATGATTTTTTTCAGTCTGAGAATACACTCCTTCCGCAAAAGGGCCGGATTCTTATTTCTGAACCCTTTCTGATGGACAACTATTTTAAAAGGTCGATCGTTCTAATCACGGAACACTCAGAGGAGGGAACGGTGGGGTTTGTACTGAACAAGCCTGTAAACATGAAGGTACATGAGATCATCACCGACTTTCCGGCCATTGATGCGATTGTTTCACTGGGAGGACCAGTACAGACCAATACACTCCATTATATCCACACCCTGGGCGATATTATTCCCAACAGCATGAAAGTTATTGAAAACATATACTGGGGAGGGGAATTTGATGTGATCAAACGGCTGTTGGAATCGGGAAGCCTCAACAATGAAAACATAAGGTTTTTCCTCGGTTACAGCGGCTGGCAGTCCAATCAGCTGGAGGATGAGCTGAACGACAATGCCTGGGTGGTTGCTGATATCAGTCCCGATGAAATTATGTCTCCCATGAACAAGTATTTCTGGAACATTGCCCTGAACCGGCTTGGTAAAAAGTACCAGATGTGGGCAAACTTCCCCGAGAATCCACAGAATAACTAGGGCTTCGACTCCGCTCAGCCTGACCAAGGCTTCGACTCCGCTCAGCCTGACAGGTTTGTCATCCCGAGCGTAGTCGAAGGATATTTAATAAACTTAAATTCTATTAAACGCCCTTTCATTTAACAACCCTGTCAGAATCTTCGCCATTCTTTTATAATACCTTCGTTCGTGGAACGCCCCCACCCACCGGATTCCATCAACTGCATTGGTCAGGAAAACCTCTTCGGCGTCATCCAGGGCAGCCGGGGTTAACCGACTCTGATCATTTACCCTGTAGCCTGCCGCACCGGCAAGCTCCGTCACCACCCGGCGCATGACCCCCGGAATGCATCCCTGCCGGATATCCGGGGTGAAAACCGAATCACCGCTAACCAGGAATATATTTGAATCCGGGGTCTCAACTATGCGGCCGGCCTCATTCAACATCACCACCTCATCCTGGCTGTTTTTCCGGCCTTCGATAGCAGCAAGCAGATAAAGCAAAGCATGTGCATCATGTACATGCGACAGGGGACCCGTATGCTTGGTAAAACCAGGGCAGATGTCCGCAATGAGCCCTTTTTCATTTAATGCATAATGGTCATGAGCCAGTGGCTGGCTTTCCAGCAGAAAGGATATCCTGCCCTGCTCCGGTACAAAATCTTCTACGGTGTCGCGAAAAACGGTAAGCCTGATCCTGGCTCCTCCAAATTGCCTGTTCTTGTTGAGAAGCTGTGTGATCAGCTGTGTGAAGAAATCAGCGGAAAAAAAAGCAGGTACCTCCATGGAAAGTAACCGCATGTTTTCAAACAATCGCTCCAAATGATAGCCAAGAAACTGCGGAGCAGTTGCACAGGCATGTATGTTCTCATGCAAGGCATCTCCATACCTGAAAGCCCTGTTCGCCGGGAAAAAACTCGGCTCACTGTCCTTCTTGAACACACCTTTCAGGCATATGTAATTGTGTTCCGGCATAAAGACCTAACAGGTTTCAGAAAGAAAAGCTCAACAACTGGCTGATAAAATAGTGTATCAGTTTGTAATTCAGTATCAGGGGAAAGATGAACCCGAACAACGCCCCCGTCAGATGAGCATCGTGGTTGATATTATCCGTCTCACGCTTGCTCATAAAATGTGAATACATCAGGTAAAGGACCCCCATGATGATCCCCGGAATGGGTATGATCCCGTATATATAAAGCAGTTCCCAGGGTTGGAAGAATATGAAAAAGAAAATTATGGCCGAGATAGCCCCGGAGGCTCCCACAGCGTTGTACCATGGATCGTTCTTATGCTTGACCAGGCTTGTAAGTGAGGCCGTTACAATGGCTGCAAAATAAAAAAGCAAGTAAATAATCCTGTATAAGTGCTGCAATTCAGGTGCCAGCGCCATCTTTAAGAATCGCTCAACCTGCGGGCCGAAGAAATATAAGACCAGCATATTGATGATCAGGTGGGTCCAGCTGGCATGCAGGAATCCATGCGTCAGCAACCGGTACCATTGCCGACGATGGTATACCTGGTAAGGATTGAATTGCAGTTTATAGAACCAGTCACTGTTGTTGAAAGCCGATATCGAGATCAGTGCTGTAAAGCCAATCAGCATGTAAGTTGTAATGTTCATGGTATCTAACTAATGTAAAATTCTATAAATCAACTCTCTTAGCAGATCTCCTTCCGATGCTGCAGAGGATCCCTTGGCCTTCAGATCGTACTCGCGCAGCCACGATATGATCTGCTGCGTCTTGGCCATGGGAAAGGTTCTGGCAGCCTGCTGGTATTCGGCAACAAAATAAGGGTTGATGCCCAGCTCCCTGGCTACATTTTCCCTGCTCTTATCGGTCAATCCGTGAAACAGTAATATTTTGCCAAAATAAAAGAACAGCGAAGAAACCGTAAGGATAAACGGATTGTTCCTGGGGTTGCTGCTGAAGTAACGGATGATCCTGTTGGCTTTGACAATATCACGGGTTACCAGCGCACGATTGAGCTCAAAATTATTGAAATCCTTACTGATGCCTATATTCTTCTCGATCATGCCCGCGGTAATCTGACGCGTACCTGCAGGTAACACCAGGATGAGCTTCTCCAGTTCGTGGACTATCTTCCCCAGGTCGTTGCCCAGGAAATCCGTAAGCAGTGAGGCTGCTTTGGGTTCGATCTGGTAATTATCCGAAGCCAGATGCGAACTTATCCAGGAGGGAACTTTGTCTTCACGCACCTTGTCGGATTCGAACAAAACGCTTTTCTCCGCCAGCATCTTTGCCAGCTTTGTCCGCTTATCGATTTTTTTATACTTGTACGCAAAAGCAAGAATGGTAGTGCTCAGGGGAGCCGCCAGGTAATGCTCCAGACCTTCCAGACTCTTGAGATTCTGGGCTTCTCTTACAATGATCAGCTGGTGTGAGGCCATCATGGGAAATCTTCTGGCAGATGTTATGATATTGCTGATGTCGGTATCCCGGCCATACAGGATCAGTTGATTAAAAGCCCTTTCCGCTTCGGCAAGCACGTGCTCGGACAGGTAACCGGTAATGCTGTCAATAAAATACGGCTCTTCACCCGTCAGAAAGTATACCGGTTTAAATTTCCTGGCTTTCAGATCAGCAATTATGTTTTCAAAAGTCATCAGAATAAAAGGATTGATTGCCCAATTACTTATATTTACGTATGCAAACCCTGATTATGGAACCGCTAAATTTACCAACATATTTGTTCAGGATAAAGGAAGACAAGGGGAAAAAATACATTTTTGATGAAATCAGGCGCAGATACGTTCAACTGACACCCGAAGAATGGGTACGTCAGCATGTGGTCAATTACCTCGTTACCGTGAAGAATTTTCCCCTGGGTCTCATCTCGGTAGAAAAGGGATTCAACAGCAACCGGCGCAGGCAGCGGTTCGATTTGCTGGTATACAGCCGCAAGGGTGAGCCCCTCATGATCGTGGAATGCAAGGCCCCCGGGGTTGAGATCAACCAGCATGTTTTTGACCAGGCCGGTAGGTACAACAACAAGTACATGGCTATCTACATGTTGATTACCAACGGGATAAAGCATTACTGCTGCGAGATCAGCAGGGTGAATAAACAATACAGGTTTTTACCCGATGTGCCTGATTTCAGCTCTGTGAACGCAGGTGGCTAGTTGCCGCCGAAGATGCGCCTGATTGACCATCCGACGCTTTGCTTTTCAGGTTCCTGCCCGTATCCGTAACCATAACCATAGCCATAACCATAACCATAGCCGTTCTGCCCAATTTTCTCATCGTTGATGATAATGCTCAACGGTTTGATGCCCCGCTTTTCCAGATCATTCATAACCGATGTAAACAGGCTCCTTGGCGTAAAATTCTGTCGTACAACAATTAATCTGATGCTGGCATACCTTAACAGGAGCAAGGCATCGGAAACAAGCGCTATTGGAGGTGAATCGATCAATATGATATCATAACGGCTTTTCAGTTCGTCAAATAGCACTGCAGTTCTTTCCGAGGAAATCAGCTCGGAAGGATTGGGCGGTATCGGACCCGATGGTATCACATCGAGGTTGGGGATACCCGAGGGGAAAATTATGTCCTGTAATTGCGATAGATGGCTCAGGTACCTGCTGAGACCATCCTCTGCCTCAATGCCAAGGTATTGCCTGATCCTTGCCTTTCTTAAATCAAAGTCAATCACCACTACTTTCTTCTGGTTCTGGGCGAACACCGTTCCCAGGTTCACCGAAGTGAAGCTTTTACCTTCTCCCTTGATGATGGAAGTGATCAGAACAACATTCTTCCCTTCCCCGTTCGGGAAGAACTGAAAATTCGTCCTCAGCGAACGGAATGACTCTGCGATCAGCGAAGAGGGAAACTCGTCCACCACCAGGCTGGTCTTATGGGTATTGTGGATAACATGTCCGATAACCGGAACATCGGTTATGGACTGTATTTCTTTTTTATCGACAATCTTATTCCGGAAGAAATCAAGCAGGTATACCATGGCTGCAGGCAGGAACAGGCCCAGCAAAAGTGCCACGATATAATTCATGCGGGGATTGGGGCTTACCCTAACGAAATCATCCTGTGAGGCCTGGTCGAGGATTTCGTTTGAGGGGATATTGGAAGCTTTGGAAATCTGCACCTCGGAACGCTTGGTCAACAGGTAGGTATAAATAGCATCATTCAACTTGAATTTGCGCTCAATGATCAGCAGTTCACGCTGGCTTTCAGGAAGCTTATTGATCTCCGACTCGATACCGGAGATGCGTGCATCAATTTCCTGAAGCGAAATATTCGAGGCATTGATGATGTTATCGATGTTCTCCAGCAGCTTTGCCTTGATATCAGCGATCTTCGATTCGAGAGAACTCAGGTATGGATTATCCTTGACGGTATTGTAGGATACTTCGGTACGTTCGGTATACAGGCTTGTAAGCTCAATAATGAGGTTATTCAGCAACGGATCGCTGATATCCATGGAGGAGGGAGCAATAAGATCATCCACCCGGTTGTTTTTCAACAGGTAATCCCGGAGGTAATTGTAGTATTTCGACTTTACGATCAGCTCCGCTTTCTGGTCCTGCAGGCTCTCCATTTGCTCATAGGTTTGCTGTGCCTGGAAGTCAATATTTGTGACCCCCCTGGCTGTCCTGAAACGCTGCAGCCGGTCTTCGGAGTACCTAAGCGAATCGGTGATACCCTTCAGCTGATTATCGATGAATTCAATGGTGGACAGGGCAATTTTGTCCTCCCGTTCAATTCCTTTGGAAAGGAAAACCTCCGTAAGCTTATTCAGATAATCCACTCCCTGCCGGATATTGCTGCACCGGATGGAAATCTGTAAAATGGAAGAATTCTTGGTTGCCTCTACCTCGCTGACCCTGAAGCGGTTGATCAGCTGACTGAGACTGTTGAACTGAAAGGAATAGTCCCTGTTACCTCCGATCCTGCTTAGATTCTCGAAATTGGGAATTATCCTGAAGCGGCTGAACCGGTTGCCGGTAAGTTCTCCAAATGTAACCGTGTCGGTCAATTCATAGCTCGCTATGGAACCCGTAATTGCATCGCCCGGATAATTGTATACGGCTACCTCTTTTTCCGAGGCCTGAATGACCATGAAGGTATCATTCAGGAATGTCAGGTTGAACTTTACCCCCAGGGGCTGATCATACAGGCTGTCAATCATAACGATAAAGGGCGCGTCATGATAGATCTCGGTGGATTTAAACCGGTCTTCGAGAAAGTAGGACACTGAGAAATCAAGGTCGAGCAATGCCCTTCCTGTCAGGTTTTTCGATTGCAGCAGGCCAATCTCATTCTGAAGCGTATAGGGATTCCCATACAGGGAGGTCCCTATGAAGTTCTGCGGATCAAGAGGATTCTCCTCGTCCCGGATCAGCAGGTAGGTTGTGACTTTGAATACCGGAGTGGTAAAGCGGTTGATCAAAGTGGCTATGAGGAAAGCAATGACCAGGAATCCCGCGAAGTAATACCACTTGTTAAAGCACTTGATCAGAAATGCCTTGATGTCTATGGAATCCTCCTCTACAATATCAACATTTCGTTCATCTGTCATTCTCAGATTCTCCTGATGGTAGTTCTACTGATTATCAATCCGTTGAATTCAGGTACACATTCCATCCGACCAGTATGGTAGAAATCAGCACCAGGAATGTTTCATACGGGAACCGGACATAGGACCATGATTTTGCGTTCAAGGGCTCTATATAAATGATATCGTTCGGCTGCAGATAAAAATAGGGAGATTCCAGGATTTTGTTGTCAGAAAGATCCAGTTGAACGAGGTTTGAGCCTGTCTGGGATTGCCGTACCAGTTTCACTTTTTTGGGATTGCCGAAATCCTTGAAACCGCCTGCCATTGAAACTGCCTGGAAAAGATTGATCTGATCCCGATAAATGGTAAAGCTTCCGGGCTGGTTTACCTCACCGATGACAGAGACCTCAAAATTGACCAGTTTTACCACGGCGGTAGACTCTTTAAAGTATTCATTCAGCGTTTTCTGGACCTGGTCCCTGACTTCGGCAACTGTGAGCCCCTTCACATACATCTTATCCACAAATGAAAAATTGATGTACCCGAATTCATCAACCGTATAGCTTTTAAGATACAGGTACGTGGGATTCATCAGGTCGGGAAAATCGGTCTGAAAGAACTTGCTTGTTTTCGGATCAACACTGTATACTTCTATATACAGATAGTCTCCTGCCTGCAACCGGTAGGTTGTATTTTTAGGGTTGGTAAAATCCGCTGTCATTTCTTTCGCAGTCCTTTCCTGCAAAAGCTTTACCTTATTCTGTGATATACATGAGGTTAACACCAGAGCCGGGATGAGCACAAGCTTAATCCCCAAATTTATCAACTGTTTTTTTCGAATTTTCATAGCCGATTTATTTAAATGATTAACGTCTTATTTTGTTTCCTGTAATGCCTCGAAATAGGTAATCTTGGCTGCACGACGGTAAGGTACAATAAAAGCCTTATCGATCCGGCTGGCCTGTTTGAATTGTTCCGCCATTTCCGAAGAGTTTCCTGCTTTCAAATGATATTTGAACCAGCCGTCTTCAAGAATTATTGAAATGGCTTCTGTTCCGCTGTAAAGGTTGCCGAGTTCATCAGACTTCATGGGAATCCTCGATGCGGCCAGCTGTAAATGATATTCCGTTTCCTCCAGGATACCTTTCCGGCCCCTGGACTGAACGGTACGCTCCAGTTCCCTGCTTTTTTCGAGAGCACCGGCCATATTGACCTTCACACCATCTTCGTAGGCAACAACAAAGGCTCCTTCGGATCCTACGCTCTGTTTGAGGCGCAGGGCATCGGAATACAACCTTACTCCCATCAACTGGTATTTGTACCAGCCTTCTTCAGCGATCATTTCCACCGGGTATGTGCCTCTGTAAATTTTCTTAAACTGATCCATGCTGAGCGGGACCCTGCTCGCTGCAACCTGGATCCGGAATATCAATCCGGCCGGCAATCTTTGTGTCCCCTCCGGTAACAGGGGAGCCGGAGGTTTGATTTCCGTGGCTTCAACGGCAGGTGCGAATGTGGTCCCTTTTCGGTAGGCAACAATATATGCATTGCTGATTCCGCTTGATTTCCTGAATTTACTTGCCTCATCGTAGGTGTCAAAATCACCGACCGAATATTTATACCAGCCATTCTCGTTGATCATTTCAACCTGTTTGTTCCCGTAATACATCCGGCTCAATGCCCGCTGGGAAAGTTCCGAACGGTTTGCGGCAACCTGTACACGGTAAATCACATTCTCATCCGCCGGTACCAGCTGATCCTTGTTTTCGTCGGTGATAATCCCGATTTCAGCTGATTGTCCGGCATCGGGGGCCTGCCGGGCCTGTAATCCCTCCTTCAAAGAATCCGGTGTTGTGGCCAACAGAGGTTCTGTGGCCAATGCTTCGTGTCCGTAAATATAATCATACCACAAGCGAAGCACCGTATCGGTCTCAAATGCGGATAATCCGGCAATTTGCCCTGTCGAAAGCGTTGTATCAATATACTGCCCCTCTGCCTGATACCGGTTATACCGGTCGATCTCCGCCTGGTTTAATTCGAGCCTTGACGGAAGAGTTGCTTCCGGTACATTGCCAATCGTTTCGGCAGGCGCTTCCTGAACGGCAGGGATTTCCCGCTCATCAAGAGGGACCTGTTCAGCTGTGCCCGTTATGTGATGATAGGCACCCAATGCAGTTACCTGTTTCTGGATAGCCTGTGCCTCGAGATCATCCGCTTCGTTGAGTTTTTCAATTTTGGTAAGTTCATCATCCATTTTCTTGGCCTCAATTCTGTAACTTATCGCCTGGAAATAATTATCACTGGCCTGTTCTTCGAGCAGTTTAGCATTTAAAAAATCTGCTTCCTGACCGGGATGAGCCTTCCAGAACTTGTCGATATACTTGCGGTAAACTGTGAACTTGATTTCATTACACTTTTCATAGAGTCCGGAAGCCTGTACCTGTTTCTTGCGTGCCTGACTTTCCAATTGTGCGGATTTCTTGGTTGCCGAATTTTCGTTAAGCGCCGGATCGGCCAGAATGGACAGGGCTTCCATGTTCAGCCTGCTGGCTTCTTCGATAAGCTTGTCTGCCTCCGCTTTGTAATCATTGGCTTTACCCAGCTTACTGAGGTCTGCGGCGTCAATAAGCGGACCAATGTCGCTTTCACTTTGAGCTTGGAGGTTGTAGGTGAACAGGAGAGAAATGCAAGCAAACAGAAAGCCGATAAGCCTGTTCATATGCGTGCCGTATTTAAGGGTTATTTCCGGATCATGACATACCGATAAGGCGAAGATATGAAAAAAAAAACATGATGTCATATTGCTTTTATTAACAAATAAAAGCCAACCCTCTCTGAATGAACTGATCTGAAATGTTATTATCTTGGTGCGAACCGGATTAGACTAACTCCCGGGCATTGGATTAATTGTCCCCGGGATTTATCAGTTGCAGCAATAATTCCCTGAGGTATTTACGGGGTGTTTTTATCCAGTCGGCCTTATGGCCCGAAACTGCAAACCCGAACTTTTTGAAAAGCCGCAGGCTGCTGTTGTTCCCTTCGGTGATGTTACAGTACAACTGATGCAACTGGAGTGTATTAAAGCTGTAGTCAATGAATTTTTCCAGTGCGCCTGAGGCATATCCTTTCTTCCGGTCCGATTTCTCACCGATCAGGATCCCTATTCCAGCCCTGTTGTGGTAAGGATCAAAATCGAAAAGATCAATGGTTCCCACGGGACGTGCTTCCGCAACATGGCTTTCCCGGACATCGATCATCAGCCTGAGTTGTTTTACCTGGTATATATCCAGATGTGCATTTTCAATGTACTTCTCAAGGACGTACTTTGAGAAGGGAGTATAGGTATTGCTGACATGCCAGATTTCAGGATCGTTTTCCCAGCGATACAATACATCAATATCCGAGAGCTCCGGCGCACGCAAAATGATTTCATATTCAACTTTTCTGATCATGGTATGGGAAATAGCTGCATGTGATTCAGGAGTTGTGCGAATACTTAAGGGACTGGCTTTATCGATTTCAAAGTCAGTCTGTAAATATCCTCTGCTGTACCATCCATGTTGCTGATCCTGGAATAATATCCTGATTCCCCGTTACTCAGCGGTACAAATCCCAGATTATCTGTGGTATTGTTTATAGGTGAACCAATATTCACAGGATCTCCCCAGGTCTTATCCTGTCTGGTGGTAAAGAAAATGTCAAATCCACCCATGCTGTAATGGCCCTTTGAACTGAAAAACAATGTTTCCCCGTTACGGATAATACAAGGGCTGTCCTCATCAAAAGGTGTATTGATGATCTTGCCTGCATTCCTGGCTTTCCCCCATCCACCCGATTTTTCCTTTTGCGAATAATAGATATCCAGGCTTCCGAAGCCCTTTTTTCTTGAACTGGTGAACCACAGGGTCTGCTTGTCTGCTGCAATGCTTGCCCAGGTTTCATCGTACTTTGTATTGATATGATTATTAAGCGCTTCTGCTTTTGTCCATGTGGCATCGCGCCTGACAGAAACATACAGGTCACTGTTTTCCATGTTTTTCCGGACCAGATAGAGCTCATTCCCGTCACCGGACAGACAAACCGGATAGAAATCCCCATCGGAACCGATGAGGGGATTCAGATTGACAGGCTGTGTCCAGGTGTTCCCATTCTTTGCCGTAAAGAGGATGGCATCGTAGAATTTCAACCGTCTGACGAAGACCATGAATTGGCCATCGGGTGTAACAACGGGAGAAATTTCCGACGCCGGAGTATTGATCATGGTGTCCAGCATAACTTCTTCATACGCCACCGGGCTGTCAAGAATAATCTTGGCCCTTTCACATGATTTTATTTCATTCTCAACGATGTTCACATTATAATTGCCATAATAGAAAGGAGAGTTGATGAAAGTATCATAGGCTCTCAGTGCATCATCGAGCCGGTTATTCATCCGGTAAACATTCCCGAGGTAGAACCAGGCATGAAGCGGTGCGTTTGTCTCCTCAAAGTCCCTGCCGCGATATTTGTTTTTTGCGACAGTATTTACGGACGCTTTTTCAAGGCAGGTTATTGCTTGTACTTCATTACCCGGAATATTCATATAACATTCCCCAAGCATGAAATTATAATGTGCATTGTCGGGAGAACTGTCAACTACTTTCCTGAAATAGAAGGCTGCCTCCTTGTAGTCGCCGCGGGTAAAAAAAAACTCGCCTTCGTTAAAGAACTCCCTGATCTCTTCTGCGGTTTGTCCCTGCATGGAAGGAATCAATAAAGAAAGCAGGATAAGAAAAGATAATGTTCGCATAACCTGACTATTCCCTGGGTTTAAGGTGCTCGGGTACCGGAGGCATTTTAATAAGGATCACACTTTCATCCTGGCCGATAATTTCATATTCAACACGCCTGTTCAACCTGCGTCCTTCGGGATTATCCGATCCGTCAGGATTCGAATTGATTGCTGCGAAGTTTTTCTCACCCAGCCCGAGCGTTTCCAGCCTGTTCTTTTCGATCCCCTTGCTGACCAGGTATTGCATGACAGCGTTGGCACGTTTTTCTGAAAGCTTCAGATTGTATTCAGCAGGTCCTTTGGCATCTGCATGACCTACCAGCTTTACACGAATCACCGGGTAATCCTTCATGATCCGCGATACCTGATCAAGCTCCTGCTTGCCGGCATCATTAAGCTGGAAATTGTCAAAGGCAAAATAGACCGGGGCAAGTTCAATTTCTTTTGGAATTGCCGGTAAAGCCGGCGGCAAGGGTTGCGGGGTTACAGGAGTTACCGGGGTTTCGGGAGGTACCGGCGTTTCAGGAATTACCTGGGGCTCGGGAGTTACAGGAGATTCTGAAGGTATTACGGCTGCCACAACGGGTGTCACAGGCTTCTCCTGTGACTTAAAGAAATCAGCCAGCATCTCAGGCAAAGGTCTGTCACCTTCCGGCTGCAAGGCATAAATATCTTCCTTTCCAAATCCTCCGTTCCGGATCGCGGAAACATAGCCAACCTTACCATTGTACCAGGGATAATAAAAAAGATCGTCATCAGTTGTGCTGACAGGATAACGGACATTTTCAGGATTCGACCACTGACCGGACGGACCGAGTTTTGACAGGAAAACATCATAACCCCCCATGTTCTTATGTCCCTGAGAACTGAAATAAAGCAGGCTGTCATTCGCTGTAATAAAAGGAGTATCTTCATTCAGGGCTGTATTGACAGTAGTTCCCAGGTTTACAGGCATACCCCATTGTCCGTTGCTTAACAGCTGTGATTTATAAATGTCCATTTCACCGATGCCGTCTTTCCGGTTGCTGGTAAAATACAGCGTTTTGCCGTCGGCAGCTATTGAAGCATGAGATTCCCAGTATTTTGTGTTTATATCCTGTCCCTGAACCGGAACGGATCTTGACCATTTGCCGTTACTGTAATTGCTCACATAAATGTCACTGTTAAAAGGATCTTCTCTGGTGAGGTACAATTGTGTACCGTCAAATGAAACCGATGAAACATACTGATCCCCGTCTGATTGGATCTGGGGTGTGATGTTAACCGGAGCTGACCAGCCTCCGGGCGTATACCTGCAAAAGTAAACTGCATCATAGAAAGGCAGCTCATTCATATACAGCAATGTTTTACCGTCACCCGATACAACGGCTTTGAAATTTGAGGAATTCCCGTTGACAGAATCACCAAGGTTGGTCATCCTGATCCTTAACGGATCACTGATGAACTGTATCGCTATGTTGCAGGCTGCAATCTGCTGGTCGGCATATTTTAATTCCTCAGCAGAACCGGCTAATTCTTTGTATTTGTTATACGATCCGATAGCTTTATCCAACTGGTTGTTAACACGATACGCATTCCCCAGGAAAAGATAGGCGTCAACAGGGGCTGTCTTTTGCTTGATGCTCTCCTTATATTTGGAAGATACGTCTTTGACGGCTTCGAGCAGGTGATTAATGGCTTTGTCCTTCTGCCCCGGCATATTCAGATAGCAAATCCCCATCCTGTAATTGATATTGGCATTTCCGCTATATCCATTGTTATAAAGTTCCATGTAATCGGTCAAGGCATCGGGATACTCTTCTTCGGCAAAGAAAAACTCTGCATCCAGAAAGTACTCTTTCAGTTCAGCCTGATCTTTTTCCTGTGCAGGTACGGGCGATTGCAGAAGAAGGAGAATAGCAAGAAACACGGCTGTTTTCATCTGCTGGGGTTTTAGTTATAGCAAATTTAATAATTTAACGACAGGTTATCTAAAAATAACTGCCCTAATTAGCAATTAGCTGATAACTCGGGGGAGTCTACCTGCTCAGCAGGTCTTCCGGAATATCACGGTTCCTGATCACGACGAGCTGTGCAGGAATATTGGTAAGCACAAGTTCAGTGCGCCGGTTGTAGCTTCGGCCTGCCGGATTGTCCGTTCCGTTGCTGTTCACATTTACAGCCACCGGATCTTTTTCGCCGAAAGCAGTCACTGAGATCCTTCCAGCCAGGGTATCATTGCCCTGAAGATATTGTTTGACAGCCTGGGCCCGAAAAAGCGAGAGCTTATCATTATAGCTTTCCTTACCCCGCGAATCGGCATAACCGTTAATCTGTAAATTCAATCCCGGATATTCCGCCATGAACCTGGCAACTGAATCGAGATACCCCAGGTATTGATCATCAAGTCCGCTCCTGTCGAATGCGAAGCGGATATCCCTCAAAACAACAGTATCGGAAGGGAGTATGGAAGGAACGGTGATGTCTGCGATCAGAACCAGTTCATTTCCCGGAAAATAATCAGGAATTTCCAGTTCCCTGCTCAACAGCACCCGTGTCGGATCGCTGAAATCAAGCCTGTACGAACCGCCCGAAAGCTTCTGGCTGAAAGAGCCATCATGCTCCAGTGTAATAACCGGCAAAGCACTGCCGGACGTTTTGTCAGTCACAGCAAGCCTGATATTGCCCTGATCATATCCCGGATCGGCCTGGATATTTATCCTGCCATTGAGTGTATAACGAAAAGGCCTGCCTGGTAAAATATTATCATATCTTACAATATCCATTCCGCCGGAGGAATGTGAAATAGATGCATGATAGCCCATATTTCCCGTTCCAAGAGGAAAGAAGAAAAGATCATCGTCGGTAGTGCTGAGAGGATAACCGATATTCACAGGAGGAAGCCAATTCCCGTATGCATCCGGAGAAGAGACAAAGATATCATAGCCTCCCATGTTGTAATGACCCTGAGAGCTAAAGAACAACTTTCCGGCATTGGAGGAAACAAAGGGCGATTCTTCATTGAACGGGGAGTTGATCTGCGGGCCCAGGTTAACCGGCTCATCCCATTCCTCAGCGTCCGTGAGGGAAGAACGGTAAATATCCAGCCCGCCGTACCCCCCTTTCCGGTCACTGGTAAAATAGAGGTATTTGCCGTCAGGAGACGGGGAAGCATGGGTTTCGTTAAATATCGTATTGATCTTATCGTTCAGCCTGGTCAATGTGCTCCATTGGCCGTCTTTAAATACCGTTGTATAAATTTCACCGCTCCGGTAAGGATCATAGCATGTCAGGTATAACCTGGTCCCGTCTGCCGACATGCCTGTAATGTAATGGTCTCCGTCTGACCTGATTGCCGGAGTGAGATTATCCGGGACCTGCCAGGTGGTATCGACCTTTACTGCATGCATAACGGCATCATAGAATTTCAGTTGGTTCATGTAATAAATAACCTTCTCATCCCGGGTAACAACCGGATTAAAATTGGATACGGCCGAGTTTACGGCATCCGGCAGTGTGTCAACAGAAAATGTTGTCGGAGATGCCATCAGTACCAGTGCATTTTTGCAACGTTCGATATGGAATTCAGCAAGTGCCTTGTTATCAACCTCCACATCATCTATCGATCGAATGTAGGTATTAAGACAGTCGATCGCATGCGTGAAATCATCGTTTAACCGGTAGGCAATTCCCAGGTACAGCAAAGATTTGACCGGAGCAAATTCTTCCTCAAGTGACTGGCCCGTATAGGTGCCGGAAATCTTTTGCGAGGCTTCCTTCAGGTAAGGGATGGCCCGGTTTTTTTGTCCCGGTATGTTCAGGAAACATTCACCGATCAAATAGCTGATGTTGGCGGTTGCATACCCCTTCTCCTGAAGGCTCATCAGCACCGGTAGGGCTTCATTGTATTCCCCTGCATATATATATTCAAGTACATCCGCATAAAGGTCAACAGGACTGGGTGCTATCTTTTGTCCTGATCCAGGCAGGCACACCGTAAGAATCAGCAGTACAGCAATTGACAGTTTATTCATTCTTACGCTTTTTTCGCAGTATAAATATGATCAGCAGGGCTATGATGATGATATTTACCAACACCAGCGAGGTGACCAGTGCAGGCCTGTTGATCCCCGAGAACCAGCCTTCACGTTCAGTGGTCTCTCCGGCATCAGGTCCCCTTCTGAGCAACATCTTCAGGAGCACACGAAGCAGGTCGCGCTCGGTATAATCATATTCGTCGGCAACCGACAGCAGGTACTGCATTACTTCAAGCGGCTTCGAGAACTGGTCAGCATTGGTCGCGTTGATGGCCTTCGTAATCTGTTCACTTCCGAAAAGCTTCAAAAGATCAATGAATTCCGCGATGTTCTTGGGATCGATGATATCGATCAGAAGCTGATAAACCATTTCACGATTGAAATCATGAAATTGCGACTGGCTGAGCAGATAGGTCACCAATCCTTCAAAAGTGTTGATCTGCAGATTTCTGATGTCTATTTCCTGCAGGAATGTCTTGAGGCTCCCGGTGGCTTTTTGTGCCAGCATCTTCCGGAATAAATCAACATAGTAGTAGGGATCACGACGGATCTTCTCGACATTCTCAAGCACTTCCCTCCTGGAGTACCCCTGCAATTCTGCCGCACCGAGCAGGTATGAGATCAGTTCAAGCGAATTCCTGATCTCCTGCTTTTGCATGTTCATGTCGAGCAAGGTTTGCTTCAGACTGTCGGAGGAGATGAAAATCAATCCCTGTGTAAGGAAGTGGACATCGATATCGATGGCAGCTTTTTTCAGCGCCTCTTCAAGTTCCGAAAGCGGAAATGCTTTGCTTTCGGCACCTCTCATGATATAGTCCGCAACCGACCGGGTATCGGGGAATTCCTTCCAGTTTTGATACATCTTGTCGAGGAAGGCTTCCAGATCACCGGAAGAAAATGATTGCAGGAGTTCAATAAGTGCCCTGGGATCGCGGTTCAGTGCGGCCAGGCGATAGAGTGCATCCCGAAGTTCGTCAGCGGTGTAATTGCTGTTTGGTTCATTGTTCCGCAAGTAATCCACCAGGGCCTCCGAGGAAAATATACTGTTGGCAGCAGCGTCAAGATTTCTGAGCGATTTGTTAAGGCTGTCCGCAGAATGATTTAAAAGTTCGTTGTAAAGGACATTCAGATCTTTCTGAGAAAGGAACCTGGCCATGAGTTCCTCAACCTCCTGCTGGGTATATCCCTGTTCAGCCGCATTTTTCATCAGAAAATCATACAGGTCGGCAACTGAATTGAATTTTGTTCCCTGAAGATCAAGATCCTTGAGGAACCTGGCGAGATTTCCTGCAGCCATTGTTTTAAGGCCAAGATAACGGTCAGCATCAGCCAGAGCAGATTGCTGCGTTGTGGCCGGTGCAGTGACAGCTTCGGCTGCCGGCGTATAAATCACAGTCACCTCACGGGTGGTTGTATTTCCTTTGTCATCGGTCAGGGTAAGCCGTAAAACGTTGGTGCCGGGCTCAGGGGTCAGCATGTATACGAACCGCCTTCGTTTTATGCTGAATTCCTCAGTCTTCTCCAGTTCATCGTTTAACAGGGTTTCCACCTGCAGGGTGGTATTTCTTGCAAGATCAATTTTTATCGGAATGGATTCATTGGTAGTAACATTGTAAACCGCGACCGGGATTGTCATTTCGGGACCCACGACCACCTGCTCCTGTTCGACAGTTGCAGCCTCGGAAGGTGCTGTTGTGGCTGCCAGGGCTGTCAGAAGCGAAGAATGTGCCACAATATTCGACGGATTATTTACCGGTATGAAGATCTTTTCCGATTTGTCCTGGATACCGTCGCCCTTGATCTGCAACTCCATTTCGCCCGAAAGTGCGTCAAGCGTATAGGATCCGTCGGGATTAAGCTTTGTCTGATCGAGCACTTTCCCTGTTTTTGTACTGACGAGCGTGGCAGTGTATCCGCTGTAATCAGGCCTGATCAGTCCTTCGAGTCTTGTAACGCCATTCAGTATGAACTTCCTGGGATGAAGATCCGTAAATACCTCAAGCTTATAAATATCCATCAGGCCGTAGGAATCCGACGGATCGTATTTCGCATAATAGGCATAGGCCCCATCGCGCACAGGCGTAAAAAACAGATCATCCCGTGTGGTGTTTAACGGGTAACCCACATTGAGTGGCTTTGCCCATTGTCCGTTATCCAGCCTGGTACTGTAAAAAATATCATAGCCCCCCATATTATAATGGCCCATTGAACTAAAATACAGCGTATTGCCATCATCTGTCAGGAATGGAGTATCTTCGTTGTACTTTGAGTTGACCACCGGACCGAGATTGATGGCCGGCCCCCAATCACCACCCCGCCTGCGTTCTGATTTATAGATATCCAGGCCACCGTATCCTCCTTCACGGTTGCTGGTGAAGTATAGTGTTTTACCGTCTTTTGACAAAGAAGCATGCGATTCCCAATACTTGGTATTGATATTGCCATTCAGCTTTTCAAGCTTGGACCATTTGCCATTGCGCAGGTAGCTGACATAAAGGTTCCCGTCGAAGTTGTCACTCCGGTAAACATAAACCTCATCTCCGGTATAGGACAGCCCCGTACAATAGGAGTTGCCGTCAACGCCAAAAGCCTCGGTGAGGTTCTGGGGTTCCGACCATTTTCCGTTATCCCTCCGGCAGTAAAAGACGGCATCGTAAAACTGGAGCTTTCTGGTAAAGACCAGTGTCCTTTCATCTCCCGAAATTAAGGGATTGATCTCTTCAAACTGGTCATTGATGCCTTCGCCCAGGTTAACGGACAGAAAGTACATGGGATTTTGCAGCTGCTTTTCGGCTACACGGCAGGCTTCAATCTGCTCGTCCACGAGCGCGGCATCATAAACCACAGGATCAAGGATGAGCTTAAACTGTTCATAGGCTTCAATGGCTTCCTTGAGGCGGCTATTGGCTCTGTATGCATTCCCCAGGTAAAAAAAGGCTTCGGGAGGTGAACGTCTCTCTTTGTAACTGTTTGTTTTGCTTTCGGGACTGATCCCCTGGACAGCTTTCTCGAAATAAGCGATTGATTTTTGGACCTGGTAAATATCATTGAGGTAGCAGATACCAATTTTGAAATTTATATTGAAGTTCTCCGGATCGCTCTGCAATATTCGCTGGTACAAGGGCAATGCATCTTTGTATTCCTCAAACAGAAAATAGGATTCTGCCTCAACAAATATTTCCTTGATTTTTTCTTCACCCTGACCAAAAGTCAGCGGAGTGAGGCTCATGAAACACAGAAAAATCAGCGGGAATGGTCGATAGGTTTTAGAGGATCTCATAGCTGTACGTCTAACATAACAAATTTATACAATAAAAACAATTTATAAATAACTATCAATAAGTTATGACTTGCTATTTATTAACCATTTGTTGAGAAATCTTTATTATCAGTAGGTTGAGATGTTAATACGATCGATAAAATTCTCGAGGTTCCGGACCACCTGGCTGAGGAAGCTTCCGCCCAGTGCGCCGTCGATCACCCTGTGATCATAAGTCAGTGAAAGCATAACAATATCGCGCACAGCGATTCCATAAGCATTTTCCGTCTTTACCGCCCATGGTTTTTTGACAATAGTACCCACGGCCAGGATGGCTGCCTCGGGCTGGTTGATGATGGGTGTTCCCGTAAGGCTGTTGTATTGACCAATATTGGTGATGGTAAACGTTCCACCTTTGATCTCTGCCGGAAGAAGTGAACCCTGCCTCGCTCTTTCAGCCATGTCTGACACTTTACGCGCCAGACCTGCCAGGTTTTCGTGATCAGCATTTCTGATCACCGGGACGATGAGGTTGCCGCCGGGAAGAGCAGTTGCGAATCCGATGTTGATGTTTTTGCGAATGATGATGGAATCACCGGACAAGGAGACGTTGATACGCGGAAATTCTTTCAGTGCCTGTGCCACAGCTTCGATAAAAATGGGCGTAAACGTGAGCTTTACCTGCACGCGGTCAAAGAACGATGCCTTGTTCACTTCTCGCCAGTTGACCAGTCCGGTAATATCTGCTTCCAGGAAAGAAGTCACGTGGGGAGCAGTTTGTTTTGACCTGACCATATTCCCTGCAATAAGCTTCCGCAAACGATCCATTTCAATTACTTTATCCTCTGCGCCTGCTATGGGTTCCTGAAGATCCGGCCCCTGCCGGGGAACTGTATCCCTGCCTTTGGCAGACGGTGTATCCAAAGGTTCACTGCGGTCATTCACCATGTAATTATTGATATCATCTTTGGTAATCATGCCATTTGGCCCTGTTGCACGGATCTGATTCAATTCTCCTGCAGTAATCCCGCGCTGCTTTGCCAATTGTCTCACCAACGGTGTCAAGGCCAATCCGGAAGGCTCATCCTGCTTGGGCTTCTTCCGGCGACTTTCATGGATCTGAATTGCATGATGCGGATCCGGTGCAGGTTCCAATGCAATTCTTTTTCCCGATGAGGAGGCACCGGATTCCCCGGTTTCAATCAGGGCAATAATTTCGCCGACTTTTGGAATCTCTCCCTCGTGGAACACCCGCCTGACGAATCTTCCGGTCACCGGTGAAGGAATCTCGGAATCAACCTTGTCAGTCGCTACCTCAACCAGCGGCTGGTCAGTTGCCACATCCTGTCCTTCCGAAACAAGCCATTTTGTGATGGTTGCTTCAATAATTCCCTCACCCATTGCAGGTAATGCCAGTTCAAATCTTGCCATTTTCTCTGGGTTCTGTAGGTGAAACATCACAGGGATTCAATGACTTCTTCCTGCCCAAATGCCTGAATCCCGCCATAACTATCTGAATATCATGTAATATACGGTAATCTTTTGCGTATAAAAGGTTCGCCTGATCATCGGTCTCATCTTGTGCTGCCGGACCTTTCCGTAAATCCCGGGGAGTCAGGATACCGGGCCTGATCCGGGGCAGCCCCGGATGACAGCCGCCAGTAGACCGGTAGTAGCCGACCCATGAAGAAAACCCGAAAAAAACGCTGAAGATGTTGCGAAATAATCCGGCAGGATTTCTGACAACAAAGATCAGGAAAGGATACAGCAGGAGCAGTGCCGGAGCAAGAAGCATATCAAAAAGGCGTTTCTTGCGCCGGTTGATCACTTGTGAAAGCATATTAAAATGCAGCATATACAGGTCCCCGTTGACACCATTTGAGTGGCTTCCGATAACCGATATGCTTTCGGGAGGAGCGATTTTGAAATCAATACCGGAATCCGTAAAACGGAGCATGGTTCTGATGATCTGTTCCGAGGTAACATCAGCTGAGCAGAAAATCAGCTCGTCTACCTGGTTGATCCTTGCAATCTCGTCCATTTGCCCTATATGACCAATAAAATCAGGAAATACAGGCGTATCATCCGGATTAACAAATCCGATCAGGTCCGGTGTCACCTGTGCCTGTTTTACGATGGAATAAACCCTTTTACTTTCTTGCAGTTTACCGACAATGATCATACGCTTCTTCTTTTTTGAAAACTCTACTGAGAAATTCCTGCTGTCTGCCTTACTTAACAAAAACCGGACAGAAATTGTTGAAAACAGGGCCCACATAGTACCCATCAGGATCATGGCACGTGAAAAGCGCAGCGATTCCGGCAACAGGGCATAAATGATCAGAATGACCAGAGACCCCGCCAGAACTCCCCTGATGAGGTCGGTAAGCTTCACCCTTTTTGCATATCCCGTGGTCAGAAAAACAGAAAACAGCCATATGGCTATATAAAGCGGAACGATTACCGTTGTATATTCGGGCGGGTAATACCCTGCTCCGCCGAAGTGATGCTTTTCCCATAAAGGCATAAATGCAGCATAACCAGCATAGATCAATGCAGCATCCAACAGCGGATTGATAATGCCCAGCACGAACCGCCTGAGAATCGACAGTCCGGCCCGGAAGTAGATGGCCAAATGGATCAGAAATGTATAGTAGCGGACCGAATTCTTTGAGAAGTGCTTCCGGGCAAAAATGATCATTGCACGGTAAAACATTATTACATAGTTAATGCTGGCTTTCCTGGTACTCTCTCCCTTGTAATGAATGATGGTGGTATACGGATAATAAATATTCCGGTAGCCTGAAAGCTGGATGCGGTAGGATAAGTCAATATCCTCCCCGTACATGAAAAATTCCTCATCCAGAAGACCTGCCTTTTCCAGGGCAGTTCTGCGGATGAACATGAAGGCCCCGGATATGACATCTACTTCATGAATTTCGTCCTTGTTCAGATTTCCCAGGTGATATTGTCCAAACTGCTTCGACCTGGGGAACAGCGCCGACAACCCGAATATCTTGTAGAAAGCCACCAAAGGAGTAGGCAATGCCCGTTTCGACTCAGGGAGATATCTCCCTTTGCCGTCAATCATCTTGACGCCCAAACAACCGACATCGGGGTGGGATTCCATATACGACAGGCATTCTGAGAATGTATCCTCCTGCACCACGGTATCGGGATTCAGTAAAAGGAGGTACCTTCCGGCTGCCCGGCGTATGGCCTGGTTGTTGGCTTTGGCAAAACCCAGGTTGGAGGAATTCGCAATGAAGGTAACCTGCGGGAACCGTTCGGCCAACATTTGCTGTGAACCGTCGGCAGAATTGTTATCCACAACAATGACCTCGCCGCTGATTTCATGCATAGCCTTAAATACGGCATGCAGTGCTTGTTCCAGAAAGTATTTGACGTTGTAATTTACTATGATAATGGATAGATCCATTCTTTAAGGAATAACCGGAATCGCCTTGGCACATTCCATCAGGGTCATCCGGCAGGCATTGGTATTGCCCAGGGTGCATGCTTTGTGGAAATAAGGGCAGGCCTTGTCTTTCTGTTCGAGCCGGTAGTACGACATCCCAAGATTAAAATACAAGGCTGCATTACCTTCAGAATAGTCCAGCACCTTCAGGAAATCCGTCGCGGCTGCAGCATAGTCTTTAATCTCATAATTTACCATTGCCCGGCTGTGATAGGCACTGGCTACGGTATCATTCTGCTCGATTGAACTGCTGAAATCTGCAATTGCCTGTTCATATTCCATCAGATTCATATGGCTCACCCCACGTCCAAGGTAATATTTGTAAAGGTTTATGGACGGCTGAAGTTCAATGCCACGGTCAAAATCGTCCAGGGCCTTCACGTACCTTTCTCTGGCATTGTTGATGATCCCATCGAGATAATAGAATTCCGGTACCTCCGGATATTTCCTGACAGCTTCTTCAGCGTACCGGACCGCCTCCTTCTCATTGTTCATCAGGAAATATAGGTTGATCCGCATTTGAAGCGCTTCCAGGCTGGAAGGGAACAATCTGATTGCATGCTGCGTTTTGACCAGGGCTTCCTCAAGTTTGTTCTCAGAAACCAGACCATCTGCTTCCGCAAGCAGGACAGATACCTCTGATTCTTTTTGTGCATTTGCCTGAAATGCAAATAACATTGATAAAACCAGGGCAAATATGGATTTCATTGCAGCATTCAAGTAGATACGATTTTATTGCTTGAAAATACTAATTATTTCTTATTGAAGCAATATGTCAGGCGATCTTATTTGACCAGGTTCTTAAAATCGGATTCCAGGAATCCGTCCGGGTTTTTATCACTGATTTTATGATAGTCGAAATAGTAAAACATGGCGTCCGCGGCTCCTATGATAATTTTATAGCATCGGGCATTGAGCTTTGTGCCTTCGGGGCCCACCTTGTGTAAGAAAACCACGTCGGGATCGCGGTTCTTTATTGCCTCTTCGATATCATCCATGGTCACAATCCTGAATTTGTAAGGATAGACCTTGCTGATACGGGCCACGGTATTCACCGCAGGGGCCAGCTCCTCCTCCAGGAGATAAAGCGTTTTATCACGGATATCCTTGATGTTGTCGTTATAATGTTTGAAAACATTAGCCGAGATTATCTCAGGATGCTCCTTGAGGAGATTGGCATGGTTCTGCATAAACCGCACAAGAATGGCCAGCTTATAGGCATACCTCTCCTCTTCCACATTATAATAGGCAAGTGGTACGGAGGCAATGTCGGGCATTTCATTCAGCCTGAAATAATCGCCTCCCAGCGACAAGTGCATGAACCGGTAAGCTGCATCCGTTTTATCAGCCTCAAAGGTCACCTGCGACATATAAATGAATGAATACTGGGCGTCCATACGCTTTTCTTCAAACTCCTTGTCCGTGATAAAATCGTAGGCCGTAATGTTCCATTCCTGCTGCATGACCTTTTTAATGATGTTGTTGTATTCCATAAGCGGGTTGTCCTGCAGGACCACCAATGTCTTGGTTGTGAAAAAAGCCATCACATCCTCACGCGAAGGAACATAACTCTGTGCATGGGCTATGCTACCCAGGGCCAAAAAGGCCATGATGATCATTAACTTCTTCATAAACAAACTATAATTTTAGTTTTTTGGAAAATAAAGTGGATTTCTTTCATTGAACTTTCTTAAGTAAAGAAATTTCATCATTTTCTGTTTCTTACTGCTCAATGCTGCATATTCATCGTGAAGTTCCGGATCGGCCATCAGCAGCAATTCCAGACTCTCCACATCGTAGTCCAACACATTGCCGGTCTTGAAATCGAGCATGTATTGGTGCATTTCAGTACTTGGTGTACTGGAATAGGGTGAATAATAGGGGCTGTAAGGGTAATTGTAATAGGGATAACCATAATTGTAATAAGGACTATAGGCATTGCTGTTGTTATACGTTGTAAGGCTGGCAACGAAATGACAAATGCTGCCCACGATCGTAATCCTGTAATTTCCGTCGTTCAGGTTGATGTACAATACGCCGTTTCTCGAGAATCCCCACAGATTCTTGACCGGTACTTCCTGCTTGGTACCCAGGTTATCAAAAACCTGTATTTTTTTCTCGCTGAGCACCCGTTCAAAGAAATCAGGGGCATCATACGCCACTGTGGTTATGATGCTTGACTTTGGGATAGGATTATTTTGCTTTACCTGGTCAAAGCCCAGGAAAATTCCTTCCTTGAACCTGAATTCAGGTGTGTACCTGATCATGTTGAGCGAATCCTGGGGAAAAGCAGCCAGGCTGTAAAAAGCCATTAACAGCAGAATAAATGTGCATTTCATGGGATCATGAAGAAATTTTCATCCTTTAAATTACCATATACAAAAATAGGCTTAATTTCTTACCCTTGATGATTAACAGGTGATAAAAACGAATTTCAAAAATCAGGCCGTTTTCTGTTGTTAATAGTTTCAATACCCTTACTAAACTTATTATTCAAATTATTATTATATTTATATTTGAGTTTAAATCTGCCAGGGGAGATACTTTAAACCAAGTTTTTCAGGATGAATCCACTTTATATTTTTCTCGTTCGGCTTACCAAGAAACTTGAGCAACAAGCCGATCTGGATGTTATTAACAAAATGCTGATTGTTTACTTCATTAACATAACCAGTATTGTATTTGTTTTGGGATTCGCTTTTCTGGCCTTAATTTCAAAGGAGTACCCCCTTGCATGGTTCCTCTTCTCGACCACACTGGTGCTTTTTCTGATCCTGGCATTTAATTATTTCACCAACCGACAGAACCTTGTCAGAATATTGCTCACTGCTGTTTTCACAATAGTTTCCTCCTATCTTTTGTACACGGGTGGAACGACAGGTTCCGGTCATTTGTGGCTGCTGATCTTCCCTGTCTTCACAATTCCGCTCTTCGGATTGAGCAGGGGTAACCTGGTTTCATTTCTCTTCTTTCTTCTGGTCGCAGGATATTTTCTGATCCACCATAAAATCCATCCCCCACAGGAGTATACCACTTTTTTCTTTTTGCGTATCCTGGGTGTATATGCGCTCATACACCTGCTGGTTTATCTCAACGAGTACCTGAAAGCCCATAACTATAGTGTTATGGAAAGAACGATCATAGAATCGAAAAATGAGAACCGGCAAAAAGATGATTTCCTGTCCAAATTGTCGCACCAGATCAGGACTCCGCTGAACAATCTGACCGTGGTATCGAACCTGGTTAACAAGTCCAAGCTCGATGCTGACCACCGCGATCTTTTTGACACCATTCTGGCTTCCACCATTAATCTGATCAATGTGGTCAATAACATTGTCAAGGTTTCTGAGGTGAAAATCGAGAAAGAGCTGAGCAGCCAGGTTAACTTCGACCTGTATTCATCCATCGAAAATACCCTGAAGCTTTTCAGGGACCAGCACAAGGACCGGCTTGAAGTGGTTTTGCATGTTTCCCGTAATATCAAGACCAATTACGTAGGCGATCCGATCCGTATCAAACAAATCTTCCTGAACATTATTGAAAACATCATCAAAGCCATTCCGGTGGATAAGCTCCTGGTTGACATAGAGATCGATGTACTGAATGAAGGGGACCAGGAATCCGATCTTGGCTTTACCATACGTTGCCCCCAATTGCAGCTGGAATCGGATGATTATGGCAATTACTATAGCAAACCGGGAATTGAAATGATCAAGGAAGGCACTTACCAGCCTGATGATTACTTTATCGATTTTACCATAGCCAAAAAGATCATTGAATATTATGGCGGAGAACTCAAAATTTCCAGCCACAGTGAACAAACAATACTTCAGTTTGGATTTGCTTTAAAGAAAGGTACTGCAGGCACATACAAGCCCGAGTATGACAAAGAAGCCACACAGCTGCTCATGGTCAAAAACAAGGTGGAGTTAAGCGATGCCAATGTGCTTCTTGTCGAGGACAATGCCATTAACCAGAAAATTATCATTCTCAGCCTGAAAAGCCATGTGAAGAATATTGATATTGCCAACAATGGGAAGGATGCCCTCGATAAGTTCGGTACTACCAAGTACGATCTCATTTTGATGGATATCCAGATGCCTGTAATTAATGGTATTGCTGCCACCAAAAAAATCCGTGAACTGGAAGCCACCTCCAATACACAGACCCCCATCATAGCCATTACCGCCAATGCCCTGTCAGGAGACAAGGAAACCTGTCTTGCGGCCGGAATGAACGATTACATCAGCAAACCCTTCCAGGTTGAGGTGCTGGTGAATAAGATGAAAATGTTACTGGAAACTTAGAAATCTACCTTAATCCCTATCACCAGAATATCATCTACCTGGTCCTGATCACCCCGCCATTCGATCACATTGTTTTCCAGGATTTCATGCTGTTTTTCCATGGGCAGCTGATGAAGGGTCAGCAAAAGGTGCCTGAACCGGCGGTATTTGTATTTTTTGCCGTCGGGACCACCAAACTGATCGGCAAACCCATCGGAGAAGATGTAGATAATATCGCCTTTCTGGATGGGGATAATGTGGTTCTTAAAGGTCTGGTCCATGAAGTTGGTCTCATCGAGGCCAATGGCAAAGCGATCTCCCTTAATTTCCGTGATCTTGTTGTCCCGGATCAGGTACAAGGGGTTGAAAGCACCTGAAAATTCCAGTATCATCTCCTTCTTGTCAATGGAACAGAAGGCAACGTCCATGCCATCACGCAGCACGACATTTTCCACATCTTTGAATATGATGTGGAAATCCTCGTTCAGCCTGTTCAGGATATCAGAGGGTCTTGATAACCCTTCGATGTTGGTGATCTTCCTGAAAAGCTCGAAACCGATAATCGACATGAAAGCGCCCGGAACGCCGTGCCCTGTGCAGTCAACAGCTGCAATGAAGATTTTATCGTTCAGTTTATTCACCCAGTAGAAATCTCCGCTGACGATATCCTTCGGCATGAACAGAATAAAGGAAGAAGGGAATATTGATTTGAACATCTTGTATGGAGGAAGCATGGCCGTCTGGATACGCTTGGCATAATTGATACTGTCCGTTATGCTTTTGTTTTTCAGGGTCAGTTCTTCTTTTTGCAGCATGATCTGCTTTCCGAACATTTCCCTTTCCTGGTTTTCACGGCTCAGATTAAAGAACTGCCGGATCCAGAACTGGATCACCATAAAAACCAGAAATGCACCCACCGCAAAATAAATAATCAGCATGATCTTTGATCGCCAAAAGGGTGCTTCAACCACAATTACCAGTTCAGTGCCGGTATTGTTCCAAACCATGTCGGAATTGCAACCTGTTACCCTGAATTTGTACTTTCCGGGAGACAAACGGTCGAGAACCACATAATGCTGGGTTCCCAACTGGTACCAGACCGGTTCTCGTCCTGTTTTGCCGAAACTATAGCGAAAACGGTTGTACTCCGGTCTGGCAAGATCCAAAACGGCAAAATCAATCCGGATTGCCTTCCTGTTCCAGGGAAGATCAACAGTGTCAGATAGCTGGTAATAAAAACTCTCCTCAGTGGGTTCATTTTCAATGAAGGTCAACCCTGTGATTACCACATTATGAGGCTGGCTTACCGGCTCGAGATCCGACAGCTTGATGACCGATAAACCCTGCAGGCCGGCAAGATAAACAAATCCCTCGGGACTGGCCAGAATCGCCTTATAGGTATGATTCAGCAGACCGTCCTTCTGATCGTAATTCATCAGCGAAGTCATATCCGACCTGTAATAATACAGGCCTCTTTCGGTCCCGATCCAGATGTTCCTCATCGGATCAACCGATATTACCTTAATCGAGGAATGCATGATGACCGGGTTATCTATAATGGCAGTAAATTCACGGCTTCTGATATCAAAACTAAAGGCTCCGCTTGATGTGCCTATCCAGAAAGTTCCGGGGTTTCCCGGGGTAAGCGTATACACCTCCTTGCGTTCGGTGTTCATGAGGTTTTTATCATAGGGCGTGTACCTGCTGAAGTTTCCCCTGACGGGATCGTAAAATAACAATCCGTTGTTGGTGCCCATCCACAGATTACCCGACTTATCCTGTTCGATATCGAAAACCTGCCCGATGCTGATCTGCTGGTTCTCAAAATTCAATGCATATTTGGCCACATGCCGGGCAGAGTCAAAATTAATATGCTGAATACCGTTTGATGTACCCAGCCAGATGTTGTTCAACCCGTCGTAGAACAAACAGTTCATTACAACCGTTTCTGCAAGATCCTTCCTTAAATAGGGAAACAGGCTGAATAAACTTCTTCGGCCACGTTGGTCAGGACCAACGACTTCAATATCGTGCCCGGAAAGGATCAGCGTTTCATTTTGCCTGAATGGATAGAAATTGGCAACCTCGCTGCCGTCGAGGGTTCTGAAATTCTGGCCTGACCTTGTCTTCGGATTTATGACATCATAGCTTCCACCGGCAAATCCCACATAGAGTGTGCCGTTTACGCCCCTGCCCAGGGACACGATCTGGTTACCGGTGAGTTTATATTCGCTGCTTTGGGATGTATAATTGCTTACCGATAATTTTGACCGGCGGATCTTAAGGATCCCCTGGGATGTACCTCCCCAGATATTGCCCGAGGAGTCGACCGCAATTGCATTTACCGGAATATCCCGGGACGTGTACACCGCAACAAATGATTGTAACCTGCTGTTGAATTTCACAATCCCATACCCTGTTGTCAGAATAAGTTCATCATTTTCAGCAGAGGCTATTCCGAAAACTTCGTTTCCGGGCTGGGCAGTGGAAGAACCCGCAGGATAGAACTGATTAAAATTAAAATCCACGGGATCCAGACGGTTCAGTCCATTTTCCGTTCCGATCCACAGGTAACCTTCCTGGTCAAGGAACAGGCAATTAACATGATTATTGCTCAGCAAACCCTGCGAACTCTGCACCATAAGTTCCTGAAAAGCGCCCTGTTGCTGGTTAAAGACCAGGAGGCCGGCTGTGGTACCGATCCAGGTATTGCCACTTTTATCGGTTATAAGGCAGGTAGGAATGGCACTGTTCTTAAGCTGCTCAGGAGGTATCACAAAGGTTTTGCCATGCTGACCCGGAAACAATTGCGTAATGGCTCTTTCGGTGAGGATCCAGACATCGTCTCCGGCGCCGGGACAGACATCCTTAAGGAGGGTTTCTTTTTGAAAAACAGTGTCAAACGAGGCGGAAGTGTAACGGGTAAGCATTCCCGTCTTATGATCATAGCGGTTGATCCCCACCTGGTTCAAGATCCAAAGATTCCCCTGATTATCGCACCGGATGGACAGGATTGTCTGACTGTCTGATGACTCATCACCGGTCTTGGCGGTAAAAAAATGCCGGAATTGATACCCGTCAAAACGGTTTAAGCCATACCGTGTACCGGTCCAAAGGTATCCGTTGTGGTCGAGCGTTAAAGAGGTTATATATTGTGATGACAACCCATTCTCTACAGATATCACCTCCGGTGGCAGGTATTTCTGAGCTTGTAATGGACTGTATATTAAGGCAATAATTAAAAAAGTATGGAACCGGCTTGCCCCCATATGCCCGTTTATTTTGATTCCTTAAAATAGCTAATTTAATTAATATTACAAAACCAATCAAACAGGCATATGGTTGCGCACCATTACATATCTTCGGGATCTTCTCCCTGCGCAATTCTTTCAAGCATTTCAGTGGTTACTGATCTGGGCCTTTCCAGCGGATATCCCAGAGCCCTGTCCCAAATAATGTTCGCGCATATCCCGATGGCCCGGCCAATGCCAAACAAGACTGTATAAAAATCATATTCCCTCACGCCATAATGCCACTGAATTGCACCCGAATGGGCGTCGACATTGGGCCATGGATTTTTAGCCTTGCCCTGCTCGATCAAAATCGGAGGAACTATTTTGTACAACAGATCAACATATTTGAACATCGGATCATCAGCCATGTATTTCAAAGCAAACTCCCGTTGAATCATATATCGCGGGTCGGTTATCCGCAGTACGGCATGACCGAAACCAGGCACAACCTGTCCGGAGTTCAGGAGATCCCAGACAAACTGCTTCATTTCATTTTCAGTAGGCACCTCGCCTCCCATCTTTTCCATGATATCATGCAACCACCTGAGCACCTCCTGGTTTGCCAATCCGTGCAGCGGACCGGCGAGACCATTGATCATTGAGGATATGGAAAGGTATATATCCGAAAGCGAGCTTGCCACCAGGTGACCGGTATGCGCGCTGACATTACCGCTTTCATGATCACTGTGGAGTATAAAGTGCATCCGTGAGACATCATCATAAGGTTTACCGATCCCGAGCATATGTGCAAAATTAGCGCCCATGTCGAGGTTCGGATCGGAGTATTCCCGTTTGCCTTCCCTGTAGAGCTTATGATAAATGCAGGCTGCGATTTCAGGCAATTTTGCCATGAGGTTGACTGCATCTTCATACGTAGGATCCCAGTAATCCTGTTTGTTTATGCCTGCATCGTACTTTTTGGCGAAAAATGATTCCCTGTGCATGGCAAGTATGGCTGCAGAGAAAATGGTCATGGGATGTGTACCCTTTGGAAAAGCCTCGATGATCTCGATGATGTAGCGGGGAAGTATACGGCGTTTTTTCAGCTCGTCCAGTACTTCATCCACATTTGCCTGGGTCGGCATGTCCCCGGTGAGTAACAGGTACATAACCCCCTCAACATAGGGCATCTCGGATCCCTTCGGCCTGGGCAATTTTGTAAACAGCTCTGGAAGGGTGTAATTCCTGTACCGTATACCTTCGTTGGGATCAAGGTAGGAAATGTCGGTAACCAGGCATTTCAGATCACGCATTCCACCAATGAGCTTACTGATCGTTACGGTATCCACAACAACATCACCATGTTCATCAATGAGATTCTTAATTCGGGGCCGCCAGGCCTGAATTTTTTCGTAGAGTGTGTCCTTTAATCCGGGCATAATGTTAGAATATGAATTATGAATTATGAATTGTGAATTGGGAATTTGGGGCGGTGTGTCACGGGTCGTGGTTGTAAGTAGGGAACACGAAATACTGGTTTTTGTTTAAAGTTAGTTATAAATATGTTATATAAAAAAGAAACACCCTGCAAGGGACCAACTTATTCGCCTGAACTTTTCGCGAACTCGCAGGATCCTTGAAGGGTGCCTCCTGAAACAATATAAAATGAAACACCCTTCAAGGGTTTGATGACCGCCTGAAGGGTGCTTGATTATCCGATCATTCGTTCGTCAAGCTATTTCTTGTACCCGTAAATGGCCAGGTCACCCAGTTCTTCCTCAATGCGGAGCAGCTGGTTGTATTTGGCCATGCGGTCGGAACGGCTCAATGATCCGGTCTTGATCTGACCCGAGTTGGTGGCAACCGCGATATCAGCAATGGTTGCATCTTCGGTTTCACCGGAACGGTGCGAGGTAACGGTAGTAAAGCCTGCCCGGTGGGCCATTTCAATGCAATCGAGAGTTTCCGTAAGGCTTCCGATCTGGTTTACTTTGATAAGGATTGAATTGGAACATCCCATTTCAATGCCTTTTTTCAGGAATTCAACATTGGTGACAAACACATCATCGCCTACCAGCTGACAACGATTACCCAACTTATCGGTCAGCAGTTTCCAACCGTCCCAGTCGTGTTCCGACATACCGTCTTCGATAGAATCAATGGGATACTTGTTGATCAGCTGCTCAAGAAAGGCGACCTGCTCGGCTGAGGTCCTAACGGCACCGTTCTTACCTTCGAACTTGGCGTAATTGTACTTGCCGTTTTCATAGAACTCTGATGCGGCACAATCGAGGGCAATGGACACGTCTCCGCCGTCGGCAGCACGACCGGCTTTATAACCGGCAGCACTGATGGCCCTGATAATGGATTCAAGAGCATCCTCGGTGCCATTCAGAACAGGGGCAAAGCCACCTTCGTCACCTACTGCAGTGCTCAATCCTCTTTCCTTTAACACTTTTTTCAGGGAATGAAAGACTTCTGCACCCATGCGAAGGCCTTCGCGAAAACTTGAGGCTCCGATGGGACGAATCATAAATTCCTGGAAGGCAATGGGGGAATCGCTGTGCGAACCGCCGTTGATGATGTTCATCATGGGAACGGGCAATACCTTTGCATTGGATCCGCCGATGTAACGGTAGAGCGGCATATCATGGTACATGGATGCTGCTTTGGCAACAGCCAGGGAAACACCCAATATGGCATTTGCACCAAGTTTGCTCTTGGTTTTGGTTCCGTCGAGTGCAATCATTTTTCTGTCAATTGCAACCTGATCCAGTGCATTCATGCCAACAACTTCCTTGGCAATGATTTTGTTTACATTTTCAACGGCTTTAAGAACACCCTTGCCCAGGTATCTTTTCTTATCGCCATCGCGTAATTCCAAAGCTTCATTCTCCCCGGTTGAGGCTCCGGAGGGAACTGCAGCACGGCCTACAAAGCCGCTTTCCAGGATAACTTCAACCTCAATTGTGGGATTTCCCCTAGAATCAAGAATTTCACGAGCATGAACATGTGCAATTTGTCCCATGGTAATATGTTTTAGTTAAATGCTACTATTCTTTTTCTTCTTCGGCAGAAGGTTCAGTGGCCTCAGGAGCTTCTTTGGCTTTAGGGGCGGCTTTTGCCTTTGCCTTTGCTGTGGCTTTCTTTTCTTTTACCTCAGCGGTGGCAGCAACTTTGGACGGCTTGGCTGCTGCTTCCCCTTCGGTTTTTTTCTTGGCACTTCCCCTGCGGCCACGGCGGGTGGTCTTGGCTTCACCGACACCACCGGCAGTCAGCATGGTTTCGTTGAAGTCGACCAGCTCGATATAGCACATTTCGGCGGCATCACCTGCCCGCGTACCGATTTTCAGGATGCGGGTGTAACCGCCCGGACGATCGGAAATTTTGGGGGATACCTCCCTGAACAAGGTGGTAACAGCGTTCTTATCCTGCAGATAGGTAAATGCCAGCCTGCGGGAATGAGTCGAATCTTCCTTTGATTTGGTTAGTATCGGTTCAATAAACACACGCAGAGCTTTGGCTTTCGCTGTAGTGGTCTTTATGCGTTTATGAAGGATCAGCGAAGATGCCATGTTCGATAGCATAGCTTTGCGGTGAGCGCTTTTACGTCCTAGATTATTGTTGGTATTGTTATGTCGCATGGTAATCCGTAATTAATTCAATGGATATCTCTGTCGTTTTTCTGTTACAAATTAGTCTTTGTCAAGCTTGTATTTCACTATATCCATGCCGAAAGAAAGGTTCATGGTTTCGAGAAGCTCATCGAGCTCGGTGAGCGACTTCTTGCCGAAATTTCTGAATTTCAACAAGTCGTTCTTGTTGAATTTAACCAGGTCGCCCAGTGTTTCCACTTCGGCAGCCTTGAGGCAATTAAGCGCCCTCACTGAAAGGTCAAGATCCACAAGCTTGGTCTTCAGCAACTGCCGCATGTGCAGTACCTCTTCATCAAATTCTTCATTGGCAGCACGCTCTTCCGAATCGAGCGTGATTTTCTCGTCAGAGAAAAGCATGAAGTGATAGATCAGGATCTTGGCAGCCTCTTTCAAAGCATCTTTAGGATGTATGGATCCATCGGTAAGAATCTCGACCAGTAGTTTTTCATAGTCGGTCTTCTGCTCAACACGATAATTCTCAACCGAGTATTTCACATTTTTAATGGGCGTATAAATCGAATCGATGGCTATCAATCCGAATTCCGCGTCAAAAGGCTTGTTCTCCTCTGCCGGTACATAACCCCTGCCCTTGTTGATATGGACCTCCATGTGCAGTTCCACATCTTTTTCCATATGACAGATAACAAGTTCCGGGTTAAGCACTTCAAAGCTGCTCAGAAACCGGTTAAGATCACCGGCTTTAAAAGTAGTCTGATCCGACAAGGCAACAACGATTTTCTCATCGTTTACATCATCGACCAGCTTTTTAAAGCGGATTTGTTTGAGGTTGAGAATAATTTCAACTACATCTTCGATGACGCCGGTAATTGAAGCAAATTCATGCTCAACCCCGTCGATTTTTATAGCTGTAATTGCATGACCCTCAAGTGATGACAGAAGAATCCTGCGCAAGGCATTACCAATGGTAATTCCGTAACCAGGTTCAAGCGGGCGAAATTCGAACTTGCCGTACTTGTCGTCCGATTCTATCATGATCACCTTATCGGGCTTCTGAAAAGCTAATATGGCCATAGGTTATATATTACAATTATTTAGAGTACAATTCCACGATCAACTGTTCCTTGATGGTTTCAGGTATCTGATCACGTTCCGGGCGGTTGATCAGTTTTCCGGCCAGCACAGCCGAATCCCACTCCAACCAGGAAACATTCACCCTGCGTGAACCGAGAGAGTCTTGGATAACCTCGAGTGATTTGGATTTTTCACGAACACCTACAACATCACCAGGTTTTACGGAATAGGAGGGTATATTCACAACACTGCCGTTGACTGTGATGTGGCGGTGCGTAACAAGCTGACGGGCACCGGAACGCGTGGGGGCTATACCCAGCCGGTAAACAAGGTTATCAAGCCTTGATTCCAGCAGCTGCAACAATACTTCTCCGGTAACACCCTTGCTCCGCTGGGCTTTCTCGAACAGATTCGCAAATTGTCTTTCGAGGACCCCGTAAGTATATTTTGCTTTTTGCTTCTCACGAAGCTGAATGCCGTACTCTGATAATTTTTTCCGTTTTTTGTTTACGCCATGCTGTCCGGGAGGATAGTTCTTTTTGTCATAGTTCTTATCCGGTCCGTAAATGGGATCCCCAAACTTCCTGGCTATTTTAGTCTTTGGTCCAATATATCTTGCCATTTCTGATGTATATTAATATCTCAATTATTTTCCACTTCAGTTAAACTCTTCTTCTTCCGGGTGCCCTGCAGCCGTTGTGGGGAAGTGGCGTGACATCAACAATTTCAGTAACTTCAATACCTGCTGTATGTATGGTTCTGATGGCTGATTCCCTTCCGGCTCCGGGACCTTTGACAAAGGCTTTCACTTTGCGGAGACCCAGGTCGAAAGCGGTTTTTGCACAATCAGCAGCAGCTACCTGGGCTGCATAAGGTGTATTTTTCTTTGAACCTTTGAAGCCCATCTTTCCGGCAGAAGCCCAGGAAATAACCTGACCCTGACTGTTTGTCAATGAAATGATAATGTTGTTGAATGAGGCATGCACATGTGCCTGGCCTACAGGATCAACCTTTACAACCTTTTTCTTGGTGATTCCAGCTTTTTTTGCCATAATTTAATCCTTATTTGGTAGCCTTCTTTTTGTTTGCAACTGTTTTTCTGCGTCCTTTGCGGGTACGGGCATTGTTTTTGGTACTCTGACCCCTGACCGGCAAACCCAGACGATGTCGTACACCTCTGTAGCAACCAATATCCATGAGGCGTTTGATATTCAGCTGAACCTGCGAACGAAGTTCACCTTCAACCTTGAAGTTCTCATTAATCACCTTTCTGATCAGGTTAACCTGCTCATCCGTCCAGTCCTTGACCTTGACATTTCTGTCAACGCCGGCCTTCTCAAGAATTTTCTGGGCTGTACTGCGTCCCAACCCGAAAATGTATGTCAGGCCTATTTCACCCCGTTTGTTTTTTGGTAAATCGACACCAACGATTCTAGCCATATACTTCTTATATTAATAATTTTAAATGTTTATCAGCCCTGACGCTGTTTATACTTGGGATTCTTTTTGTTAATCACGTATAAACGACCTTTCCTGCGAACAATCTTACAGTCGGCAGTGCGTTTCTTAATGGATGTCTTTACTTTCATTTTAAATCAGTTCGATTATTTGTACCTGAATGTTATTCTACCTTTGGTCAGATCATACGGTGACATTTCAACCCTCACTTTGTCGCCGGGCAGGATTTTGATGTAATGCATCCTCATTTTCCCGGAGATGTGGGCCGTAATTATGTGTCCATTCTGCAATTCCACGCGGAACATTGCGTTGGACAGAGCTTCCTTAATTACGCCATCTTGTTCAATGGATGGTTGTTTTGACATATATGACCTTATCAATTAGTTTTAAAACTGTATACCTTCTCGATGTAATCAAAAGTCGAAAGAAAATCAGCCCCGTTTTTGCCGATGGCCACACAATGTTCAAAATGTGCCGAAGGCATTTTATCAGTGGTGTAAATTGTCCAGCCATCAGGATCCTGCGCAATTTCTTTTCTGCCCATGTTGATCATGGGTTCAATGCAAAGGACCATTCCCTGCTGCAACCTCACACCATGACCGCGTTTCCCATAATTCGGAACTTCAGGGGCCTCGTGTAATCCTTTGCCGATGCCATGGCCCACCATTTCACGCACCACAGAGAACTTCTCACGTTCACAATGATCCTGAATGGCGCTGGCGATGTCCCCGATCCGCATACCTTCCCTGGCGTTTTCAATGCCCTTGTAGAGTGATTCCCTGGTGGTCTTCAGCAACAGCCTGACCCTGTCGGAGACCTCACCTACAGCAAACGTATAGGCCGAGTCGCCAAAATAACCCTGGAACAGCACACCGCAATCCACTGAAACAATGTCCCCGCTTTTGAGATGGTAATTGGAAGGAATTCCGTGAACAACCTGTTGATTAACCGAAGTACACAGGGTCTTGGGGTAGCCTTTATACCCCAGAAATCCCGGTATTGCAGCATGATCACGGATGAATTCCTCAGCAATCCTGTCAAGTTCCAGTGTTGTCACACCGGGTGCTATGTACTTCGCAACCTCTGCTAGCGTTCGAGAAACCAACTGATTGCTGGCTCTCAGCAACTCAATTTCTTCCGCTGTCTTAATATGAATCATCAAAGAACGTTAAAGCCCTGTTTATATAGATGAGGCATAACCGCCTGCTCTACCCTTAACCCGGCCTGATTTCATCAGCCCGTCATAGTGCCGCATCAGCAAATGGCTCTCTATCTGCTGCAGCGTATCCAGAACAACCCCTACCAGAATCAGCAGGGATGTGCCTCCGAAAAATTGGGCAAAACTTTGCTGAATACCCAGCATCCCGGCAAATGCCGGCAAGATGGCAATAAGTGCCAGGAATATCGATCCGGGCAAAGTGATTCTGGACATCACACTGTCTATAAATTCGCTGGTCCTTTTACCGGGTTTGACCCCTGGTATGAAACCACCGTTTTTCTTCATATCCTCAGCCA
>DIAS01000104.1:55073-56821 GCA_002415855.1 Bacteroidales bacterium UBA5072
CCTCCGTTTTTCTTCATATCCTCAGCCATTTGTGTCGGATTCATGATAATGGCCGTGTAAAAATAGGTAAAAACTACGATTAACAAAGCAAAAACTACATTGTACCAAACACTTGTGTACCTCGAAAAGGTCGAAACGAATTTGGACATGGCTTCTCCTCCTGTACCATACCTGGCAAATGACAAAGGCAGGAACATAATGGCCTGTGCAAAAATGATGGGCATTACACCGGCTGCATTGACTTTCAGGGGAATATACTGACGAACCCCGCCGTACTGCTTGTTACCGACAATCCGTTTTGCATACTGTACCGGAATTCTGCGGGTTCCCTGTACAAGCAGGATACTGACTGCAATCACCAGCAGCAGGAAAATAATTTCTACAAGAAATGCCACCAGACCGCCCTGACCGTTAAGCCGGTCAGTAAGTTCACTGAAGATGGCAAAAGGCAACCGGGCAACAATACCGATCATGATGATCAGGGATATGCCGTTTCCAATACCCTTGTCGGTAATTTTTTCACCCATCCACATAACGAAAATGGTACCCGCGGTAAGAATGATAATGGAGGATATCTGGAACATGAAAGGAGTCATGATCCTCGCCTCCAGCGGTATTTGCGTCAGGTAGGCCGGGGCCTGCAGTACCAGCACCAATACTGTCAGGTAACGGGTGATCTGGTTCATTTTCCTCCGTCCGCTTTCGCCTTCCTTCTGCATACGCTGGAAGTAGGGGACTGCAATGGTAAGCAGCTGAATGATGATGGACGCTGAAATATACGGCATAATTCCGAGTGCAAAAATGGAAGCGCTGGAAAAGGCTCCTCCCGAGAACATGTCGAGCAAGCCGAGGACACCCTGAGAAGCACGTGCTGTAAATGCCTCCAGCATTTCCGGGTCCACACCGGGCAATACTACCTTGGATCCCAGTCGATAGATTAGAATGATGAACAGGGTGAAACCAATTCTCGACCTGAGCTCTTCGATCTTATAAATGTTCTTTAGTGTCTGAATGAATGATTTCATGAGGGTTTCAGATTATTGTTGCCGTTCCCTTTAATGCTTCGATAGCAGCTTTGGCCGATTTCGAAAAGGCATGAGCTGTAACATCGATTTTAACAGTCAGCTTGCCATTACCCAGGACCTTAACAAGGTCGTTCTTGGAAACAAGGCCGGCATCAGCCAAAGCTTTAAAATCAATGACAGTAAGTTTCCTGGAATCAGCAAGTGTCTGCAAGGTGGAAATATTGATCGCCTTGTATTCTTTCCGGTTAAGGTTGTTGAATCCGAATTTGGGAACTCTTCGCTGCAGCGGCATCTGTCCTCCTTCGAAGCCAATTTTACGGGAATAGCCCGCTCTTGACTGTCCCCCCTTGTGCCCCTTGGTTGATGTTCCGCCTCTGCCGGATCCCTGACCTCTGCCGATTCGTTTTTCCTTTTTAACTGACCCTTTGGCCGGTTTTAAGTTGCTCAGATCCATAATCGTATAATATCTTATGATTAAATTTCAGTTACTTTCAGCAAATGTTTTACTTTGTTCACCATACCCTGTATCTGCGGAGTTGCTTCCTGTTCAACGGAGGCATTCATCCTCCTGAGACCCAGCGCATCCAGATTGAGTTTCTGTCGCTTGGTGCAGTGAATTCTGCTTCTTACCTGTGTAATTCTAATTTTAGCCATTGGTATAAGATAATCACATTAACCCTTAAATACTTTTTCCATATTCACGCCACGGTGCTGTGCAATTGT
>DIAS01000004.1 GCA_002415855.1 Bacteroidales bacterium UBA5072
CCAGTCCCAGACTGGCTTCGATATAGGTGCCGGGAACCGCTGTGAGCGCATCTTCGGTGAGCGTATAGATCACCGGTATGGCTGCCAGTGCCATGGCAATTCCGCCTACAAAAGCATTTAACCGACCGGAATACCCCAACAGATCCTGAAAGAAAGATGCCAGTACCATCAGGGCAAAGAATCCGATCACAACCGATGGGAAACCTGCAAGCAGCTCAATGGCCGGCTTAATGAACTCTCTGATCCTGCGCGGCGCAAACATGGCCGTATAGATAGCTGCCAGGATGGCAACCGGCCCGGCAAATAATATCGCGATAAGCGTAACCTTCAGTGTTCCCAGGAATAGTGGCAGCAAACCGTACCTGGGCCGGTCAGATACAGGCAACCAGTCTTTTGATGCCAGGGTTGCCAGCGCATTGCCATTTTCTGAACCGGAAGTAACCTGCTCTGAAGGCGGATTGCCGGGAATTTCAGCATTTGAAGGCAACTCCTCCACGACATCGCCATAGGTTTCGGGCTGGAGCAAGGCATCCGCCTCAGAACTTCCCGGATCATACACTTCAGGTGCCAGTGTTTCGGACGGCAGGGTCGATGGTGATTCCATGCTCGCTTTTGCGGGCGAAATGTTCTTGAACAGGGGAAGTGTTTCCCTGAATACAAATACAAAGATCAGTATCACAAAAGTGATGGACATAAAAGCTACTGTTTTGATCACTTTTTCGGCCAGCCAGTCGTCAAACCGGAATTGCTTCTTCAGTATTGAAGAAGCAAATCCTGTGGTTTGCAGGGATGCTGCTGTGCTTTGTATTTCTTTGCTTTTTTTCACAATAGGCCCTTTTCAGAGAAATCGCTACTTCACCGGGAAATAACCGACCTCTGTAATGATCTTCTGCCCTTCGGGTCCCAGGATCCAGTCGACATACTTCTTGGTTTCACCGGTTGGTTTGTTGCGCATGTATAAATACAGGTAGCGTGTGATCGGGTATTCGTTTTTGGCAATGTTTTCCGCTGTGGGCAAACTGCCGGGAGTTTTATCATCCTTTCTGACCACGCAGTGTTTCACACCGGCAGCATAGGCAGCGCCACCATACCCTATACCATATTTGTCTTTTTTCACTGCATTCACTACGGCAGCTGTTCCCGGAAGGGTCTGGCAACTGGCAGCATAATCTCCTTTTATGACCTCATCCTTGAAAAAAGAATAGGTTCCCGAGCTGTTTTCACGACCATAAAGCTTGATAGAAGCATCCTCCCCGCCTACCTGTTGCCAGTTGGTTATTTTGGCCTGGTAAATATCACTCAGCTGTTTCAGGGTAAGTTCCTTCACCTTGTTGGATTCGTTGAGAAATATCGTGATACCGTCTTTGGCACAGGGGATCTGTACACCCAGGGTATTATAGCGTTCTTTCAGTTTTTCAACCTCGGTGGATTTGATAGGTCGGCTTGAGGTGGCAATGTCGGTGGTGCCGTTAATCAGCGCGGCAATTCCCACTCCTGATCCTCCGCCGGTTACCTGTATGGCAACTGCAGGATTATTTTTCATATATATTTCTGCCCAGCGCTGTGCCAGAATAACCATGGTATCAGAGCCTTTTACCGTAATCCTGGTTTGCTGCATGAAAGCAAACCCGGTTAGTATTACTGGTATCAATACAATTGATAATAAAATTCCGTTCTTTTTCATTTTTATAATTATTAGTCTTTAATTTTTTGTCTTCCATCCAGAATCTTCCATCAGAATCCTCAAGGTTAGAATTTCGCCTGCATCCTGATCCCAAACACATTGTCCTTGATATCGTCGGGATAGGTAGTATTTGTTTCGTTCTTCGGGATACCGTAGTTCAACGATAACCGGATATTCTCATTCAGGTAAAACTGCCATGCAAAGGTCAGGGTAGTGTAAAAAACATCTTTTCCGGCAGCATCTCCCGATAGTTTGGTGTTGGGATCAAAATAATCGAGCCGGGTAACGAACTGGTTCTTTTTACCAATATTCTTGATCAGGTAAGCATAATATCCCGAGAATTCCCTGGTTTTGTAAGGATTGGATTTTGAATCGCCCGGGTAGGCATTACGGCCGGCAATATACTCACCCTTCAGGGCAAGGCCGCCCCACAGGTCGAAGAAAGCCTGGACCTCAACGCCACCCCATTTTTTATCGAGATAAGTACCTACGTTGGCGTCAACGCTGTCCATTTTATTCTCGTAATCCGACACATACTTGGTTTTCGCCATCAGACCACCAAAATAACCGTGGGCACCCACATCAATTCCAATGTTCTGGCCAGGAAATTTGAAGGAGTAAACCGCACGGGCCATCACGTCTTTTCTGGAATCGACATCCAGCTGTTCAATACCTTTGAAGTTCCCGTTCAGCATAGCGAGCTGGAGTTTGAGCGGAACAGCCAGAGGTTTGAATTCAAGTTTGGCCCCTACTTCACGTTCACCGGGGTAAATGGTACGGATCAGTCTCGATCTTTCAAAAACTTCCCGCTGGCTGGAGGAATACTCCACTTCGTAGTTGGGCCGGTTGAACTGACCTACCCACAGGGTAAGGGTTTTCAATTTCGGCAGATAAGCCACGGCATAGGCATCCTTAAGGGAAAGATTACCGGTGGCAAAGTCAGGCTGAAGCACGAACCGTATGCCGTCGGCTGCTTCATAGGTGACCTTGATTCTGGCACGGCGGACAAAAAACGTACTGACCGGATCATTCGGTTTCACCAGACCGCCCTGGTAATACTCATACTGGGCCTGGATATAACCGGATACCTTTATTTTTGTAAGTTTGCCCAGGTCACTTTCATTTAGGGCGACACGCTCATCGAGGGCATTGAGTCTGCCGTCAAGCGAAATGATTTTTTCCTGCAGGGTATCAGCCGGAACCTGTGCATGAATCACGTTGGTCACAGCAACCATCAATAAGCCGAACAATAGTTTCTTCATTATGATAATAATATAGTTTTCCTCAATTAACTGCTGCAAAATTCCGCATATGCTGTTACAGAGATGTTTCTTTAATAAGAAATAAAAGTTACAGAAAGGTTACAAAAAGGTTACAACCGCGGATAAATCGTTGTAATAATATTGTCGTAATTTTGTAACATTACTGTAATTGTAGCCACCTAATTTAGCTGCTTACTAAAATAGGTGAAATGTATGAACACACTTAATGCCATGCACATACTGGTTGTTGACGATGAAGAGGATATTTGCGAGATACTCAGGTTTAACCTGGAATCGGAAGGCTATAAGGTGGATACTGTGACTTCAGCCGAAGAGGCCAGGCATAAAAAGCTTGAGAAGTATAACCTTTTTCTGCTTGACATCATGATGAAAGGTATGTCGGGTTACCGGCTGGCGGATGAGATCAGAAAGCAGCGGAAGCTGGAGGCCCCGATCTTTTTCATCACGGCAAAAAATACGGAAAATGATAAGCTTACGGGATTTTCAGTAGGTGCTGACGATTACATTACGAAACCTTTTTCGATTAAGGAGGTTGTTGCACGTGTAAAAGCAGCTTTAAGAAGAGCGGATCCGCTGCACGGCGAAATACCTGAAGAGAAAACAATCAGGATTGCAGGAATTGAACTCGATATTGAAAAGAAACGATTAACCGTTGACGGTACAAAGGCCGACCTTACCCCTATTGAATTTCAGATTTTGCAACTTCTGCTTAAATATCCCGGCAGAATATTCGGACGGGACCAGTTCCTGAATAACATCTGGCGCGATGTAAATGTAACCGACCGAACCGTTGACGTACACATCACCCGGTTACGGAAAAAGCTGGGACCCTATGGGAAATACCTCATTACCCGCAAGGGATATGGATATTGTTTTGAAATAGAATAACTTAACCGAATGAGAATTATCGCTACCTATACTAAGAAGTGGCTGGTCTATATCCTTTCATTTTTTTTATTTTTTACCGCAGTATTACTGGTCTCGGAGTATTACCACGAGAGAAAGTTCCGGCTGGAAGCCCTTAATGAAAAACTCGACAATTTTGCCGGTTTGACCGATCGGTATATTACAAAATTCAATATCTCAGACAGAAAAGATTTTACAGGGCTGGACAGTCTTGTGGATATGTTCCCGGATCAAACCATAAGGATTACCGTAATTGATTATCAGGGCGACGTGCTTTACGATTCGGAAGTGAGCAACACCGCTACCATGGAAAACCATCTCATGCGGCCCGAGATTCAGCAAGCCCTTTCAAATGAATTTGGAACCAATATAAGGTTGTCAGGAACCACCAATTTCAAGTATTATTATTATGCAAAGAAATTTGGACAGTACTTTGTGCGTGTATCTGCCCGCTATGATATCAATGCAAAAAAATTCATTCAGCCCGACAGGATATTCCTGCTTTTCATTGTGCTGTTTTTTCTCGCGGCGTCGTTGACAATCATCGTGATCACCGACAAATTCGGAAAATCGATCAGTACTTTGCGTGAGTTTACCTTGCAGGCGCTTGCCAACAAGCCGATCGACGAGAAAATCGCCTTTCCTGAAAACGAGTTGGGGATCATCGGGCAGGATATCATTGATATTTATCAGAGCCTGAACCGGACCAAGGAGGAACTTATGTCAGAAAAGGCAAAACTTATCAGGCACCTGAACATGCTTGATGAGGGGATAGCCATTTTCTCAAAAGACATGCGCTTAATTACGAGCAACAACCATTTCATTCGCTATATAAATCACATCAGTGATTCCCGGGTTTTTACAGGGGACGAGTTTTTCAGGATACATGATTTTGACCCGTTGTTCAGTTTTATCAACAAATATCTCAACGAAGAAGGCCGGACCAACCTGGCCGATATTCAGCCAACATACGAAATAAACCTGAGCAAGGCAGGCAAATATTTCTCCGTAAAGTGTATCGTATTTCCCGATCAGAGTTTTGAGGTGTCCATTAATGATATCACAAGACCTACAAAAAGAAAGATACTGAAGCAGCAGATCACGGAAAATATTGCCCATGAACTGAAAACCCCGGTTAGTTCAATCAAGGGATTTCTCGAAACCATTCTGAACGGGAATACCGACAAAGCAAGGACCATGGATTACCTTCGGCGGGCCTATTCGCAGTCGTGCCGGCTGGCTGACCTCATCCACGACATTTCGTTACTTACCAAGATGGAGGAGGCAGGAAGCCTGTACAAGATTGAAAAGGTCGATCTGGAGGAACTGATCCTGGATATTGCAGGGGAGATAGAGCCATTGCTCAAAGAGAACGGAATTAAACTCGATCTGAAAATTCCGGAAAGCCTTTTGATTTATGGAAATTCAGGACTTCTTTATTCCATATTCCGGAATCTTTTCGATAATGCCATCGACCATGCCGGAAAGGATATTACCATCCGGCTCGAAAACTACATGAAGGATGATGACTTCTGTTATTTCTCATTTTCCGACAGTGGAACCGGAGTTCCCGATGACGATCTTCCAAGGCTGTTTGAACGGTTTTACAGGGTTGACAAAGGCCGTGACCGCAAGAAGGGCGGCACCGGTCTTGGCCTGGCCATTGTTAAAAATGCCATTCAGTTCCACAAGGGGGATATTTCCGTTAAAAACCATGCCGGAGGAGGACTTGAGTTTTTATTCACCCTGGCAAAGGATGCCAGGAGCAGCCATGAATAATTGGTCAAGCGGATAAGGAACAAATAAAACGGCGGAGCTTTTAAACTCCGCCGTTTACCTTTTTCACGCTTTCGGACTATCTGCCTTCGTTTGGTTAACGTGCCACAAGTTTCAATACTTGTCGGTTTTCATTCACCAGGATCTCGGCGAAGTATATTCCATCACGTGCAAGGTTCACCGTAAACTCATGCCTTCCGCTATTGCGTCGTTCATTCACGGGTGATGAGACCAAAGCGCCGGTCACATCATATATCTTTATTGAAACAGATGATTCCGAATCCAGGTCAATACTTATTTTCGTTGACTCAGAAAAGGGATTGGGGTAAGCTGCTGCGGATATGGTGTATTCTGCAATTTCGTCAACGGCATTTGGAATACTTTCATACCAGTATGATGCTGTTAGAACGGGAGATCCCTCCATGGGAAGAAAATCGGGTGATTCCAGGTTAAAGGGATCTGTGATTTCAAGGTCACTGTTATCGGTCATTTTCACATTCTCAAAATCTGTGTTTACAAAGAATGTACTGTCAAAATCAGCAGCAAAGAAATCCCTGCAACCGGCAAGATAGGTATTCCGCAGTTTCAGGTCATTGGCTGTGGCATTGGCCTGGGATGCTGTTCCATCGATAAAAAGTCCGGTTGCATAACCAGCAAAAATTGCATTATAAATGTTCAGTTTGGTGTTTCGCCTGAGGTGCATGGCTCTTTTATAATTGGCGTTAATGGAAGTTGAAGAGGTAACAAGCGGACCAAAAGAGCTGATATTGCTGAAGAGTGCCTGGGTAAATGGTGTTGCTTCCGAACCGTTGCCATCATTGTCTGATTCAAAGCTGTTTGAACCTGAACCGGCGTCAGCTACTGCAGGATCCCTGAGTGAAACGGCGAACTGAACCTTACCAAGGTATCCGAAATCGGTGTCAAAGTCATCATCCCAACCGCGGAACGCGATCAGATGGCGGGCATTAACCGTACCGCCAAACCATTCATAGGAATCATCGCCGGAGAAAGAAACCTGTATATGGTCAATTTCAGTGCTGTTGCCTACACCGCCAAATGTCAGACCGTTGATTTCCTTATCAGGTTGAAAGGCTATACCGGGGAACTCTATACGGATATATTTCATTGCACCGGAATTATCCGCATCATCTGAACCACCATAGGTTGAGGTAGGCCCTCCTTCGATGATAGGATCCACTTTGTTTACGGTGGCATTGCCCAGAATGATCACACCACCCCAGTCGCCGTATGACCTTTGTCCTGCATCCTGGTTGGAAGTGAAAACGATCGGATTGGAAGCTGTGCCTTCGGCCATTATTTTGGCGCCTTTCTCAATGATCAGGGCACCTTTGTTGGCCTTGCTCCCACGAATGACCGTACCGGGTTCAATGGTAAGCGTGGCTCCTGATTTTACATAAACCCAGCCATCCAGCAGGTAAGCAACCTGTGTGGGCAGAAAATTCGGGGCAGTAAGACTAAACGGGTCAGCAAGGCCAAGGTCACTGTTGGAGGCCAGTTTCCGGTTGTTCCTGGCGGCATCGCTGAAGTAAAGACTGTCAAAATCAGCAGCAAAAAAGTCTTTGCAGCCTGCCAGAACTGAATTTCTGATGTTCAGGGAGCCAGCTGTTGCATTGGCTTGCGAAGCTGTACCGTCGATGAAAAGGCCGGTAACATAGCCTGCAAATACTGAATTGAAGATGCTGAGCTTGGTATTTCTGCGAAGGTGCATGGCTCTTTTAAAATTTGTATTTACGGCTGTGGAAGGTGTCGCCAGCGGTCCAAAAGAGCTGATATTACTGAAGACAGCCTCGGTAAAAGGTGTAGCCTCGGTACCGGTACCGTCGTTGTCGGATTCAAAGCTGTTTGAGCCAGATCCTGCGTCAGCAACAGCAGGATCCCTGAGAGAAACTGCAAACTGCACCATGCCACGGTATCCGTAATCGGTATCAAAATCATCGTCCCAACCACGGAAAGCAATTAGGTGTCTGGCATTGACCGTACCGCCGAACCATTCGTACGAATCATCACCGGAGAAGGAAACCTGAACATAATCCACTGTAGTTGCGCTACCAACACCGCCGAATGTCAACCCGTTGATTTCTTTATCAGGCTGAAAGGCAATGCCGGGGAACTCTATACGGACATATTTCATGACACCGGAATTATCCGCATCATCAGAACCGCCATAGGTTGAAGTAGGCCCTCCTTCGATGATCGGATCCACTTTGTTCACAACAGCATTGCCCAGAATGATGACGCCTCCCCAGTCACCGTATGACCGTGAACCGGCATCCTGGTTGGAGGTGAAAACAATCGGATGGGCAGCTGTACCTTCAGCCATGATCCTGGCACCCTTCTCAATAATGATGGCACCCATGTTGGCTTTGCTCCCCCGGATAACGGTACCGGGTTCAATGGTAAGGGTGACCCCCGATTTCACATATACCCAGCCGTCGAGGAGATAAACTTTGTTGGCACTGAGGGTGGTATTGACGGTGATATCACCTGCTGATATCACATCGGTAGTTGTCGGATACACTGTACTCTGGGGTGTCCAGTTAGCCCATCCCGATGTCCAGTCGACGCTTCCGAAAGCCCCGACATAATCAACCTGCTGGAAGAAAGCATTGGCCAGCTTGCTGTGCGAAAAATCCGAAGCGCCCATCAGCACGGAAGAGGATGACCATGTGGTATTGGTGGAAATGTCACCGGCCGGAATGGTTATGGATGTCGGCGGATATACCGTGCTCTGAGGTGTCCAGTTGGTCCATCCCTCTGTCCAGTCTTCTGTACCAAAGGCACCAACATAGTCAACTTCATCAAAAAAAGGATCGTCGATGGTCGCCTGCGCTTTCAGCGTCCCGCCACCGGCTAACATAATCAGGACTATACCTGATAAAAGAGCGTAAATTTTCTTATTCATGGTTATATAAATTGGTTAATAATTACGAATTGAATATTCGGGGAATTGTTTTTAACATTAAAGATTCAGCGTAAAACCCAGGGTAAATGAGCTGTTGGGTTTGTATTCCTGTGTCTTTTGTTTTCTTTTTACTTCGCTGTTCATATCCGTGGGCACAAGCTGAACATACTCATTCTGACTTAATTCGATGGGTTGGTTGAACAGGTCTTTAATACCTGCCTTCAGTGTGAGGTGTTTTCCAACTTTCTGGTTGATTGTGATATCAATCAGATTCCGGGGCATTTGATAAATATGCGGATTGTAGTTGTTCCCTACAAAAGCAATACGTTCACCAATAACATTGTAGAGAGCGCTGATCATCAGTCCAATATTAGGATTGTCGTAGAACAGGCCGGTATTCACAATGTACGGTGACTGTCCCTGCATGGACCTTGTTTTTTCTCTGGCGTTCACATCATCGGTCGTAAGGGTGCTTCTGATAATGGCTGCATTAAAGACAACAACAAAGTCTTTTAGTATTCTTGGAAAACCGTTGCTGTTCTCCAGTCCTCTGAATGATTTCCGCATGTCAACTTCCAGACCGTAGCTGTGGGCTGAAACAGCATTGCTGAAATAGTAATTCAGGCCGGTTCCGCTTTCAATGAGGTGGGCCTCAATTGGGTTATCAAACTTTTTGAGAAATCCGCCCAGCGAGATCATATCACCATTTGCCGGGAAGAGTTCGAATCTGGCTTCAAGATTTTGTATATAACTGTTTGTCAGATCGGGATTACCATAATAAGTGGCCTTCTCCTCGAAGTTGTAATAGGTATAAGGTGCTATTTCCCTGAATTCAGGCCGGTTGATCGTTCGGCCATATGCAAACCTTATGAGGGATTTTTCCGTGAAATTGAAAGTCATATTCATCGACGGAAAGAGATCTACAAAATCATTGTTAACCATTACAGGGGCTCCGTTTTCATCAAAACCATCGAGTGACTGCCTGTTTTTTTCAATCCGTAAGCCTGTATAAATCTTTAATTTCCGGAATGGCAGGTTAATTCCTGCGTAAGCCGCGTAAAGCCTGTTACTTGCATCGTAGGAATCCGACAGGTTCGTGGATTCGTCCACTTTAATGCCATCGGTATAATTGATGTTTTTGTCCTGAAACAAACTGTCAACAGGCTGGTATGTGAGATCCCAGTTGAAATTCATGACGTTGCTGATAGCATAGCCAATATTTCTGGCCGTGAAATTGCGGTCTTTAAACTCCAGGAAGATCCCTGTTTTGAGTTCGGGGGTGAAGCTGTTAAGGGGAATCTTATGCGAATAATTGAAGCCACCCACCCATAAATGTTCATAATTGTTCAGTGTAAGCCGGCCCAGTAATTTGGGATCTGCATTGAAATTCAACGAAGTGGTATAGGGTGCGTCGGGTCCTGCATCCTCGTTACGGCTCTTTTCAATACGCCGGGTATCCGGCTGCAGCTTGTTGGTGTATCCATAACCCAGGGTCCAGTTCAGGTTGATCAGTGCATTGTTGAAATTGAAAACTCCATTGACCTGACCGGAATAAATGCTTCGTGACTGAAATCCCAGTTCACTGGCAATTTTGTAGCTTCCACCGTAAAAATCCCTTCCCTCACGCAATACAGTGGTTTTATCACTGATCTGGTTATAGAAATTCCGGAATTCGATCCGCTGATTGTTGCCGAATACCAACAGCCAGTTGAACAAACCATTCAGTTTTGTTTTGGTGGAATAATTGTCATCATTGAAATAATAGGACGTATCGGGATGGTCGTTAACTTTATCATAAGCCTGGTATCCGGCACGGAAAATTTCGCGGTACTGGTTGGCTACACTGTATCCCAGCGAAGCAACAGTACCGATGGAAACCTTACCTGCCAGAAATTTTCTGTTGACGGTAGCCAGAAATGACTGATCAGGAATTGCCGTTGTGGGTTCCGGTGTCCAGGTTTTTCCGAACGATCTGCCCAGGTCTGTAATCTGTTGCTTTTCCGCTTCAGAAGGATTATCTGCCATGGCCCTGAATTCGGAAGTAGAGGGGAAGTCAGCTGGTAAAGCGCGTGTTCCGTCATCAAATCCCAGCAAGTCGGTTTTCCCTCCCTGGTAGGTGTAGAAATTCTGGAAGCTGGTATATTGCCTGTACCCGGTTGCATAGGACAAGTCCACACTGTTGTCATCCACAGTACTTTTTGTCTGTATTTGCACTACAGCTCCTGCAAAATCGGCTGGAAGTTCCGGCGCAGGTGTTTTATACAAAACCAGGTTATCAATAAGGGAACTGGGAAGCATATCAAATGAAAAGGCCCTTCTGTCCGCTTCGGAACTGGGGGCGCCTATTCCGTTCAGCCAAACGGTATTGTACCTTTCGTCAAGCCCGCGGACATTGATGAATTTACCATCACGCACGGTAACACCCGGAACACGCGAAATAACTTCAGACGCATCCTTATCCTGAGAGCGGGATATTTGTTGCTTTGATATACCACTGGCCACGAGACTTCCGTTCCTGATGGAAGAAATCATGGACATTTCAGTATCTGCTCGTTTATTAGCTATTACCTTGACTTCACCCAATTCAGTCGAAATTGGCTTTAATTTGAAAGTGAGTTCCCGGATTTCCCCTTGCTTAATCTCGGCACGCTGGATCTGTTGTTCATAGGATACATAGCTGATGACCAGATTGTAGGTTCCGTTTTGCAGGTCCCGGAGGACAAAGTTTCCATCCAGATCTGCGACCGCACCTTTGGTTGTTCCCTGAATGAGGATACTGGCACCGATAAGTCCTTCACCTGTATTGGAATCTTCGATCCTGCCTTTCACCGAACCTGTCTGGGCAATTCCATCAATACAGTAAAGGGAGGTCAATGCAAAAAGCAGCAGAATGAATTTAAGGACAATGCTTGTTTTGTTTTGTAGATGTTTAATCATAATCAAAATCAGTTTATCAATCAGCAGCAAAATTAGAGGTGCCATCTTACCTTACCGTTACAGCAATGATATGTTTGTATGAAAAGAAGATTACGGTAAGATTAAGAAGCAACTTCACAATTCTTTCATCTTCATGCAATGGTTTTGTAATCTGTACCGTGTTTCTTTGTAAACTGACAAAAGTGTATGAAGGATAAGAAACGAGATATAGATCTGGTGGTTATTTCTGATGTTCATCTGGGTACTTTTGGGTGCCAGGCAAATGAATTGCATCAGTATCTCCAGGGTATCAGGCCCGGAACCCTAATATTAAATGGCGACATTATAGATTTCTGGCAGTTTTCAAAACGCTACTGGCCAAGACTGCATATGAAGGTGGTGAAGGACATCATCAGCATGGCTGCAAAAGGTACACAGGTCTACTATATAACGGGTAATCATGACGAAACAATGCGCAAATTCACTGGTTTGCGCATCGGCAGCATCGAAATCGTCAACAAGCTTGAGCTTGTATTGAATGGAAAAAGGACATGGTTTTTCCACGGAGATGTGTTCGATGTCATCATGCAACATTCACGATGGCTTGAAAAACTGGGGGCATTAGGATATGATTCCCTGATCATCCTGAATGTTTTCATCAATTACATGAGCCGAATGCTGGGGAGGGGCAAGGTATCCCTTTCAAGAAAGATAAAGGAGAATGTCAAATCGGCTGTGAAATTCATCAGCCGATTTGAGCAGACTGCTGCATTGCTGGCCATCCACAAAGGTTTTGATGCTATTGTTTGTGGTCATATCCACCAGCCTGAAATGAAAGAAATTGTCTTGGCAAAGACCGGTCACGTAGCTTACCTGAATTCAGGCGACTGGGTCGAGAACCTTAGCGCACTTGAATTTCACAATGGTGAATGGAGTATTTACAGGTATAATGACCACCGGCAGCATCATCCGGATTTTTCAGAGGAGGAAGACCTGAATGGTAAAATAATAGACCTTGAAAACAAGGATATTTTTAAAATGGTAATGAAAGAATTCCAGCTTTAGATGAAAGTATTGTATGCCATTCAGGGTACTGGTAACGGACATATCAGCAGGGCAAGGGAAATTATACCGTTGCTGCAGAAAAGATGTGAAACTGATATTCTGATAAGTGGTTACCAGGCCGATCTTGATCTGCCTTTTGAGGTAAAATACCGTTTGCAGGGACTAAGCTTTGTTTTTGGCAGAAATGGCGGTATCGATTTTCGAAAAACCTACAAAAAAGCCAATACCCGGAATCTTTTAAACGAGATCAGGGAATTACCTGTAAAAGAGTATGATTTTGTATTGAATGACTTTGAGCCTGTATCCGCATGGGCATGTTACCAGAACAAAGTGCCCTGTATCGCCCTGAGTCATCAGTCTTCCTTATTGGATAAACAAACACCAAAACCTAAACTTAAGGATTCTCTGGGCAGCTTCATCCTGAAGAATTATGCACCGGCATCATTCCATATTGGGTTGCACTTCAGCAGATATTCCCATAATATTTTTACCCCTGTTGTCAGAAAAGAAATCAGGGAAGCTCAAAAAGAAGTCAACGGACATTATACCGTATATCTTCCGGCCTATGACACCAAAACACTGGTAAAAGTATTGGGAAAAATACCTGAAGCTGACTGGCAGGTATTTTCAAAGCATTGTAAATTACCCTTGACCATTAATAACCTTGAAATTAAACCAGTGGACGATCAAGCATTTCTTCAAAGCCTGATAACGTCCAATGGTGTATTGTGCGGAGCAGGATTTGAAACTCCCGCAGAAGCTTTGTTCCTGGGTAAAAAATTAATGGTTGTACCCATGCAAAATCAGTTTGAGCAGCAGCACAACGCTTTGGCTCTCAAAGGACTCGGTGTACCTGTTATTCGTAAACTGAAGGCATCAAAGATCGAAGAAATCCGGGATTGGATCAACTCAGATTACAGGATTGAAATTACATACCCTAACGTAACTGACCGGATAATCAGCCGCATTTTTGAGATGTATGTTGCAGGTGAATTTCCAAGAGGCAAATGGGCGGATAAATTCAAGCTGACTCCCAGGTGATCAGTAAAGCTATAGAAAGACTTAACCTTAATATAACAATATTGTCACCTTTCTGTAACAATCATTTCATAACTTTTATTTAAAATTTGAGCGGATGCTCCGGTGGTACAACGATATCAGGAGGATTCTTCAGGAATACGAAGACGATCTGGAATACTTGCTGTTTGTGGGTGTACCAGGGGGTATACTCATGATTCTGTTCAATGAACACCTGGATTTTACCAATTTGTTTTAGTGACCGCTGATATTGACGGCTGTTGGAACCGTTTTGTTGCAGGATCATCCCGATCTTAATTTTACTTCCTGTTTTTCCCTGATCAGGGAGAGCTTAACATTAGTTTAACCTTTTTGTAACATCTTCTTCATATTGGTGCAATACCTTGTGGCTTATAATCAATGTTTATGAAGCAGGGTTTGTTATACACAAATGCATCCCTGTTTCATTCATAAGTATAATTAATTATAAACCAATGGCCTTTACATTATTTCCAAAAGAAGTGAAGTTCTTCCTGTTGTTTGAGAAACAGGCTGATCTGATTCAAAGGGGAGGCATTATGCTGAATAAGGCAATGCAAGACAACCAGTATGATGAATCCCTGGTCAACAAACTTTTTGCTTTGTCAAAAGAATGTGACGATCTCACCCTTTCCATCATTCAGAAAAACCAGGATACTTTCATTACGCCATTTGACCGTGAAGATATCCAGCAATTTGCAAATGCTGCGGATGACATTGTGGATTCCATTTTAAACCTTGCCCGCAGTGCAAGGCTTTTAAAAGTCAGGAAAAAGCGGAACGAACTCAGCCGCCTGGGAGATACGATCGAAAAATCGGTCACAAGGATTGCTGAGATCGTACGTTTGCTTAAAAATAAAAAGCAGACTACGTCGATTTTAAAGAGCTGTCACAAGGTAAAAAGGTTTAAAAATGAAGGAGAACTTATTCTCGATGAGATCATGCCTGAGTTGTTAAATGACAACGATATAGGGGACATCTTCAGGTGGAAGGAAATAATGGATAAATCGCGGGAATTGTTACGATATTGTGAAAAGTATATCCTGATCATTGAAACGATGTTAATAAAGCTGGTGTAACGATGGACTGGTTTATATTCTTCCTGGTTGCTCTGGCACTAATCTTCGATTTCATTAACGGATTTCATGATTCAGCCAATTCTGTCGCCACCATCGTATCCACACGTATCCTTTCGCCAAAATTTGCCGTGCTGTGGGCAGCATTCTTTAATTTTATTGCCTTTCTCTTTTTCGGTCTTCATGTAGCAGGCACAATAGGAAAAGGAATTGTGGATGTTTCCATCGTCGATAAACAGGTTATTTTTGGCACCCTCATGGGAGCCATCATATGGGACCTCATTACCTGGTGGCTGGGGCTTCCTTCGAGTTCATCGCATGCGCTAATCGGAGGGATGGTCGGAGCCGCCATAACAAAAGCCGGAACCGGCAGCCTGGTCTGGGCAGGTATTCAAAAGACCCTCATTTTTATCATTGTCGCTCCTGTCACCGGTTTCATCCTGGGTATGTTCATGGCGTGGATTGTTTTCAGGCTCCTTTACAAAACCTCCCCATTCAAGGTGGATAAGGTATTCCGGATCGGGCAGCTTGTTTCAGCTGCCATGTACAGTTTGGGCCATGGGGGCAATGACGCGCAAAAGACGATGGGAATCATCGCCAGTTTGCTCTTCAGTGCAGGCTACCTCGGGGCCGAGTTTCACATTCCCCTGTGGATCGTATTATCGTGCCACGGAGCTATCGCCCTTGGAACCATGTTGGGTGGATGGAGGATTGTAAGAACCATGGGTCAGAAGTTGTCCAAATTGCGTCCCGTTGATGGCTTCTGTGCCGAGACCGGTGCAGCGGTGACCTTATATGTTTCCTCCGCACTGGGTGTTCCGGTAAGCACAACACAAACCATCACCGGTTCCATCATGGGAATAGGGACCATTAAGAAAGCCTCCGCAGTAAAATGGAAAATTGCCAATAAGATCCTCATAGCCTGGATCCTTACCATACCGGGGGCCGGTATTTTTTCAGCATTTTTCTACTGGTTAATCGTACATATTTAGCGGGTTTCAGCAAATTGTTATGGTATAGCCGCATCGCACATTTCTCCTTGCTAATTTTCTCCTATATTTGTACCGCGAGAAAATTATGGATGTATTTCACAAAGCAGCACTGCTAACTGCCAGGATCAAAGTACTCAGAGAATCAGGCAAAACCGTCGGATTTGTTCCCACCATGGGAGCGCTGCATGAAGGTCATTTGTCGCTTGTGCGGACGTGCAAGCAGCAGAATGATTTTGCGGTGGCAAGTATTTTTGTTAACCCAACCCAGTTTAATGATGCGAATGACCTGAGACGGTATCCCCGCATGCCTGAAAAAGACAGGGAGATGCTTGAATCAGCGGGTTGCGACCTGCTGTTCATGCCGGAAGAAAAGGAAGTTTATCCGGAACCTGATACACGACGGTTTGATTTTGGCGGACTGGACAGTCACATGGAAGGGAAACACCGGCCCGGCCATTTCAATGGTGTGGCCCAGGTGGTGACACGGCTTTTTGATATTGTATGTCCCCACAAAGCCTATTTCGGATTAAAGGATTTTCAGCAGCTCGCCATTATAAAAAAAATTACAGCCGACCTGCATTATCCGGTTGAAATTGTTTCATGTCCCATTGTGCGGGAATCCGACGGACTGGCTATGAGTTCCAGGAACAGGCTGCTCAGTGAGGAAGAGCGTAAACAGGCCCTGATTTTATCGGAATCCCTGTTCCTTGCCAAAAAAATGAAAGACCGACATACCCCTCAGGAGATCAGGAAATTTGTCAGCGATCGCCTTAAAGCTGTCGCGGGAGTGGAACTCGAATACTTTGAGATCATCAGCGGGACGAGTTTGCTGCCTGTTCACACGTGGGGGGACAAGGAGGAAATTATCGGGTGTATTGCGGCCCGGGTGGGTAAAATCAGACTTATCGATAATATTAATTTTTCTTTGTAATTTTATGTTATGATGTATATAGAAGTAGTCAAATCGAAGATACACAGAGTTACCGTCACAGAAGCCAACCTCAATTATATGGGCAGTATCACCATTGATGAAAACCTGATGGATGCAGCCAACCTGATTGAAAATGAAAAGGTGCAGGTCGTTAACATCAACAACGGTGAAAGGTTGGAAACCTATGTAATCCGGGGAGAGCGGGATACCGGAGTCATATGTCTCAATGGTCCCGCAGCCCGCAAGGTTGCCGTGGGCGATGTTGTTATTATCATGTCGTACGCCATGATGGATTTTGAGGAAGCCAGACGGTTCAGACCGGTGATCATTCTTCCTGACACTGCCACAAACAAACTCCTAAAATAGGAAGACCATGCCCAGGCTCACTGCCATAAACAGAAAGATTCTTGCCGGCGACTCGCTTGACAGATGGCTCGCTGTTGCCAGGTTTAAGAGAAGATCGATCGTTTTTACCAACGGTTGTTTTGATATCCTCCACAGGGGTCATGTTCTGTACCTTGCACAGGCAGCCGGTCTGGGGGATCTGTTGATCATCGGATTAAATACGGACGCATCGGTTAAGAAGCTGAAGGGACCTTCCAGGCCTTACCAGGATGAGGAATCCCGGGCGCTGATCCTGGCATCGCTGGGTTTTGTCTCGGCAGTAGTGCTTTTTGATGAGGAAACGCCTGCCAACCTGATCAAAAGGATCCAGCCCCATTACCTGGTAAAAGGCGGTGATTACAAAGTTGAGGAAATTGTCGGAAATGACATTGTCAGGGCCTACGGCGGGCACGTCATAACCTTGCCCCTTGTTGAAGGCTTTTCAAGCACCTCGATCATCGAAAAATCATCCTGAACCTGATGGCCAAAGCCAAAACGGTTTTCGTATGCCGCAGTTGCGGTACGGAGGCTCCCAAATGGATCGGCAGATGTCCCTCATGCGGGGAGTGGAACACTTTTACGGAGGAAGTTGTAGTAAGGACAAGCTCCATTGCCGAAACACATTTCTCATCAGGTAATGTTACCCCGGTAAGGCTTCACGAGGTGGATCCGAAAAGCCAGCCTCGCCTGGATACACAAACCGGTGAACTGAACCGTGTACTGGGCGGCGGGCTTGTGAGAGGTTCGGTGGTGCTTATAGGCGGTGAACCCGGGATCGGGAAATCGACCCTGGCCCTGCAAGTCGCCCTGGCGATGAACAATCTCAAGGTACTTTATATTTCAGGCGAGGAAAGCGTGCAGCAGATCAGGATGCGTGCTGACAGGATCGGCCGTACAAACGAGAACTGCTATGTGCTCAGTGAAATATCGTTGCAGGGTATTTTCACACACCTGCAGAACCTTCAGCCCGATATTCTCATCATCGATTCGGTACAGACCCTCCAGGATGAAACCCTGGAATCGTCACCCGGCAGCATTTCGCAGATCAGGGAATGTGCAGGTAAGCTCATGAAGTATGCCAAGGAAACCTCCACGCCCGTTTTCCTGATCGGGCATATTACCAAGGATGGTACGCTGGCGGGACCAAAGATACTCGAACATATCGTTGACACAGTTTTGCTGTTCGAAGGCGACCAGCATTACCTTTACCGCATTCTCCGGGCCTCAAAAAACAGGTTCGGTGCAACGGCTGAACTGGGCATATTTGAAATGCTGCATGACGGGCTGAGGGAGGTGAACAACCCTTCGGAAGTGCTCATCAACAAAAACAACGAGGGATTGAGCGGTATCGCCACGGCAGCTACCATCGACGGGATACGGCCTTTTCTTATTGAAGTGCAGGCACTTGTCAGCACGGCTGCCTATGGCACTCCACAGCGGGTTTCCACCGGATATGACGTGAGACGGCTGAATATGCTGTTGGCTGTTCTCGAGCGAAAGGCTGGGTTTAAACTGGCCACACGTGATGTATTCCTCAACCTGGCAGGCGGCCTGAGGGTTACTGATCCTGCACTGGACCTGGCGGTTATCGGGGCCGTCCTCTCCTCGGGAGTGGATAAGGCGATCACGAAAAGAATGTGTTTCAGCGCTGAGGTTGGCCTTTCCGGCGAGATACGCCCGGTAGGACGGATCGAAAACCGGATCCGCGAAGCCGGAAGGCTTGGTTTTACAGGCATTATGATATCAGGAGCCTATGAAAAGATCAACATGCCGGGCAAAGAGTTGATTAAGGTGATCAAAGTGAACCGTGTGGATGAGGCGGTAAAGAAACTTTTCAGAGAGGAAGAATAGTACAATGTGCCAATGTGCCAATGTGCCAATGTGCCAATGGATAAATTACCATTCGTTCTCCCAGTAATAATCCTCTCCTCCACCTGGGGCAGCAACATCCCTGCAATTGGGTATGGGCGCCATTCCGGGCGGAGCTTCAAAGACGTCGTTCTGCGTTATTCCCAGGGTACTATCGGCATAGACCTTCTGCATGAAAAGGGCATAGATAGGCAGCGCCATGGTAGCTCCCTGTCCCATATCCATCCTGTCAAAATGTACTGAACGGTCCTCGGCACCTACCCATCCGCCGGCTACCAGTTTGGGTGCAATACCGATCATCCACCCGTCGGAGTGATTCTGCGTGGTACCGGTTTTGGCTGCAATCTGGGCAGTAAAGTTATATCTGTAGCGTAAGCGCACAGCAGTGCCGAAATTGGTCACCCCTTCCATCAGGTTCAGCATCAAGAAAGCAGTCTGCTCGCTGATCGCTTCATATTTTTCGGGTGTGAACTCAGCCAGGATGTTGCCGTTCTTATCTTCGATACGGCTGATGAAGACGGGCTGAACATGTTCTCCTTTGTTAGCAAAGGTTGCATAGGAAGAGACCATCTCGGCGACGGTCATGTCGGAAGTTCCGTAGATCATAGAAGGCACAGGGTCGATATAGCTGGTGATGCCCATTTTGTGAGCGATATCGGCTATGGGTTTTGGGTTGAATTCCTTCACCAGATAAGCGGAGATATTGTTCTCCGAGGTTGCCAGTCCCCATTTGAGGGTTTTCATCTGTCCCAGGTCCTCTTTCCGGCTGTTACTCTTTGGTATATAAACGCTGTCATTCACATAAAAGGTCTGCGATATGTTGGGAACCTCATCACAGGGGCTCCTGCCCTCCTGCATGGCCAGAATGTACAGGAAGGGTTTAAAGGTTGAACCGGCCTGCCGTTTGCTCTGCGTCACATGGTCGTACTTGAAGCTGGCAAAATCGATTCCACCGACATAAGCCTTTACGTGTCCGTTAACCGGATCCATGGCCATGAAGCCCGTACGCAGGAAATGCTTATAGTACCGGATGGAATCGAGGGGTGACATTGTCGTATCAATTTCACCCCGCCAGCTGAACACCTTCATGTGAACAGGCCTTTTAAATTCTTTCAGAATCTCACTGGTCGACAATCCCTGGTTCTTCAGGCTCCTGCCCCTGTCGGAGTTCAGCATGGCCCTGGTCAGGATCTTTTCGATGTCCTGATCTGTCAGATCTCTCGAAAAAGGTGCCCGCTTGCTGATTTTCTTTTCTTTGAAGAAAGCAGGTTGCAGGTAACCACCGAGATGCTCCCTGACGGCTTCCTCGGCATACTGCTGCATTTTGGAATTTACGGTTGAGTAAATTTTCAGGCCATCCGTATAGAGGTTGTACGGGTTACCATCGGGTTTCCTGTTCTTGTTGCACCATCCGAACAAGGGATCGTTCATCCACCGGAGAGAATCCTCGTGGTACTGTCCGTAATCAAAATAGTCTTTTCGCCTCGGTTCCTTTTTTGTAAGGGTACTGCGTAAATGTTCACGGAAATAGGTAGCCAGACCCTGGTCATGGGCTATACGCTGGAATTTTAAGGTCAAAGGCAAACCCTTTAGCGAATCAGCCTCGTCATTGCTGAGATATTTGTATTTGACCATCTGATTTAACACCACGTTACGGCGGCGCTGCACACGTTCACGCTTTGCAGAATCGGCAGGATTATAATAGGAAGGGTTTTTGGCCATGCCCACCAGCATCGCGCTTTGTTCCAGGTCAAGAGAATCAGGCAGTGTGCTGAAATATACCTGGGCAGCGGATTTGATGCCGACAGCCTGGTTGAGAAAATCACACTGGTTAAAGTACATGGTGATAATTTCCTCCTTGGTATAAGCTTTTTCAAGCCTTACGGCGATGATCCATTCCTTGACCTTCTGCAGGACCCTTCCAAAGATTGTCCTTGGAGGTTCGTGAAAGAGAAGTTTGGCCAGTTGCTGGGTGATTGTACTTCCGCCCCCGGAGCTTTTCTGCATAAGCAGTCCGGTTTTAATCACCACACGGGCAAGACCCCTGGCATCAATTCCCGAATGCCTGTAGAACCGTTTGTCCTCCGTGGCAATAAGGGCTTTGATGAGGTGATCAGGGAGTTCGTCATAATCCACATAGGTCCGGTTCTGGTTCTTGTAATAGAAGGAGCCCAGAATATTCCCTTCCTCGGAGATCACCTGTGAGGCCAGGTTGATCTTGGGATTCTCGAGTGTTTTAATATTGGGCATAGGACCCAGTCCACCAACTGCAGCCAGCAAAAGCAAGAGAGCAATTAATGCAAACGGCGATGCAAATATGATCCAGAAATATTTGTTGAACTTTTTCCTGTCGATGTTGGTTTTAATCATACTATTGGGTAGTGAAGGGGGTAAAAATAGTAATTATTTGAATTAAAATTTTGAACTTAGCCCCATAATTGATTTATTTGCACCCTCATTAAACGTTTGGTGGATGATTAACAATCTGGTAATAGTTGAATCGCCGGCTAAGGCAAAAACAATCGAGAAATTCCTGGGAAAGGACTTTAAGGTGAAGTCGAGCATGGGTCATATCCGCGATTTGGCAAAGGAAGATCTTGGTATTGATATCAAAAACAATTTTAAGCCCAGGTATATTGTACCGGCCGATAAAAAAAAGACGGTTGCTGAGCTGAAGGAATCTGTAAAGAATTCAAAAACAGTATGGCTTGCATCGGATGAGGACCGCGAAGGGGAAGCCATTGCCTGGCATCTGTTCGAAGAATTGAAGCTGAGCAAAGAGAATACCAAGCGGATTGTCTTTCATGAGATCACCAAAGATGCCATTTTACATGCTATTGAGAATTACCGGGGGATTGATCAGAACCTGGTGGATGCCCAACAGGCCAGGCGTATACTTGACCGGATGGTGGGATTTGAAATTTCCCCCATACTCTGGAGAAAAGTGAAACCCTCACTTTCGGCAGGCCGTGTACAATCTGTGGCTGTGAGACTGATCGTGGAACGTGAAAGGGAAATCATCAATTTCAAAAGCACATCGGCATACCGGGTAAATGCCATCTTTGAAGTTCATGACAGGAACAACAAGGTTCACCAGCTTAAAGCTGAGCTGGATGAGCGTTTTTCCGACCACAGCAAAGCCCTGGAGTTCCTCGAAAAATGCAAGGATGCAACATTCACCATTGCCGATATTGTAAAAAAACCGGCCAAGAAATCACCTTCGCCGCCTTTTACCACCTCCACACTGCAGCAGGAAGCCAGCAGGAAACTGGGATTCTCGGTTTCACAAACCATGACTGTTGCACAACGTTTGTACGAGGCAGGATTGATCACTTACATGAGAACCGACTCGGTGAATCTTTCAAACACTGCACTGACGGCAGCCGAGGAAATAATCAGTCGTGAATTCGGCAAGGATTATGTGAATATCAGGAATTATAAAACCAAAAGCAAAGGTGCACAGGAAGCCCATGAAGCGATCAGGCCTGCCTATCTCAGCAATCCGGTCATCGAGGGTAGTACCGGGGAGAAAAGGCTTTACGAGCTAATCTGGAAGCGTACCATTGCATCACAAATGAGCGATGCCCGTTTGGAGAAAACTACGGTAACTATTACTGTATCAGGCCGGAAAGAAAAATTCATTGCAGAAGGCGAGGTCATGAAGTTTGAAGGATTTCTCAAGGTTTATCTCGAATCATCCGATGACGAAGCGGAAGAGAAGGGCGAGGTAATGCTGCCCCCGCTGGAAAACGGTACCATCCTTTCTTATATGGCGATCAGTGCCACAGAGCGGTTTACCCATTATCCTCCGCGGTATACCGAGGCCAGTCTCGTTAAAAAGCTGGAAGAACTTGGAATAGGAAGACCTTCGACATATGCACCCACCATATCCACCATCCAGCAAAGAGGCTATGTAATCAAGGAAGAACGTCCCGGCAAAGAGCGCAGTTATAATATTATCCAGCTTGAAAGGGGCAAAATAAAGGAAGTAACAAATACAGAAATTACGGGCGCCGAGAAGGGGAAACTTTTCCCTGATAATATCGGTATGGTTGTCAATGATTTTCTGGTGGAGCATTTTTCCGAGATCCTTGATTTCAATTTCACTGCATCGGTAGAAAAGGAATTCGATGAGATCGCTGATGGCAAGGCCAACTGGACTGACATGATCAAAAAGTTCTACCAGTCATTTCACAAAAAGGTCGAAGATACGCTCGCCAAAAAGGAAATTACCAAGGCGGAACGGTTACTGGGTAATGATCCTGTATCAGGTAAACCCGTATATGCACGAATGGCGCGATTCGGAGCTGTTGCGCAGATCGGAGAGACATCGGGAGAGGAAAAGCCAAAATACGCGCAGTTGCGGAAAGGTCAGAACATCGAATCGGTAACGCTACAGGAAGCACTTGATCTTTTCAAGCTTCCCCGAAATCTCGGCTCTTTCGAGAATAGTGAAATAACTGTGTCTACCGGCCGGTTTGGTCCGTATGTCCTGCATCAGTCACGTTTTTATTCCTTGCACAAGGGTGTTGACGATCCTTATACCATTGAACTCGACAGGGCAATCGTGCTGATCCAGGAGAAACGTGAAAAAGACAGGAACAAGGTGATCACCGTTTTCAAGGAAGACAAGGAATTAATGGTCTTAAACGGCCGCTGGGGCCCTTATATCAGCCATAAGAAGGAGAACTACAAGATTCCCAGGGGAACAGATCCCGGATCGATGACTTTCGAAGACTGTATGAAGATCGTTGGCAATACACCTGTGAAGAAAAAGAAAAGGAAATAATCCATTCCGATACATGGATCTGAATTACTATTTTGAACCTGTTTCACTGGAGAAGCCCGACGAATACTTCCGGTACAGTGATGTCATGTTTGGCCGTAACATCAGGATCAACACGCCCAGCACCCCGATCGATGAGATCAGCAATTACCAGCTGGCTATCCTGGGGATCAACGAAGATCGTAATTCCTCTAACAAGGGTTCAGCAGCAGCCCCCAACCAGATCAGGATGAAATTATACGAGCTTTTCAGGATCAATGAGAAGCTCAGAATCATTGATCTCGGCAATTTAAAGCAAACCGCGACACCTGAAGACACCTATTTTGGCATCCGGGATGTTATGACCGATTTACTGAATAACCAGGTCACGGCAATCATTATCGGTGGCACACAGGATCTTACACGCGGGATCTACATGGCTTATGAGCAACGATCGACCCCGGTCAATGTCGTAAACATCGATTCAAGACTCGATATGGAGGAAGGTATCCTGTCGTCCACGTCATGGGTCTTGCCGGTGATCAATAGTCCCCGGTTGTTCAGATACAGTGCGATGGGCCATCAGCAATATCTGGTTGATAACAGCCATGCTCAGCAGATCGAAGAAAGAGGATTTGATGTGATCAGGCTCGGAACTTTGCGTTCGGGTATGTTGCTGGCCGAACCATTCCTTCGTGATGCCCACCTGGTAAGCCTTGATATTGCCAGTATCAGGCAATCCGATGCCCCCGGCACACGCTATCCTTCACCCAACGGTCTTACCGCTGAGGAAGCCTGCCAGCTGGCGAGATACGCCGGTATGAGCGACCAGGTATCCTGCTTCGGACTTTATGAGATCAACCCGGAATTCGACAGGAATCACCAGACATCCCATCTGGCAGCACAGGCCATCTGGTACTTTGTGGAAGGATTCTCGCAACGGAAAATGGAAAGGCCGGAAGAGAACAATCCGGATTTTAAGGTTTTTATGGTGAATCACCAGGATATGGAACATACCCTGACTTTTTACAAAAGTCTGGTTACAGGTCGCTGGTGGATGGAAATTCCTGAAATCAAAACCGGAAATCAGTTATTGGTAGCTTGTTCACAGGAAGAATATCAGCAGGCATGCAATCATGATATTCCTGAGTTGTGGTGGAGGGCATTTCAGAGGATCAATTAGAAGAGGGTTGTAGGTTGTAAGTTGTGATGGTTGTAGGTTGTCCCTGCCTCAGGCTGCTTCGGAGTACTCGTGATAACGAAATTCTGCCTTTCTCAGGAGCTCCTCAAAAATCTGTCCGCTTTCCAGGGCATCTTCGTCATCTGATTCGTAGTGCCAGTTAATGATCAGTTCCTTGACATCATTATTGGCATCCAGCACTTTCAACAGTTCAAGAAGCTTCTTGGAAGAAGCGCTGTTCAGGTACTCCAGGTTGATATCCATCCTGACCACCTCGGCCTTGAGTTTCCCGACCCATTCTATCAGGGGGGAATAGAATTTGTTGACATTTTCAGGCAGGGAGCGGCCCTCGATCAGCAATCTGCCATCGCTGGTGAACTTAATCAGCGGAGTACTGTTGGTTGGTTCAAAATTCATGGTATTCATCATCGTTAGGTTTTGTTTTCATACTTTTCTACGTTATCGGTGTAAATAAGATTGAAAGTTATGACGAACGCACAAAATTGATTGATTATATTAGCCGGAAACGAAGTTAATTTATCAATTGACCTCCAAGGACATGCAGGTAATCGATCTGACCCATACCATCGAAGAAGGAATGCCGGCTTATCCGGGTTCGGAAGGAGTCAGGCTGGAGAGCCTGGCCGGCATTGATCCGGATGGTTATAATGAGCTCATGCTTCACTTTCCCACACACACGGGCACACATATCGATTGTGGAAGACACTTTCTGGCCGGTGGCCCTGACACAAGCCGTAATCCGGAAAGGTTCATCGGCCGAGGACTGGTAATCGACTGCCAACGGCAAGGGAAAGCCCGGATCATCGCGAAGACATATCTTCAGCAGTTTGAATCCAGGCTAAAACAGGCTGATTTTGTGATTTTTCATACCGGCTGGAGCCGTTTCTGGGGAACCACAGATTATTTCAGCGGATTTCCGGTTCCGGATCAGGAGGCGGCCCGCTACCTTACGGGATTTCAACTGAAAGGTATCGGAACCGATACAGTCAGCTTCGATCACATAGATTCACATGAATTTCAGATACATAAGATTTTCCTTGCTGCGGGCTTTACCCTGATAGAGAATCTTGCGAATCTCAAAAAACTGCCGATGGAGGGATTCCTCTTCTCCTGCCTCCCGCTTAAGATCAAGGATGGAGACGGGTCACCGGTAAGGGCAGTCGGGGTTCTGGGGACAACTGGCAACTAATATTGCCAAAAATAGCATACATACATTATCAAGTTTTTTTCGTACTTTTGTACGAATTTAAAAAAACAGTTGAAGAACTAAATGACAGGGACTAAAGTTCTTTACGTTTCCCAGGAAATAACCCCATACCTTCCCGAAACAGAAATGTCGGTTATTGGAAGAAACCTGCCACAGGCTATCCAGGAGAAGGGCAGGGAGATCCGCACATTTATGCCCAAATACGGGTGTATCAATGAGCGGAGAAACCAGCTTCATGAAGTTATCCGGTTATCTGGGATGAACATTATCATAGACGATACAGATCATCCCCTGATCATTAAAGTCGCCTCCATTCAGGCTGCCCGTATGCAGGTATACTTCATCGACAACGATGATTACTTCCAGCGCAAATTCCTCTTCAGTGATGATTCCGGGGGATTTTTTGATGACAACGATGAGCGTGCCATGTTTTTTGCCAGAGGCGTTATTGAAACGGTAAAGAAGCTGCAATGGCCTCCCAATATTATACACTGCCATGGATGGTTCTCAGCATTGATATCGGTATACATCAAGAAACTTTACGATGATGATCCCGTTTTCAAGAACTCCAGGGTTGTCTTATCGCTTTATGATAACGAGTTCGACCACCAGCTCAATAAATCGTTCATGAAGAAGCTCAGCATGGACGGTGTGCCTTCCGAGGATCTTAAAGTGGTGGAAGAACCTAATTATTTGAATTTTTGCAAATTAGCCGTGAACATGTCAGACGGATTGATTGTTGGCAGCAAGAAGATACATCATGATGTCCTGAAGTACATGGAGAAATCCGGCAAACCGTTGTTGCCTTACCAGGATCCGGAATCGTATGTGGATTCATATTCCCTCTTTTACGATCAGATCATGAATGGATCGCACTGATGTTTTCAGGAATCACAAAATCATTATACTATGTGTGGAATTGTTGGCTATATTGGATATCGGGAAGTATATCCGGTGCTGATCAATGGACTAAAGCGGCTTGAATACCGTGGATATGATTCGGCTGGTATAGCCATTCTGGATGCCGGTCCCCACATATACAAATGCAAGGGGAAAGTCAGTGATCTGGAGAAACATGTCAACGGAAATTCCACCGGCGGTCATATCGGTATTGGTCATACAAGGTGGGCCACTCATGGTGAGCCAAATGATAAGAATGCGCATCCTCACCGGTCGTTCCATGGCAAGTTCATCCTGATCCATAACGGGATCATCGAAAACTATGCTCAGTTGAAGGAAAGACTTGTAAACAGGGGTTTTGAATTTTACAGTGATACTGACTCTGAGGTACTGGTCAACCTCATCGAGTACATTTACCTGAAAGGGGATGTTTCTGCCGAATTGGCAGTGAGGATAGCCCTGAGCAAAGTTGAAGGAGCCTATGGAGTTGTAATCATGTGCACCGATGAACCGGATAAGCTGATAGCGGCCCGGAAAGGCAGTCCTCTGGTTATCGGTGTGGGAAATGATGAATACTTCCTGGCTTCGGATGCCACACCAATCGTTGAATATACAAAGAGTGTCATTTACCTCAGCGACCAGAATGTTGCCATAATAACCAGAAGCGAGCTTGTGCTTAAAACCCTCAAGAACATCCCGCTCACACCCACAGTTCAGCAGCTTGATCTCGACATTGGTGAAATAGACAAGGGAGGGTACGCCCATTTCATGCTCAAGGAGAT
>DIAS01000124.1 GCA_002415855.1 Bacteroidales bacterium UBA5072
ACTCTTCTCAGGGAAATTCGCGATCTATTGAAAAAATAAAATCAGAACTTGTACGTTGAATCGATATTGTTTGCATATTTGCGGACAATTGGAAAAACATGGCAAGAATTAGGAAGTACAGATGGTGGCACAGGCTCTTTCCTGACAGAGGATAAGACCTGAGCAGCGTCATAAAATAAAGACACCCCAGCGGGATACTGAGGTGTGTCTATATCAGAAATATATGAAGAAAGCCGGCTGGGAAGCCGGCTTTCTGTTACCCCGGAAAAGTCATAACAGAACCTGTACCTGAAAAACTACTGGATGTAAATGTTGTATTCGTAGGTCAAACCATTTTCACGCAACCACCTGCGAAGCGCTTTGGCAATCTTCCTTTTCCGAAGCAGGACAATCCCTATTCCTTCCGCTGATATCTGGTAATATGTTTTCATCTCCCCTTTTACCATGAAAGTGCCTTTCACATTCATGGTTCTTTCAAAATTCATTACCAAATTAAGACAGGAAACGGCAATTTCAAAGCTCATTTTGATATACTGCCGCCAGCTGTTGATAAACACACCATATCGATAGACATGGCATTCCATGACTTCCTGCGATTTGCCCGATTACGAAAAAAAGTGGCACAGGCATTGGCCCGTGCCACTCATTTCCTGTTTCAGTCAAAGCTTAAATTGTCATTGGCTTACAATCTTGAGCAGTTTGCCTGCCTGCACCTGATCTGTAAGCTCCAGGTCGTTAAGCAGTGCAAGTTCTTTCATCATTTCCTGTTTGACCCCTAGGGCGGTGAAGACACTGGCAAGGGTACCGGTACGCTGAACCTTTACAATATGAATCCGCTTTGGCGTCACATTTATTTTTGAAGCGTCAGTTAGCCTGGCAAAAGACTTCATTGAAGACTCCATTGCGCCCGCATAGGTAGGGAAATCAGCCGTTGTGGAGACACTGTGAAAAACGTAATAGGCATTTCCGTAATCGATTACATATGACAATATTGTATTTGATATTGCTGCGCCAGTTGATTGGTCCTGTCCTTCCTGTTTTGATAACATGGAAATGGCCGGCAGGCCGTTGACGGTCGTCTTTTCGCTGCGTTGCAGGGTCAGGCCAAACTGAATCAGGGTGGAGTCTGCAGCAGCCTGCAAAGACTTCTGTCGTGCCAGGGTGAAGAGTATCAACGCCTTGCCGTCTGAGGGCTGCATTGTAACCTGTGTCGGTGCGTTTGTGAGAGCCCACCCGGAGGGATATGAAAACTTAAACTTCATCTCCGGATGATAGAATGTATTTCCTTCCGTATAACCTTGCCGGGGGTCTTCACCGTAAACTATTCCGTCAATCAGCTGATAATAACTGTCCTGGTTGACCTTGTAAGCCGGAAGCCTGAGGCTGTCCTGCCAGAGCGTAGCAGCTGCGTTTACTGCATTGTAGCGGTCGCCCGGGTCGGGGTGTGTCGACATCCATGTGGGAACGCCGCCCTGGGCGCTGGCCAGCTGCATTTTCTGAAGAACCTTGAAAAAGTCAGCCATTTTGTGTGCGTCATAACCTATTTCAGATGAATATTGCACTCCGAGCTGATCCGCCTGACGCTCATCCTCACGGCTGAAGCTCAGAAAAAGAAGTTGCATGCCCTGCATGGCATATTCGGCATATTGCGCGAATTGTTCAGATGCAATCATACCTCCAATAAGCAGAAGTGTTCCAAGCTGCTGTTTGGTCTGCTGGCTGACAGAATGGCGGGCTGCGATATGGCCCATCTCGTGGCCCAGAATACCCATCAGTTCAGCTTCGTTATCGACCTGGGCCATTATTCCCCGGGTAAGATAGATAAAACCTCCCGGAACGGCAAAGGCATTCACCACCGGAGAATCAATAACTCTGACATGATACTCAAGGTTCGGACGGTGAGATATCTTACCCATTTCCGTACCTTTTGCCTGAACATAATTTTGTATATCCGTGTCATCGTACAGGCCGAAAGAGGCAATTACCTGCGGGTCATATGATACGCCAAGCGCAATTTCCTGAGCCTCCGACATCAGCATGAGCTGCTTTTTCCCTGTTACAGGGTTAACTGCACAGGATACCGCCAGTAAAATAACTCCTGTCAGCAATGTTGCAATTTCTGGAATTCCCGACTTTTTCATTTCCTGCTCCTGATATTTTGATAGTTAAGATTTAGGTCTGAAAGCAACCTGTGACTTTCAAATTTAGTCAATGTCGCATAAAAAACAAAGGTCGCCTTTTATAAAGCGACCCCGTTCTTCCGATATTCAGATCTTGTATTTACTTACTTGTAAGTGTGAAATTCTGAATAGTTTTGTTTCCAGCAATAACCTTGATCCCATCAAATTTAACCGTATCATAGCCATCCTTGTTGGCAAAGATTGAATACGTTCCGGCCGGCACGCCTATAATTGCGTAGTAACCGAGGGTATCAGCAAATGCTGTCGCCATCACGGTATCCTGTGCAATCCATACCTTGGCTTCCTTAATCTTAACGTCAGAGGTATCAGTCACCATGCCTTCAATTCTGCCTGCTGTGGTGAGGTTTGACACCCTTATGCATGGTTTGAAAATGAAGCCGTTATTATGGTCCATATTACCTCTCAGCACAAATGACCTCGAAAGGTCAAAATCGAGCAGCATTTCAGATGTCAGTCCGCCGGAGACGGTTATTGAGGGATTAATGTGCAGTTTGATGCCGGTCTGCCTGCCGCTCGGCACTTTTACATTATAGGCATCCGGATAATCAACGAGTTTCAGCCCGGCCTCCTCAACATACAATCTTACAAGATCATATTCACCCTCAGGAATATCAAGGTCAAGCAGTGTCTCAGTAACTCCGTTCCTGAGATCAATGAGGTTTACAGTGACCGTATCGTCTGACAGCATTATGAATGGATTGCCATCACTTACACTGTCTCCGGCCTTTCTGATTTCAACTTTTGTGATCGTCACGGTTGCCGATTCTATAGAATTGATATTAAACGGGTCATCCGTTACTTTAATCACCAGTCTGCCCTGCCCGTCGCCGGTGCC
>DIAS01000049.1:0-29961 GCA_002415855.1 Bacteroidales bacterium UBA5072
GATGACCAGTTTCGGTTCACAATTGTTCAGGATGTATGTGTAATCATCTTCACTGATGGTGGGATAGATGGGAACATGAATTATACCGGCCTGGCTAAGGGCCATATCCACGAAATTCCATTCGGGACGATTGTTGGAAATGGTCACCACCAGGTCGCCTTTCTGCAAGCCCATGGCCATTAAACCAAAACTGGTCAGCTCGGCAAGTTCGGTATAGGCTTTAACAGAATGCTTCACCCATTTGCCCTTTTCTTTATTAGCCAGCATGTCTTCCTTGTGGGGACAAAGATTTTGCAAGTTGGTAAGAATGTCAAAAGTTCTTTTAAGTTCCATCTGATGATAAATTAAGGTTATCAAATATAATTATTATGAGGATATCCTGCATGAGCTATTGTGTGAACAATATCATTTTTTACCTTGCCCGTTTATCCTACCTTTTCTGAGAAATTATAAAAAGTAATCCATGCGTAAACTGGCAGTAGTCGCCTTGGGAGGAAATGCCCTGCAACGTGATAATCAGCGGGGGACCATTGAGGAGCAGGAAAAGAACACCTTCAAAACGCTTGAAAACCTCGTTTTCCTGATCCGCGACGGATACGACCTGGTAATTACCCACGGTAACGGTCCCCAGGTTGGTGATATGCTGCAGCGAAATGATGCAGGGGAATTTACATACGGCATACCTCAGATGCCGCTCGATATATGCGTTGCAGGAACTCAGGGTGAAATAGGGTATATGATCGAACGTATCTTGAGAAATGTACTAAACAAACATGAGATTAAAAAAAATGTGATCAGTCTCATCACCCAGGTTGTGGTGGACCGGAAAGGAAAATCTTTTCGTGCCCTTGTGAAACGTGTGGGAAGGACTTATCCCGAGGACATGGCAAGAAAGCTGGAAAAGGAGAAGAATTGGGTTTTTAAGGAAGAGATCAAATCGGGTGGGGGATTTCGCCGTGTGGTCCCTTCTCCTCAACCCATCGATATACTGAACAGTTCCATAATCAGGAACCTTGTTTCCGATGGAAATATTGTTCTGGCGGCCGGGGGAGGCGGAATACCGGTATATATTGACAAGAACGGCAATTACCGGCCTGTTGAGGCAGTTATTGATAAGGATATGGCCTCAGCTCTGCTTGCTGTGATCATCAAAGCCGATGAGTTTTACATTCTTACAGATGTTCCCTATGTTTACCTGAACTATAAGAAGCCCGATCAGCAGATAGCCGAGTTCATCAATCGAAATGACGCCCGCAGATACCTGAAAATGGGCATGTTTGCTGAAGGCAGCATGGCCCCCAAAATGGAGGCAGCATTGTTCTTCATTGAGCAAGGCGGCAGCAAAAGTGTGATCACCGAGGCAACCAAGCTGGAGAATAAAAAGTACGGATCAAGGATCACCATGGATTAAAAAGGGACATTGCCTAAACAATGTCCCTGCTCTTACCATTAACCTACCTAACCCTTTTTATGCTTGTCTGACTGTCTCATTTATAAGACACTTGTGCGTGTGTTTACCCTATTGTTGAAAACCTCTTGTTTAATTAACAACACTTACCCTGTTCCCGACGTTATTTTTGCACCATATTCATGAATTATGAGAATCGGATTTCTGCTGACAGGGATAATGATTACGGGCAAAATGGTAATGGCGCAGTCTTCGGACCGCATGACACGTAGTGAATATTTCGAGACCTACAAAGAGATGGCAGTTCATGAGATGCACCGCAGTGGTGTTCCGGCCAGTATCACCCTTGCGCAGGGGGCTTTGGAGAGTGGGGATGGGAATTCGACTCTGGCACGCAGTGCAAACAATCACTTCGGCATAAAGTGTCATGACGACTGGAATGGTAAAAAGGTATACCAGGATGATGATGCCCGGAACGAATGCTTCAGGAAGTACCCTACCGTTGAGGATTCTTATCATGACCATTCCGATTACCTGAAGGCAAAACAACGGTATGCCTTCCTGTTTGAACTGGAACCGACTGATTACAAAGGATGGGCAAGGGGTCTCAAAAAAGCTGGATATGCCACAAGTCCTACTTATGCCGACAGGCTGATCAGCATCATTGAAGAGTTCAACCTGCAGCAATACGACCGGATGGAGTCGACTGCCCGGGAACCTCGCAGGAAGCAGGGTCATGCACTAAAGGATCAAAGTACACATCCTGTGCTGGAAAGGAACCGGGTCAAGTATGTTATTGCAAAACCCGGTGATACTTTTGAATCACTGACAGGTGAATTGGGCAAACTCGACTGGGAACTTCCCGGATACAATGATATTGCTTCGGGTGACACGCTGGTGCCGGGACAGGTTATTTACATCCAGCCCAAACGGAACAAGGCAGAGGCGGGGAAAAATACACATGTTCTTCTGGAGGGAGAAACAATGTATACAATTTCACAGCTTTACGCCATCAAGCTGGCAAGACTCTATGCCATGAATGCAATAGAACCGGGGACAAGGCCTGAGGTCGGCACAATACTGCAGTTGAGAAAGGCACCAACAAGAAAGGTACCGGTAAATGTACTGGAGGATGCTCCCAGCGGGGGAGGAGAAGAGGAGGAGATAAAGGTTGAACTGAATCTGGATTAATAGCCAGGCTGAATTATTGAAACAGACATTCTTCTGCGTAAGGGAAGCCTCGCAAGAACTCTGCGATTCCCATCTGCTTTTTCCCTTGCAGCTGGATACTTTCAATGTTAATGAAACCATTTTTGACGGCTACACTGAGATAAGATCTGCCGTCTGATTCAATGGCCCCGCAATCATGACAATGTGAACGCTTTATAATGGTCCCGAAATAGATCTTGACGGTGAGTATCTCGCCCCTTGTGTTGATCATTTCCGACCACGCTGTTGGATATGGACTTAATCCCCGGATGAAGTTATAAATGGTCTCAGCATCATTGTCCCACTTGATTTTGCATTCATTCCTGAAGATCTTAGGGGCACTTTTAAGTGGTTCGGAAATTGCCAGAAGATGTTGTTCACGACTTCCTGCGGTGCCGTTCTTAATGGCGTCAATTGTCTTTACTACCAGCCGTGCACCGATGCTCATCAGCCTGTCATGCACGTCTCCTGCCGTTTCGTGCTGTCCGATGTCAGTTTCTTCAGCAAAGATTACCGAACCTTTGTCAATTTCATGGTTTAAAAAGAAGGTGGTGACCCCGGTTTTAACTTCCCCGTTCATTAAGGCCCAGTTAATGGGTGCAGCACCACGGTACTGTGGCAGTAAAGAAGCGTGAAGATTGAATGTTCCCAGCGGGGGCATATTCCAGACCTCCTCCGGAAGCATGCGGAAAGCCACAACAACCTGAAGATCGGCCAGCAAGCTTTTCAATGCTTCAAGGAATTCCGGATCCTTTAACTTCAGGGGTTGCAGCACAGGCAGATTGTTTTTCAGCGCGAAGGCCTTCACCGGTGAGGGATGCAACTTTAATCCGCGTCCCGAAGGTTTGTCAGATGAAGTTATTACGCCTTTCACAGGATAGCCCGCTGCAAGTATGGCTTTCAGGGATTCTACCGCAAACTCGGGTGTCCCCATGAATACAATCCCGGGGTTGTTCTGTTTCATGAATTCAACTTCCGTTGGCAATTTTAAAGTCCTTGTCCTCCAATAGTTCAAGAAGGTGACCCATTTTGTTCTTTTTGGTCTTCAGGTAAAAATGGTTGTGTTCATTGGGAGGGATATTGAGCGGAATATTGTTCACAATGGTGATGCCATAACCTTCGAGACCGGCCCGCTTAACCGGATTATTGGTAATGAGGTTTATCTTTCCCAGTCCAAGCTCATGCAAAATGCTGGCACCCACACCATAATCACGTTCATCTTCCTCAAAGCCCAGATCGAGGTTGGCCTCAACTGTGTCACGTCCTTTTTCCTGGAGATTGTAAGCTTTGATCTTGTTAAACAATCCGATGCCTCTTCCTTCCTGATTCAGGTAAACGATCACTCCCTGTCCCGCATTATCTATCATTCTCATGGCTTCATGCAATTGCGAACCACAATCACAGCGGTAAGAACCAAAAATATCACCGGTCATGCACGAAGAATGAACCCTGACCATGACGGGATCCTCACGCGTCCAAGACCCTTTGATCAGGGCAAGGTGCTCCAGGCGGTTGGATTTCTGGATAAAAGGAATCACTGTAAAGGTTCCGTATTTGGTAGGAAGTTTGGCTTTTTCACCTTTGATTACCAGGCTTTCATGTTCCAACATGAAGGCTATCAAAGCCTTGATGGTGATGATTTTCAACTTGTGCTTCTTTGCCATGGCCACCAGCTCTGGTATACGTGCCATGCTGCCGTCATCGTTCATGATCTCCACCAGGGCGCCACCCGGTCGTAAGCCGGCAAGCCGGGTAAGGTCAATTGCGGCCTCCGTATGCCCGGGCCGCCGGATAACGCCTTTGGTCTTGGCTTTTAGCGGGAAGATATGACCTGGCCTTCCTAGATCTTCCGGTTTTGTTGCCGGATCAACCAGTGCCCTGATGGTCTTGGCCCTGTCGGATGCAGAAATGCCCGTCGTACAGCCCTGTCCAAGAAGATCCACTGAAACAGTAAAAGGTGTGGAATGAACGGAAGTGTTGCTCTTTACCATCAGTTCCAGTTCCAGCTGCTCACATCGTCTTTCGGGAATTGGCGCACAAATAAGCCCGCGACCGTGAATTGCCATAAAATTTACTATTTCAGGTGTTATCAGCTCGGCAGCACATATAAAATCACCTTCATTCTCACGGTCCTCATCATCCACAACAATCACAACCTTACCGGCTTTTATATCGTCAACAGCCTCCATGATTGTGTTCAACTCCAGCAACATGTTATTCTTAACCCTTTCCGGCATATCGATAAATTTCAATGATTAACCTGTGCAAAATTACAATTTGTAACGGAATCTTTCGACCAGTTGCATGGTGAATTAACCATTTTTTGGCCTGTTAATCTATGAAATTCGTCAGCTACGCCTGACTTTTTGCCAGTTTACGGTGTGCTGACCGGTGATATATTGCATAAAACCTTTTATTACCGCATAATTCATAATGAACAGGTAATAAGGAACAAACAATACCCTCGTTCTTAGCCTGACATTGTGCAGCATCCTGCCGGCCAGAATGAACAGGTAAAAGGTACACTGGATTACCAGCAGCACGGAATAGACAGGTGCATGACCGGTGAAGGCTACAATGCAAAGATTGAGAAGGAAGATCAACGGCAGACCGATTGGAACGAGGGTCCACCGCAGAACCTTGTGCGAGACGAACATCAGGGAAACAAGTCCGTGCCGGAACGGGTTCAGCAGTCCCGACATCCTGGTGAGCGCCTGGATACCACCGGCGGCAATTCTGGTCTTGCGTTTTATTTCTTCCGTAATATTCAGCGAGGCAGTTTCGGTTCCCCAGGCTTTCGGTGTATAGCCTACACGGTACCCCTTTTGCAGGATCTGCATGGAAATGGTAAAATCGTCCAGCAGGGTATCCTCTCTGACCGGACTGTACAAACCGGTACGTATGGCAAACAGCTCTCCCACGGCACCCATTACCGATCCTGTTCCCGATTCGAGTTTCTTGATCCAGGATTCATATTGCCAGTAAATCCCCTCCCCGGCATCTACGGCTTTTTGCATGCCTGATCTGCTGATCCTCTTTTCACCGGTTACACATCCGGTATTTTCATCCCCGAACAAGCGAACCATCTCGAGAACGGCATCACGATTCAGCATGGTATTGGCATCCGTAAAAATAACAAGCGGCGTGTCAACCACCGTCATGCCCCGGTTCATGGCATGAATCTTTCCTCTGCGCTCCTTTTCATACAGCACTTTAATCCGTGAGTACGGACGCAATATCTCCGCCGATTGATCGGTTGACCCGTCGATAACCCAGAGGAACCGGAGCTTTTCAGCAGGATAATTAAGATCGAATGAATTGCTGATCTTGGAAGCAATGCAATCCCCTTCATTGAATGCCGGGACCAGCAAGGTGACCTCTGGCAGGTGATCCCCGGATGTCCTGTTGTCGCTGCGCCTCAACAGCTTTTTCATGCCGGTGAATAAAAGCAACAACAGGGTATATCCAACATAAGTATAAAATATGATGAAAAGAAATATCCAGAAGAAGATCTTAACAATCATCTCAGATGCATTTTGTAAAAAGCGGCAACACCTGCAGCAAGCGTGGAATTGTCGAATGCTGTAACAACAAAGTTCTGGGCATTTTGCCCGATTTTCAGGTAGAAATCGGGATAATTGAGCAGCCTTTCAGCCTGCTCGATGAAATCATCTGCATTCAAAGCTATGATAATATTCTCTTCATTTTTAACAGTCAGTCCCTCAGCACCAATGGGGGTTGTAATCACAGGTTTTCCATTGGCCATGGCCTCGATGATCTTGACACGCATACCGCTGCCTGAAAAGCAGGGAGCTACCATAATCCCGTATGCCTGCATGAATTCCTTGGCGTTGGCAATTTGCCCGTGAAATACTATGCCCGGCCTTTGCAGGTTATTGATAAGCCAGGAAGGCGCGTTCCGCCCTGCGATGTGAAGTCTTAATTCCGGATTCCGGCGCAGCAGTTCCGGAAATACATCGGTGACAAACCACAGCAATCCTTCACGGTTAGGGATCCAATCCAACGATCCCAAAAAGAAAAGTGAAAGATGGATGGTATGGGTTGTCTTAATTACTGTGCCCGTTAATTCCGTATCAATACCTGCGGGACATATGAAGGCTGGTTTCGTATTGCCCATTTTGCTATAATTATCCAGGTCATAGCCGGTTATCGGCAAAAGTAAATCATACTGGTTAATGGATCCCAGTTCGAATTTTCGGATTCTTTCAGCCAGTACCCTGAAATACCACCTTCTCACCGGATTCTTTTCCGTGGCGGCGAGACGTTGCCAGATGGCATGTTCAACATTATGTGCCCGTAAAACGATCAGTGCCCGGGAATGCTGACGAATAAGCGGAATATAGGGTGTGAGGTAAACACCTTCGAGTTGTATCAAATCATAAGTTTCTGATTGAAGAATCTCAGCAAGCTGGTTTTCAAACTCAGCAGAAATAAATCTTATGGCAATGTATGGTTTGCGTGAGAACAACAGGTTTTTCAGCATGGCAGAAAACCGGAGTTTCGTATTTACGAATACCGTGTAAACCTTCATAAGTTTTGAAAACTCCAGTGTGTCCTCGACTGTAAGCTGGTGCTTGGGCGTACACATGGTAAGCACGGTGATATCATGGCCCTGCCTGACAAGTGAACGGGCAAGATTCAGCATGGCGATAGATCCGCCGTCGAGCGGAGGATAAGGGGGCTTATGACATACCTGCAGAATTTTCATTACAATGCAGTATCGGTTTTCAGGGCTGAACTGTTGGAAAGGTTAATCATACCGGCAGACAGTTCCATAACCTTTCTCAGGTTCCGGTGCATATGCATCACTTTGATCCACAAACGCAACAACAGAAGCATGCCAAGCGGGAAGACAACAACATGGACCCAGCGCAAAAACTTGTTTTTCAGCAGGGGTTCGTTGATTCTTCCGTTGATGAACGGAAACTCAGATAACCGTTTCTGAAAGTAGGTATTTCTGTACCATTTGCTGAGAATTACCTGATCAATAAAGCTGTTATAATGAATGCCGAACTCAATCAGGTAGAAATAACCGGTATGGCTGATGGTATTCTTGATCAATCCGGGAAGACGTCCATCGGTCTTAAGCGATTTAATACACTGTCCTGCCATTTCACTGATATTTGCAAAGCCAGCCTGCAGCTCCTGCTTTGGAAGGTCAATCAATTCAAATCTTCCTGCAATATGCGACTTCCTGTCAAGCAGGATCCCTTTCCTGAGTCCTGTTTTTTCACGCAGGAAGTTCAGGTAAGTATCAATGTTCAGGATAGCGGCATCATTGGTTGCCTGGTAGGTGAGAAATACACCGGCTACCAGTAGTATGGTTGTTGATAACCACATGCCCTGAAATCCTGTCAGGACACTTTCCCTGACAAATTTCTCACCGGTCATTGAGATGATATAATACAGGATGAACAACAGGGTGGAAATCACTGTGGGCATGCCAAGACCTCCTTTCCGGATGATCGCACCCAGAGGCGCTCCGATAAACATGAAGATGAGGCATGCAAACGCAAGCGTGAATTTGCGGTGCCACTCAATTTCGTGCCGCCGAAGGTACTTGGTCTCATATTCAATGGTAGATGCCGTGTTGCTGACGAGCAACTGGGTCATTGAAGTATGGTTTGATGCCGTTCTCACAAAATCCAATTTCTGTTGTGTGGTGAAGGAATTGAACAGACTGTCGAAATTATTTATTTTCAGTGTTTTAATACTGACAAGCTCTGAATCGGGTTTGACAACCGTATCAGATGTCGATCTGTTCTTTATTTTTTCAACAGGCCTTTGTTTGGGAGACGGTATATCTCTTTTCTGTCTTTCACTTCCGGTTGCAGCAACTACTGCCTTTCCCTGCTCCCTGATCCTCAGGTCGGGTTTTGGTAAATCGGGCGTATCATAGAACCGCTGGGAGGTATATGCGCTGTAAGAATGACTTCCCGCAGGAGCCAGTTTGAAGTAGTTATTCTTTACCAGGTTGTTATAGAATTCGAAGGATCTGTGCTTCAATTCCCTTTTCAGAGAATCACTGGCCCGTTTCAGCTGTTTAACATTCAACATCTGATAGGAATTTTTGAAGATGCTTTCATCCGATCGCGACAATTCGAATCCTGTCATTTCAATGATCACCCGCTGTTCCCCGAATTTATCGATCTCATGAGGAAAATAGCCTTTGCTTTTCTTGCGGCGGCCTTCATCACGTTCATAATACGTGCTGCCATGCCAAAGCGTAATTACCATATTACGGCGGTCAGCAGTCATTTTCATCTGTCCTGAATCAGCCACGGTAACCTTGATGTTGCCTCGCCGGGCCGAGTGATCGTAGATCTTCACATCATACAGCAGATTGGTGACCGGATCCTTTCTTTCGACACGAATGCTGTAGTTGTCCAGCCCATTGTAAAAAACACCCGCTGTGATCTGCACCTCCGGCCTTTGTTGCCGCACATCATAAAGCAGCGATTTCATTTTCAGGTTGGTGAAAGGCAATACGTTGTTGGCAAAGAAGAAGGCACCGACGGAAAATAGAACCACCAGGAGTATCAGGGGCATCATGATACGGCGCAGTGAAATACCGGATGATTTGATGGCAGTTAGCTCATAAAACTCCCCCATGTTACCAAAGGTCATTAAAGAAGAAAGCAGGATGGCCAGTGGCATGGCCAGAGGTACCAAGCTGGATGAGGCATACAGCAACAATTCTCCGATTATTCTTAATTCAAGGCCTTTACCAACCAGTTCGTCGATATACCTCCAGAGAAACTGCATCAGCAAAAGGAAAAGCACGATGAAGAAGGTCATTACAAATGGCCCCAGAAATGACATGATAACCAACCTGTGCAGACGCTTCACAGCAAATTTTGATAAATGAAATTCAGGCTAAAACGTATACAAAGCTAGGATATTTTTGGAACAGGTAAAATGGATCAAAGGCCAATAACGTGTTTGAGTTTGGCAATTTGAGAGTTCCAGAGTTCGATGGTGCTGTCCTTGTCATCATCCTCTACGAAATCAGTAATAATCAGCGCAGTATCTCCCGTTAGTTCGTCGGTGTTAATCCTGAATTCAAACCAGTGTGCCTCGGGTTCCTCTGATTCTGCCCAGCGGAACCGGATGTACCTGTTTTCTTTTTTCTGGATGATTTCAGCACGTTGCTCTGATTTTCCCCAGAAAAAAGAGTACTGACTTCCTTTAATATTTACATTATCAGCGAACCATTCCGAAAGTCCGCCAGGAGTGCTTAATCGCGGGAATAAAACCTTTGGCGAGGAGTTGAGAGTATATTCAAGTGTTATCTTTTTCTTCATCTTGCTGATCCGGTGTAACACGTTTGTAATGCTTTTTTATCAGGGTTTTTGTGCAATATATGAAAAATGTTCTTGGGATACAAATAAATGTATTTGTTCTCATGAATATTTAATTTAAATCTATTCATGGATAGTTTTAGCATATCCATTTCCTTTTCATGTACAACAGGAGCCGAAAATTAACTGTTAATATCATAAGGGCTATTGACTTTGTCTCCTGGGTACACTATCTTTAATTGTTATTAGCGATTGGTTTATCTGACAAGATTTATCGTTCAGGGAAAGGAAATAAAAGAACAGGATCCGGGATTTCTCAGGATCTTATAAGTGAGTTATTATTAATCGTTTAAAATTGGAGGTTTTATGTACAACATGTTCAGAAAAGCCGTTGATCCGAAAACAGGAAAAATACGGGGTACAGGATGGCTGCCGCCACTGCCGGATTTGCGCGATTATACTGAAAGGCACAAAGAGGTCGTAGAAATGGTCGAAATGATGCACATACCGGGAACACGAAGTCTGAAGAAGAACTTCAGCGATACCCCGGTGGATCTGAGACAATGGTGTTCCCCGATCGAGAATCAGGGCGGCCTGGGTTCCTGCACGGCGCATGCCGGTATGGGAATTGTCGAGTATTTTCAGAACCGTGCTTTTGGCGAACACATCGATGGTTCAAGGCTGTTCCTGTACAAAACCACCCGAAACTTACTGGGTGTTACGGGCGACACCGGAGCATGGCTCAGGAATGTAATGGGCGCTCTTGTTCTGTGCGGCGTACCCGATGAGAGGTACTGGCAATATGTGGAAGCAGATTTTGATCAGGAGCCTCCTCCCTTCGTATATGCTGTTGCAGATAATTACGAGGCAGTCAAATATTTTTGTCATGATCCGCTCGGGATGAACCTGCCTTATCAGGAGGTGCTGGAAAGTGTAAAAAAGTACCTGACCGCGGGCATTCCTTCCATGTTTGGTTTCTATGGCTTCCCGTCGTTCGACCAGGCGGAGGCAACGGGGAAGATACCATACCCCTGTCCGGGAGAGCAGGCACAATGGGGACATGCAATCGTTGCCGTGGGGTACGATGATAGCCTGAAAATAAAAAACACGGCCTGCAACAAGGAAACCAAAGGAGCCTTGCTGATCCGCAACTCATGGGGCACAGGATGGGGCGATAAGGGATATGGCTGGATGCCATACGAATATGTCCTCAGCAACCTGGCACAGGATTTCTGGTCGCTGATCTCCATGAACTGGGTCGGTACAGGTATATTTGATTTTGGAAACAAATAAAGAGGAGGTAATATGCCTGAGCCACGTCGATCAGCCGATATGTTAGTCGATAGAATCGCAGGATCAAAAGATCTTCAAAAAGAACTGACCAATGATCCGGTTGTTGTGCTTCGCAAAGTAGCTGAAGAAGTTACCAAAGATCTTCTTCCGCCTGCGCTTGTCGTAGATCCCTGGATTTACCGGATTGTCGTAATCGCCCTGGGAATTGTCGCCATCTTGGCCATTGTCGGGGCGATTATTCTGAGTGCGAGATTTCCGGCCGGCACATCCATTCAGATACCAGATGTATTGACCGCCTTGGGTGCAGCGGCAATTGGCGCGCTGGCAGGATTATTGGCACCCTCGCCATCCGCTAAATAACGGAATATCAGCTGTTCGGCACAGGATTCAGCTTGTGCCGCATAGCAGCCGGCTGACAAAGGAAGTTTGCCGTCTTCTTCGAGGAGCCTGGCATAGCACCTGAGGGGGGAAGGTGCATAAACTTCCTGCGCTCTCAGCAGAAAAACAGGTTCATCCCCTGAGCTTTAATGCAAAGGTATTGTTTTAGAAACATTATGGAAAATACCGGGTTTCTTACGAAGCGTCCCTGAACCTGCAAAACCTGAATTCTGCTTTTCGGAGCAATTCCTTAAAGACCTTTCCGCTTTCATAGGCCTCCTCATCTCCCTCCTCGTAGTACCATTTTATAACGAGTTTCTTAATGCTTGTGTTGATATCCAGTGTTTTCAAAAGGCTCAACAGCATCTTTGTGGAACCGCTGTTGATGTACTCCAGGTTTATGTCGACGATCAGTTTGTCGATGTCAACCTTGCCGGCCCATTCAATTATCGGTTGATAGAACTTTGCTTCGTTGGCTGGAATCGATCTTCCTTTGATCAGCAGTTTATTTTCCGCGTTGTACGATATGGCAGGAGTGGAAACTGTGCCTTTGATATCGATTGTATTCATGCCCTTAAGGTTTGGTATTCACCGAAATAAACGGAATTTTACCTGCAATTGATTGAAAATTTTGACCAAGTGCAGGCAGGTTTTGACCATTCATTTCTGCATATCAATTAAAAGGAAGAGCAGGGTAGCCGGCTTTGAGTTCCATCATCCGATGAAGGGCTTCGGAGATTTCCATGGAATCAGCTTTCAGCAAACGGGTATCCGTAAACCTGACAAGACAGATATCTTCTTTCCGCAATTCAATACCTGTGTCATTCCATTTGGCAAACGCTGCCAGTGCCCGGGAACGCAGAATGTCCTTTCGCTTTTCATCCAGAGGCGCTTTCAGATTTCCCAGTACAAAGTAAAAATCGTTCTCGAACGGACAATGCCGGGTATGGTATTTATGCAGGCAGCCGAACCGGTTGAAGCTTCTTCTTAAGTCGTCGAGCGATGTTACATATTCATTCCCTCTATAGGGCCATCCCATGGCAACAACATTCTCCCTGTTAACGATAAAAGTACGTTGGAAGGGCGTTTCACCGCGACTGGTGAAAAGCTCCCGGCTGTCCTCGCGGTAACCACCTATCCTGATAGTAAAGGGAAGAAGTTCTGTCTGAAGGACTTCCCGGAAAACCGACTCCAGGTCCATTTCAACTTCCCTGTGTTCATTTTCAAGATAGTACTTGTTGATGATCCTGCCATTGATATTCAATCCTTCCAATCCAAGGATGGTGCCATGGATCCGTTCGATGGAATAGGGCTGCCACGCATCTCCCACGATCTTCCCGATCAGGGTTTGTATGTGCCCTATCCTTTGCCAAAGCGGATGCGGGTTCTTTTTACCGTAAAAGGCAACGAGGGAGAGCTGGGTATTGGCGTTACTCATGATGGATCTATAATCTTCTTCGCTGCTGAAAATTAAGTAAAAAAGCAATACTCATCGTTAACTATTCAAAATCATCAGAAATGATGATAAATAATTTCCTTCCGGTAACATAATTTTATTCCTGACAGCTTGTCATCCGGACCTATTTGCCAAACCCTGCGGACAAGTCGTTAGCTACCGGAAACGGTAGCTTTTTCTGCGACGCCGTATACCTTATTGAAATATCTCAATAACCGCCCGTGTCCCTGATGCTGACTCCTGTGAACAGCCTATGGTTTGCAGGGAATAACCTATTCTTACTTTTTCCAGTTTGTAGTACAAATCAACCAGGTCTTTTAATATTACCAATCCTTTGCCTGTACCGTTTTCTGATTTTCCATCCGGTGCAAGTCCCGGACCATTGTCCTCAACAATGATCCTGCATTTGTCCTTCAAAGCCTGTAGCCCGATGGTCAGTTTACTTCCGTGTTTTTTTGCCCGGATCCCATATTTAATGGCATTTTCAACAAAAGTATAGATCAGCATTCGGGGAATTTTAATTTGCAGGTCAAGCTTTTCATCAATTTCCAGGGTGTAATCAAATGAATAGTCACAGCGGAACTGTTCCAGTTCAATATAGTTCTTCACAAAATCCAGTTCATCGGCAAGGCTGATGATGATCTCGTCGGAACTAATAACAGTCTGACGGATCAGCCGGGCATATTTGCCGAATATATAGTCGGCTTTATCCCGGTTCTCATCCGTGGCGTAAAGACTGCCGATCGCATTCAGGATATTCAGTGTGAAATGAGGATTGATCTGATTTTTAATGGCCTTCAATTGTAAAGCGGCCATCCTCTTTTCGGTTTCCTGATGGATTCTGAGGCGATACCGCTGCATCCTGGCAATGAGAAAAATAAAAAGGAGGATGACCAGGTAAGATGTCAAATAGAACGGAAAGCGCAAATAATAAACCGGATTCCTTTCATACCTGATATAGGTACCGTGGTCATCGGATTGCAGATAAACCATGGGCTTTTCAAGACCGTTCAAAACCATCGAAACATAATATACAGCCGGGCTCATATCATGGTCCCAGGTGACAGGGTGCTTAAAATTTGCCTGTACTATTACCATTGACCTATTCCTGGCACCCATGAAGAAGTACTCTTTTGTACCATCCAGGTTGGCATCGAGCAAAGCAAACGGAAGCCCTGATTCAATACCGGGCAGCTTAAGGGTGTTTAATTCGTTGAAGTTGCTGTCGAGTTCCACCACCTCGGCACGTCTGTTTTTCAGGAAAAAGAAGGAAGACTCATCCGCATGTTGGAAAATGCCGGAATGTACATTTTCCATCTCAGCAACAGGTTTTTCATAAAGCTTATTGCCATGTGAATCATAACGGTAAAAGGAGGATCGGTAATTACCGGTACCAAAATAGTCCTGTAAAACAATAATGCGGTAGTGCGATTTTGTTTTCAAAGGCATAACCAGCAATCTGGAAGGATGCTCCGCGAAACGGACAGGTTTAAACAGGAAGTTCAGGTTGTTGTCCATAACCATCAGCCAGGTATATTGATCAGAATAAGGAGCGTCTTGACCATGATTGCCGGGAGCCAATACTTGTGGTAAAAGCTCCGGGACCGAATCCATGTTAATGTCAGCCATCAGACATCCAATGATGGACTCAGAACTCTCGGCTGATCGGATCAATGTGTCCTCCCTGAGGCAATATTTGTACACATTTCTTGGCTGCAGGCTGTATCCGGTGTTTATGTAAAATAGAAAGCCGGAACAATTCCCTTTTGTGTCCTTCATGAGGCCAATCGGTTCTATTTCCGGACTGTCGTCACTTTGCGGAGCTATTCGTCTGAGATCAATGAATCTGGTAGAAACCATGACCCTCCTGTTAACAATTGGATCAATGATATTCAAAAAAATGGAATCCGTGCTTTGGGTAAATAAATACAACTCGCTATTCCCATCCGCATCATAGTCTTCTGCAGCCAAACAATGACCTGAGCAAGGTAAGAATTTCAGGTCGTACTGATCGTGAATCTTGCTTCCCTTAAAAACCTGGATCTTGGTTTGTTGGGTCTCGTTGAAGTCCACCAGGATTTTCTCGCTTTTCTGGTCACCATCAAGATCGAAATAGTAATACCTGTTTTTTAAATTGGTATATTCATCTGAGATATGGGTAACACGATATTTGGTAAATAAAGGAGGGACAAATGGAAAAACCAGCGCCCATAAAAAAAGACTGATAAAACCGGGGTGAGTCAGATACTCATTGAATCTCCCTTTGATCATGCAAATTGAAATTTATTCTGAGAAGTTCAACAAGCGAACTGACACCGGTCTTTTTCAGAATATTTCTCCGGTGTGTATGCACAGTATTAAGGCTTATAAAAAGTAAATCTGCAATTTCCCGGCTGTTTTTACCTTCCAGCACGTATCTCAGCACCTGCGATTCCCGTTCACTGAGCATATTCAATTCTTTCAGAAACCGGGTGTTTTTTAAGGATAAATGATCCATGAAACGATTGATCGTTACCTTTAACTCATCAATATCCACAGGTTTCAGGATATAATCGAAGACTTCATTCTTAATGGCTTTGATGGAGTAATGCGGGAAGGCCGTGACCAAAATAATGCATGGCCTGAAAAAATTCTCAGCAAGTTGTTGCAGGATATCAAATGCTGATACATTGTTCTCCAATTCAATATCCAGAAAGACCAGATCGGGTTTTAGTCTTAAGATAGCATCCAATCCCTGTCGTGAATTGGTTATACTGTCTAATACCTGTATATGCGGAAATGAGGACAGCAACCTTTTCAAACGGTCACAGGCGTTACGCTCGTCATCGATAATAATGGTCCTTATTGGGTTCATTCCTTTGGGGCTTGGGCAGGGCGGACCATTGATCCTTTAATTTATCGATGAATGATCCACCTAAGCTGATATAAATATACAAAAATATGCCTGTCGGGATGCCTGTTAGGGGAATGGCTTCAATAAAAAATGTTGAAGCCTGAAATGACCTGAACTTTTACATAGGGTAAATCTTTAATTTTACATCTGCTAGTTTTTCGTAATTTTGGGACTTCCTATGAATTTGATAACGGCAATTATGTTGAATATATTCAATAAACCCTATCCCTTTAACGATGATCTGAAGCACAATAGCAAGATCATTTTTTTTATCAGCATAGGGGTATTTGCATTTCTCTGGCTTTTTATGCCTTTCGATATTGGGTCATTGCCTGTCAGACAAAAATATTATCTGCTGGTTGGATTCGGATTGATCACTTTTCTTTCGCTCAGCCTCAATCTTCTTATTATTCCTAGTCTTTTGCCAAAAAAGTTCTCCTCTGCAGTCTGGAACATCAAAAAGGAGATCCTGTGGAATTCCTGGACGCTGTTTACCATCTTGGTGAGTTATTTCTTTTTTACCCGTTGGCTTGGGGTTATGAATTTTAGTTTTTACACGGTGATAAAGCTGGCTTTAACTGCTATTCTGCCAATTTCAGTACTGATCATTATAAACTACAACTGGGTGTTGCGGTTGCATGTTAAAATGGCCAATGAGCTGAACAGGAAACTAAAGGAACATAAACTAATCAATGAGAAAATCGTCCATTTTGCATCGGACTATCAAAAGGACAGTCTTGCCATTAAGGCAAGCACCCTCCTGTTGATCAGGTCGGCCAACAATTATATTGAGGTTTTCTGGAGAGAAGGCGACATTGTAAAGAACCAGATGGTGCGATGCAGCATGATAACTGCAGAAGAAGCTGTTAAGGAATTTAAGTTCATTTACAAATGCCACCGTTCATTCATTGTAAATGTCAATTTTATTGAACGTTTTGAAGGAAATTCCCAAGGCTATAAGCTTTATTTTGATCATATCAATTTTCCCATTCCCGTTTCCAAAAATTCGGTTGATAAACTGAAAGAATTAATCTGACGGCCATAAATCTGTCTGGTTTTGGCACCTAATTCAGGTTATTTCATCCCTAAAAATGCTATTGAACCCTTTTTTCAATCATCCGGCCCTTTTATTTAACGTTTGGACAGGGTGGTGGTAATTTTGCCCTGTAAATGATATATTATTTAAGTGAAAGATGAATAAACTAAGAATTGGTGATATAGAGGTGAAGGTGCCTATTGTTCAGGGAGGCATGGGAGTGGCCATTTCATTGTCGGGTTTGGCAGCGGCTGTTGCCAATGAGGGTGGGATTGGTATGATCTCAGCAGCTGCTATAGGAATGACTGAACCCGATTACATGAGGAACTTCCGCGAAGCCAACAAGAGGGCCCTGCAGAATGAAATTAAGAAAGCCAGAAGCCTGACAACGGGTGTTATAGGAATTAATATCATGATGGCGCTAACCGATCATGAAGATCTGTTAAAGGTTGCCATTGATGAGGGAGCCGACTTGGTAGTTCTGGGAGCAGGACTGCCTTTAAGAATTCCGGGGATGCTTGCTGATGCAGGATATACAGATTATCACACCAAACTGGCAATTAAAGTATCATCGGCCAAAGCGGCACGTCTTATTTTTCAACACTGGGCCGGTAAATATAACCGGATACCGGATGCAGTAGTAGTTGAAGGTCCGCTGGCGGGCGGGCACCTGGGGTTTAAAAAAGAAGAACTGACCGGAACGCCAGTCCCTTTACATGTCCTGATCGAGGAAACAGTGGCTACCGTTCGTGTGTTTGAGGACAAATTCAATAAAGAAGTGCCTGTGATCGCAGCAGGAGGAATTTATAGCGGCCATGACATGTTTCACATCATGCAGGCAGGCGCAAAAGCTGTCAAAATGGGGACTCGTTTTGTAACAACACATGAATGTGATGCATCACAGGCTTTTAAGGAGAGTTACATAACCTGCAGGCAGGAAGATATTACCATTATCAACAGTCCGGTTGGATTGCCCGGCCGGGCCATAAAGAACGAGTTTATCGAACAGATCCGGCAGGGAAGTACCAGGCCCTTCAAATGTGCATGGAATTGCTTAAGCTCCTGTAACTTCAGGGAGGCACCCTATTGCATTGCCCAGGCTTTGTTTAACGCTGCCCGGGGAAAGATGTCGGAAGGATTTGCATTTTCCGGCACCAATGCTTACCTGGCCACTAAGATTCAGTATGTTTCGGAGGTATTCCGGGAACTGATTGCAGAGTACAGCCTTGAATCCATGAGAGAACAACTCAACAGATCCGATAAAGTCACGCCGTTATTACTGTATAATAAAGCTGTGTAATGAAAACAATAACTGATAAAAGTATACAGGCCGACAGGTCCTGGGAGAAGATCATCATGCAATACAACCGGCCGGACCTGATCAAAAGCATATGGCAATTACTGAATACATTCATTCCATATGCAGGATTATGGTTCCTGATGTACCTGAGCCTGCAGTACTCCTACTGGATTACGCTTTTACTGTCGCTTCCGGCAGCAGGACTCCTGGTTCGTTTGTTCATCATCTTCCACGATTGCGGTCACGGGTCGTTCTTCCGGTCAAAAAAAGCGAATGATTATATAGGCAAGTTAATAGGTATCTTTGTTTTTACCCCATACTCCCAATGGCACTTCAGCCACAGGGTGCATCATGCAACAGCTGGCAATCTTGACAAACGCGGGGTGGGTGACGTATGGACGCTTACGGTTGATGAATACCTTGGACGTTCAAAAAAAGAGCGCTTCCTATACAGGATGTACCGCCATCCCCTGGTTATGTTTGTATTTGGATCAGTTTTTATGATATTGTATAAGAACCGGTTTGCCCATAAGCAAATGAACCGGAGTGAGCGGTTGAACCTGTATGCCACCAATTCTGGAGTGCTGGTGGTTGCAGTATTAATGAGTTTGTTGATCGGTGTGAAAGCTTACCTGCTAATTCAGATCCCCGTTGTTCTTATTGCCCATATTGCAGGTATCTGGTTGTTTTATATACAACATCAGTTTGAGGATGTAACCTGGGACAGGAACCAGCGTTGGGATTATAAAGAGGCTGCCATAAGCGGGAGCTCCTACCTGAAATTACCTGCTGTTCTGCAGTGGTTCACGGGGAATATCGGTTTTCATCATGTTCATCATCTGAGTTCCAGAATACCCAATTATAACCTGGCCCGGTGTCATTATGAGAATGCAATGTTCAAAGAAATCAAACCGATTACACTGTATTCAAGTCTGAGGACTTTGCCTCTCAGGCTGTGGGATGAATCTTCCCGGAAGTTGATAAGCTTCAGAAGCGTAACGGCATTACAGCAAAAAGCTGTGCTGTCAGACAGCCTCAATGGTTGAAGGAGGTTTTGTTGCTATGTTGTAGGTGACACTTACAACTCCCGGCACATCCCGGATTATCTCACGTGCCAGTTGTTCCAGAATTTCAAACGATAGTCTTGTAGGTGCTGCTGTTCTGGCATCTACACTTTCCCAGCAACGTATCTCTATCTGCTGTCCGAAATCACGTTTGCCGTCCCGTATACCTGTAACGCGGTCTTCATGAAGTATTCCCATGTACTGGAAGGCCCTGGTTTCTTTCAGGATCCGTTCAACTACAACGGTAGCCTTTCTCACCGTTTCAATCCTTTCAGGAGTTGCCTCGCCAATCACACGTGCTGAGAGTGCAGGACCTGGAAACGGAATACGACCGAAGATCTCCGAAGGAAGACCGAGTGCTTTCCCGACTTTTCTCACGCCATCTTTCCGCAGTTGAACAAGAGGTTCCAATATCCGGTAACCAAAGGCCTCCTGGGGGTCGATTCCCAGCTGTTCGAAAACATTGTGTTGCCGTTTTATCCCGGCCACCGTTTCATCGATATCTGTGAGGATGGTTCCCTGAAGGAGGAATCTTGCCCCGCTTTCCTTCACGATGCGGCCAAAAACATTCCGGTAGAAAGTCTGGGTAATAGCCTCACGTTTTTGTTCCGGATCTTTAATTCCCCCGAGTGCCGTGAAGAATTCCTTTTGTGCATTAATGACCTTAACCTCAACACCAAGCTTTTGGAAAAGATCTTTTACCTGTGATGCTTCTCCGGCACGCATAATGCCATTGTCAATGAATACGGTGGTGAGGCGTGGCCCAAGGGCCTTATGCCCGAGCATGGTGACAACTGATGAATCGACGCCTCCTGAAAGGGCATTGATGGCAATTCCATCGCCAACAGCATTTCTGATCTCATCAACCTTTTCTTTGATGAAATCCGCAGTTTCCAGCTCCCGTAAAGTAATTTCTTTAAGCATGGCGTAATATCCTTTATGTGTGTATATTGGAAAGTTATTATCGCTATCTGAAAGTAAACCCTAAGGTAGGAAATTCAGGTATATTTTTAAAATTCAGGCATAAAATAGCCGGAATTATTGTACCCTTCTCCGCTAACCTGCTGCCTGTTACCCTTCCCAGGATGTCTCTTTTAACAAGAAGCAATCCGGCAATTTTATTTACAAATTATAGGCCTGCTGGAAATAATACCTTATTTTTATTTGCCAATTAAAAACAACTATCATGAAAAAAGAAGTTCAGCAAGGGGCGCAGGCTGGTGCGGTGTATGGCCTGGGTCTGATCGGCGCGGCAGTTTATTTCATCTCACATGCGGCAGGATTCTGGATGGGAGTATTGGGTTTCCTTAAAGCGATTGTATGGCCCGCTTTCCTGGTTTATGAAGCATTTAAACATCTCGCCGTATAAGCCCCACTGAATAATAGCAGTTCTACCAATCAGTCGGCATTGAAGTTATTTTTCCTTCAAGACTAATTTTGAAATTAGTTTATGGGTATTTATTTTTCTAAACCAAAAATTATATCTTTGCACTCCCTAAACCCACACCCACACCCTAGTCGGCGAGGTAGCTCAGATGGTTAGAGCGCATGATTCATAATCATGAGGTCTCGGGTTCAATTCCCGATCTCGCTACAAAGAAAATCCCCAAGACGCGCCCGGCTATGCCGGGCTTTTTTTGCCTTGAAGCAGCCGAAAAGCTTTGCTTTTCAGGCTGAGGAAAAGCAAAAAAATAAGCCTCCGGATACGGAGGCACGTCTTGGGGATTTTCTTCGTGAAGCTTCCCCCCACGAGGAATCACGCAATAATTCCCGATCTGATAAGATACTTTTAACTTATCAATTCAATTTCCTATACATAATAGGTGTCATTCCTGTTCTTTGTTTAAATAACCTGGCAGAATGTTGCGGGTATTTAAAAACCAACTCATTAGCGATTTCATTCATGGATTTTAAAGCATCAAAAATTTTTGATTTTGCTTCATCGATCAATTTCGTTTGAATAGGGTCCAAAGCTGTTTTTCCCAATTGTTCGCCTTTGATAAGATCCGGATGAAAAATCAAGGCAATACCCCGATGGTTTTTTGGCAACTCCATTGCTGTCAACGCTATAAATCTGCGCCGCTGAAACGAATACCAACGTGCCATCCTCGTAATCATATGGCTGGCAACCATATACCATATTGCCACACTAGATATTCTTCAGAAACATTGCCTAAATGCCCATATATCGCCTGAAGTGGTGTATGGTCGGCACTTCATTGAAATTGACAACACTCACCAAGGGGTGTAGCGTATCTACGCCTGTACAGTCGTTATTTTGTTTTACTGTCTCTATTCTTTCCACTTATTTAATATCCTAAATTGTTACTGTACTAATTTTGCAAACTGACCAGCGTGTGTTAAAACCTGATGGCAAAATCCGTAAAACCGTTAAAAAAACTGTGTTCTGTATACAACAGATGCAATCCATACGAACGAAATTTGCAGGGTATTAATTAGGGGAAAAGTACCCTGTTTTGTTAAACAGAATCAAATAATTTTGTTTTCAATGAAAACATTTGAAAGAGAAATTTTTGAAAGGCTAAGAAATGGAGATACCATATCGTCCAACGACCCGGAAATGTATAAATTGAGAGAGGCTTGTTATGTTACGAAAAAATTACTCGTACAGATGAACAACTCGTCAGACCCGGCAGAAATCAGGGATTTGTTAAGTCGAATTACTGATAGCGAAATTGACGAAAGCGTTGCCGTGTTTACGCCCTTGTACATCAATTACGGTAAGCATACCAAAATTGGTAAGAACGTATTTATAAACTTCGACTGTACTTTTTTGGATTTAGGGGGCATTACCATAGAAGATCATGTGCTGATAGCACCAAAAGTCAGTTTGTTATCAGAGGGGCATCCGGTATCGCCCGCAAACCGGCAATCTTTACTGGTTGGGCATATCTGCATCAAAAGGAATGCCTGGATTGGAGCAAACGCAACGATACTCCCCGGAGTTACCATTGGCGAAAATGCAATCGTAGCAGCCGGGGCAATCGTTTCAAAAGATGTTCCCGATAATACAATCGTTGGTGGTATTCCTGCAAAAATCATTAAACACATTGAATATTTATGAGAATGCTGATTTATATCCTGATGTACGTTTCAACCTGCTTACAAAGCTGTACCTGTGCTGCATCCGGAAATACCAATAACGATGAAATCTAATACATCTGGAAAAATGGGTCATATTGACCACCTTTCGCCGGAAATTAGTCATTTTTTAAAATAATCTGTTATCAAGAATTTAACCACAGAAATAGGTGGTCAATGAATTCAGGCCTGCGCTGGTCATTAGTTACGTTTTTTCCACTGAGCAGCCTTGTAGGATCACGAAGGGGACATGCATAGATTCTTTAAGGTTTTGAAATGGAATGTTGCAAACCAGATGAGATGTTTGTAATTTTAATAAGCGATTTCGGAGCTGACAGGAGAAAACCATTCCATGCCATCTTATGTCTGCCCGGTAAAAACAGTGCAAAATCAATGTCAGCTAAATAGGAATTTAAAATGGCTGAAATTAAAACAAAACCGACATCCGCAAGCGTTGAGGATTTTATCAACAGCGTTACGGATGAACAAAAACGCAAAGACAGTTTTGTGATTTTGGAAATGATGAAAAAGGCAAGCGGGGAAGAACCGAAAATGTGGGGAAGTTCTATTATAGGTTTTGGCCATATAAGACTGAAAAGCCCTAAAACCGGCAGGGAGGTCGATTGGCTTCGCATTGGTTTCTCGCCTCGCAAAGCGAATTTATCGTTGTACATTACCGGTGATGTCAGGATGCATGCTGCTGCGCTTGAAAAGTTGGGCAAGCATAAGACCGGTGTTGGGTGCATCTACATAAATAAGCTGGAGGATATCGATATGAAAGTCCTGAAGGAAATGATAGATGATGCTTTAAAGATGGGACACTTTGGCAAATGATGCAATTGCCGGCAAAACCCCTGCAGTTCATTTGGTCAGCCTTTGGGAGCAATAGGAAGAAAGTAATGGATCATAAAACTGGCTATCCGTTAAATTTGAGTTCAGGATGGAAAAAATGAAAGTAGTCGTGTGTTCCAAATACGGACCACCGGAAGTGCTAACCCTGAAGGAAGTGGAAAAACCCTTTCCGAAGGATCATGAAGTACTGATAAAAGTAAAAGCTACGACAGTGCACATAGGGGATACCAAGGTACGGCGTTTGGAGCCTGGTTTAGGACCCGTCAGTGATTTCTTTTTCAAACCCCTGATGCGTATCAAACTGGGTTTCAGAGGACCAAGAATAAAAATACTTGGAATGGAATTGGCAGGAGACATTGAAGCCATAGGCAAGGATGTCAAACGGTTTAAAATCGGAGATCCGGTCTTTGGATCCACCGAGTTTGAATTTGGTGCTTATGCCCAGTACCGCTGTATGCCTGAAGACGGGATCCTTGCCATTAAACCGGCAAACATGACCTATGAGGAGGCAGCCCCGATTTCCAATGGGGCATTAACTGCTCTGCATTATCTCAGAAAAGCCAATATTCAGAAAGGCCAAAAAGTATTGGTATATGGAGCTTCAGGCAGCGTTGGCACTTATGCAGTGCAGCTTGCCAAACACTTTGGGGCAGAAGTTACAGGGATTTGCAGTACTGCAAATCTGGAAATGGTAAAATCGCTGGGAGCAGATAAACTTATCGATTACTCGAAAGAAGATTTTACACAAAATAATGATACTTATGATGTTATTTTTGATGCAGTAGGCAAGATAATACCTTCAAAACGCAAGAAATCCCTGACGAAGTCAGGAATTTATCTGAACGTCCTTTCTTTATCAGGGAATGTCAAACTGAAAGTTGAAGATCTGATCTTTCTAAAAGATCTTTGCGAGGCAGGAAAGCTTAAATCTGTAATAGACAGGCGCTACCCTCTGGAACAAATAGTAGAGGCTCACCGATACGTGGATAAAGGACATAAAAAAGGGCATGTGGTTATTACTGTATAATACTCATATAATCAGATAAATAGGTTGTAAAGGTTTAATACAAACACGCATAGTTATCATTGCCATGAAAAAATTAACGAGAAAAGCTTTTATTGACCTTTCACTGATTAACCTGGCAGCTGTCCCTTTTATTAGCATGGCCGCCCGGGGAGAAGTCAGGCCTGGCATGGTCAGTGCCGGTGAAAATTCTGCTAATACCTATGCAGATGGGATTGGTTTCCAGGTTTTTGCATTCAGGGATGCGCTGTTAAGGGATGCCGGCGGCCTATTTAAATCATTTGCCGGTGCGGGGGTTAAAAGTATTGAGTTTTTTAATCCAGCCAAACTTACTGAATATGTCCCTATTGTTAAAGACAACGGAATGAACCCGTTATGTACGCATTTTATGCCGGGTTATGTTACCGGTAACTGGACAACTGCACGACAAATGAATATGGCTCCGCCTGAACACTATTATTTTGAAAATATTATCGCTGACTGTGTCAAAAACGGGATAAAATATATGGGGATTGCCATTCTCCTTGACGAAGACAGGCCAACACTTGATGACTATAAACGGTTTGCCGATAAATTCAATACATGCGGAGAACAGTGCAAGAAGGCCGGAGTCCAGCTCTATTACCACAACCACTCCTTTGAATTTCAGCCGGTAAATGGGACTACCCCTTATGAAGAAATGCTGAAGATCTTCGATAAAGACCTGATCAAAATTGAAATTGATGTATTCTGGCTGACTGTTGCCGGACTGAATCCAATCCAGTGGATAGAGAAACTTTCTGACCGGCTGCTTTTCCTCCATATGAAAGATTTGAAAAAAGGATCAAAGACCGGAGTTTTCAATTTTGATATTCCCGGGGATAGCTTTGTGGAACTGGGGACCGGCATGCTTGATTATAAGGCAATACTCACGGAGGCACGCAAGGCTGGAATCCAATATGCTATTATTGACCAGGATTCAACGCAGATGGAAGATAAGATCGCCAGTGTCCGGCAGAATTGCGAGTATATCAGATCTCTGGGAATATAAGGATCATCAGGTTATAAATACTGTCTGTTTTTGCTAATGTGGCCAAATCAACCTCATCACGGTAATGAATACAAAAAAAGTGGTAGTGGCGGGAGCCACAGGTAAACTGGGAAATAAAATCGTAAAAGCCCTTATTGATCAGGGTGCCGAGGTAACAGCCCTGGTTAGGGCCACCAGTAACAGAACCGTCCTTGAGAAATTGGGTGTAAAGAATTTTGTTATCGGAGACTTGATGAACAGGACCTCCTTACACAAAGCACTTGCTCCGGCACATGGTTTTGATGCCATTGTAGCCAGCGCTGCCGGGTATACACGGCATTCAAAAGGTGATAGTGCAAAAACGGACACCATTGGTTATCAGAACCTGGTAGATGCTGCCAAAGAGACAGGTATTCCAAGGTTTGTGCTTATTTCTATCCTTGAATGTGATAAGGCCAAACAAGTACCTCACTTCTACAATAAATACCTTACTGAAAAATACCTGATTGAAAAACAGCAGCCATTTATTGCACTGAGGCCTGGAGCATTCTTTGATTGGGATGACGATTCTATGGTCAAAAAAATCAAAAAAGGAATTGTACCCGTGTTTTTTCATGGAGTTGATTATGGCACAATTTATACCCCTGACCTTGCCCGTTATACGGCTATGGCAGCAATTTCATTGCCTGAATCGGAACTAAACACGACCGTTGATGTAGGTTGGAGTACACCGGTGAATGGTACAACCCTTGCTTCAGCTTTTGGCAAGGTGCTCGGTAAACCTTTTGAGGCAAAGCCTGTAATACCTTCTATTGTGATAAAAGTTATTGCACCCATCATTGCCCTTTTCAGCGACTTCATGCACGATATGCTTGAAATGGTTAAATGGGTGAATACAGGCGTTTACGTAAGCAAAAACACAGAAAGACAATTGAAACTGTTTGGAGATCTGCCAACTATTGAAGAAGCGGTGAACAGATATGTGAAAGATCAAAATTTAATCTGATCCCAGGAAAACACTTTTTTTCGTTACAAAAAAAGCCGCTCATTCTGGAGCGGCTTTTCTTTGGATGTGATATTAGCGTCTGATTTGAACTGTCATTCTATTGCCCAGGCTCTTGCTGCTTCAGTTTCTAAATCACTGTAATTCTCTTTTCCTGTACTGACTTTTACGAAGGAGATGGTACCTCCATTAAATTCACCGGGCGATTTATACTGTTTGCTTACCGGATCTCCGCTGTCAAAACCTACACAGAGGCCGTCTCCAACAAGCGTAAATTTACCTACCTGTGCTGTCATAGGACCCGTTGCTACTGTTTTGTCGTTTACATAGAGTTTTGCTGTTCCAATGGACTCCTGATACGCACCGGCTTTTTCTTTGGTAAACTCCATACCCACCGTATATCTTCCGGGTTTAAGCACGCCAGATACAAACTGTTGTTCTTTAATGCCCAGGAAATTATAGACATAATACAATTTATGGTTTTTAATGAATAAGCTGTGTCCGCCAAAACGTGAACCATGAGCAAAAATTACTCCCGATGCATTGGCAGCTGTTATATCAATATTGGCTAATATCTTGAACGATTTGCCTCTGATATTTACTGCAACCGCTTCAGGCACGGCGCTTGTATGAGGATAATACAGGTAACTCTCACGCGGGGCTTCTTCAACCGGTCGCTCGATATTGATCAGTTGGATTGTGGTCCGGTCATCGAGCGGTAATGCCTGATTTTTATTGGCTTCTTCTAACCAAAGCTTTTTCATAGCTTCCAATCTTTCAGGATATTCTTTGGCGAGGTCCTTGGACTCGGATCGGTCTACATCTACGTGATAAAGTTCCCATTTATCCTTATCGAAGTTACCCTTATCAGTCAGCGGTGCATGCACGGCAACTGCCTTCCAGCCATCCTGCCAAATTGCACGCGTACCCAGCATAACATAATACTGCACATGTTTCTGGGAGGGATCGTCAGGTTTGGCATCGAATGTATATTTCATGGAAACTCCGGAAAGCGGGTATTGTTCCACACCTTTGTACACTTTTGGCATTTCAAGTCCGCAGATCTCGAGAATCGTAGGAACAATGTCCACTGCGTGGTGGTATTGGTTACGAATCTCTCCACGGGCCTTGATACCTTTGGGCCATGTAATGATCAGCGGATCGGCTGTGCCTCCGGCATAATTTGAATAGCGTTTGAACATTTTAAACGGAGCAGAAAAGGCAGCTGCCCAACCTGTCGGATAATGCTCATAGGTGTTGGGTCCGCCCAACTCATCGATCAGCTTCATATTTTCAGCCAGATCGTCAGGGTACCCATTGAAAAATTTATTCTCATTTACCGAACCGTTGGGTGTTCCTTCTCCGGAAGCTCCGTTATCAGCACAATAGAAGATAACAGTGTTATCATACTGACCTGTTGCTTTCAGGTGATCAATAATACGGCCAATCTGCACATCGGTATATTCAGAAAAACCTGCGTATACTTCACATAAACGGGAGAATAATTTCTTTTCGTCTGCATTAAGGCTATCCCAGGGACGCACATAATCTGCAGCATTTGCCATATCGGTCGGCATTGGGTTAAAATCAGTCAGTTTTGTATCCTTTGGCAGAATACCTTTTTCAATCATGCGGGGCAGTACCCATTTACGATAGGCGTCATACCCATCATCAAATTTCCCTTTATACTTAGCAATATAATCTTTTGGTGCCTGATGAGGAGCATGATTGGCTCCGGGGCAATACCACATAAACCAGGGCTTGGAAGGGTTTGCTGAATTCTGATCAGCAATCATTTTGATGGCCTGGTCAGCAAGATCTTTTGAAAGATGGTAACCCTGTTCGGGGCCGTAAGGTTGCTCAATGGCGTGATTGTCTTCAGTCAGGTCAGGATAAAACTGATTGGTTTCGCCGCCTATAAATCCGTAAAACCGATCATAACCTTGCTGAAGCGGCCATTGACTTTTATTGGCACCTGCTGAAAGATCGGTTTCCGGTACATTGTGGTCCTTTCCGAGCCAGAAAGTGCTCCATCCATTATCCTGCAATATCTGAGCCAGGGTAGCGGTCTGTGCAGGCAACTGGCAAACATAACCGGGAAATCCATTGGCGCCTTCCGTGATAACGCCCATGCCATTCAGGTTATGGTTACGGCCGGTGTTTATGCAGGAACGCGTAGGTGAACAAAGGGCAACAGTATGCCATTGGGTATAGGTCAACCCGTCCGCAGCCAACCCATCAAGGGCGGGCATACTGATTCTTCCTCCGTAAGGCGACCATGCAGCAAGCCCGGTGTCATCATACAGGATAATCAGGATATTCGGAGATCCTGCAGGAGCTTTTTTTCGTATGTATGGCGCCCAATCGGGCTTTGAATCACGTACATCGAGCTTAATTACACCCATAAATTTTTTTAAATTTTCAGCAGTCTGTCCTTCTTTTTGTGGGGACTGTTGACAGCCAAAAGCAAGGAATAGGGCTAAACCCGTTAATAATGCGTTGCAGATTGGTTTGTTCATTTAGTTTATTTTGAAATTTTTAAATGCATAGTATTGCCCAAAGGTACCACTTAATTTTGTTTCGAATGGCGTTCCAGATTCCTTTCAATTTACAAATCAACGGTCAATGGCTTGTCCCATCCAGGGTCAGCCAAGCAAATCACGAAGAATTGATCAGGGCCACTGCAGATGCCCTTAGGAAAATGTTGCAGGTAGGGGGTAATCATCCCTGTTTAGCTGCATGGTGCGGAAACAATGCAAGTGAACTGATCTGGTTAAGAAAATGGACACCAACCGGATCGTCCACGCCAAGCGGGGTTGATACATACTGATGCAAATCATTTTCACAACCAGATAGCTACTTTGTAACCTCCTCAAAATGCACCTGTGCCCATTCTATCATCAGATGAATAGCAGGCATAATGCTTTTGCCCATTTCGGTAAGAGAATATTCTACCCTGGGTGGTATCTCCGCAAAGGCCATTCGTTTCAACAAATGGTCGCCTTCCAACTTTCTCAGGGAATTGGTCAGCATCTTGTGTGAAATGTCCGGTATACTTTTCATAAGATCCTTGTAACGCATTTTATCGTTTGCCTGTAAAGTAACCATTATCAACAGCGACCATTTATCCGAAAACCGGCTTAATACATTTCTGATCGGACAGGTTGGGAAATTCAAATCGAGTTCTTTCATGTTGTTTTCATTACAAACAGCAAAAATATTAAAATCTCTATTAGAGAGTAATATCCTTAATAAATTATTATAATCTATTTAGAAAGTATATAAATTGCAAATTTTTTATCTGCATAATCATCTGTTAATCAATATTTCTAACCACCAGGGTGAGTAAGAAACCCGGTTGCACATGATGTTCCGGCAGGGTACTTTTGTTTGTAATTAATTTAAAAAAAAACGATATGAACAGACTTGGTAAATTGAACGGATGGGCAAATTCCGGCGACTATTACTCCCCGGGATCTGCCCAGGGTTACCTGAATCAGAGCTCCGTTAAACTTGCAGCTTCAGGTTGCGGATCAGGCTGCGGCTCAAAGGATGGTGAAACGGAACCAAAACCTTCTGCCTGCGGGACAGGTGACGGCGACAAAAAACCAC
>DIAS01000049.1:30242-35454 GCA_002415855.1 Bacteroidales bacterium UBA5072
GGTGCCGGCGACGAAGGAAGCAAGCCCAAGCCCGGAGCCTGTGGTTCTTCATGCGGAAGTGACGGAAAATAGTACCCCGGGCTGTTCCCGGCCTGACAACTGTCCAGCCGGGAACAGTGGTGATTAACTCATGTAAACAGAGATGGAATACTTTGCATTTCAATGGCACATCACCGACAGTTGTGACCAGCGCTGCCAGCATTGCTACATTTTTTCGGAAAATAATCATTTTATGTTGAAGGAGATGTCCTGGACCGAAATGGAGCATGTTTTCGATAATTGCCTCGACATGTGCCAAAAGGCCAACCGGTTACCTTATTTTTATATTACCGGGGGAGATCCCATCCTGCACAGCCGGTTCTGGGACCTCCTGCAACTTCTCAAATCACATGACATTCCCTTTACCATCCTGGGGAATCCCTTTCATTTGAACGACGAAGTGTGCCGGAAGCTCAAAGCCTGTGGGTGTGAAAGGTATCAATTGTCCATTGACGGCCTGCGTGATACCCATGACAGGATACGTAAACGCGGTTCGTTCGATACTACGCTGGAAAAGATCAAATGCCTCCGCGAAGCGGGCATCCGGTGTGCCATCATGACAACGGTATCGGTCACCAACAAGGATGAGATTCCCGGTATCATTGATGTGGTGGTGGAACACCAGGCCGATGTATTTGCCTTTGCACGGTATTGTCCCACCAGTACCGAGAAAAGTGCCCATCTTTCAGCCTTTGAGTACCGTGATGTATTGGAAGCCTGCTGGCAGAAATTTGAACATTACAAGGACCGTGGGACCAGCTTCAACCTGAAAGATCATCTCTGGACCCTCTTCCTGCATGAGAAGGGTTTGTTCAAAATACCGGAAGGACTGCAGGAAGATATGATCTATGAAGGCTGCAATTGCGGCAACTGCCACCTGACCATCCTGCCCAAAGGAGAAGTATATGCCTGCCGGCGTTTCGGCAGTAATGTGGGAAACGTCTTTTGTGAGAACCTCTATGATGTTTATACGGGTGATAAAATGGACAATTTCCGCGACTATGATAAATTCGAAAAATGCTCATCGTGTGAGTTAAAAAGATTCTGCAGGGGTTGTCCCGCCGTTACCTATGGCTATACGGGCAATTTCTATGGCGCGGATCCCCAATGCTGGAAAGTAATTGAAAACTGATTCATGCAATAGCTATGAAAGCGGTTGTACTGTATAAAACCTGTTCGCCCCTTGAGCTGACCGTCAGTGAAATTCCAATTCCTGAAGTGAGACCCGGCTGGGTGCTGATCCGGGTAAAAGCCTTTGGTCTCAACCGGTCCGAACTCATGATGCGGGAATACGAGGGCAATGCCCCTTATATTACGCTGCCACGTGTATTGGGCATTGAATGTGCGGGTGAAATAGCCGATCCGTCCGACAGCGCCTTTCATCCCCGACAGCGGGTGGTTGCTCTTATGGGCGGAATGGGCCGGAGTTTTGACGGCAGTTATGCCGAATACACCCTGGTTCCGTCGAAAAATGTTTTTTCAGTGAAAACTGAGATGGACTGGGAAGAGCTGGGAGCCATCCCGGAAACCTATTTTACAGCCTGGGGCTCCGTCATGGATTGTTTGCAGCTCAGCCCTGATGATACCCTTTTGGTACGCGGGGGTACCAGTGCAGCGGGACTGGCAGCCATACAACTGGCAAAAAGTATCGGGGCAACAGTACTGGCTTCAACAAGAAAAAGGACTAAATATGACCAGTTGGTTCAACAAGGCGCAGATCATGTTCTTATTGATGATGGCACCCTAAAGGATCAGTTGTTAAATAGATATCCCCAGGGAATAACAAAGATACTTGAGCTCATTGGTCCTGCTACATTGCTTGAGTCGGCCAGCCTGATCAGGCATCACGGAATTGTATGTGTTACCGGTATTTTGGGCAAAAAAGGAACGCTGGATCATTTTTATCCCATCAAAGATATTCCCCCTGGTGTATACCTGACCGGATTTTCGAGCAATTACCCTGCACAACATATAATGGATGAGATCTTTAATCATATCAAAAAGCACCACCTGCACCCAAGCATTGCAAAGGTATTTGCTCTCTCTGCGATTGGCCAGGCGCATCAGCTGATGGAGGACAATGCATCCAACGGGAAGGTGGTTATTAACTTGAATTTATAATAGTTATGAACATAATTTAAAGCTTTACCCTATGAAAACAATAAAAATCCTGCTTGTAAGCTCATTGCTTATACTCTTATTTGATCTGGCTATGACAGCTCAAATAACCGACATTTTTATCAATGCAAACAACGGTAACGACCAAAACGCCGGATCAAAAGATCAGCCACTGAAATCACTGTATGAAGCCGCCAAAAGGGTTAATCAGGCCAACGGCAGTGGATCAGTTAACCTATTCCTTTCTGAAGGTATATACGGTCTGGATGCCACCGTGACTTTTCATCCGGCGAACTGGCACTTTACCAAGGAAAATCGCCTCACCATCCGGGCAGCAGTCTTACCGGATGATGCAGAATGGGATCCCGGAAAGATGCCGGTTATTGTATCGACCATGCCCCTTGATTTTAAACCCAATGGCAGGCAGGATCCGCTTGGCGGGACTTCCTACGGTATTCAGATTGAAACCGAACATGTTACCATTCAAGGTCTGAGGGTTTTAGGCACACCCGTTCATGAAAGACCCAAGGACGGGTTAGTGAAAAGAAATTACCCGATTGTGCGTGAAGGCCGGAGTCTTGACGACTTGCGAATTACACAGTGTTTGTTTATCGGCGACAGGCAGGCCATTCCAAACCACCTGGCAATACTGGCCAGTGGGCAGGGTGTAGTCGTTGATCACTGTGTCTTCTATCATTGTAAAGATGCGATTGTCTTTTGGTTTTCTGACGAACCGGCCAGGAATTGTGAAGTACATCACAATCTCTTTATTGGCAATTATGGCGCCAATGTCTGGTCCTGGTCTGCTGCCGAAGATTTAAAATTTTACAACAATGTTGTCGGGAATGCCAACGTATTTTGGGTTTTAAACAGAGATGGTAAAGCCTCGTTTTCGCTTTCAAACTCTCTGATCGTCGGCTATAACGAAATGGTTAACAAAGGGGGCGGTCCTGCAGGTTTTGGGGAAAAAGCTGACTCAACTAAATTAAAATTTGGCAATGACGTTGTTATAAAAAAAGAAGGCAATTTGCAAATAGAGGAAGACCCCACCAGTCGTAATTACCTGCAATTGAAACCGGGCACACAAGGCGTTGATTTGGGGGCAGGATTGTTTACCAGATAATTATTATACCTGAATAATTGGGTTGAGATCAATTTCTCTATTCAGATTGTTCTATTTTCATCATAGAATAGGTATGGATGAACTGGATTATATTCTCAGGGAAATTGGTGTTGGCTATAACACACCGGGCATTATCCGTTATCCGTTCGAATCCATGTTATTAAGTAATCCGAATGCCATCCTGATCAAGGTAAACCGCTTTGATCCTGCTGGAATTGAAGAAAACCGTGATTCATCTGTCGCCTTGACTGAAGAGATCACAAAGGTGGTCAATGACCTGTTTTAAAGTCATTTTGATGAAATTGGCCGGCAGGCGTTAAAGCCCTGTTTTTAACGGGTCAGGTTATGGATATCCTTCAGCAATTAAGTTACCTCGAAAGCATTTTTAATAAACGGCTGATGATAATACCGTTTCCCGGTCGCCTTGTAGAGTGCATTTGCCAAAGCTCCAAATACGGGCGGGTAGGGTGGTTCTCCCAAACCGGTAGGTGCCTTGCCGTTTTCGACGAAATGTACTTCCATGTTCATGGGCGATTCATTCATACGGATCATCCGGTACCTGCCGAAATTGGCCTTGTCGGCCTTCCCTTTGGTAAAGGTCATTTCTCCGTACATGGCGTGTCCGACACCATCCACTATGTTACCCTGAACCATATTGATGCTGGCGCTTGGATTGACGACAATACCGCAATCAATGACACTGCAGGAGCTTTCCACTCTCGGTTCCCCGTTTACCATGGCTACATCCAGCACGTGGGCAACATAACTGTTATGGCAGTAATAAGCGGCCACACCGCGATGCTTGCCAGCGGATGAATTCCGCCAGCCTGATTTTTCCCGGACTTGCTCAAGAACGCCCATGTAACGCTCTGCATCATAATCGTTGTTTTTACCTACGGGTTTTTCAATAGCCCGCTTAAACAGTTCAAGCCGGAATTCGATCGGGTCTTTGCCTGCAAGTTCAGCTACCTCATCCAGGAAGGATTGCTCGGCTCCTCCTATAAAGTTCACACCGGGTGCTCTAAAAGCGCCTACCGAAATATTTGAGGGAATTTCAAATTCCTCCGCGAGGTAATTTTCAATTGCGCCGGCAGGGAAAGCGTTTGCATTGAGGGGACTTTCGGGAACTCCCCCTGCTTTCACATGAAAGGCCGTTAAATTGTTTTGGGAATCAAGCGCTGCGCGATAAACGGCAATATAGGCGGGCCGGTAAATGCCGAACCTGGCCGTGTCTTCCCGGCTATACATGAGCTTAACCGGGGCCTTTACTTTTTGAGAAATAATGGAGGCTTCCACCGCCGAATGTGCATAAAAATGGCGTCCGAAACCTCCGCCCATGCGGGGCAGTTCAATATGTATCTTTTCAGTGGGCATAGCCAGCCTTGCCGACAGCGTGTTCCGGATTGAATCGGGAGTCTGCATGGGCCCGGCCACAGTCAGTTTATCTTCCGTAAAGTGAGCAAAACAAGCGATCGGCTCCATCGTAGCATGATCCAGAAAGGGAGCCGAGTAGGTTCGTTCAATGACCTTTGCCGCATTTTTAAACGCCTCTTCCGGATTTCCGTCTTTACGCACCTCACGGCCTGGCTTGGTAACTGATTCCTTCATTTTGGCCTTATGATCGGCTGTGCTTTCAAGTCCAGCCGGAACAACGACGGTTTGGTCTTCCCTAAAACCAGCCATGGTATATGTTGTTTCGGCAATAGGCTCCCATTCCGCCTTAAGCTTGTACTTCGCGTTCATTACTTCCCAGGTTGAGTTGCCCACAATGGCAACCATTTCGGGGAATGCATTGGCGTCTACCCAACTTCTTTTATAACCGTCCGGATAGGTCTTAAATGAAAAAACATCCCGGATGCCGGGCATGGCAATTACCTCCGCAGCGTCATACGATTTCAGTTTCATGCCAAAAGCAGGCGGAAAGGTGACCAT
>DIAS01000067.1:0-2627 GCA_002415855.1 Bacteroidales bacterium UBA5072
GTGTGGATCAGGCTTTTGGAGACTGAGAAGAATAAAGGAGTCCACAACAACCAAAGCAACAGGAAGCCGGTCCATTTATTTTTAAATATATCTGATCTGTTCACCCATGCCCTGGAAATGACCGTGATGATCCACGGAAGTGTTCCTGCAATCAGGAAAAGCCATATGATACCAAGGGGCATCTGCTTGGGAAAACCGTACAAATCACCTTTCCATCCGGAATCGAAGAAACGCTTAAAATGTTCGCCAACAATGAAATAGTTCAGAAATCCGGGCGATTTTACCTCTGCCATCCAGTACCACGGGACAGCAATCAGAATGACAAGCAGAAAACCTGTCAGCCACGGGAATGACTTAAACACTTTTTTGTATTCTTTGAACAAAACCATCCAGATGAAAACAGGAGGGATGGTTAAAATCAGCGCTATCGGACCTTTAGCAAGCATGCCAAGCCCGATGCCGGCAAAAAATAAATAATTCCATACTGATCTCTGATTCTCACTTACGGATTTCCAGAAGGATAGCATTATGAGAGCCACACTTAATGCCAGTGTGATGTCTGTAGACACAACTCCCATATGCAGCAAAAACTCCGGCAAGGTTATGATTACAAAACCTGCGAAATATAATGGCAGTTCTTTTTTTCCGGCAAACCTGTTCACCATGAATACCATCAGCAAACTCAGGATAAGCGAGGGCAGTCTGACGGCAAATTCATTTATACCAAAGACTTTCATGCTTAATGCTGACAACCATGTCGACAGTACCGGTTTTGCCCAGAATGGGACTCCGTAATCAATCTGGGGAGTTACCCAGTTATTCGTCTCGACCATGATTCTGGCAATCTCGGCATACCTTGCCTCGGTCTTATCCATTAAAGGAACGAAGGCGTTAAGTATCAGCCTTAACAGAATAATGGCAATACATGCCCAGAGATAAAAATAGCGATGCTGGAGTATGCTTTTAAAGCTGTATTTCATCTGTATCTCCTTTTAATTCTAAGTATGTCGTACCAAATCCTGAAAGAATAAGTAAACCTGACTTTGGAATCCGCAGTATCTATCCATTCCTGTAAAGGTATTTCCCGGCAGATCTGCCTCATCCTGTCTCTGCCAAACAGCCTTATTATCCTGTGAAATATTTCGACATCGAACAGCCATTTGGAAATAAACCCTTCGCTGAAAACCTCTTTGGCAAGGTCTGAACGGAAAACCTTGCATCCGCACTGAGTGTCATATACATGAATCTTCAGCTGGCTGGAAATAACTGTGGCAAGGATTCTCCCTATCAGGTGACGATAGGGCTTTCGTATTATGTTGTTATCGATTTTAAGTATTCTGGACCCGAATGCAAATAGGACTTCTCCATTGATGTTCCGGCTAATCGAATGACACTCCGAAAGTGATGTCGAACCGTCTGCATCGAGATATGCTATACTGTCAGACTGTAAGTTTCCGGCAAAACAGTACAAAACCCCCTGGCGAATAGCCTCTGCTTTCCCTTTATTCTTTTCAAGGGAACAGATGAAAACCCGGTCTGGAGCGGTGCTTCTTATGGCATTTAGTTTTTCAATTGTCTTATCCGTGGAACCATCATTGGAAAAAATGATCCTTGTGTCGTTGAACTGTTTCAGAAAGGATTCGTACCGGTCTGCCTGCAATCTTTCGAACTCATTATAGCAGGGAATAACGATAGTAAGGGAGCGGATCATTATGATTGTTATTTAATTTTTTCCAATTTCAGCCGAAATCAGGGAATAAACTTTATTTCCGGAAATATAGCCCCTTAATCCAACCAATTATTTCTTTCGAGCAGGGAAATCCCTTCTTTTATAATCCCGTCAAGATTTTCAGGCGGCCTGTTGAAAAGGCCGATATACAGAATATCTTTTTCGGGAATGACGATGTAAAATGCTCTGAATCCTGCCTGATCGCCCTTATGATAGATGAAGTTCACCCCATATTTATTTGCTTCGTCAAGAAATCTCTCCTTGCCAATAAACCAGCTGTAACCAATAAAAGGACTAGCCGTATCAGACCAGTTATCAGGCCGGAAGACCGTTCTGGAAATATCAATGAGCTCCTTTCCAAGGAAGATATTCCCGCGGATGGCTTTTTCATATTTTGCCAACTCAGTGACAGAGCTCCATACTCCTCCGTTACCTGCAGCTGCAAAAGTGGGATATTCCCCGTAATCCGATTCAATATAACTGCCATCCTTCAGTTCATAGCTGTGAGCCACGCCTTCCTGAGGATATGGGCCGTCGGTTATCTTGCTGAGGACCATCCCGGAGGGTAAAAAGATGCTGTCTGTGATGAATTTCTGCCATTGCTCGCCTGAGACTTTTTCAATAATAAGAGCGAGGCCGTTGAAGGCAGGGTTTGAATATTCAAATCTCTCTCCGGGATTAAAATTTAAACTGTCTGCCAGTTTCAGGGGTGCAAAATTCTCCTCATCCTTTGCAGTCAGGAAGAACTCAAAATTATCATCCACATTTCTGTTATCAGGTAATCCGGAGGTATGCGACAGCAGATGGTAAATCCTTACACTTTTAGCTATATCCTGATTTCTGAAATCGTTGAAATACTTATATATGCTGTCGTCAAGTGACAGCAATCCGTTTTCAT
>DIAS01000067.1:2882-13347 GCA_002415855.1 Bacteroidales bacterium UBA5072
CGTTTTCATGGAATTCGCCTGCCAGAAGTGAATCAAGTCGGCGCGCAAGATTAGCTTCAGAATTATTTCTGGCACATGCCGTCATTATAAGAAATGCGGCCAGCACTAAAAAGGCGTTTTTAATCATCTTATTTATAATCCTTCGCTGTCAAATACCTTTTTGCCGCCGACGAACGTTTTCAGGACTTTCACATCGCGGATCTTCACGGGATCAATTACGGTGATGTCATCATTCAGTACCACAAAATCAGCAAGCTTGCCCGGGGTAAGGGTTCCCTTTATTTTCTCATCAAATGATGCAAATGCAGCATTTCTGGTATAAGCTGTCAGCGCCTGTTCAACCGTTATCTTTTGTTCCGGTACCCATCCGTCAGGATTCTTATCATCAAGCGTCCTGCGCGTGACGGCGGCGTAGATACCCTCAAGCGGTGTGGCAGGAGCCACGGGCCAGTCGCTTCCAAAAGCAACCACTGCTTTCGAGTCAAACAGGGATTTAAAAACATACATGGATTTGATCCTCTCAGGACCTATTAATTCTTCAGCCCATCTGCCGTCGTCAATGGCATGATACGGTTGCATGCAGGCGACGACTCCCAGCCTGGCAAATCTTTCTATATCACCAGGAGCGATGTGCTGGGCATGTTCTATCCTGAACCGGCGGTCTTTCATCCCGTTCTCTTTTTCCACCCGCTCATAAATATTCAGGAGGGTATTGATTGCCCGGTCGCCTATCGCATGGATAGCGACCTGCAGTCCGGCCTTGTCCGCATTTGAGATCCATGTATACAGGTCCTCTTCGGAATTGACAAATAATCCGGAATCTGTTTTCAGGTCAGAATACGGTTCCAGGAATGCAGCGGTATGCGATCCGAGAGATCCGTCGACAAATCCCTTGAGTGCGCCGGTTTTCATCCACTTATCACCCTTGCCGTCCCTGGCAACCTGTTTTTCCAGTTTTTCCCAGCGGCTGATCGTCTCCATGATGTAGACACGGGTAATGAGCTTCCCGTTTTTACGTACTCTCCCTATCGCATCTGCATAGCCGCCGGCATCGACAGCATGCACCGATGTCACCCCGTTCGATGCAAGATAATTCATTCCGGCTATAAGAGCCCTGTCGATCTGCTCACCGGATGCCGGTGGTATACTGTTAAAGATAAGATCCATCGCATTGTCCTTGAAGATACCGGTAAGCTCACCGGCCTCATCTCGCCCAATCGCTCCACCCTTTACATCCTTTACCTTCCTGTCAATCCCGGCAAGCTTCATAGCGGCAGAGTTAGCCAGTCCCATGTGCCCGTCAAGCCTTTCGACAAATACGGGGTTATCAGGTGTGACCGAATCGATCCAGCTCCTTTCGGGTAACGTTTCCCATCCTTTGCCATCCCATTCGCCTCCGGTGATCCATGTCCCCGGTTTAATGGAAGCGGCAAATTCAGCCAGCCTTTTTACGAACTCCTCCGGCGTGGAGGCATCCCTGAGCTGTACAGAAGAAAGATTTAAACCTCCCTGGAGAAAATGCAGATGAGAATCAATAAATCCGGGTGTGACAAACTTACCTCCCAGATCGGTGACAGCGGTATTTTCACCCTTGAACTTCATTACCTCCCGGTAGCTTCCGACAGCCATGATGGTGTCACCAGCGACAGCCATGGCTTCCGCCAGGGGTTGGCTTTCATTGCCGGTCCAGATTTTTGCGCTTGTTATTATCATATCCGCGGATTGGTTTTTGGTCTGACATGACATAGCACCAGTGAGCAGGGCAATTAGCATAAAAAAGTTTTGTATGAGTTTCATTTGAGCTGATAAATTTACTTATGTAAAATGACTATTTTTCTGTTCATTACTTTACAACAGGTTGGCCAAGTTAATCATTTTGCGATGGACATATAATACTCCGGTCATGTTTACTCCCCGGCTGGTTTGCGCTTTTTCCTGTTAAATTCTATCAGTTCAACAGGTGCCCCGTTATGCTCAATCATTGCTACCCTGACCCCCCCGGAAGGCGAATTGGGCCTGGTAAGAATTTTAAAATCACGGGTTGCCAGCTCGTGGTCAATGTCTTCGACTTCAAATGCCAGATGGGGAACTGTCCTGATCAATTTGTTTACCGGACTGTCCTTTTCAAATCTCATCCATTCAATGCCAAAAGGGCTCGAACTAAATCCGGAAACATATAATCCGAATTGCTGGAGGTATTTTTCATCCGGCATCTTCTTCTTTGTGGGTACGCCCATATGATGATACTTCCAGCCCCATTCGGTAATAGATTCCGGAAGTTCATTATCATGACGGAACCTGGGCATCCGGTTATGCTTTGAATCCATATTATTTTGTCAGAATCATTGTTTTGAATGTCTCTTGAAAAAGTTCCAGATTACTTCGTTTGCATTTATGTCGCGGCATGTATTGCCGACGATGTTTTTCGAAAGGTACTGATAGCCGCCGGGCCATGTATGACCGCCGCCATTTATGGTGTAAAGGATCACTTCGGTGCCATCCCCGCAACCGGTGTATGTTTTCACCTGTACAGTTGCACCATCCTGAGGGTCCTCGTCGCGTACATCAGTAATAACAGGTGCCTGCATGCATTTGTTATTATTTACCCATAAATTAATTGTCTCATCGACAGATATAACCTTTCCTATCTTTTTTACTCCGAACGGACCGGTAATATAGCCTCCCCCTAATGGTACAAGAGGGTCATCCGTCCCGTTCATTAAAAGAACAGATACAGTGCCGGAAGGCAAGCATTTTGCAAGCAGGTTCTGCGGTATACTTCCGGCGACAGGAGCAATGGCAGTTATTTTACCAGCCAGTTCGCATCCCAGTCGGAGTGACATCATCGCGCCGTTTGACATTCCTGTGACATAAACCCTTTTTGGGTCAATGTTCAGATTCTTAATCTGGTAGTCAATCAATGCTGAAATGAAACCCACATCGTCTATATTCTCTTCGTGTGCCCTGTAATCGGTTTCATTTCCGCTCCGCCCGTCGTTCCAGTTTTTTTCAATTCCCTCGGGGTATATAACGACAAATCCTTCTTTATCAGCCAGGGTATTTAATCCACCCATTGTCAGTTTTACCATAGCTTCGGCATTGCCGCCGCCTCCGTGCAGAGCTATAACCAGGGGAATTGATCTGGTCTTTGTAAATGAGGGAGGAGTATGGGTAAGAAAAGTCCTTTCCAGACCGTTCCAAACAATTGAACCGTAATAGCTTTTTGCCTCGACTTTAGGCGCAATGTTTCCATAACGGCTGCAGGAGGCTGTTGTGGCTAGTATAACCAGTACCAGAGGCAGTGCGATGGTCCGGTATCTATTTTTCATATATACATTATTTCACGTCTTTTGCACACCTGAATCCAACTGCGAAATCCACCCAGCTACCTGGCAGTCCATTTCTGTAGTATGTCTGATTACACATTGCACCCGAATGCCAGCTGCCTCCCCTGATTACCTTAAATCTTCCTGACGCTGGCCCTTTCGGATTTTGATTTGGTGAAGTTGCATAATAGCTGTCACTGTAATTATCAGAAGTCCATTCCCATACATTTCCTGACATATCGAACAGACCATATCCGTTAGGATTGAAAGTCCCGACTTTCATGGTAGTTTTATATTTCTTGCCGTAGTTGGCTTTCATCGAATCAATCTGCTCACCCCATGGGAAGGTGCCGGCTGGTAGCCCGCCTCTTGCTGCATATTCCCATTCTGCTTCAGTCGGGAGCCTTTTCCCGGCCCACCTGGCATATTTCTCAGCGTCATAGTAGCTTACCCCAACTACAGGATAATCAGAATACTCCAGGTTGCATTTAAATTGTGAGTCTCCCCAGAATTCTGGTAGCGGGTTTTTGGTGGCCATACAAAATTCATAGTACTGTTTGTTCGTCACCTCACACTGATCCATGAAAAATGTATCAATGTGCACCTTATGCTCGGGTTGCCAGTCTGTCTTATTAGGGGTGTCCTTGCCCATCGTGAATTCTCCTGCCGGTATCAGTACCATACTTGCCGGCGGATCCTGTGTATGAAGCACGTTACATAGCGCAAGAGCCAAAAGAAAAAGTGATTGTTTCATTGCTTGGGTTGTTTTTATGGATCATGGCTTTTAATGGTGTGTGCCTGGAAGCAGATCGGCCAGCTGCTGTTCCAGTTCGTCATACGCAGCGTCAGCTTTTGCTCCCAACGCATCAAAAGTCTTGCTTGCGAAGCTGCGCATGGTTGCTGTAAGAGTTATATCAAGAATTTCAGCATCATTGAGACCCAGTGCACGCAGCTCATCGACATCTGCCTGGGTCATTTCGTTGGCGTTGTGTATAATCTTCTGGGCAAACTCCATCATTGCCACCTCAGATGGTTCCAGTCCTGCTTCTTTGAAATTGGTCAAAATCAGTCTCAATTGATCGAGACTGACCCCATTCTTGATCAGGACCGCTCCATGAGCGAGCTGACAGTAACGGCATTTCAATGCCATTGCAGCCGCCAGCGTTACAAGCTCATAGCGTCTTAAACGCAGGTTTTTACGTATACTCCCCTGGAAGGTGCGCCATGCTTCCAGCACATCTGGACGCAGGCTGAAAACCCTGGCATGGTTGGGGACATATCCCATGCTCTTCCGATCTCCTTCGTAGATTTCACGGAGCTTGCCTTCAGCATCAGCCTCCGATGTGGTTTGAATGTACATTAGCTTTTCCATGTTAGTTTAAAATTAGACTACGTTGGTAGACGTCTTTCCGCTATCAGTACAATACGTTTCATTCATTTATCTATTCAACCAGAACATAATTCTTCAGGGATGAAAAGAAGTCGGATAAAATCTTTTGGGAATCAAAATTCTCCCAGACAATAATTTTCCGGACATTGCCGGGCTGTTCTTTCCACTGATTATCAATCATTACCGGACATGGTATGGTATCTGGAAGAGCCCATCCGGCATTTTTGACAATGGCTACGGCAGCCATATCAAATAAGGCCCGCGATGGGGGAGTGCCGTAGTAGTGTGTATTTTTGAATAAATCAACTGAATAGTCGCCAAAATTGTAAAATTCGCCTCCGTGACGTCCGGTTACTGGTTGTTTTATTTTTGGACCCAGTCCGGCCATTTTTGACCGGACATCTTCCTGGGTAACCCGGACAGCATCAGTTCCTGACGGTTTTCCATACCGTACTGTCACTATCTCAAAAGGAATATTAGTTTGCAGCAAATAGTTCACAGAGGGAATATCGTTTTCCAGATTATACTCGCCAGGCTCGGGATAATTGGATCCCAGCCAGACCAGCCTGATTTTATCAATAATTGCCGGTTCCTTCTTTACAGCAAGGGCTACATTAGTCAGTTTGCCGACAGCAATGAGAACCAGTTTCTCATTCGTATGCCTTCTTGCCTGTTCAACTATAAAGTTTACCGCTTCGTCACCGTCAAATTCCGGATTGTCCAACTGGCCATTGATAGACTCGAAATTACCGTCAGCACCTTTTAGTATTGGAATTTTATCGTTCAGCCCAAGCAATTTAACAATCCGTTCAGCTTCGGCATATTGCTGGTCAATGTTACCTCCGTTGTAGGTAGCGTTAACTGTAATGCCTTTCACACTAAAATTATCGCCGCTGCATAAGAGGTATGCGATAGCATGCTGGTCGTCAAGTTCGTTGTTTGTATCTGTATCAAGAATAACTGACATCTTATTCATTGGAGTGTTTTTTTCACCTTGTTTGCATGAACCGGACATTAAAAGACAACCTGTAATAAAAGTGATGACAAGTATTGATTTCATGGTTTTAATTTTTTCTGCGGATTTCTTCCAGCCTGGTTTGTGCGCCTGGATCAATAGCAAAGTGTCTGTTAAGTTTATCACATGCGTAATCGCTGCAATATGCACAATTTACCACTTTCTTCAGTATTGCGCATTTCCTGATCTCGCAGTCGGTGCAACCTGTAAACAGCCTTCCATTTAATGCTTTACATCCGTCACAATCAGTTATAATCTCCGGTTTTGGAGTTGTCTTATAGAGACTGGCAAGCTGCTCTGCAATTTCGAATCTCATTCTTGTTTTTACAGAGTCATCTTTTTCAAGTGTTGCCATGTGAATAGGGCAGGTTTGACATTCCAGGCCGCAATATGCGATGTCCATGTTCATCTTATAAATTTATTTTTTACAGCCTCCGGTAATTTGAAAAGAAGTTTTCAGGCTTTATATCTTCAGAGAACCACGGAAACCTCTGGCAGCATAATAAGATTCTGCGCCGTTGTGATACACGAAGACATGGCCGTAGCGACGATCACAAAAGAGTGCACCTCCGAGGTTTCTGATAACAGGCGGTGTCTTCACCCAACTCGATGTTTTCATATCGAAATTTCCAAGTTTCTGCAATTCCCGGTACTGCTCTTCTGTTAAAAGGTCAATGCCCATTGCAGCTGCCATATCTATGGCGCTGTTTTCCGGTCTGTGTTCTTTCCTTGATTCCAGTCCCTGGCGGTCGTAACACAGACTTCTCCGGCCTGCAGGACTTTCTGCTGAAGAATCATAAAAAATGTATTCACCTGTCTTTTTATCATACCCGAAGACATCAGGTTCGCCGGCAGTTCTTTCCATTTCATTGAGTGACCACAGTTTTTCCGTATTGGCACCCAGCTTTGCCTGTATCTGATACCATTCAAGACCTTCGTGGCGGTTCATGTTTTTCTCAAAACGGGATTTCAATGTTCTGAGCAGTTCTTCACGTTGTCCATTTGACAACACCTTTTTTATTTCTACGGCTGCCATAGTTTTCAGTTCAGTTAATTATATATTCATCTGTATTAGCATGGTCAAGGCTCAGGGGTCATGATTGACGATCACCCAATGCCATATCAGCTATTGGTAATTAAAACTTCGTATTTGCCCGGTTTTAATATTTCAAATTCAAGAGAACATTGTCTGTCTCCGCCTGAAGTCCTGATTATAAAATGGATTGAACAATTGTTAGGGCAGATAAAGTCGTAAATCGAGAAATTCTTATTCTCCTTATGCAAATTTCCGGAAGATGTATTGACTGTCAGCCCGGTAGGGACATATTTTGTCATCGCTCCAACGAATGATATTTTTATTTGTGATCCTTTATCATCAATCTTCTTTATTGAGTATGATTCAATGCCTGTCTGATTGGTAATTCTGTAGTATTCATCCGGATTTGCTGTACCAACGTAATCTCCATTTTTCCAGTAACCTTTCATTGTCATTTTCTTTCCGTTCAGGGTATAGGAGAATTTTCCCGCGCCATTTTTAAGCCCGTTTGTCCAGTATCCGTCGAATACATCTCCATTCCTGAAAGTATATTTTCCTTTTCCGTCAGGCAATCCATTTTTAAACATACCCGTGTATGAATCCTCAGCTTTGGCTGTTCCTTTTCCATTTGCGAGTCCGTCTTTGCATTGACCATTGTATGTGCCGGAGATTTCCTTCAACAGAACCCTGCAGGAGTCATTTTGCTGCGCGAATGCATAAGCAGTACTTAAGTAAAGTATTGCCAGGCAAGGAATGATTTTCGTTCTCATGATTTACCGCTATTTATTATGCTGTCAGGATTGCTCTAAATATTTAGCTTTGAATTTCTCCAGCATGAGGTGCAATTCAAGATGTTTGCCTTTTCCAATTACTTCATTTTCAAAGGTTTCAAATTTATTCAACAGTTCAACTTGTTTCGCCTGGGAAAGCCTGGCATCTCCCATAGGGAATAATACAGAATTCTCCTTTTGTATATGATTTCTCAGAAGGTTGATATATGCAGTTGAAGATTCTGCAAACTTCTCAGGCTGGACCATATTACCTGAAAAGGAACTTTGCATATGCCTGACTAGTTCTCTTCCTTTTTCATGTTCGAGAAGCATTACGCCAATGGGACCATTTTCTCTTTTAATCCCTGCTTCCTCAAGGGCCGGAAAGAGAAATCCTTCTTCTTTCCCGTGGTGACATTTATCCGCGAAAGTTTTAATGAAGTCAATAATCTGTTCTATGTCTTGATTATCAACTTTTTGTGAATCGTTGAGCAGGGAACACATTTTTTCCAGGACATTTAGCGCATGTTGAATAGCCTTGTGCTCCTCAACCAGGTCTTCGCTGGCTTTTTCCATAATTGACCTCCTTTTTAAAAGGTTATTTCAAATCAAAGTTAAAAATATCAGCACGGAAATGGAATTACAGATGACCTCGCGGCAGAACTAATTAGTTAGTGTCATTATTTTGTCCTTTCATCATTTCCTTTATTTCATCTAACTTATTAATAATTAATTGGTTCGATACGGAGTTTCGATAATTCATCATTATTATTTTAATTGATATTAATAATACTCCAGCTTCTAAAAGAATATCGTGTGACAATCCTTTTGTAAATAATGCTACTGCAAAAAGAAGGAACGTAATTACAATAACTGTTAAATCTGTTTTTGATAAGTACTTTCTCATATGCTTATAGTTTTGTTCATTAAATATAAAGACCTTTCATCGGTTCGTTCTTAAGGGCAATCTTTGGTTTTGTATTCAAAGGTATCGTCTGACCTTTGATTTATACTCTTTATAATCATTTCCAAATGTTGTTTCAAGGAATTTTTCTTCACCAATGATTATAAAGTGATATACTGTTATGCTGTAAATACCCATGATAATGATCAGGGGTGTTAAGAAATAAATAATCGAGGCAATGGTCATAAGATCAAAACCCAAATACATCGGGTTTCTGGAGAGTCTGTAAATGCCGCTGGTTTTGAACTTTGTTTTCTTCGCAGGTAAGCCAAATCTGGTGGACCTTCCCAAAAGTATGAGACTAATTAAAGCAATAAGAAATCCTATAATCAGAAGTCCATATGAGACGTAATTGCTGTAAGCAAAAGAATGCCTTGGTAAGAAATCAATATTAAGAATTGCAAGGAGTAATCCAATCCAGGTAAAATACCCTGTAATTTTTCCGGAGTAGAAAGTGAATGGATTGATTGTAGCTTTACCGAAAACTTCCATGATATATAGTTAATAATTAATGATATAGGTACATTTAATTATGACCGCTAACTGGCTGGTAATAGAGCAGGGCGTTTATAAAACACACCTGGGTATTTTAAGATAGAAGCCGGATTGCAACGCGGGAAACCTATCAATTTTATTTTCCGTACCAGGCACTGACGTATAAATTATTTTATTTCTATTGGTACCTGTTTAAAATGTTGTAATTAAAGTCCTTCAGGTCATCTGTTGATAAGATTTGACCGTGACCATCAATTACTGTTTCAATATAGTTCATCCGGGTTCCGATCCAGTTGATTGCCCGTGTGTATTTTACCACATCTGTTGACTGTAAATCACTTATACCTGGCCTTCCATATTTTGAAAACAAGTCTCCGATAAAAATTGTACGAATTTCAGGCACATAAATCACGATATCGCTATTGGAATGGAATTTACCGAAATAGATCATTTCGAATGTAGTATCTCCAAGGTCAAGTTTCATACTGTCAGTGAATGTAATTTCAGGTAGTATAACAGGGGCATGGTTCTTCACATCATAGTATGCACTCAGGTATCTGATTTTTTGAGTGAAGTTGTCGTCCCATTCAGGGCTATTTGGAACAGACTGCTGTAGTTTCTGCTGGTAATCTTCGGCAATTTTGTAAAAACTCGTCATCGATTTCTCCGGATCAGTCCATCGTTCAGATGATTCCTTACGGCAAAACTCATGTCCTACAACTTTAGCCTGTGAGAAGATGCTATTACCTGCGATATGGTCATGGTGACCATGTGTGTTGATTACATATTCATAATCATCCTGATGAAATATATTTTCAATAGTTTTTCTGTATCTGGCAGTTAACGCCGTTGAAATTCCTGCGTCAATGATAACAATACCCTGTTCAGTATTTATTGCCGTAATGGCATCGTAGCCAAAATTAACAATTATAGTACGCTCATTAATTTTTTGAACTTTAATTAATGAGTCAACTTTCTGTGAATCAATATTGCTTAACGTAATTTGTTTTGAATTACACCCTGAGAAAGTAAACAAAAAGTCGCATAAAAGGAAGATAATCAAAGATCCTTTAATATTCATTTTATTACTTTCTGTTACAAATGTTTAGATTCAATTGCCCGGCTTTCTTCTGCACACAGTACTGCATGTAGTTAACCTTCGGAGGCATGTGTCTGCAGCTCAGTTAGTTGACAAAAGTTTACGTGAAGTGTCCTCACCGAATGCAGTGATGTCTGACAAGCCTTACACGATGAGATAACGGGGCTTGGAACAGGCTATTCAACACACTCCGGACCCTGTCAGATATCTGTTCCGGGTTTACTCTTGCCTGACTATATCGACCGAGATCTCCACCGCCGGAATCGTTCCTCTGTTCTCAAGCCGGTGTATGGTGTTCCTATCCTCGGGCCAGCCCACTCCCGGTCCATAGTCCGTAGCGACTCCATTTCGATGGTCAGTGATCGTTCCC
>DIAS01000155.1 GCA_002415855.1 Bacteroidales bacterium UBA5072
CTGAAAATCCTCGATGTCGGATGCGGCACGGGACGGCATTCAATTGAACTCACTAAAAGAGGCTACAACGTTACCGGCATTGATCTCTCCGAATCACAGCTTCAGCGTGCAAGAGAAAAGGCTGAGGCTGAAAAATTGAAAATCGATTTCCGTAAGCATGACGCGAGGAACCTGCCTTTCAAAAGTGAATTCGATGCCGTGATAATGCTGTGCGAGGGCAGCTTTCCGCTTATGGAAACCGATGAGATGAATTTCCAGATACTTGAGAGCGTGACAAAATCACTGAAGAAAAACGGGAAATTCATTTTTACCACCCTCAACGGACTCTTTCCTTTGTACCACTCTGTCGAGCAATTCTGCGATTCAACGAAAAAAGACGGAACTGCAACTTACCGGAGCAACACATTTAACCTTATGACCTTCAGGGACCATAACATCACTGAGTTTGAAGACGACATGGGAAATAAAAAAACCCTTGATTGCAACGAAAGATACTATGTCCCGAGCGAGATCACCTGGCTGTTAAAATCGCTGGGATTTACCACAGTTGATATCTTTGGTGCAAAGCTGGGGGCATTTTCGAGATCAGATTCCCTTACCCCCGAAGACTTTGAAATGCTTGTGATCGCTGATTTATAAAAATCAATGAGATGAAGGGGCAGATAAAATACTATCTGTGCTGCATCCTGTTAGTGTCAGCCCTCGGCTCACCAGGCGTTCATGCTCAGATACTTTATGACAGCACGGCAGTAGGAATGATACGGCTTACTGTCAGTCACATATACAATATGGAACCCGAAAAAGCCCGGGAAGAATTTTCGTTGATTGAACAATCGTACCCTGGACATCCGGTGATTTACCTGTTAAAGGGATTCATGACCTACTGGGAAAATTACCCTCTTCTCCCCGGTTCCCGCGAATGCGATGTCTTTGAAGAAAACCTGCACTCATGCATCGACCTGAGCATCAGGAAACCCTATTCGGATAATTTTGAGGCGGAGAGTGTACTGGCAAATATATGTGCAAGAGCAATGCTGCTGATGTTCTATGCAGATAATGATCTTACTTTTAACGTTATCCCCCTTGCTACAGGATCGTATAAGTATCTGAAGAAAACATTTGACTTCACTTCAGTTTTTGCCGATTTTTATTTTTTCACCGGTTTGTACAACTATTACCGCGAGGCATACCCCCAAAATCATCCTGTCTATAGGGCGGTTGCATCTGTTTTTCCGCGTGGCGATGTAAAAAAGGGCCTGGAGGAACTGGAAAAATCAGCCAGGCTGTCAGTATTTCTGAAGGCAGAATCTTACGGGATGCTTACATGGATCTATGCCGGATATGAAAATAATTTCCCCAAGGCACTTTCCTACAGCAGTGCCCTGAACACTCTTTATCCCAGAAACCCGATGTATAAAGCATATAATATCAAAAATCTCCTCCTTCTGAGAGAATATGACCAGGCTGAGACAATGATTGAAGATTACCGGAAAGATAAGCCCAATTCCTTCCTTGATGCCCAGGTTATGATATTCAATGGCATCATTCAGGAGAAAAAATACAGGAACTATCCTTTGGCAAGGCAATTCTACGAAGAAGGAATGAGTGCTCTTTCGATGTTTGGCGATTACGGAAACGATTATATCGGTTATGCTTACATGGGCCTCAGTCGTATAAGCGGATATTCGGGCGATAAAGCCAGTGAAAAAGCTTTCCGGAAAAAAGGCCAGGATCTCAATGCGTTCAGGCAGCTCGATTTCGATTGATTAATCCAGCTCTTGTGTCTCCCGGGATTGTTTCCTGCTTTCTTGTTTTGATACAAAAAACCGAGGGAATCACAGAATGTTATAATTAACTAAATCTGTGCCCGAGCTCCCGAACCCGAAAAGAAAGTGTCGGATAAGTAAAGTGAGCAAAGAAAATCAAGACTTAAGACAATTTCCAGGCTCGTTTTTTCCGCTAATAATCTTAGACCACCCATTTTGAGACCGGGTCATCAAATATCAATAACCCCGGGATTCAACCCGGGGAGGTGGCGCGACAGCGCCATAAACCGGTACAATCATGCAGATCAGAGACATGGTGATCTTCTCCGGCGTAGAGCCAGGTCTGTGTTCAGAGACCTGTTGAGATTACCTGGGAACAACAGTAAATCAAGACGTAATACGGGCAAACATTATAAAGGTTCACTGACTAATAGCTGCCTTACAGGAGAAATGACTGCGGGAAAAACAATATATCACTGATGTTGAGGAATCCAAAGTTATTCCTACCCATTGCCAGCCTTCAGGTCACTCCGGAGCTTTGCCCACAATAAACTTGACTTTGGATTTTTGCTGGTGTAACTTTGATTTATAAGTGTAACATTTTTTATCCTTTAGCAATGTCCCGATGAAAAACAAGGTGAAAACATTTTCTGTCGAAGTGTTGATAATTATGTTTCTATTCTGTTGCGGAGGACAAATGTCGGGGCAGAAGAAAGTAAGTGTATCTGCAGGGATTGGGTATCCTGAATTAATAAATGCCGGTATAAAATATCAAGCTTTAGACCAGGCGAGAATAGGGTTTAGTATTGGATGGTTCCCCCCATTTGATTCTGGTTATCTGGATTTTAATAATACACTATCCTTTTCCGGAGATATCTATTTCCATTTTGCCGGATCATCGAAATATTCAAACTTACGTCCATGGTATGGAAGGGTTGGATTTAATATTATTCTTGAATTGCAACAACCGTCTGATGTTGATCCGATAGATTGTCTTGATGCTTATATTCGGATCGGCAGGGACTTATATATAGACAAAAATTCCGGAATTAGCTTAGATGCTGGAATTGGATGCAATTTTTATACTGAAACATACTTTTTCCCGGCTCTTGGCGTGTGTTACTTTTATCGATTTTGACAAAACCCTTCAGCTTGGTAGGAAAACCGTTCACAGTTAAGAGAGAAGATTCTTAATACATGCCGGGGACAATTAGTTAGAACCTTACTTATCTTCATCGTATGATACCAATGTATGTACCGAAACGGGAAGGAACTGATCGCATAATGGACAAGATTCGCCGCGGTGTTCCATGCTATTTTGAAAATTCAAAATTGGGAATTGCAATTAAATTTGTTCCGCCTGACGACCTTGAGTTTTATGCCAAGCCTAAGGTTGGTAACGAATACCGGATAAACCAAAAGAGCAGGGTTGTAATTGATGCTTATCTTGAGGGTAATGAGATTACCGCTGAGGAATATGACAAATACAACCAGCCTCCTAACGTCGTATAAGTTGTGAAGCTGCCACTTCTGCTGCACTCCCTGGGCAATGGCGCTACAGTGTCACACGCCGGTACAATCATGCAGATCAGAGACATGGTGATCTTCTCCGGCGTAGAGCCAGGTCTGTGTTCAGAGACCGGATAAGTATATCGGATCCATCACAGACTTTCGCATTTTGGTACAAACAGAACAATTTTTGGGACACATAGAACAATCTGTTACAAAACTTAGGTTGAACTTTGTATTAAAACTTAGCATTAACCTAATTCTTTAAACTATGAAAACACTAAAAAGAATCCTGTTTCTGTTTGCAGGCATTTGCCTGATAGTTGCATGCTCGAAATCCGACAGTTTTTTAAATGGCGATGATATTAACGTTAGCCTAAAGAAAAGCGGGGCTAACCCAACAACAGTGACGGTCCCCTTTAATGCTGACTTTGTTGGAACTTACATGTATGCCGGACCAGAGGCTTCTTGCGGTGAATGGAATCCTGAAGGTGGTATTATGTGGGGAATGGTGATAAATGAAGGGGGTGGAACCGCAACCCATCTGGGGAAGTTTACCCATTACTTTGAATTTTGTTGTGAATTTATCTCTGGAATTTATCCCTCTACTCACATGTATGCTTATTTTACTGCTGCCAATGGTGATATCCTGTACGTTTATTGTTCAGGTCAGGTCCT
>DIAS01000048.1:0-16902 GCA_002415855.1 Bacteroidales bacterium UBA5072
TTTGACTTTTAGTCAAAGTAATACCTCTGGTATATATTTTTCTATCTTCTTCTTCAAAGATGTTCATACTGCAAAAAGAAGAACAATGTGCACAACTGATTATCATAGGAAGAAAAGACTTAATAAAAGAGTATAAACTAGGGAAAGATCAAGTTAAATAACCGAACGGTTTTTTGATAGCTAAAAAGGGGAGGAAGATCCAGTGCTTTGATAGCCAATAATCCTTTTGATCTTATTTGGTGGATGATTACTAAAAACTTCATGGAATATTACAGGAAGTCGTAATTCCAATAAATCTGATTATTCCTGGTTGCTACTCCGACAAAAAATCCGATTCTCAAAATTGAAAAGTTGCAACACACACCTTCAAATTTCAGATACCTCTCATCTTTTGAATTAGTGAGGGTTTCAGAGCGCCATAAAAAGAAACAAGAGGTCGATTTTGACCTCTTGTCCCGTTGGGTACCCGAAGCGGGACTTCCTGCCCGACCGAATGACTCGGTCGTTCGGGCGGGGAACCCGCACAAGTGGCTAAATATTTAATGTTTTAATAAATCTTCTACCTGCAGCTGATTTTAAATACCTTTCACGTTCTAATGCCATGTCACGCGTATCAAAAACTTCATAGTAAACTAACTCCCAAGGAGCCTTCCTGGAAGTAAAATCTGACTTTCCGCCATTATGTTGTTTTAAGCGAAGTTCGAGATTTTCAGTTTGACCTTTGTAAAAGGAACCGTCTATCTTGCTTTTTAAGATATAACAGTAAAACATTTCGCATAACATGAAGGCAACTATTAAAACTAGTTTTGTACCCGAAGCGGGACTTGAACCCGCACAGCCATTACTGGCCACAGGATTTTAAGTCCTGCGTGTCTACCAATTCCACCATTCGGGCGACTAAGGTGTGAGTTTGGGTGTGGGTGTGGGTGAGAAGGAGCAAGGTTATAGCGTGTGAGTATTTGTACCGAAAAAAAAAGGGCATCGAAAATAATCGGCCCTTAATTGGAGCGGAAAACGAGACTCGAACTCGCGACCCCGACCTTGGCAAGGTCGTGCTCTACCAACTGAGCTATTTCCGCAATAATTCTTTATCCAAGAACTATATCCACTTTGTGTTTGGCACCTCAAATGGTGGTGCAAAATTAAACTAGTTTTTTATTTGTGCAAATAAATTATCGCTGAATTTTGGTGCTTCAACTCCCACAATGGCTGCCCGGGCTGTGTGACGACCGGATTCCTTGAGGGGACATTTTATTATTACCTAAAAAAATGTAAAATAAATTTGACATTAAGTAAAATATATTTATCTTTGTATCCAATATATTATACAAAATGTAACAATAATCATACAAATGAAGGAAAATACGTACAGCAGGGAAAAGCAGATTCTTGTTTCTTTGATCACCTCCGTTGTAATCCTGGGATGCTATGCCTTATATGTATATCACAGGTACATTTCAGTTAATCCGGGTATCATCAATGATTTAAAATTCTGGGGGAAAGCATTTCTGGTCCTGATCCCGTTGTCAATACTCGCACAAATCATCATCCATATTGTGTTTGCCATCATCAACAAGATTGTAACCAATGAGGACATACCTGTCCTCAGCGATGAACGTGATAAACTGATCGAACTGAAAACTATAAGGTTATCGCACTGGATCTTCATCGGCGGCTTCCTGCTCGCCATGGGATCGCAGGCTGCAGGTATGGAGCCCTGGATCATGTTCTTAACACTTATTTTATCAGGATTCACAGCTACCATTGTTTCAGAAATTGCCAGGATCATCTTCTACAGGAAAGGGTTCTAAGATGAGCAGGTGTTTAATCAGTAATAACATTCGCAAACTGCGGTTCTATACTCATGAAATGACACAGCAGGAGCTGGCTGACAGAACCGGCGTGACACGACAAACGATCATCGCTATAGAAAACGGGAAATATTCCCCCACACTGGACCTGGCATTTCGAATTGCACGTGTTTTCAACACCCAGCTCGAAGAAGTATTCTCCTATATGCCAGAGCAGAATCCCGATAAAGAATAAGAGTAATCGTATACCATAAGATAAGTTTATGAAAGCTAAAGAAATGACAGCAGCCTTGGCTGAACTTGAAAAAGGGATCTATGCTTCGCTGGAGACCTATTCCAACGTGCACCGGGGAAGTGGGCACAATTCAATGGTAACCACACATTTATATGAGAAAGCCAGGGAGTATGTCCTTGAATACCTGAGGCTGCACAAAGATAAATATGTGGTTATCTTTTGCACACCCAGGAGGGCAGAAGCCCTCAAAGCGCTGCTAAAGCCTGACAGCTATCGTTGCGTGTCAAGCAGGGAGATTGGCCTGGCAATCGGTGTACGAGCATTGGCAGTCCACCGGAAAGCCCTTCCCCGGGGCATTCCTTTCCAGACCGGAGGCGGGACAGCCAGACTTGTCTCACCAGGGTGGGTAATCTGGGCCGCTGCCCCTGACAGGTTCGAGGCAGGTACACCGGCCATCATGAACATCATTGCCTTTGCCAGGGCACTGCAGCTGATCCGCCATTCCGGAGCTGATGTTTTCAGGGATGAGACCGCACGAAGTCAGACCGCTGTTGAAATCCTTTACCGCGACGCTCTTGAGGCTTTCACCGGTAAAAAGCTACTGGAAGAACTGAGAATGACCCAAATAGGTAGAAATGCCCTTGTCCCTACCATGGGAGGTCCCAGGCGCTATATTAACCTGGACAATGGAGCCAGCACTCCCACATTCACACCGGTATGGAATGCTGTATGCCAGACGTGGCGGCAATCCGGACAAGTACAGCAAGAGATCATCCGCGAGGTCAGATCTATTTGTGGCACAGTGCTGGGTGCACCTCTTACGGCCTATGATGTGATCTTTACGTCCAACACCACCGAAGCTATCAATATGGCAGCTGAGAGTTTTGGCAGAGAAACAGAACAAGGTATTGAACCGGTAGTTCTCAACACATTTTTAGAGCACAATTCAAATGATCTTCCCTGGCGCATGGTGCCAAACCTTTCACTGATCCGGTTACAGGTGGATACGGAAGGGTTTGTGGACCTGGAAGAGCTTAGCACAATTCTAAATGCATATAACCGGATAGGCCAACATGGGAAGAAGCGTATCAGGCTTGTGGCATTGTGCGGAGCTTCGAATGTCCTGGGCGTTTACAACAATATTGCAGAGATCAGTAAGATCGTTCACTTTTACGGGGCACGTTTACTGGTAGACGCTGCACAATGGGTGGCTCACCGCAAGGTTGAGACGGAACAAAATGGGATTGATTACCTGGCCTTCTCAGGCCATAAGGTATATGCACCCTTTGGCTGTGGCGTGCTGCTGGTCAGAAAGGGACTGCTCAATTTTAGTGCTGCAGAAACGGAACTGATACAATCTTCCGGTGAGGAAAATGTCGTGGGCATCGCTGCCCTGGGCAAGGCACTTATTCTCTTACAGCGGATCGGACTGGACCTGATCATGGAAGAAGAACAAGCTCTGACCGCCAGGGTATTACGTGGTATGGCGGGTATTGAGGGTCTCAGGATATACGGATTAAAGGATCCGGAATCCTCCAGGTTTGCCCAGAAAGGAGGAGTCATTGTCTTTGCCCTGAAAAACTTCCTCCCCAGCAAGGTCGCCAATGATCTGGCCGTGCAGGGAGGTATCGGCGTACGCTCAGGCTGTCACTGCGCTCACATGCTGGTCAAGCGTTTGCTCCATGTTCCCCGGTTCTTCGAGCAATTTCAGGGCCTGCTTCTGAGGCTGTTTCCCAGGCTGAATTTACCGGGCATCGTCCGTGTGAGCCTGGGTATAGGGAACAGCGAGGATGATGTCGATATGCTGATCCGGGTACTGGGCAAAATCTCCAGCAGGAATCAGGGTAAGGCAGATGAACGCAATGATTCAGGTGATTCCGGGAAGCATGATGGGTCACAACGGGACGTCAGACAACGGATAAGCGATTTTGTATTGGCTGCAGATCAAAGAGTTTATGTTTGACACTTCGACTCCGCTCAGTGTAGCAACCGACTCCGCTCAGTGTAGCAACCGACTCCGCTCAGTAAGGATGCATCCGGTCACTTCAACCCGATCATCTTCTTGATCTCATTCAGCTTGTTCAGCGCCTCAATCGGCGTGAGATTGTTGATGTCGATATGCTTGATTTCGTCCCTGATCTGTTTTAGTACAGGGTCGTCGAGCTGAAAAAAGCTAAGCTGCAATCCTTCACGTTTCTCCGCCAGGTCCGCAATGGGTCTGGCAAGGTTTTCACCGGCCTGGGCTCCTTCGAGTTCAGCAAGGACCTCATGGGCCCTTCCGACCAGGCTTTTCGGCATGCCTGCCATACGGGCCACATGGATGCCAAAACTATGTTCGCTGCCGCCCCTTAGGAGCTTGCGCAGAAAGATTACACGGTCATCCAGTTCCTTAATGGAGATATGGTAGTTCCTGACCCTTTCGAAAGAGCTTTCCATGGCATTCAGCTCATGGTAGTGGGTAGCGAACATGGTCTTGGGTCTGAATTTGGGATGCTCGTGCAGAAACTCAACCATGGCCCAGGCAATGGATATGCCATCGTAAGTGCTGGTGCCCCTTCCTATTTCGTCGAGCAGGATCAGGCTTCGCCCTGAAAGATTATTGAGGATGCTGGCCGTTTCCGTCATTTCCACCATGAACGTCGATTCTCCCATGGAGATATTATCGGATGCGCCCACCCGGGTGAAGATCTTGTCGACATACCCGATATCGGCACCGGCGGCAGGGACATAACTGCCCATCTGGGCCATCAACACGATCAGGGCAGTCTGGCGGAGCAAGGCAGACTTTCCCGACATGTTGGGGCCGGTAAGAATGATGATCTGCTGTTCACTGGTGTCGAGCACCACATCATTGGGAATATAGGGTTCGGTAACCGGTAGTTGCTTCTCAATAACCGGGTGGCGGCCCTGCGTGATCGATATTCGGTCAGAATCGTTGACGACCGGCCGCACATACTTGTTCTCCACACCACAGCGCGCAAAGGATAAAAGGCAATCGAGCTGCGCTGCCAGGGAAGCATTCAGCTGAACAGGAGCAGTGTATTCGGCTATCGCAAGCACAAGCTCATTGAAGAGCTGGGTTTCAAGTTCCAGAATTTTTTCTTCAGCTCCAAGGATCTTCGATTCATATTCCTTCAGCTCTTCGGTTATATACCTTTCGGCGTTAACCAGTGTCTGTTTCCTGATCCAGTCAACCGGGACCTTTTCCTTATGGGTATTCCGGACCTCTATGTAGTAACCAAAGACATTGTTAAAGGATACTTTGAGCGAAGTAATTCCGGTGCGCTCTATTTCGCGTTGCTGCATCTGCAACAGGTAATCCTTACCGGAATGGAGCAAAGACCTTAGCTCATCAAGTTCTTCGGAAACGCCGGGGGATATGATGTTTCCACGGGTGATGAGTACCGGTGCATCGGATTGCAGTTCCCTTTCAATGCGTTCGCAGATCAGCTGACAGGGATTCAGCTGTTCCCCGATACGCTGCAACATGGGCTGATCAGCCTGCCTGCATATTTCCTTAACGGGATTCAGGACACTCAGGGCCAGCCTGAGCTGAACAACCTCACGTGGTGAGATCCGGCCTACGGCCACCCGGGATATCAGCCGCTCCAGGTCACCGATACGGGAAATGTGCTCCTCAAGAGCTGCCCGCATGTCTTCCTGTTTAATCATGTAACCAACAGCATCCAATCTTTCATTTACCGGTTTGATATCTTTCAGCGGCATGGCTACCCATCGCTTCATCAGCCTGGCACCCATGGGCGAAATGGTACGGTCGATGATATCGATAAAAGCCCGGCCTCCTTCAAAAATAGGATGAAAAAGTTCGAGGTTTCGAATGGTAAACCTGTCGAGCCATACGTAGTGATCCTCCTGTATCCGTGACAGGGTTAATATATGCTTTACCTGCCGGTGTTCGGTGAGATCGAGGTACCTGAGGATGGCACCCGCCGCAATGATACCCAATCGTAAGTTCCCGACACCGAATCCTTTGAGCGAAGAAGTTTCAAAATGCTTCAGCAATTTATCCGTTGCTGTTTCCTCAGTAAAGATCCAGTCATCGAGTTTGTAAGTACAAAAACGGGTCCCGAAAAGATCCTGATATTGAGCATGCTTTCCTCGTTCATACAAAACCTCCTTCGGCGAGAAGTTATGCAGCAACTTGTCGGCATATTCAAAACTGCCCTCGGCTGTCAGAAACTCTCCGGTAGAAATGTCCAGGAAAGCAATTCCGGCAGCATTCTTTTCCAGGTGAAGGCAGGCAAGAAAATTATTTTCCCTGTGCTCCAGCACATTCTCATTCAATGCAATACCTGGGGTCACCAGTTCCGTAATACCACGCTTGACAATCTTTTTGGTCAGCCTGGGATCCTCCAGCTGCTCGCAAATGGCAACACGCTGACCGGCCCTGACCAGTTTGGGCAGGTAGGTGTCAATGGCATGATAAGGGAACCCGGCTAACTCAACAAACGAGGCGGAACCATTGGCCCTTCGTGTGAGCGTAATACCCAGAATTTCAGATGCCTTTACAGCATCTTCACCAAAGGTCTCGTAAAAATCTCCTACCCTGAACAACAAAATTGCGTCAGGATGCTTGGCTTTGATTCCGGCATACTGCTTCATCAAAGGGGTGTCTATAATATTTTCTTCTTTCAGCGGAACAAAATTTAATGTGTATAAAAATAGTTCAATTTGCCAATATGCAAATGTGCAAATGTGCAAATGTGCAAATGTGCAAAGGGGGAATTTATTACTTTTGAAAGTTATTTAAAACCATGGATGTTCTGACATTTCTGGAATTGTTCATTAAAGAGCTGGAGATCAACCCCGGTCTTCGCGAATATTACCGCCTCCTGAACCACAAGGGAAGGTATTACTGGAGAAAGGCATACCTGGAACAACGGTTGGAATACGTCGACCAGGAGTTGGGTATTGATTCAGGGAAGATCTGGGATGTCGGATGCGGCTATGCCACTACGGCAATCTTTCTTTCCCTGAAGGGTTTTGAGGTTTTTGGCAATACACTTGAATTCTATTACGACAAAATAAGCAGGAGACTCGATTACTGGAGCAGATTTGGGGATATCAGCCATCTCCGGATCGAGCACTCGGATCATTTTGACAAGCCGTTTGCGGCAGAGCAATTTGATGCGGTGATAGCCCAGGATACGCTGCACCATCTTGAACCCATACAGGAAGCGGTGCAAATTATCAGTGCTTCGTTAAAATCGGGAGGACGGCTTGTGGTTACCGAAGAAAATGGCCATCATCCTTTCATCATTTTGCGGAATTTCGCTCATCGGGGCTTCAGGAAGGTGACAGCGTATTACGACGAACGGTTGCAGAAAACGATCATGTTTGGCGATGAAAATGCCCGCAGTTTTGGCTCCTGGCAGAGAATTCTGAAGAGCAGCCACCTGGTGCCGGTCAGCAATCATGCTGAATACATGCGTGCATTACCCCCATGCTGTTTTTCTCGGAATAACTATTATCAGCTGATAAAAATGGAAAAAATGGCAGGAAAAAACCTGCCCGGTCTTCGTGAATTTTTATTTTTTGGGATTAATTTCACAGCAATTAAGCAATCATAAACCTGAACCCATGAGTGAAACAGCTAACCCTGTTGAGGTTTTTGCGGGATCTGCCTGGGAAGCAGCCCTGGTCAAGAGCTTACTGGAAAACGCAGAAATTAAGACTTTTCTGAAGGATGAGATCCGCGGGACAATGATCCCCTGGCAGGTAGCTCCGGGAGGTGTAAATGCAGTAAAGGTAGTGGTGTCGGACCAGGACATTGAAAGAGCCATGCAGGTTGTGCGGGATTTTGAAGCCAGCCGGAAGCAAGATGACCGGTAACCCGTAAAAATTTATAGATTTGCATCACTTTTACACAACCCGCGTCTCACCGCCCGCAACTCTTCATTCATTATTCATCATTCATCATTCATCATTCATCATTCATGCCCATAACCTACGGTTCCGATAAAAAACGTGCAGTACAGGCAAAATTCGATGCACAGAAGATCGCTTTTGGTCCGATCATGTTCCAGGCTGCACTGGCTCTCAGAAATCTGGGTATCCTGCAGCTGGTAAAAGATTCCGAGGAAGGAATTACCATGGAGGAGGTCGCGGAGCGGTTGCATCTTCCATTGTACGGAGTTAAGGTTCTGCTGGAAGCAGGACTGAGCCTTGAGCTGGTATGGTCGGAAAATGGCAGGTTCCGTATCACCAAAACCGGCTGGTTCATTCTCTGTGATGAACTGACACGTGTAAATATGGATTTTACGCAGGATGTTAACTACCTGGGTATGTTTTCGCTTACAGAATCGGTAAAAACCGGAAAACCTACGGGGTTAAAGGTATTTGGCGACTGGCCTACTGTTTACGAAGGATTATCGCAGTTGCCCGCCCAGGTACAAAAGAGTTGGTTCAGCTTCGACCATTTTTATTCCGATTATGCCTTTCCTGAGATCATGCCGGTTGTTTTCAGGGACAATCCCGGGCATATCCTCGATGTCGGCGGGAATACCGGAAAATTCGCCATGCAATGTGCAGCTTTTAACAAGGAGACCCGGATCACCATACTGGATTTGCCCGGACAACTGGCCAAGGCTGCCCTGAATATAAGAACCGCTGGTTTTGAAGACAGGATTGACCTTTTTCCCATTAACCTGCTGGATCATTCAAATCCTTTTCCAAAAAATCCTGACATTATCTGGATGAGCCAGTTCCTGGATTGTTTTTCGCAGGAGGATATCTCAGGTTTGTTGCGGCGGTCAGCCGAATGCATGCACAACCGTTCGGCCCTCTATATACTCGAAACCTATTGGGACCAGCAGAAATACGAGGCCTCCACTTACAGCCTTCATGCAACATCCCTGTATTTTACAAATATTGCCAATGGCTGCAGCCAGATGTATCATTCCGACGACATGCGGAAGCTGATTGAAAAATCGGGACTGGTCCTGGCAGAAGAAATACCCGATGTGGGCGTCAGCCATACATTGTTTATCTGCAAAAGGCGCTGATGTTACCCTTTTAAGAAGTACAACGCATAACTTATTAATCACATATTTCAAAACCATGAACAATTCAAGCCGCCGAGGATTCCTGAAACGCGCAACCGGACTGGTTGCCACCGGATTCGTTGCCAATTCCGCCCTGGGTAATACAATTCAACGTATCAACCCTGTACCGGAAGAGCGTGAAATGATCTTCCGCACACTGGGAAGAACAGGTGTTAAGCTACCCCTTGTCAGTATGGGTGTGATGAACAGTAACAATCCCAACCTGCTTAAGGTAGGATGGCAATCCGGCATCCGTCATTTCGACACCGCCTGGACTTATCAGATGGGAAATAATGAAAAAATGGTTGGTGCCGTTTTAAGAGAATTAAATGTAAACAGGAAGGATGTTGTGATCACAACCAAAATAGTACTTGACCGGAACCTGAAAAAACCGGAGCTTTCTGCCGAAAGAAAGGCACAGTTCCTGTCGCGTTTTACGCAGAGCCTGGAAAGACTCCAGATGGAATATGTCGATATCCTGATGTACCACGACGTCAATACCATGGATGAGGTACTGGATCCTGTTGTCATGGAAGCCATGCAGGAATTGAAAGACCAGAGGAAGATCAGATTCACGGGTTTTTCCACCCACGTATACTGGCCTGAATTGCTCACTGCTACAGTGGATAGAGGATTTTATGATGTTGTGCTGTTATCCCTGAATTACTCGATGGCGGAGGATGAGGCTTCGCTTAAGGCCATGCAGTATGCCGCTTCCAAGGGTGTTGGCCTGATCGCCATGAAGACACAGTGTCAGCAGGACTGGTACAAGCAAAATCTTCCGGCTGAAGCACAGAAATTCTATGAAGGCAGTCTCATGCATTCGGCGCTTCTGAAGTGGGTGCTTCACCATGAGGTTATTACTACAGCAGTTCCCGGATTTACTACTTTCGAGCAGCTGCAAACCGATGTGGAAGTCGCCTATAACCTTGAATATACAAAGGACGAGACGAAATTCCTCGAGGACCACAATGTCAAACTGGCCATGCAATCGGTATGCCGCCTTTGCGGCAGTTGCAGACCGACCTGTCCCCGTGGTGTTGATATCCCTTCACTGATGCGTACCCACATGTATGCCGCTTCTTACGGGAATGTGCACATGATGAAATCGACCTTGCACGGGATCGAGCAGGGCAGCGGCCTGGCGGAGTGCGATAATTGCACCCAATGTGTGGCGCAATGCCGGCATTCGGTTCAGATAGCCGGTAGAATTGAGGACCTTAGGAGCTTACTGGTTTAGATCAACAAGTTGAATCCGGTAACCGCTCACCGTATCACATACGTTGCCACAGCCCCTGCCTTCAGGCTTGCCTTAAAGCTTCCAAGGGGGTAACGGACCGTGAACTCCCGTTGCTGTTTGCCATTATTCTGCACAATGACTACAATCTTCCCATCGGGCGATTTAAATGCAACATTATTCAAACCGGCCGGAACATTGGAACCGATCCTTACCGAGCCGGGCCGGACAAATTTTGAAGCATGGGCAATAACATAGTACGCCGGATTCCGGACTACCCGGTTGCTGTCGATGGTAACCGCACCCAGGCAAAGGTTGCATCCCCCCCGGTCGGTATAAGGTGTCAGTGAAGGATTCGAAGAAAGATTCCATTCCAGCACAGTACGGCACCAGTTGCGGGTGGCACCGATGATCAGCGTGTTGATATGCCATGAAAAATCACCCGCGAAATTTCCGGGAGCCCCCACCCATTGCTCAGTGAAATACAGGTTCTTTTCGGGGTAGGCATCATGTACTTTTGTGAGATCTTCAATAACGCCGCCATAAAGGTGGAAGGCTGAGCCATCGGCATATCGGGCGGCGGCCGTGTCAGCCAGTATGCTCATGGGATAATCGATACGGTCAGCATTGTGATCGTAAAGGATGATCTTTGTTTTGATCCCTGCCGACTGGAATGCCGGTCCGAGATGATTTTTCAGAAAATCAGCCTGGGCTTCGGGCAACATCAGCATGCTGGGGTTGTTGCCGGGGTGAAGGGGCTCATTCTGGATGGTTATGGCATCTATCGGAATGCCTTCCTGCTGCATGGCCTGGATATACTTTACGAAATACCTGGCGTAAGTGCCGTACCACCGTGGTTTAAGGCTTCCTCCCCTGGAATCACCGTTATCTTTCATCCAAACCGGTGGTGACCAGGGAGATCCCAGTATTTTAATGCCGGGATTGATGGCAAGGATCTGCTTAAGAACCGGGATCAGGTCTTTCCGCTCCGGATCGATGCTGAACCGCTGCAGGTCCGGATCAGTCTGTCCTTTGGGCAAATCGTCGTAGGAAAACACGTGGTCACTCAGGTCGGATGCCCCAATGCTGAGACGCAGATAACTGACACCGATGTTGTTGCTGTCGGTCCGGAAAAGTTCATCGAGTAAAGCCTGTCTTTCAGAAGCCCCCATCCCGTTGATATGGATGGCGCTTCCTCCCGTGAGGGTGTACCCGAAACCGTCAATGGTCTGGTATGTCAGGGAATCCTTGATCTCAATTATCGCGCTGGTGTCTCCTGGATTACCACCATCCAGCGTTCCGGCCTGTTTCTGGAACAGCACCGATTGGTCGGTGAGGGTAAGCCACCATTCAACATCCGGGAGTTTGTCCCGGCGGGTTGAACACGAAAACGTCATCATCAGCATGAAGGGCAGCAGGATAGCTGTCCGGTGCATATTAAAACCAACCTGGTTATTCTCCATGATAAAGGCTTTTTGGTGTTCAAATATATTTCTTAATTGCAATAAATATACACTATTTTTACGGCGTTGTCAATCAGCGGTCATGCAGAAACCTGGTCTAGAGATCCGGATCATCAGAAAACAGGATAACCACAGGCTGGCGGAGATCATCCGGAATACGCTCACGGAATTCGGTGCCAATAAACCCGGTACAGTTTATTATGATGCCGGTACGGACCAATTGAGTGAGGTTTTCAGGGAGAACAGAAGTACTTATTTTGTTCTCTGTGTTGATGGGGAGATCCTGGGTGGAGCGGGCGTATATCCTTCTCCCGGCTTGCCTTCCGACACATGCGAGCTGGTAAAGATGTACCTGTTGCCCCAGGGAAGAGGGAAGGGATACGGCTGTAAACTCCTGGAAAGATGCACCGCATTTGCCATTGAGAACGGGTATCGTAAAATGTACCTTGAAACTATGCCTGAGCTGGGCCTGGCTATAAAGCTTTATGAGAAACTCGGGTTTACAAGGCTTCCGGAACCGCTTGGCAACACAGGGCATACAGGTTGTGATATCTGGATGATCAGGGATATCCTGCCGATTTGAATTTTACCGGTTCATTCATACTCCCCAGGCAAAAAGGCACTGTCTGCACCGCCTGAATAGGCAACAACCACATTCCCCATCTGATTCGGCAAGGAACTAATAATCAGGAATTGTCATGATGTTCGCATTAGGTATGAAGATACCCAAACGTGCATGCAGGCAAAACAACCAGCAGCTTGTTTTATTACTGGAAAAATTTACGCAGGAAATCTTGCCGATATTCTGCCGGTGCAGGATCCTGGATCAACTGAAACTCCCCGATAAGTAATCCTTTGTAAGTTGTTTCCTGGGATTGTTGAAGAACTCATCCGTAGGTCCTGACTCAATGATCTTTCCCATGTACATGAATACAACATGATCTGCAATACGCTTTGCCTGTCGCAGTGTATGCGTCACCAGGATGATCGTGTATTTTTCCTTGAGATTGAGGAAGAGTTCCTCTATTTTTTTGGTGGATATAGGATCGAGCGCCGAAGTGGCCTCGTCCCCCAAAATGAACTCCGGTTCCACAGCCAGTCCCCGGGCAAGACAAAGCCGCTGTTGCTGACCTATGGAAAGTCGCGTTGCAGGAGTCCGGATCCTCCCCCTGACTTCTTCCCACAAACCCACATATTGCAGATACTGAATCACGGTCTGATTCAACACTTTCCGTCTGGTCAGCCCATGGATCCTGGGCCCGTATGCGACATTATCGAAGATGGACATCGGCAGGGGACATGGGCGCTGTGACAGCAGTCCCATTTTCTTCCGAATATCGATAACGTTGACATGGTTGCTGTAAATATCTTCACCGTCTACAAATATATTGCCCGTTATTTTTACCTCCGGGGTTTCATCATGCATCCGGTTAAGGGCCTTCAGGAATGTGGATTTACCGCACCCTGAAGGACCGATGATGCAAATGATGCTCTTCTCAGGCAGTATGAGATCAATATCTTTTAAGATATGCTGATCCCGTATATAAACGTTAAGCTGCTTAATCCTGATTGAGACTGCTGAAGTTACCGGTTGTAAAGCATCCTTAACCTTTTTGTCCTGCCATGTTTCCATATCAATATCTTTCATACTTAAAGCTTGTTTTTCGAAAATCTAGAACTGAAATACCGTGCTGCAAAACTTAGTACCAGGATCACTGCGGTGAGTATCACTGCTGAGGCATATGCCCTGTTCTGCACTTCTGCCACCGGGCTTCCCAACTGGAAAAAGATCGACAGAGGGAGCGTAGCGGCAGGTTGATCCAGTGCATTCGGTATATTATCGGTATAGCCGGCTGTAAAGAGCACTGTGGCGGCATCTCCGATGCCACGTCCCAGTGCAAGCAGAACAGCTGTTACAATACCGGGCATCAACTGACGCAGTATGACCTTGATCATTTCATATTTGGTGGCACCCAGTGAGAGCAGGGCGTCGGGCAGATCTCTTGACAGCAGCCGCGTCACTTCATCCAATGAACGCATCATGATGGGCATGATCAGCATGGCCACGGTGATAATACCTCCCAGCAGTGATGCCCTTATTCCCAGGTAAACCATGAGCGCAAATCCGAAAGCACCATACACAATGGAGGGGATGCCGAACAGGATATCAAAAGTGAACCGTGTTATGTTTCCGAATGCAGAACCGGCTGGCAGGTAAAAATTTATGAACATGACAACGGGTATGCTCAGGAAAATGCTAATGATCAGGGATCCGCCGACAATATACAGTGAGCCGATGATGGCGTTCAGCACGCCGCCTTCCTTGCCAAGGTAAAACCCTCCTCCCGGAAGTTTGGTGATCATGTCCCATGAAAGTGCCGGCAGTCCTTTATAAACTATGGTACCGATTATGAAGACAAGGACACCAATGATGATTGACGCTGAAACAATCATGAGCGTTTTAAAAAATTGTTCTTCAAAGTTTTTCATGGGCCTTTCCGGATAAGTACATATTTATAATGAATATCTTTTTTCAATCTGTACCAGGATAACACGCGAGAGTGCGTTGAATAAGACAATGATGATGAAAAGCAGAAATGCTGCCAGCATCAGTGCTGATTCATAACTTGGCATGGAAAGCATTTCACCGTAATTGTTGGCAATGAGGGCAGGTAAAGGATAGCAGGCGTCAAAAAGAGAATGGGGTATTTCAGTAATATTACCGCAGACCATCAATACCGCTATGGTTTCGCCAAAGGCCCGGGATACCGAGAGTACAACCGCAGCCAGGATTCCGGGAAAGGATTTGCGCAGAACAACTTTCTTAACAGTCTGCCATTTTGTTGCGCCCAGTTGCATTGAAGCGTCGGTCATCTCCTGCGGAATGGAACGGAATACCTCCAGCAAAATGCTGATCAGCAGCGGCAGGATCATCACTGCAAGTACCATGCCTCCTGCCAGTACCGAGTACCCGGAGGAAAATTCCACAAAGTTTGGTGCTATTTTATTGGCAATCAGAGGAACTATGGTCAACGTACCCCACACACCGTAAATAACCGATGGAATACCCGACAATACATCGATGAACGGCTGGAAAAAACTCCGGGTATTCCGGGAAGCATAGGTATGAAGATAAATGCTCGTCAGCAGGGAAAGCGGCAGGGCAATTAATATGGCCAGGAGGGATACATGCAGGGTGCTGAGGATAAAGGGAAGAAAGCCGAAATCTCCTTTGAAAGGTCGCCAGCTGCCTGATGTGAGTAAAACCCAGATACTTTTTTCCCGCATAATGGGCAAAGCCTTGATAAACAGGCTTATGGCGATAACAAGGAGGAAAAGCACGGCAAAAACAGCAATGCCCAGCATGACATGCCGGGCAGATCTGTCTTTTATTTTTCGCAGATAGTGCATAATCCGCTATTGTGTTTTCTTTAATTCAGCCGCAATCTTTTCTTTTGGCAATGCGATATAGCCAGCTTCATGAACGAACTTCTGCCCGTCGGTGAGCACCCATTGGATAAATGCTGTCAGCAGCTTGTTGCTCTTCGGATTGCCCTTGGCAACGAAATACAATTCCCTGGCCGGAGGTGAAGGATATTTTCCCGAGGCAATGGCTGCAATGATATCATTCATGGAATTGTAAAAGTTCTCGTCGGCATCGATCTTGCCGTTGCTGTTCAGATCGAGCGGAACCACCCTGAGTCCTTTCACCTGTTTCTTGGTGGTAGCATCGTATGCATAGCCAATGTTGTTAAAACCGATGCCCAGAGGGTCCTTTTTGACGGCCTGCGCCAGTCCGGGATCACCGAAAACACCCACACCCAGCAGATCCTCCTGCTTTTTGCCGAAAAATTTGGCCCACATCTCTGCCGCTCCGCAGGCATCCGACCGGGTGTACACATGAATGGGAGCGGATGATTTAACGGCAAAGGCCTGTGACCAACCCTTTACCTTGCCGGTAATCCAGATGTTGTTACCCACGTCTTTCTTTAGTCCTTTTGCCAGAATTTCATTCAATGCCGGATTCTGTTCGCTCACTACGGGCACTACCGCATCTTTTGTAACTGCAATCGGGAACGCCCCTTTTTTAATTTCTTCAGGATAAATTTCGCGTGAGACCATGCCGATATCCACCATTCCGTTTAATGCATCAGCGATACCCTTGCCGGCTCCGCCGGCTGATATATCAATCCGTACTTCCGGATGTATCTTTCTGAATTCCTCGGCCCATTTTATGGTCATGGGATAAAGGGCAAAGGCTCCTGAAATGCTGAGCTGCCCTTTGAGTTTTTCCTGGCCAAAGGACCGGGTGGCAGGAACCGCCATTATCAGTATAATTAGGCACAGACTTGTAATAATTGTTTTTTTCATTTTAATACAGTATAATTTTTTATTTATCTTTAATTGAGCCGATTAGAAACTGATTTGTAACTGTAAGGCTGTAAAGTTGTTGTCAACACTTGTGCCTTCTTCCTGTTTAAAAGTATAGGCTGCCTGAAGCGCAACATTCGGATTAATATAGTAGTTCAAGCCAAAGGTTATGTTGTTGAAAATATTGTCATCCTTATCAAGATCTTTGTCGAACGATTCGTAGCGACCAGCCAGCTGAATTTTATTGGGTAATAAAAAGGCAGCAAGCTGAGCATAATATCCCGAGCGGGAAACTTCGCCATCCTGAAATACAATATACTCTGCCGAGGCGCTTAAAAATTTATACGTATAGTTGATCTCGCCTCCAAATCTCTTTCGTTTTCCCAGTTGTTCAGAGGAAACATTTATTCCAATTTTACTAAGAGAAAGTGAGTCGGGAGTCCAGCCCGAAACAAACGAACCGCCCAAATCAAGTCCCTTAACAGGATGAAGTATTAGTCTTCCACTAATGTCTTTCCCGTCGGTGAGATCGGGTCTGTTAATCCCTGAACCGTTAAATACCCCAATCCGATATTCGACTAGTTTGGTATCGTTAAACGAAATCAGGCTTCCGAAAACAGTAATTCCTATGTCACGCCCATTGTTGTCACCCAGTATATCGCCCCTGCGGAAAGTTGCAGCTTCCACAACCTGTGCCCTGTCAGCAAGTATTAATTTCGTA
>DIAS01000048.1:17218-20631 GCA_002415855.1 Bacteroidales bacterium UBA5072
GTAAAACTGATTTCATCAAGCGGTTTCAGTTCGGTATACACATCAATAATTTTAGGCGATGTGGCAAAATCAGTCTGTAAACGGTAGCTCCAATAGGGAGTTATATCGCCTTTGATATCGAGATATGCCCGGCGGATATCAAAACCATCTACCTTTGCTTTTTGATCTTCCTGAAAGTACTGGTAACGGAATTGTCCATACCCATTAATCTTAAGAGCTTTCCCCGATGTAATCTGGAAAGATTTTTTCTTTGCTGCTGATTCTTGTTCCTTTATCGATGCCTCTGCGCGCAAGGAATCAGCCTGTTCCTGAGTTATTGTTTTATTGGCTACCAGCAGATTAAGTATATCGTTGGTGGATTGGGAATAAAGCCGGCTGGCAGAAAGCACCAGCAGTAAAATGAAATACTTCTTCATGACGGATGTGTTTTTAAGGTACATTACATTCACAATGTCGACCAATTAAGTGAACAAATGTAATATGACATACCGGCATTGGAGCCGGCACAAAGACTAATAATACATGGGTAAAAATACGTATATTTGTGCAATTAAAGTACTGAAATTGATACTTTCTAAAAAAACCAAATATGCGATGGTTGCCCTGGCGAGACTTGCCCGGGATTATGGCAGGGAACCCATCCAGATTCGTGACATTGCCGAAAGTGAGAAGATACCGCAGCGATTTCTGGAGAACATTCTCCTCGAATTAAGGAAACTGGGTATACTCGGAAGCAAGCTCGGCAAGGAAGGAGGGTATTTCCTGCTGAAAAAGCCAAGTGAGGTGAGCCTGTTGGAAATCGTGCGTCATTTCGAAGGCACCATTGCTCTGATGTACTGTGTTTCGGAAAAAGCCTACCAGCCCTGCGAATTTTGCAAAGATGAGGCTACCTGCCGGATCCGGAAGGTTTTTAAGGATGTACGCGACACTACCTATGAAATTCTCAAACGAACATCGCTGGAATCCCTGATTCAGGATCAGCCGCGTTCATAGCTGCAAACTGTTCGGATTGGCGCATAAAAAAGGGGTTGACCAACCCCATTCCCTTTAACGGTCAACCCATTTTATTGATGCTGATGCTGATGCTGATCCTGATGCCAGAACCCACAACATTTCACAACAACTCGCAACCCACAACCCACAACCTTCAAGCCTAATTCCTCACCTCCACCACCGCATATTTGGAAATTTTCCAGAAGGTGGCAGGATCTTTGATCTCGATGTAGGCGATCTTTTCGGCATCGTCCTTTATCATTTCGTACGAATTTGCCGGGTGTTCTGTAACAAGTTTGGCGTCTTTTGAATTCACCGGTATGGTTCTCGTCTCCGTGATGTCAATCTGTGTGAAAAGCTTATCATTGAGGGAGTTCTCCTGCAAGGATTCTTTCTTACCCAGCCCGAGCACTCCACCTTCCTTGGTCAACAGGCCTTTGTCCCTGAGATCCTTGTAGGTACCGGAAACAATAAAAGCTTTGTTCATTTCAGCGGTCTGCTGGCTAATCTGGGTGTCTTTCTGTGCAACGGCGATTTCCATGCTGCCTACTTTTTCATTCAGCTGACCAATCTCGAAATTCCTGTCGACAAGTTCCATCTTCAGCGATTCCATATCCCTGTCGCGCTGGGCAATATGGGCATCCAGTGTGTCAATCCTGGCCTGGAGACTGGCAATCTGTATCCCGGAATTGCGCAATTGCGAATTCAAAGAGGCTATTTTCTTTTTGTTCTGGTCGATCATCTCCCGGATAAGCTGAATCTCTTTCAGGATCTCTTCTTTTTTGTCACTGGTGATCTCGGGATTCATGGATTGCAGGCTGAGCATGTTTTCTCTTTCAGTGATCTTTTTTATATCACTTTCAATTTCATTAAAAGCAAGTACCCATTCATTAATAATAGAGTCCCGCTGGTTTAATTCTGTCGCCATGTACAATCTTTGGCTCTCAAAGTTTCTGGCTTCGAGAACTCTTTTTTTATGATTGTTCGACAGGACAACCCCGCCGATGATCAGTACCAGTGCCAGTGCTACAAGCAAAGCTATTGTGAATCCCCTGCCTCCTTGGCTGGCCGGCGGAGAATAGGATTTGCTGCTATTCAGATCTTCGTTCTTCATGATTTTTCCTCCTGATATTTTTTAATGATAACATTCCTGTTGCTTTCAAGGATTGTTCCAAAGTGAGCAGGAATTTGTAAACTATTCAATATCAATAGAAGATAGTATACGCCACGATTCACTATTCTCATTTTGAGAATAGCAGTATCATTTTGGGAAAGGAGAAGGAATTTTATTTGTAGAAACCCTTCGACTCCGCTCAGGGTGACATACGCTACGCCGGGGGACATACTCCGCACAGGGTGACATACGCTACGCCGGGGGCCATACTCCGCACAGGGTGACATACGCTACGCCGGGGGTCATACTCCGCCCAGGGTGAAATACTGCACTCATGATGACATTCCACTGCCCTCAGGATTACCTGCTATTTCATTTGCCTGCCACATTCAGGCTTAGTTTGATAAGATAGTCAGGCTGAGCGCAGTCGAAGCCTCTTTGCTGAAGGGTATGAAATCAGGCTATATCACTTACATCTCCTTCAGCAACCTGTAAATTGTGGAAACCCCTATATCAAGCTTGTCGGCGACCAACCGGATATCCTGGTTGTATTTGTTGAGGTATGATTTGATGATCTTCAACTCATAATCACGCAGCGTCAGCTCTTTATCAGGTACGTCGAAGGTCTGCCTGTCCGTTTCCAGGATCATATCTCCCGGTTCTATCTCCTCATGGTCTGATAGTGTCATGGCCAGGTCAACTGCCGATTTCAGTTCCCTGATGTTGCCGGGCCAGGAATAACTGAGAAGTTTTTGCTGTGCCGGAGAAGAAAGTTTCTTTGCGGGCAGGTTGTTTTCCCTGCTGAAAAGTCCAATAAAGTGCTTGGCAAGAATAAGGATATCATTCCCTCGTTCACGAAGCGGGGGCAATTCGATGGGCAGTCCGAGCAACCGGTAATACAGATCTTCCCGGAAATTACCCTTTTTGACTTCTTCGCGGAGGTTTTTGTTGGTGGCGACAATAATCCGGCAGTCGGTTTTAATTGCCTGGTTGCTCCCGACACGGACTATTTCTTTTTCCTGTAAGGCTCGCAGGAGCTTAACCTGGAAGGATGCATCCATTTCGGCGATTTCGTCAAGAAACAGCGTGCCGCCATCGGCCTCCTCAAATTTGCCGATCCGTCTGTAGCTGGCACCGGTGAATGCGCCTTTCTCATGCCCGAACAGTTCGCTTTCGATCAGTTCGGAAGGCACCGCGGCAACATTGAAGGCAACAAAGGATTTATCCTTTCTTTTTGAGTTATAATGGATGGCCTTTGCCACCAGTTCCTTTCCTGTTCCCGTTTCCCCTGATATGATTACGTTAA
>DIAS01000048.1:20853-20993 GCA_002415855.1 Bacteroidales bacterium UBA5072
CCAGTTCCTTTCCTGTTCCCGTTTCACCGGAGACCGATACAGTGATATTCGTATTCCTAGCCTTTTCAATCATTTCATAAACAACATCCATGGCTTTGCTTTCACCCAGGATACTGCTTTTGAAATCGTATTTTAACTGC
>DIAS01000048.1:21258-21848 GCA_002415855.1 Bacteroidales bacterium UBA5072
CCTCCCTGCGAAGCTTTTTAATTTCGCTCAGAAGACCAATTTCCTGACGGATATTCTGTACTGTGTTCAACAGCCGGTCGCGTATGTCATTTGATTTGATGATATAGTCCCTGGCCCCAAGCTTCAACAGTTCAACTACCGTGTTGATGTCTTCCTGCTCGGAAATGAGAATGACCTGGATTCCGGGATGATCCTGTCTGATCTGTTTCAGAAGCTCGGCTCCGCTCATGTCCGGCAACCTGTAATCAAGTGTAACAATGTCGGGTGGTTCATGCAGACTACTCAGAAAGTCCCTGCCATTGATAAAGCCTTTCACTTCGTAATCGGGATTCAGGGACAAAGTGTGAACCAACAACCGGTTATACCAGTCATTGTCCTCCACCACATATATTTTCACCACATCATGTGTCATTATTCATCCATTTTCAGGATATGATCCTGCAAGAATAGCTTAATCTCCGGGAATACCCGGTGCAATGCCTCGGACAATTCAGCCAATTTAGCCATATTTTTATGATTGCCGGCTTCTTCTTCGATCATTTTCAGGCAGGTATACAATTCATCCGCGCCAATATGCCTGCAAGGTGCCG
>DIAS01000048.1:22116-22364 GCA_002415855.1 Bacteroidales bacterium UBA5072
CAATCTGTGAGCGGCTTCCATGGCTTTAACCGCATCACCTCCGTCAATTGCTGAACGGATCTCCTGTAGCCCCTGTTCGGTACTCTCAATGAAGCCGGTCAGCATTTGTTTGATAAAAGGAACATCATGGTTAGCCAAATGATACAGGCTGCTCAGGTCAACTGATTTTTTGGTGCCGGATTCCAGCACGGAATGTATCACCTGCACCAGCATTTCTTCACTAAAAGGCTTGCGCAGGAATGCATTCA
>DIAS01000088.1 GCA_002415855.1 Bacteroidales bacterium UBA5072
ATGGTAAAATTCGGCCGCAGGAATATAGCTCTCCTTACTATTGCGCCAACAGGTACAACCAGCCTGATGACACAAACCACCAGCGGGATTGAACCAATTTTTTCTGTATTTTATAAACGACGCAGAAAAGTTAATCCGAATGACAAGGATGTGAAGGTTACTTTTAAGGATGAGATAGGCGATTCGTGGGAAGAATTCAACGTTTTTCATCACAAATTTGTCGACTGGCTGAAATTGAACAGTTATGATCCGAATGAAGTTACCAGGATGAGTGATGAGGAAATCAATGCAATTATTTCCAGGTCACCTTACAGTAAAGCTACAGCCAACGATGTTGACTGGATTGCAAAAGTAAGAATGCAGGGGGCTATTCAAAAGTGGGTCGACCACTCAATAAGTGTGACAATAAATCTTCCGGCTGATGTAAAGGAAGAACTTGTGAGTGAACTTTACCTCACAGCCTGGAAATCAGGATGCAAAGGGGCAACAGTATATCGTGACGGGTCAAGGGCAGGAGTTCTTATTGCCGGTAAAAATGAGATAAGGACGGAAAAACTTAAACGTCCAAAAGTTCTCGATTGCGATGTGATCAGATTCAATTTCAATGATGAAAAATGGGTTGCATTCGTAGGACTGAAAGAGGGAAGGCCATATGAAATTTTCACAGGTCTGGCAGATGAGGAGATTTTCCCGATACCCAAGACCATCATCAAGGGGAAAATAATAAAGGTGAGAATGGATGATGGCAAGACGAGATATGACTTTCAGTACACTGACAAATACGGATATAAAAAGACAATTGAAGGATTGTCGCACATGTTTAAACCTGAGTTCTGGAACTATGCCAAACTGATTTCCGGCGTTCTCAGACACGAAATGCCCATCGCCGATGTTGTTAACCTTGTTCAGTCACTTAAACTCGACAGTGAGTCGATAAATAACTGGAAGAATGGCGTTGAGCGTGCTCTTAAGAAATACATTCCAAATGGCACTAAAGCAAAAGGTAAATGCGGGGAGTGTAGTTCCGATAACCTGGTTTATGAGGAAGGCTGTCTGATCTGCAAAGACTGCGGATCATCAAAATGCGGGTAAAACTCCCAGCTCCTTTCCGACCTTACTAAACGCTGATATTGCTTTATCCAGGTGTTCTGTTTCATGAGCAGCTGATAGCTGAACCCTTATTCTTGCCTCTCCTTTTGGTACAACCGGGTAATAAAAACCTATAACATAAATACCTTCTGCAAGAAGCCTTGCGGCAAAATCCTGGGATAGTTTTGCATCATAAAGCATTACAGCACAGATTGCTGATCGGGTTGGCTTGATGTCAAAACCAAGAGCGGTCATTTTCCCGATGAAATACTCTGAATTATTATGAAGCTTATCCTGCAACTCGTTAGTGTCTGTCATCATTTCAACCATTTTTATACCTGCAGCGGCCACAAGGGGGGGTATTGAATTTGAAAAAAGATATGGACGTGACCTTTGTCTCAGAAACTCAATAATCTCCTTCTTCCCTGTTGTGAATCCTCCGATTGCTCCTCCGAATGCCTTTCCAAGTGTTCCGGTAATGATTTCCACCCCCCCCCTGAGATCATATAATTCAGTTACTCCCCGTCCTGTTTTTCCCACAACACCTGCTGAATGTGATTCATCAACCATTACCATGGCTTTATATCTTTCTGCCAGTGAAACAATTTTATCAAGGGGAGCGACATTCCCATCCATTGAAAAGACGCCATCTGTGGCAATAAGACGGAATCTTTGCCCCTGTGCAAGCTGAAGCTGCCTTTCAAGATCTTCCATGTCAGCATTTTCGTACCTGTATCTCTGAGCCTTGCACAGACGGACACCATCAATAATCGAAGCATGGTTAAGGGAGTCAGAAATAATTGCGTCCTGGTCTGTCAGAAGAGGCTCAAATAATCCTCCGTTTGCATCAAAACAGGCAGCATAAAGAATAGTATCTTCTGTTCCGAAGAATTCTGCAATTTTCAGTTCGAGTTTTTTATGAAGGTCAGTTGTTCCGCAGATAAACCTGACTGACGACATCCCGTAACCATGATCAGCAAGAGCCTCCTTTGCTGCTTCAATAAGATGATGATTATTGGATAAGCCGAGATAATTATTGGCACAGAAGTTCAGGACCTTTTGTCCGGTATTCAATTCAATTTCAGCTCCTTGTGGTGATACAATTATTCGCTCACCTTTGTACAATCCGGCTTCTTTTATTTCAGTCAAAAGACTATTTAAGTGTTCCTTGATATTGTTATACATGATTAAGTTATTTTGTGTACCTGGTACTTCTTTGTGATATCCTTTGGGTTCCTTGGCGGTTATTTTTTTTACCATAAAGATGCATGAAGGCATTAACAGAGCAGCACAAAGGAATATGTTTTTTAATTAATCCCAATTAAGAATTACTTTACCGCAGTTTCCATCCTCCATTGCATCGAATCCCTTCTGAAAATCATCTATCTTAAAGCGATGAGTTATTACAGGATTAAGGTCTATTCCGCCGATTATCATCTGCTCCATTTTATACCACGTCTCCCACATCTCCCGTCCATAAATACCCTTCATGGTTATTGCTTTGAAAATAATTTCGCTCCATGGCACTTCAAAATTCGATGGTAAAATACCAAGCAATGAGATGCTTGATCCGTTATACATATTGCTGATCATTTCAATAAAAGCTTTAGGTGAACCAGACATCTCCAGTCCGATATCGAATCCTCTCATTCCCAGTTTTCTAACCGCATCGGAGATCTTTTCACCTTTCGAAGGATTAACGGTAAGAGTTGCACCCATTTTTTTTGCTATCTCAAGCCGGTAATCGCTGAGATCGCTTGCAACAATAAACCTTGCTCCGGAATATCTTGCAATTGCAATTGCCATGGTGCCTATCAGACCAGACCCTGTTATCAATACAT
>DIAS01000055.1:0-949 GCA_002415855.1 Bacteroidales bacterium UBA5072
TTGTAAGGTCAGGGCGGGTGGCAATCACAAAGCAGGTAAAGGAATTAAATTCTTACCTGAAGGAGATGGATGAGGCAAAGCGCCCGGAACCGCAGGAGATGCTAACAGAAAATTAAGAACTAATAATAATCAAATAACCTGAAATCATGGCAAAAATCAATTTTGGAGGCGTTACTGAGAACGTGGTAACCAGGGATGAATTCCCGCTCTCAAAGGCACGTGAAGTTTTAAAGAATGAAGTAATAGCCGTTATAGGATATGGCGTCCAGGGTCCCGGGCAATCGCTTAACCTGAAAGACAACGGGTTTAATGTAATTGTCGGCCAGAGGAAGAACTCATCATCCTGGGAAAGAGCAATCAGCGACGGATGGAAGGAAGGAAAGGACCTTTTCGAAATCGAAGAGGCGTGCAAAAGAGGTACAGTCATACAGTACCTCCTTTCTGATGCCGGACAAATTGCTGCTTGGCCGACAGTTAAAAAGCACCTTACCAGGGGAAAAGCACTTTATTTCTCACATGGTTTCGGTATCACCTTTAATGACCAGACCGGTATCGTACCGCCTGCTGATGTTGATGTGATCCTGATTGCGCCAAAGGGTTCAGGCACCTCACTCCGTCGTCTTTTCCTGGAAGGGAAAGGCCTGAATTCAAGCTATGCAGTATACCAGGATGCAACAGGAAAAGCCAGGGAAAGAGTATTTGCCCTGGGCATCGGAGTCGGTTCCGGCTACCTGTTTGAAACTGATTTCAGAAAAGAGGTATACAGCGACCTTACAGGAGAAAGAGGCGTTCTTATGGGTGCCATTGCAGGAATTATGGAAGCACAGTATAATCTGCTGCGAAAAAAAGGCCATTCCCCGTCCGAAGCCTTTAATGAAACTGTGGAGGAATTATCACAGAGCCTTCTCCCTCTTGTTGCAGAAAACGGTATGGATTGGATGTATGCCAA
>DIAS01000055.1:1183-4881 GCA_002415855.1 Bacteroidales bacterium UBA5072
GGATTGGATGTATGCCAATTGCTCCACAACAGCCCAGAGAGGTGCTCTCGACTGGAAAAACAGGTTTCGCGATGCAGTTGCCCCCGTTTTTGACAAACTGTATGAAAGTGTCGCCAGCGGCAATGAGGCAAGGATTACAATTGAAGCAAACAAACAGCCTGACTACCGTAAAAAACTGGCTACCGAACTTGATGAGCTTCACAATTCAGAAATGTGGCAGGCAGGTGCAATGGTCAGAAAACTCAGACCAGGAAAATAAGTTTAGCTAAAAAACGCACAAAGATGAACGACAGGATAATTATTTTTGACACCACCCTCAGGGACGGTGAGCAGGTTCCCGGATGTCAGCTTAATACAATTGAAAAAATTGAAGTTGCGCAGGCTCTGGAGGAGTTGGGTGTAGATGTTATTGAGGCTGGATTCCCAGTCTCAAGTCCCGGCGATTTCAATTCCGTGGTGGAGATTTCGAAAGCAATCTCTGATCCCGTAATCTGCGCATTGACCAGGGCCGTGAAAAAAGATATTGAAGTCGCCGCGGAGGCTCTTCAATATGCAAAAAAGAAGCGCATCCATACAGGCATCGGGACTTCCCCCTTTCATATAAAATACAAGCTTAAAACAACACCCGAAGAGACGATAAAAAGAGCTGTGGACGCAGTTAAATATGCAAAAAAGTTTGTTGAGGATGTGGAGTTTTATGCTGAGGATGCGGGAAGAAGTGAAAACGAATACCTGGCCAGGGTGATTGAAGCCGTGATAAAAGCCGGGGCAACAGTTGTAAATATTCCTGATACCACCGGATACTGTCTCCCGGAAGAGTATGGTGAAAAGATCCGTTTTCTGAAAGAAAACGTACCGAATATCGAAAAAGTCATTATTTCAACCCACTGCCATAATGATCTGGGGATGGCTACAGCAAATACAATGATGGGAGTCATTAACGGAGCCAGACAGGTCGAAGTAACAATCAACGGTATCGGCGAGAGAGCGGGAAACACCTCACTTGAGGAGGTGGCAATGATAATTAAAAGCCACCACAATCTGAACCTGGAGACAAACATAGATTCGAAACTTATATTCAGTACAAGCCGGCTTGTATCTACCCTGATGAGCATGCCGGTGCAGGCCAATAAAGCCATAGTAGGCCGGAATGCATTTGCACATTCATCAGGAATTCATCAGGACGGGGTCATCAAAAACAGGGAGAACTATGAAATAATTGACCCTGTGGAAGTAGGCGTAAAAGAATCTTCTATCATCCTGACAGCACGAAGCGGAAGAGCTGCCCTTAATCACCGTCTTGAGTTACTCGGACTGAAGTTTGGCAAAGAGGAACTGGATGACATCTATCATCGCTTCCTGGTTCTGGCCGACAAAAAAAAGGAGATCAATGATGAAGATATCAGGATCCTTTCAGGTGAAGTTTTCAAGGGAGAAAAAGCGCTTAAACTGGAGCGGTTACAGGTTACATGCGGAAAATCAATGATACCGGTAGCTACCGTGTGCATCAGGATAAACGGGGAAATTCATACTTCGACTGCATCAGGCAACGGACCTATCGATGCCGCATTTACTGCGGTCAGACAACTTATAAGCAAAACCGTGCATCTGGAAGAGTTTTTGATTCAGGCTATCACCAAAGGCAGCAACGATATCGGAAAAGTCCATATCCAGGTTGAACACCAGGGTAAAACATTTTACGGTTTCTCTGCCAATACTGATATAATAACAGCTTCAGTGGAAGCTTTTATTGATGCTATTGATAAGATCAAATAATTCCGTGCCCGCTGAAGGGGACTGTTAAATGTAAATATGAAAATGGAGGCAAAGACACTTTTTGACAAGATCTGGGATGACCATACAGTGAGTCATATCGCAGATGGACCGGATATACTTTATATTGATCAGCATTATATTCACGAGGTGACCAGCCCCCAGGCTTTCAACGGTCTTAATGACAGAGGTATAAAGGTTTTCAGGCCGGAGAAGACTCTTGCTACGGCCGACCACAATACCCCTACAATCAATCAGGACAAGCAGATAAAGGACGAACTGTCAAGGAACCAGGTAGCAAAACTGTCTGAAAACTGTGAGAGATACGGCATTGAAATGTTTGGCCTCAATCACCCCAAAAACGGTATTGTTCATGTCATTGGTCCTGAACTTGGCTACACACGACCCGGAATGACTATTGTTTGCGGTGACAGCCATACCTCAACACACGGAGCGTTCGGAACAATTGCCTTCGGTATCGGAACCAGCGAGGTTGAAATGGTACTTGCGTCGCAGTGTATCCTTCAGACCAAGCCACTGAAGATGAGAATAACAGTCACTGGGAAGCTGAATGAAGGAGTCACCTCAAAGGATCTGATAATGTATATCATTTCGCAGATCTCTGCCAGCGGAGCTACAGGCTATTTCATTGAGTACGCCGGACCGGCGATAAGGGATCTGAGCATGGAGGCCCGCATGACTGTTTGTAACATGAGTATTGAGATGGGTGCGCGCGGCGGGTTGATAGCGCCTGATGAAACAACATTTAAGTATTTAAAGGGACTCAAATCCTTTCCCGGAAATTACAGCCCTGGTGATTCCTTTAAAAAATGGGAAAAGCTGAAGAGTGATCATGGTGCAAAATTCGACCGTGAACTTGAATTCGATGCCGGTAAAATAAACCCTATGATCACCTATGGCACTAATCCCGGCATGGGAATGGCAATAGATGGAAATATTCCGGTTGCCGGGGAGTCCGGGATAGAAGACCCGGAATCATTCCTTAAATCTCTTGCCTATATGGGATTTAAACCCGGAATGAAGCTTTTGGGACACCCCGTTGATTATGTATTCGCAGGAAGCTGCACGAACGGAAGAATTGAAGATTTAAGGGCTTTTGCCCGGGTTGTCAGTGGAAGGAAGAAGGCGCCCAATATAACGGCACTGATTGTCCCGGGTTCAAAAATGGTTGAACAGCAAGCAATCAGAGAGGGATTGGTTGAAGTTCTAAAGGATGCAGGATTTGACCTGAGGCAACCCGGATGCTCTTCATGCCTTGCCATGAATGAGGATAAGATCCCTTCGGGGAAATATGCCGTTTCAACTTCCAACCGGAACTTTGAAGGAAGGCAGGGGCCGGGAGCGAGAACACTCCTTGCAAGCCCTCTGACTGCGGCTGCAGCTGCAGTTACCGGTGTGATAACCGATCCCAGGGAATTAATGAGCTGATAAAACTCCATCGAATAAACTGATATGATGAAAACCAAATTCGATATCCTAAATTCAACCTGCGTCCCGTTACCTTACGAAAACGTGGATACAGATCAGATTATTCCGGCAAGGTTCCTGAGTTCGACAACGAGGGAAGGTTTCGGGGAGAACCTGTTCCGCGACTGGAGGTATGATAAATCAGGAAAGAAAAACATGGAGTTCAGCCTTAATGACCCTGAATACAGCGGAAAAATTCTTGTAGCAGGAAAAAACTTCGGATGCGGCTCAAGCCGTGAACATGCCGTCTGGGCTGTGTACGACTATGGTTTCAGGGCAGTAATATCAAGCTTTTTCGCTGATATATTTAAGAATAATGCTCTCAACAACGGCCTTCTGCCGGTGGTGATACCTGAAAAACAACTGGCAGACCTTCTGGAACTTATAAAGAAAAGCCCCGGAACAATCGTGAGGATAGACCTCCGGGAACAACTGGT
>DIAS01000055.1:5164-8512 GCA_002415855.1 Bacteroidales bacterium UBA5072
ACGATTCCATCTACGGGAGAATCTTCACTTTTTGAGATTAATCCGTTTAAGAAGGAATGTCTTTTAAAAGGCCTTGATGATATCGAGTACCTTCTGGGTATGCAGAATCTTATAAGAGACTATGAAATCAAAACGCGTGCAAATGAGAATCGAAATAACTGATACAACCCTGAGGGATGGAGAACAGACCCAGGGTGTTTCATACTCTCCCCTTGAAAAACTCCACATTGCAACACTCCTGCTCAAAGATGTGAATGTGGATCATCTTGAGGTAGCTTCGGCACGGGTCTCTCCCGGGGAATTTGAAGCTATTGGCAGGATCACCGATTGGGCTCGTCAGAATGATCTTCTCGGTAAAATCGAGGTTCTAGGTTTTGTTGACGGAGAGATGTCAGTCAACTGGATCAACGATGCCGGATGCAAGGTTGTCAATCTGCTCTGCAAGGGATCACTGCGTCACCTCGAAAAACAACTCCGTAAAACTCCCGCTCAGCATGTGAGCGATATCAGGGAGATTATCACAAAGGCAGGTGAACTTGAAATGCAGGTAAATATCTACCTCGAAGACTGGTCCAATGGAATGATCCATTCAGAAGATTATGTTTATTTCATGATGGATTCACTTAAAGATGAAAGGATAAAAAGGTTTATGCTCCCCGATACACTCGGAATTCTTAATCCGGAACAGACCTTCAGTTTTTGCAGAAAAATGATCGACAAATATCCATCATTGCATTTTGATTTTCATGCGCATAACGATTATGATCTTGCCATTGCCAATGTTTTCGCTGCAGTAAAGGCAGGCATCAAAGGAATACATACGACCGTGAATGGCCTCGGTGAAAGAGCAGGCAATGCACCGCTGTCAAGCGTCATTGGTGTCTTACGTGATCATCTTGAAGCCGAGACAGGCGTAAATGAATTTGAGATCACCAGGGTCAGCAGGATAGTGGAAACATTCAGCGGTATACGTATTCCTGTAAACAAGCCTGTTATCGGCGAGAATGTGTTTACCCAGACATCAGGCGTTCATGCCGACGGTGACAACAAGGATAACCTTTACTTTAACAACCTGCTTCCTGAGCGCTTTGGAAGAAAAAGGAAATATGCCCTGGGAAAACAATCAGGCAAGGCGACTGTCAAAAAGAACCTTGAGGAGTTCGGCCTGTTCCTGAATCCCGAATCCCTGAATAAGGTGACTCAGAGAGTAATTGAACTCGGAGACAAAAAAGAGAATGTGACAACTGATGATCTGCCATTTATCATAGCGGATGTCCTTGGCAGCGATCCTGTCGATTACCGGATTTTCATTAAAAATTATTCCCTTTCCCTGTCGTATGGCTTGAAACCGTTTGCCAGCGTTCAGATAGAAATAAACGGTAATCTTTATCAGGAAACATCATCCGGTGACGGACAATACGATGCTTTTATGAGGGCCATCAGAATTATATATGACAAACTGGGAAAGGAAATTCCTTTGCTGACCGATTACCAGGTGTCTATTCCACCGGGGGGCAGAACTGACGCGCTGGTCGAAACAGTCATAACATGGAACCACCGGGGAAATGAGTTCAGAACAAAAGGTCTCGATGCCGATCAGACCGAGTCGGCAATAAAGGCAACTGAAAAAATGCTGAATATTATTGAGAAGAATGAGAATGCAATTAATGGAAAAATACTAACAAACACAACACATGAATTTTAACATTGCAGTCTTGCCCGGCGATGGCATTGGCCCGGAGATTATTGAACAGGCAAAGAAAGTTGTACTTGCTGTTTGTAAGCGATTCAACCATTCGGCTGTTTTCAACTTTGGGCTGGTTGGTGCAACTGCCATTGATCAGACCGGAACTCCTTTGCCTGATAAAACCCTTGAGCTGTGCAAATCTTCAGATGCGGTTCTTTTCGGAGCTATAGGCCACCCGAAATATGACAACAATCCCTCTGCCAGGATCAGACCCGAGCAGGGTCTTCTCGCCATGCGAAAGGAACTTGGCTTATATGCAAATATCAGACCTGTAACCACCTTCCCTGCCCTGATAGACAAGTCACCTCTTAAAAGAGAGATCGTACAGGGAGCAGATATTTTAATAGTCAGGGAACTTACGGGAGGTCTTTATTTTGGAAAACCCCAGGGAAGGTCTGAGGATGGAAACACTGCTTATGATTCCTGTGTCTATAGCCGTCATGAAATAGAACGTGTTGTAAGACTTGCCTGTGATTATGCAATGTCACGTACACGCAAAATTACCATCGTTGACAAGGCTAATGTTCTGGCTACATCAAGGTTATGGCGTGAGACTGCAACTGAAACAGCAAAGGATTACAAAGACCTTACGGTCGATTTTATGTTTGTTGACAATGCTGCAATGCAGTTAATACAAAATCCTAAAAGATTTGATGTGATTGTAACTGAAAATATGTTCGGGGATATCCTTTCTGATGAAGCAAGCGTTATAACCGGGTCGCTGGGGTTGCTGCCATCAGCATCTGTCGGATTGTCAACATCGGTATTTGAACCGATACACGGTTCCTATCCTCAGGCCGCAGGAAAGAATATTGCAAATCCGCTTGGTACAATACTCTCCGCAGCTATGATGTTTGACCTTGCATTCAAACTGAAAGAAGAGGCTGAAATGATAAAAAGGGCCGTTGAAAAATCAATTGATGGCAACGCCGTAACTGAAGATCTCAGCAGGATTGATCCAAAGTCGACTTCGGAAGTAGGCGACTGGCTCAGAGATTTCATATTAAAGAATTGAAGGGATACTGAAGTAAGAAATCCATTAATATTTTTCCGTTAAACAACGTTGAAATGAAAATAGCGATACAGGGAGAGAAAGGAAGTTTTCATGATGTGGCTGCAAGGCAATATTTCGGCTCTGATACAATAGAATTGGTGGAATGTCCAACATTCGACATGACCGTCAATGCTGCAAAACAAGGGATCGCTGATTATGCAATAATCGCCATCGAAAATGCACGTTCAGGAAGTATTCTTTACAATTACACGCTTATAAGGGAATCCGGGCTTAAGGTGTTTGGCGAACATAATGTCAGGATAAAACAGAATCTTATGGCTCTTGCCGGCCAACAAATAACCGATATCAGGGAAATCAGGTCACATCCAATAGCGCTTGCCCAGTGTATGGATTTTCTTAACCACTATCCTGAAATAACGCTTATTGAGAGCGAGGATACTGCCGGAAGTGCAAGAATTATAAATGAAAAAAGACTTTATGGGGTCGCTGCAATTGGTCCTCTGAGTGCTGCAAGAATTTATAACCTGAATATCCTGGCAGAGGGAATTGAGACATACAAAAAAAATTACACCCGGTTTCTTGTTAT
>DIAS01000055.1:8797-9256 GCA_002415855.1 Bacteroidales bacterium UBA5072
CAGAATAAACAAGGGAATAAAGCCTCAGTCTGCTTTGCCACGGGTCACAAACCAGGCTCACTTGCTGCAGTGCTCGTTCTGCTGGCTGAGATGAATATTAATCTATCTAAGATTCAATCAGTTCCACGTCTGAACGGTGAGTGGGAATATATGTTTTACCTTGACCTGGAGTATGGCAACAACATTAATATAGAGATGATTGAAAAAACGCTGGAAAAGCACACCAGCAATTTGGAAGTATTGGGAGTTTATAATAAAGATAACATGCTGTATGAAAGTTAAATCCATAGGGCTTGCCCGAATAAATTACCATTTAAGGATCAGATAATGCTAAGAATAAGAGTGATTTTTTGATCCATGATATAAAAATTTCATTAGCTTTGCATTAGTGAAAACAAGAACATTATATAACTGGCGCTGGTGCAGCTCATAAAATGAAGCTGTGAATCAGGCCATTAT
>DIAS01000151.1 GCA_002415855.1 Bacteroidales bacterium UBA5072
GCCAGGCAAATGCCCTATTTGCGGAATGAACCTTATTCCGCTAAATCAGAGCGAGGCACAGGCCGATCAGACTGAATTGCATCTCACGCGCGAGGCGGCAGCATTGGCCAATGTAGCCACTACGGTCGTAGGCAGGAAGCAGGCGGTCAGGGAGGTACGCCTCTATGGGAAGGTCGAGCCTGATGAGCGCAGGCTCCAGAGCCAGGTGGCCCAGATCTCCGGAAGAATAGAAAAATTAATGATTAATTACACGGGCGAGAGTGTGCGCAAAGGTCAGACCCTGGCAATACTGTGGTCACCTGAATTGGTGACAGCTCAGCAGGAACTGATTGAGGCTGCGAAGACAAAACAGGAACAGCCTGAAATTTATGAGGCTTCAAAGGAAAGATTACGCCAGTGGAAGCTCACTGATGAGCAAATTTCACAGGTGGAAAGCATGGGAAAGGTCATGAACGATTTCGAAGTGTTCTCGTCAACCTCTGGAATCGTGACCTCAATGAATGTCAATAACGGAGATTATGTAGCCAGGGGCTCAATTCTTTTCGAAGTCGCTGATCTTTCGGTTGTATGGATCATGTTTGACGCATACGAAAATGATATACAGTTTATTAAGCCCGGCGAAAAAATCAACTTTACCATTCAGGCCCTGCCCGGAATCAATTTTTCAGGTAAGGTCTCGTTCATCGACCCTGCAATGGATCCCGTCACAAGGGTAGCTAGAGTGAGGGTCGAAGCTGATAACAGCTCCGGAAAACTTAAACCCGGGATGTTTGCATCAGGTATTATAAGTGCCGGACTTGATGGTTACGGGAACGCTGTTATTATTCCGCAGTCAGCAGTTCTCTGGACAGGCAAAAGGTCGATCGTCTATGTAAAACAACCAAAGTATGACGAGCCGGTGTTCAAAATGCGTGAAATAACTCTGGGGCCAACGCTTGGCAACACTTATATTGTGACTGAGGGGCTGGCTGCGGGTGAAGAGATCGTCACCCATGGAGCATTCAGCGTTGATGCCGCCGCCCAACTTGAAGGCAAACCCAGTATGATGAATCCGGGAGGAGGAAAAACTTCTTCAATGCCTGGTATGGTCATGCCGGGTGATACAAAAGCAGGTGATGACCAAAAAATGCCGGGAATGGATATGCCTGGTGATTCCGTTGAATCTAACAGCCCTGCCAAGAATACGGTTTCTGCTAAATAAATATTAAGCACTTTCCTGTGGCAAAGAAATGCTAACTTGGCGTATAATTAAAGAAGAACTAAAATAATCATGAGCCTTGCCAAAAAAATATTAATAGTACTGGTAATTATCCTTGTGGCTATACAATTTATTCGTCCTGCCCGGAGCAATAACAACCAGGTATCAGGTACCGATATTTCAAAGGTTGCTGTTTTTCCTGACAGTGTCAGGGTATTAATTAAGAATGCATGTTACGACTGCCACAGTGACAATACTGTCTACCCGTGGTATTCAAACATACAGCCGGTAGGCTGGCTATTGGCCGGCCATATAAAAGAGGGCAGGGACAATTTGAATTTCAGTGAATTTGGTGAGTATTCCAAAAGAAAACAATTGGATAAACTTGATGCTATTGCAACTGTAATAGGCGATGGTATTATGCCTTTGCCATCATATAAAATGATGCATAAAAATGCCCGTCTCAGCACAGACGAAAAAAATCTCCTGATTAACTGGACAAAGCAAGCAACGGACAGCCTTTCAGTAAAATAGTCACATTCAGCAAGCGGAGTTACCTGGCAAAATGAAGTCAAAGGAAGTGACTTCTGCAATTCGGGCGGAATCCTCGACGGAAATTATCTAACTTTGGATAAAGGTTTTAATTTTATTCAGGTAAGATTAAACTTTTTATGAACTTTGATTTTTAAAAGTTGTTCTCTGCGTTATTGATAATCAACAATTAAGTATTACAGTAATGAGAAAATTGCTTTTTTTATCTATCGTTTCTATATTCACATTTCCTGTTAATTCCCTGGCGGTTCCTGCCTCCGATTCTTTAAATTTTTCTCCTTTCGGCAAGGTATATGTCTATAAGCATTCCGGCACGCCACAAAACATTATAATATTTATTTCAGGTGACGGAGGCTGGCATTATGGTGTTGTCGATTTTGCTGAATCATTTGCAGAGATGAACAATCTCGTGATAGGTGTGGATATCCTGAGGTATTATAAAGATCTTAGGCAACGCAAGGAAGAGTGTTATAATGTTTCAGCGGATTTTGTAGAACTGGCCACCTTCTTTGAGAAGAAATACAATTTCTCCGGATACGTTCCTCCGGTAATTATGGGCTATTCCAGCGGGGCAACCCTTGTCTACGGAATACTGGCGCAGTCACGGCCGGGTACTTTCATTGGTGGAATATCACTTGGTTTCTGCCCCGATATTGAACTGCCCAAAATGTTGTGTCAGACCAACGGGCTGCGCGAAAAGACAGATACTGCAGGAAGGAGCTATTTTCTCCTTCCCGATGCAAAGCTTGGAAACCGGTGGATAGTTCTTCAAGGAAAACTCGATAAAGTCTGCAGTTACCAGGAGGTTGCTGATTTTGTCAGTAAAACTGCAAATGCAGAATTAATAACCCTTCCCGATGTCGGACATGGTTTTTCAAACTGGAACGATTTTATGCCCCAATGGAAAAATGCATTTAACATCCTGGTGGGGAAAAATGAAAAAGACCCGGCTGAAGGTGATAACTCTGACAAGCCGGAGAATATACCGCTTGTAATAACTAAGGCCAAAGTTCAAAACAAGGAAGCTCCTGTCGCACTGATCATCTCAGGCGACGGAGGCTGGTACAGCTTTGAGCAATCGATTGCTGATAATCTTGCCAATCAGGGAATTCCGACAATTGGGCTGGATTCAAGGAGGTATTTCTGGAACAGGACCTCTCCTGAAAAAACAGCCGTTGATATGGCTGCAGCACTTAATTACTACGGCAAAGAGTGGGGAAGAGAGCGATACCTCCTGATCGGTTATTCACTTGGTGCGGAAATAGTCCCGTTCATCGTGACAAGATTACCGCAAGAGATGAGATCCAGGATTTCATCTGCAGTACTCTTATCTCCGGAGGCTGACACCGATTTTGAGATACATATTTCAAATATGCTTGGGATTGGCAACGTCAATAATTCTTACAAGGTCATGGATGAGATCATTAAGATGCAAGCCGTTCCTACCCTGATAATTATCGGAGAAGACGAAAAAACAAAGGTTCCTGAATTATTGTCCGGAACAACCGTGAAAATCGAGAAGATTCCCGGAGGTCATCATTATAATCGTGACACAGAACTGATAATGAAGATCATGAAAGACCACCAGGCATTCTGAAGGGAGTGTTTTAAATTGGATGATGTTAAAATTGAATTGACATTCCATGACAGATAGTAATTCAACTGCCTCCATAGAAAATTTCTTCAGGAATAAGGTATTCATATTTATCAATGAAAACAGAAGGCTTGTCGCACAATTCATTTTTACAGCCCTGTTCATTGGTTTGGCCGCATGGTTCATTAAACATGAAAAAACAGAATTACTCAGCGTCAGGGATGTAATTTTAAAAGCAGACAGAAACTGGATTCTTGCCGGCCTGGGCCTGGTAGTATTCTACATTGTCATTCAGGGGATAATGTATAAGACTTCTTTTGCATCTCTGAATATCCGTCTTAAGATGTGGGATGCAATCATTCTTTTCCTCAAACGTAATTTCATCAGTGTTTTTCTGCCTGCAGGAGCTGTATCTTCACAGGTATTCTTTACAAAAGACATCGAGAAAAGGGGCATTAATAAATCTCAGATATATTTTGCCTCTTCCATTTACGCTTTCGTGGGAATTCTCTCGGTGGTCATTGTGGCCATACCTGCATTTATTTTCATTGTTGCCGGAGGGAGCCTAGGCATGGGGAAATGGTATGCATTGTCAGGAGTAGTGCTGATTTTACTTGTGTTCATTTTCACATATTATTCCCTTATAAGGAAATGGACGCTTTATAAATGGATCCTGAAGATTTACCCCAAGGCGGGATTTTTCATCGATGAAATGAAAAACAATAAAATAAACTACAGGCAATTCATCTATACGGTTTTAGTTTCCGTTGTTATTGAATTTGTCGGTATTGCACATGTTTATATATCGATGATTGCCCTTAATTTTACCCCATCGCTGTCAATAGCTGTGCTGGCTTATATCGTTGTAGTGGTCTTCCTTATCATTTCTCCTTTTCTGCGGGGTTTAGGTGCTATTGAGGTTTCAATGGCATATGTACTCATAAAAACAGGTTTCAGCAGCGTGGATGCCATAGCAATAACCCTCCTTTTCAGGTTTTTTGAATTCTGGCTCCCGCTCTTCGCAGGTGTTTTGAGTTTCCTGCTCAAATTTGAAAAACTCTTTTTAAGGATTTTGCCTGCGCTTCTGATCTTCGGGCTGGGGATAATAAATATTATTTCAGTATTACCCCCGCCACTGCCGGAAAGGATGAAGATATTACAGGATTATCTGCTTGTCGATATAGTCAGTTTCTCTAACAGTTTTGTTCTTGTTGCAGGGCTTTTTATGCTTATTACTGCGGCTTTTATGCTACGGGGTCTCCGGACAGCCTGGTGGTTTGCAC
>DIAS01000083.1:0-2011 GCA_002415855.1 Bacteroidales bacterium UBA5072
ATTGACGATATGGGCTTTGGCGTATCCGGAGCTTTCGGCGGACCTGTTAACATGCCAACACTTGATAAACTGGCAAATAACGGGCTCAGATACAACAGGTTTTGTACTACTGCATTATGTGCACCTACAAGGGTAGCTCTTCTAACCGGTTATAATCACCACTCAAATAATATGGGTTCGATCACGGAAACTGCAACATTGCTCCCCGGGATGACAGCCGTAAGGCCACAGACAATCACACCCATGGCAGAAGTTCTCCGTCAGAATGGCTTTAACACTGCACATTTTGGCAAGTCTCACGAGGTTCCACCCTGGGAAATCTCTGTTGCAGGTCCACAGGACCGCTGGCCAACCCGCTCGGGAATGGAAAAATTCTACGGCTTCCTTGGCGGTGAAACGAACCAGTGGGCTCCTTTGATCTATGACGGAGTGACCCTTGTTGAGACACCGAAGAGTATTGATTATCACTTCACAACGGATATGACCGACCAGGCTGTTTCATGGATGCGCTTTCAGAAAGCTATGGCACCTGATAAGCCATTTTTCATGTATTATGCTCCCGGGGCAACCCATGCACCTCATCATGCACCGAAGGATTATATTGAGAAGTACAAAGGCAGGTTCGACAAGGGATGGGATGCGGTGCGTGAAGAGACGTTTGAGAAACAGAAGAAAATGGGGATCATTCCCCAGAATGCAAAACTGGCTCCAAAGCCCGCTGACATTAAGGACTGGGATAAGCTTTCAGCTGATGAAAAGAAATTATTCAGCAGGCAGATGGAAGTTTACGCTGGTTTTGCAGAACATACCGATCATGAAATTGGAAGACTGGTGGATGCCATCAGGGATCTCGGGATAACCGATAATACAATCATTATATTAATAGCCGGTGATAACGGGGCCAGTGCAGAAGGACAAATGAACGGCATGTTCAGTGAGATGACCTACTTTAACGCAGTACCGGAAACTGTTCCCGATATGCTGAAGCATTATGATGAATGGGGTAGCCCGAATACCTATCCGCATTTTTCGGCCGGCTGGGCAGTTGCACTGGATGCACCTTTTGCATGGACAAAGCAAATGGCTTCTGACTTTGGCGGAACCCGCAACGGTATGATCATCCAGTGGCCAAAAGGTATTAAGGCAAAAGGAGAAATCCGTTCACAGTTTGGTCATGTTATAGATATTGCACCTACTATCTATGAGATCACCGGAATCCCCGCACCCCGAATGGTTAATGGCATTGAACAGGACCCGGTTGAGGGGAAAAGCCTGGCCTATACATTTACAGATGCGGACGCAAAGGACACGCATACCGTTCAGTATTTTGAAATGTTCGGGAACAGGGCAATTTACAGTGACGGCTGGTATGCACGGGTTATTCACAGACCGCCATGGCTTAATAAACCTTTGAATACCCTTCAGGAAGATGTCTGGGAATTATATAACGAGAAAGAGGATTTCAGTCTAACCGATAATTTAGCCTCACAGCAACCTGAAAAGCTGAAAGAGCTGCAGGATCTCTTTATGAAAGAAGCCATTAAATATCATGTACTGCCCCTTGATGACCGGTTCCTGGAAAGAACGGATGCCAAACTCATGGGACGTCCCACCGTTATGGGTGACAGAACATCAATTACATACGGTGAAGGGATGAAAGGAATGGGGGTCGACATTTTCATTGATCTAAGAAATACTGCTTATACCATTACTTCAGATGTGGAAGTCGGAGCCAATGGCAATGGGGTAATTGTCTGCCAGGGCGGAAGATTCGGCGGGTTATCATTTTATGTGAGGAATGGAAAGCCTGCCTTTACCTACAACTATCTTGGACTGGGGTCAACGGATATCATCGCATCCCAGGCAATGAAACCAGGTAAACACACCCTGGTCTATGATTTCAAATATGACGGAGGCGGATCCGGAAAAGGCGGTCTGGGAACCATCACGGTTGATGGAAATAAGGTTGCTGAAAAACGGATTGACAAAACCCAGCCCGGAATATTTTCTG
>DIAS01000083.1:2250-9562 GCA_002415855.1 Bacteroidales bacterium UBA5072
AAAACCCAGCCCGGAATATTTTCTGTAGATGACCTGGCTGACGTTGGTATTGACGAAGGAACACCGGTTGCTGATTATGGCCCTTCATCCACATTCAACGGGAGAATAGGGAAAGTGACCATAGAACAGAAAAAGTAGGAACCACTTGATGAGACGGTAGCATTAAACAGGATATATCAATTCAGGCGAAAGCCGTGGATTGTCTGCCCTGTTTAATCTACCCTAACTGACGACAGGCATCAGCAAAACCAGGACTGCGCTATGAAGAAAACAAGAAAAAAATCTACTGATAGCTCAGGTAAGTCTGATCCTTTCAAATATAATCCTCAGGTTCACTACCTGCCGCGTAATGAACGCTATGAGCTAGGAAAACAAATGCGGAAGAACTGTCCCAGATCATCCCATGCAATATGGGAACCTGCCAAGGACCGTCCCGACCCTGTCGATCTGATCATCGAAAGCAATAAAGACCGTATTCCTAAATTAATACCCCTTCGGCATGGCCGAATGGGAGTATCTCCCTTCACATTTTACCGTGGTGCCGCGCTCAATATGGCTTCAGACCTGGCAGGCACACCGGTTACCGGAATCCATGTACAGGCCTGCGGCGATGCCCATCTGTGCAATTTTGGCGGTTTTGCCACACCGGAAAGAAATGTGATTTTTTCAATCAATGACCTGGATGAAACGCTACCCGCACCCTGGGAATGGGATGTCAAACGATTGGCGGCCAGTTTCATCGTTGCCTGCAGAAATAACAATCTGAACGATACTGTCGCACAGGAGGCAGTACTTGAATGTGTCAGGTCTTATCGTGAAAACATGATGATTTTCAGCGAGATGAAAATAATGGAGATCTGGCATTATGCACTCGGACCCGATCAGCTCACTTCGAAGTTAAAAGATCCGGAACTTAGACGTCGGGGGTTAAAACGTCTCGAAAAGGAAAAAGCCAGGAGTATTGCCGAGGAGATTTTTCCACAAATTGCCAAAGGATCGGGAAATTCCAGATATATAAAAGATCAATTGCCTTCCATCTTTCATTGGGAAAGCCATTCACCGGGTGAGGTTGTTCAGGAAACAAAAGATACTTTTGAGCTTTACAAAGAAAGCCTGCCTCCCGGCTTCAATCAATTGCTTAACCGATATGAACTCAAAGATGTGGTAATTAAGGTTGTTGGCGTTGGCAGTGTAGGCACTGCCTGCTGGGTCGCATTGCTGATGACAGGTGACGGCGATCCGTTGTTCCTTCAGGCAAAGGAGGCCCGGAAATCCGTACTTGAAGCCTACGCGGGCAAGAGCATTTACCCGAACAACGGACAACGTGTTGTTTACGGATATCGGCTCATGCAACCCTACAGCGATCCATTTCTGGGTTGGAGCATTGGAAAACAGGGAAGACATTATTTTTTCAGGCAGCTTCGTGACATCAAAATTTCCATAAAGGTGGAAACCTTTGGGAATAAGGAAATGAAGATTTATGCTGGCTGGTGTGGAAGAGCCCTGGCGCTGTCGCATGCACGTTCAGGTGATGCAGCCATGTTAAGCGGATACATGGGGAGCAGTGATGTATTCGAACAGGCCATTGCCGAATTTTCATTGGCATATGCAAAGCAAAATGAGAAGGATCATGCTTTATTTTTTAAGGCAATAAAATCAGGAAAAATTGAGGCCGCGTACGAGGAATAAAATCTTCTTTCCATGAAATATCTTGATGTTTACACATTAGCGATTTCGTTGCTATTCATAATTGAAAGATCTCAGGGACAGGACCTTGATCCGAGGGCTTATGCAAGGATCCCGGTCAGGGTGACTGTTGTTGTGGCAGGATTCAGCTATTCTGACGGCGGTATTGTGACCGATGCAACGTTGCCTGTGAAGGACCTGAGTGCTAAAATAGGAGCCCCATCACTTGCCGTTGTTCGTTCATTCGGTCTTTTGGGAAAAACAGCCCAGGTCTCTGCCGCATTGCCATATGCCTGGGGAAAAGCATCAGCAACTATCGATGGTGAAGAGCAAAGTACCACCCGGTCGGGACTGGGCGATATGCGCTTCAGGTTCTCCTGGTTATTACTTGGGGCGCCGGCGGCTACCCTGGGAGAGATTGCAAAGGCACCACGAAAGACAATACTGGGTTTCAGTCTCGGCATCACTGCGCCTACGGGTCAATATTTCGCGGATAAGCTGATCAATGTTGGTACCTCACGGTGGGCGTTCAAAACAGAATTAGCACTTTCACAACCGGTAGGGAAAAGATGGCTCATTGATTTTTATTCAGGTCTCTGGCTGTTCACAAAAAATAACTCGTTCTATCCGGGGAGTTCAGTACGTACCCAGAATCCACTGGGAGCTTTTCAGGGGCATATCAGTTATAATATTCAACCCCTTATGTGGGTTGCCCTCGATCTCACCTATTATACGGGAGGAAATTCAACAGTTGATGGGGTCGAAATGGATGACCGGCAATCCAACTCACGCATTGGGGCCACGCTTGTACTACCAGTCGGGAAACGGCATTCCATTAAACTGGCTTACAGCAGAGGCGCAATTGTTCGCAGCGGTGCTGATTTCACCACAATCTCAGCCGGATGGCAAACTACATTTTTCAAGAAGCCGGAAAAGGTAATGACAAATTGAAATAAGTATTGATTGCGGACTATTTGCAAATGCTGATATAAGGCGTAATTTTGATCGCTTCTTGCATAAACAGTATTTATGTATTCCAACAAACCTTTTTTTGGTTCCAGAAACCGGTCGAAACTGATCAACAGGACCATCCGACCCATTGTTGATTACCTGCTGCTCTTCGCACTTCTGTTCATGGTAATAAAGACCGTTATGGTCATCGGGTTTGGGCGCATTTCCGAAGTTACGCCTTCAAACACCAAGTATTATCAATGGTTGTTTACCTTGATTGCCATGATTTACCTGCTGCGGTCGGTAATTTGTATTGGATTTAAGAGTTATAAATCGGACTTCTTCATTTTTCTGTCCATTGGTTTGTTGATATTGTTTTCATTGACTTTAAATGTTGACAGGAATGTTGCTTGGTTGAATAATCATTATTTCTATGCGCTGTTGATATTGGGATTATTTGTTTTCGAGTTTTCCAGGTTCGATATCAGAAATATAGCCCTTGTCTTAAACCCTGCCCAGCTTTTCATGTTTAGCTTCGGGTTCCTGATTATTACCGGGGCAGCACTTCTAGAACTTCCCAATGCCACCACTGCCCCGATTACGTTTGTCGATGCACTTTTTACCTCTACCAGTGCCATATGTGTTACAGGACTGATTGTTGTTGATACAGCCACGCAATTTACTGCCCTGGGTAAAAGCATAATTCTGATGCTCATTCAGATAGGAGGGATAGGTATTATGACTTTCACAAGCTTCTTTGGCTTTTTCTTCAAGGGAGGTTCCTCCTCTTTTTCTGAAAGACTTGTGTTAAGTGACTTATTTAGTGAGAATAATGTATCGGAAATAAGAAAAACGCTTACCAAGGTTATTTTTATAACCCTCCTGTTCGAAGCGATCGGGGCAATTTTTCTGTTCCTGAACCTTGACAGGGAATATTTTACCAGCATTAGCGACAGGATTAAGTTTTCAGTATTTCATTCTGTTTCAGCCTTTTGTAACGCAGGGTTTTCGATATTAACCGATGGAATAACCGATTACAGGGTTAGCCGCACCTATCCTGTTCTTTATACACTAAGTTTCCTTATTATTCTTGGCGGGATTGGGTTCCCGATCCTCTTAAACCTGTATACATTTATTAAATACAAATTTCTGAGTTTGTTGTCAGTTCTCAGGTATGGTCGCAGAAAAGACTATATTCCCATGATGATCAATGTCAATTCACGGCTGGTCATTTATACAACTTTCTTCTTAATCGTTGTGGGTACTGTATTCTTTTTTCTGTTTGAGAACAGCCATACACTCAAGGGCATGGATCTGGCCGGCAAAATTGCCCATTCCTTTTTTGGAAGCGTAACACCGCGTACTGCCGGATATAACTCTGTTGTTATGGGACAGTTATCGGTTGCTACCATCGTCCTGACAATATTCCTGATGTGGGTTGGTGCATCTCCTGTCTCAACCGGTGGAGGGATCAAGACCAGCACATTTGCCATTGCAGTATTAAATGCCTTAAGGATTGCCCGTGTGAAAAAACATATTGAATTCCACAAAAGAGAGTTTCATGAACGGTCTGTTGACAGAGCCTTTGCTATTATCATACTTTCTATAGTAATCTTAGGGTGCGCATCGTTAATCATGTACCTCATTGAACCTGATAAAGGTCCGTTAAAGATCCTTTTTGAATGCGTTTCAGCCTTTGGCACGGTCGGCTTATCGATGGGCATTACTCCTTTCCTGACCAATTCATCCAAGTTCCTGCTTATTTTACTGATGTTCATGGGCCGTATGGGTATATTGACTTTGCTTTTTGCCATGATCAGGAAGACCAGGACCTCGGTATACCGGTATCCAAAAGAAAATATAGTAATCACCTAAAATACATTTGTGATGAATTTTATTGTTATTGGCCTGGGAAACTTCGGCGCATCGCTGGCAAAAAAGCTTACAGCTTTAGGTCATGATGTCATTGGGGTAGATAAAGACATGGAAAAAGTAGAGTTTTTTAAGGACACGATAAAAAACACCATTAGTATGGATATTACCGATATCCATGCACTGAAGACTTTGCCCTTGAAAGACTGTGAAATGGTAATTGTTTGCATTGGTGATGATTTTGGCTCCTCAATTAAAACATCTGCATTGCTCAGGAAGCTTGGCGTACAGAATTTGTATGGTCGTGAAAGTTCCTTGATACACAAAACCGTATTAAATGCAATCGGCGTTGTCAATACCATAAACCCTGAATACGATACAGCAGCAGTCTTTGCTGAGAAACTTATCATGAAAGGGGTATGGAGCATCTATAACATCTCCGATGACGTCAAGATTGCCGAAGTCAGCGTACCTGATGAATATGTCGGGAAGAATTTTTCCGGGATTGACCCGAGGGAATTTCCGGATTTAGACATATTGGCGTTGAGGTACCTGGATAAGAAGCTGTCCACCCCTTCACTCGAAAAATGGATGGCCATTGAAGTGGATGATCTGGAAAAAGATATGGTCCTGGAGGAAGATATGCGCTTCGTTGTTATGGGCAGGAAAAAGGATATTCTAAATTTCCTGAGCCTTTAAGTTCGCTTAATTCCGTATTTGCACATTGGCACAATAGCACATTGGTACATTACCCCACCAGCAGCCCGTCATGCATGGTGATGGTCCTGTCACTCATCCCGGCAAGGTCCTTGTCGTGGGTCACGATCACAAAGGTCTGGTTATATTTGTTGCGCAGGGTAAAAAACAACTCGTGCAGTTCTTTCTTGTTGTGTGAATCGAGATTGCCGGATGGTTCGTCGGCAAGCACAACATCCGGATTATTGACCAGTGCCCTTGCCACGGCCACCCGTTGCTGTTCTCCGCCTGATAATTCGTGTGGCTTATGATCGAGCCTGTGACCAAGGGCAAGGAATTCCAGGATTTCCCTGGAGCGTTTCATGGCTTCAGTCCGTGACGTACCGGCTATAAACGCAGGGATACAGACATTCTCCAAAGCGGTAAATTCAGGCAGCAAATGATGGAACTGGAATACGAATCCGATATGTTTGTTGCGGAACCTGGCCAGGTCTTTGTCTTTCAGATTGCCAACCCTTGTTCTGTTTATCACGACATCTCCTCCGGAAGGTTTCAGCAGGGTACCGGTTATCTGCAGGAATGTGGTCTTACCGGCTCCACTGGCACCGACAATGGTGACGATCTCTCCCGGTTGTATGCTTACGGTTATCCCCTTTAAAACCTGCAGTGAGCCAAATGATTTACTGATATTTGATGCCTCTATAATTGCCATAGGTATCGATTCAGGGGATGTCAAACCGTTTCACGGCCGGCACTGCTAAGAATTGTTGATGTTGTTGGTAATCTCGTTGATGTTGTCGTGAATATCTTCTGTGGAAGTATTGATATCCGATGTGATATTGTTGGTGATATCGGTGATATTCTGCCTGATCCCATTTGCGCTTTCACTGATATCCTTGGTGATATCCCCCGTGCTGTTGTTTATTTCACGCTTGATATCATCCGTGGCTTTCTTAAATTCCTTCAACCCCTTACCCAATCCTTTTGCCAGTTCAGGAATCTTACTGGAGCCAAATAACAGCAAAAAAACCAGAAATACAATCAGCAACTCCCCTCCGCTAAGAACTGCAAAAATGTGTTGCATAATTTTTATTTAAGTATACAAATATAGTAAAAGATGCTTAAAAAGAGGCTGAATCAAAGCCTGTTTTATTGTCATGCTGAGCGTAGCGAAGAATCTATATTGATGTAATACAGATGCTTCGCTCAACACAACAAGGACGGTTATGAACAGGCTTTTGATACAGCCACTTTTGCAAGAGGGTATGTTTATTTAGCCTGCAGGGTCCTTTCTTTTTTGCCCCTTGAATCATATACAAGGGCGGTCGCGATAAATACCGTGGAATAGACCCCGGATATCAATCCGATCAGTAGTGCAAATGCAAATCCGCGGACACTTTCACCTGTATAGAAGAAAATTATGGCCACGGTGATCAACACAGTAAGCGAAGTAATGATTGTGCGGCTGAAGGTATCATTGATCGCTTTGTTCATCAGCATGGCATAATCCATTTTGGGATGCAGGATGCGGTACTCCCTGATCCTGTCAAAGATGACCACCGTATCATTCACAGAATATCCGATAATGGTAAGGATCGCCGCGATAAAAGTCTGGTCGGCTTCGAGTGAGAAAGGCATGATGCCATATAAAAGGGAGAATAAGGCAATAACCAGGAAAGCATCATGTGCCAGTGAGGCAATAGCTCCCAGGCCGAAGCTCCAGTTCCTGAACCTGAACCCCACATAAAGGAACATACAGAACAAGGCGATGAAAAGCGCGATATAGGATTTCCGCTTGATATCCGCTGCAATAGTTGGCCCTACACGCTGCAGCCCCTGCACGTAATCTGCTTTAAACTGCGCATAGGTCACATTGCTGCCGATCATGGGTTTGACCCCGTTATAAATCAGTTGTTCAACCTGCTCATCAATGTTGGGATCTTCTGAATCAATGGCATATTTGGTGGTAATCCGGACTTTATCTTCCGAACCATAGGTAATTACAGTCGGCCGCATGCCCAGCTCTTTCTCCAGCAATCCGGCAATTTCAAGATTACTGACAGGTTTTTCAAACTTGATGATATAGTTTCGCCCGCCGGTAAAATCA
>DIAS01000083.1:9822-10282 GCA_002415855.1 Bacteroidales bacterium UBA5072
CGGTAAAATCAACACCCTGGTCAAGTCCCCTGAATATCAGCGATCCGACTCCGACAACGAATATCACGGCAGACATTACGTAGAATTTTTTACGGTTGTTGATGTAATCGAGGTTAATGTTCTTAAAGGCCCCTGTCGATAGGCGTGTACTGAAGGTAAGCGCGTTCGGATTCCTATCCAGCCATAGTTCAAACACAAGCCTGCTGATGAAAATTGTGGAAAACAGGGTGGTAATGATACCGATAACCAGTGTAGTGGCAAAACCTTTTACCGGACCGGTGCCCAGCACAAACAGGATGACACCCGTGATCAGGGTAGTAAGGTTGCCGTCGATAATGGCTGATAAGGCATTTTTGTAGCCATCCTGGATGGCCATTTTGACCCCCTTGCCCGCCATGAGTTCCTCCCTGATCCTCTCATTGATAAGCACATTGGCGTCAACCGACATACCGATGTTCAG
>DIAS01000083.1:10526-62625 GCA_002415855.1 Bacteroidales bacterium UBA5072
CGTCAACCGACATACCGATGTTCAGGACAATACCTGCAATGCCCGGCAGTGTAAGTGCCAGTCCCAGGGAGGCCAGAACCCCTATCAGGAAGAACATGTTCAGGAACAGGGCGATATCAGCGACCAATCCTGCTCTCCGGGTATAATAGAATACCATGAAAGAGAAGATAAGAATGAAGGAGATGATCAGGGAATTCATACCTGTCCGGATTGATTCCTTGCCCAGCGAGGGTCCGATGATCTCTTCCTGGATGATCTTACAGGGAGCCGGCATGGTACCCGATTTCAACAGGTTGGCAAGATCTTCAGCCTCCTTGGCATCGAACGACCCCGAGATCTGGGAACTGCCTGTAGGTATTTCCTCATTGACGACCGGGTTGGAATACACATAATCATCCATGACCACTGTGATGATCTTACCTACATTTTCGCGGGTCAGCCGGGCCCAGGTCTGGGTTCCGGCGGCATCCATATCCATGGATACATAGGCCTGTCCGCTGTTCTGATTGTACTGGTTCTGGGCGCGGGTGATCACGTCGCCTGTCAGCGGCGCTCTGCCGTCGCGACTGGTAACCTTGATGGCATGAACTTCATAATAATCTGTAGCCTTCTTGGTAGTTGGGTTAACAATGGGCATTGCCGACCAGAAATATTTGAAATTCCTAGGGAAGAGATTGCGATCCATAGCCAGTTTCAGGTACTGGTTCACCTTTGCGGTATCCTTGTAATGTACCTGACCAAAAACAGAGCCGGGTATCAGCTCACCATTCTGGTTAACATAAGGAATCAGGAATGCGAACAAAGGGTTGTCCTGCATGAAGGCATCGGGTGAAGATGCTGCGGTGTCGCCCGATGCTTTTGTGGAGTCCTGGGCGAGTTGCTGTAAAAGGGCAGGCGCTTCCTCATCGGTTGCCTGCTGTTTACTCACTGTGGTACCTGTTCCTGTGGCAGCAGTGGCTGCTGCTTCCGGCACGGCAGGAACGGCTGCCTTTTGTGATTTGTTGATCTCTTTTACCAGATTGTTCAAGGCCAGCAATCCGTTTCGTATTTCGGCATCGGTATTGTTGTAAGTCTCCCAGAATTCAAGTCGTGCCGCACCCTGGAGAAGCTTCCTGACCCTGTCCTTCTCCTGAACGCCTGGCAATTCAACCAGTATCCTGTCGCCGCTCTGCAACCGCTGAACGTTTGGAGAGTTTACGCCGAAATGGTTTATACGGGTGTTGATGATGTTGAATGAATTGGCAATGGCTTTGTCTGCTTCTTCACGGATCACTTTCAGCACCTCCTGGTTGGAAGTATTATAAGTAATGCGCTCACGCAGCTCCGGCGAAGTGAAAAGTGCCGAAAGCCTGGCGTTCGGATCGATCTGTTCAAAAGCCTGGCCAAATAAATTTACAAAGTTCTCGTTTGAGCCCACCTGGTTCCTTTTGGCAAGAGCGATCGCCCTGTTGAAGGTTGAATCCTTGGTGTAATTGGCCATGGAACGAATGACATCAACCACTGAAACTTCCAGGATCACGTTCATACCACCCTGCAGGTCAAGGCCGAGATTTATCTCCCTATCCTGGCATTCCCGGTAGGTATACTTTTTCATCCAAAGGAAATTGTATACCGGTGAACTTGCAACGGAATCGAGATAGTAATCGGCCTTCTTCAGGTCGACGACATTGTTGGCATCCCGCGCATAGTCTCTCGAATCTTTCCTTACCTTGTAGGTCACTACGGTAAAAGAAAGCTGATAGAGGCAAACCAGTGTGAGTGCGATAGCCAATGTCCAGATGGCACCTTTGTTACGCATTTCTATAGTTGTATTAGTTTATAAATCTGATTTTTTACAGTGGCGCAAATATATAAAATTTTCCGCATGGCAAAACGCCAAGATGCTTATTTATGGTTTGAAGTCAGCCGCATGGTGCTTTTGTATAAAATTCGTAAATTTATGGCTGTAACAGGCAACTTTTTAACAGCTGGATGCATCTGTTCAGTAATTGCATAACTTAACCACCTGACCCATGAAAAGACTGCCCATCCTCATCATTGCTGCGCTGACAGGAAATCCCTGCTGTCCCCAATCGCCTGACTCAGGAGGCGTCACTCCCCCGGCGAGCTGCCAGGCAAATTTCTATTTTTATTATAACGACTCCATCATGACCTTTGCTGAAGCATATCCTTACAGCTTTGTTGACCTTTCAGCCGGCGATGTGAAGAAACGTTTGTGGGATTTTGGCGATGGGCAGACGAGTGAGGAGAAAAATCCGCTGCATTTTTATTCCACGGCCGGGGAGGTCAGGGAGGTATGTCTGACCATCACTACTTCCGATGGTTGTGAAAGCAGCTTTTGTGATAAACTGATAACCGGTAATGTTGCCTACTGCAGCCTTACCGGGACCGTCCTGGATTATACCGGGCTTGACGGCTGTGGACTAGTCATCGGGCTGGATAACGGAGATATCCTGGAACCGGCGGAAATTATCCCAGATTTCAAACTGCAGGCCGGACAGCGTGTCCGTTTATCCTATACCGAATTAAACGACAGGGCCAGCATATGCATGGTGGGAAAGATAGTCAGAATTGACTGCATAGAGGAGGAACCGCGACCCGGACTGTGTGAAGGTTTCATCAAACTCAATACTGAGATTGTCCTGAACGGGCAAACCTGTAGCGGATCTGCAGCAGCCAGCCTGGTGGATGCTGCTGGCAATGCGGTATATGCTGCGGGATTTTTCTGGTCTACAGGTGAAACCGGACCGGTCATCTACAACCTTTGTCCTGGCATGACTTACAGTGTGACCATTACCGATTCTTCTGATTGTGCGGTATCAGGCTCATTCTCGTTTGGCGGAGGAACGGTATTCCCTGACTCACTGATCGGCTACTGGAACTTCGAACAGGATGACATGAACTTTTACTTCAGCATTCCGGTATACTCCGACAGCCTTTATTGTGAATGGGATTTTGGCGATGGTACCACTGCCGGCGGAGCCTCGGTGAACCATACCTACACAACAGAGGATGCTTATACGGTAACCCTCAAAGTTTATACACCAGGCGGTGAGATGCTGTTCAACCAGCAAATTCCCGTGTCACCGGGGGCATTTAGCAGGGACCGGATTTTCACTGAAACACCTCCCGAAGTTTATCCCGTGCCGGCAAAGGATATTCTTTATGTGAAAACCCAAACAATTCCGGAAAAGATCGTGAAAATAGATTTGCTGACTTCCAACGGTCAGGTAATTATGAGCGTTCCGGCAGTAAAACAGGCCGACAACCTGCTGCAGCTGGATGTTTCCGGCCTTCCTGCAGGATTCTACATGGGAAGGCTGACTATTGACGACACGTCGGTACAAACATTCAGGTTTGTGAAATAAACGCAAGGATAGTATCTTCGCCGGAAATTCTTTTGGATGCTTGAAATAGACAACACCCTTGTAAGCCTTGATCTCATTACATCGAACTTCGCATGCAACCTGCAGGCCTGTAAGGGTGCCTGTTGTGTCACCGGCGATTCAGGAGCACCTCTGGAGACAGAAGAAGCAAAGAAACTGCAAGAAATTTACCCGGCTTTGAAGGCCTATCTCCGGAATGAATCTGTTGTAACCATTGAAACACTAGGAACCTCGGTGATCGATATCGAAAGCGATACCGTCACCCCGTTAAACGATGGGAAAGAATGCGCCTATACGCTTTTTGAGGACGGGATTGCCCGCTGCGCCATTGAAAAAGCTTACAACGAAGGGGTCATCGACTTCAGGAAGCCTGTTTCCTGTTATCTGTATCCTGTAAGGATCAAGAAATACCAGCGGTATGATGCCGTAAACTACGACCGGTGGGAAATTTGCCGACCTGCCATAAAAATGGGCAATGAAATCAACCGGCCTGTGTATTTGTTTGTGAAAGATGCCCTTTGCCGGCATTATGGTGAAGCATGGTTCACCCGGCTTGAAACCGCCGCAAAAGAACTGGAAATCACCAGAGATCCCTCGTCTGATTAGACTCAGGACACAGCTTACATCTTTCCTGCCCATTTTATTGCACCAAGCAGGTGTTTCCTGAGCAAAGGCTCATCGTAATTATCATCGCGGTGACCAACACCTGTATAAAATGCACGACCTCCGTCAAATTCATGGCACCATATGAACGGATGCGTTTCCCCGTTCTCACCCCCTGTATAACTGCCTTCATCGAGCAAGGCCAGGACCTGGATATCAGGACTGATGGCCCTGAAATTATACCATTCATCCGTTCTGGTCCATTCTTCCGGAAGCGATCGGGTGGCAGGATGAGACCTGTTTACCACCTTGATTACGGCTTCCTGCTGAGCGGGATGTGAAAGAAACCATGCTCCGACCAGTTTGTTGTACCAGGGCCAGTCGTACTCTGTATCCGTTGCCGCATGAATACCGACAAATCCTCCTCCCGACCGGATATAGTCCTCGAATGCAGCTTGCTGTTCGTTGTCAAGGACATCACCGGATGTATTGAGAAATACTACCACTTTGTATTGCTTCAGTCTATCAGGCGTGAAAAAAGAGGCATCACGTGTGGTATCGGCATTGATATTTTCCTGTTTGCAGATACTCATGATGGTCATCATGCCCTTCGGAATGCTGGCATGATAATAACCCTGTGTTTTGGCGAAGACCAGAATCGCAGGATCCGGATTACCGGCACAGCTGCTCAGCGATCCAAAGAGTAAGGAGGACAGGACCAGGACAAACACATTCTTTTTCATACCCTTGCATTTATAAGGATATGAAATTAGGCAATTAATTACTACCGGCAAATTTTATCCGGATACAATATCGTCCCCAGGTTTTATAAAAAATCCGGATCAGCATCTGATTTCCTTTTTTATCCACTTTTTACCCTTTATTTTAGACGATAATCTGTGTATTTATATATTTTTTTCAATTTTTATTCGTTTTTTTAGGGGTATATTTAAATTTTTACTATTTTTGTCGCAAATAATTAAATAAACACATCATGGCAGCAATTCGATTTACAGCACTTGCAAATGCCTACAGCAGGGAGGCAAAACCTTACTCTTCCCCTAAAATGCCTGTTTCGGAATACTTCGGCGTCAATGTTTTCGACAAAAAGAAAATGAAGAAGTATTTGTCCCGGGAAGCTTACGATCATATTCTCGAGGCTATCGAACAGGGTACTAAAATAGACCGGAAGATTGCAGATCAGATCGCCTCGGGAATGAAAGCCTGGGCTGTTGAAATGGGTTGCACCCATTATACCCATTGGTTTCAGCCTCTCACTGAAGGCACTGCCGAGAAACATGATGCTTTCCTGGATTACACGGAGAATGGTGAAGTAATTGAGTCGTTTTCAGGCAAATTACTGGCACAGCAGGAACCCGATGCTTCCAGTTTCCCCAGCGGCGGGATCAGGAACACATTTGAGGCCCGTGGTTATACTGCCTGGGATCCCTCTTCTCCGGCCTTTATCATCGGCAGGACACTCAGCATTCCTACCATATTTGTATCGTATACGGGCGAGGCCCTCGACAACAAGACTCCCCTCTTGAAAGCTTTGCATGCTGTTGACAAGGCAGCCGTAGATGTTTGCCAGTATTTTGACAAGGATGTCAACAAAGTAATCGCCACCCTGGGGGTGGAGCAGGAATATTTCCTGATTGACGAAGCGCTTTACAACGCTCGGCCCGACATTGTACTTACCGGTCGGTCACTGATGGGGCATGCCTCTGCAAAAGACCAGCAGCTCGAAGATCATTATTTTGGTTCAATTCCCGAACGCGTTACGGCATTTATCGATGAATTCGAAACAGAAGCCTATAAGCTTGGGATACCCATCAAAACAAGGCACGATGAGGTTGCCCCCAACCAGTTCGAGTGTGCCCCGATCTTTGAGGAATGCAACCTGGCTGTTGACCACAATGTTCTGCTCATGGACATGATGCGGCGTATTGCCCGTCACCACAAATTTGCAGTTCTGCATCATGAAAAGCCTTTCAACCATGTCAATGGTTCAGGCAAACATTGTAACTGGGCGTTGGCAACCAATACCGGGATTAATCTTTTCTCTCCCGGAAAGAATCCGAAAACCAATCTTCAGTTCCTTACTTTTCTTGTCAATACGCTGAAAGCTGTCTACAAACATGCTGATCTGCTCAGAGCCAGCGTGGCTTCTCCGGGGAACGCTCACCGCCTGGGGGCTAATGAGGCTCCGCCTGCCATTATCTCTGCATTCATCGGCAAACAGCTTACAGACATGCTCAATAAGATTGAGAAGAAGGTTTCCAACGAAAAAATGACACCCGATGAAAAAATCGAATTGAAGCTGAGTGTAATCAAAGTACCGCATATCCTCCTGGACAATACCGACCGGAACCGCACTTCACCGTTTGCCTTTACCGGTAATAAATTTGAATTCCGCGCAGTTGGTTCCTCCGCAAATCCTGCAGTGGCCATGACCGCTTTAAATGCCGCTGTCGCCGAACAGCTCATTGAATTCAAGAAAGATGTGGATAAACTCATCGAAAAGGATGTTAAAAAGGATGAAGCCATATTCCAGGTCCTCAGGCAGTACATTACCGATTCAAAACCGATCCGTTTTGAAGGCAATAATTATGGTGATGCCTGGAAAAAGGAAGCACACAAACGGGGTTTAACAAATATTACCAATCCGGTAGAGGCCCTGGATGCATACCTGACCGCGGGGTCCAAAAAACTCTTTGCTTCGCTCGACGTGATGAATGAACGCGAAAACGAAGCCCGTGCCCACGTGCGTTGGGATAATTACACCAAACGTGTTCAGATTGAAGCCCGTGTACTGGGCGACCTTGTTATGAATCACATTGTTCCGGTTGCCATCCGTTACCAGTCTGAGCTCATTGAGAATGTCAGGGGTCTGAAAGACCTGTTCAGTGAAAAGGAATTCAAGGAGCTCGCAGGTGCACGCCTCGAACTGATCCGTACCGTTTCACAGCATGTAAGCTACATCAAAGCCAGGACAAACGAAATGATCGAGGCGCGCAAGGTGGCCAATAAGATTGAGGATGAAAGAGAAAAAGCGCTCGCCTATTCAACAAAAATATTCTGCTACCTCGATGACATCCGTTATCATGTGGATAAGCTGGAACTGATTGTTGATGATGAGTACTGGCCGCTTCCCAAATACAGGGAGCTTCTGTTTATCCGCTAAGATACTTCTGTTGGGTTTGTTTTTTTCATTGCCCCCCGCCGTTGGCGGGGGGATTTTTTTGGCCCTTCCCGAACAATCGCATTCCGTCCTGTGCATATCTTCTTTTTACTATATTTGTTCAATAAACTATTTTTGTATACCATATTTAGCGTTCATCCGTTTATCACTGTAAAAACATAGAAAGACAATGAGACGTGTTAAGTTCCTCCTGTTAGCCGTGGTGGTTATTGCCTGTTTCCAGCCGGCCGGGGCACAGAATAAGAAAGCCTCAAAAGCTTACACCACTTATGATGCAGGAGAATATTATGCAGCCATCGATCAGTTTAAAAATGCCTATCAGAATATAACCGATAAAAAAGAGAAGCTGCATATTGCTTTTTATATTGCCGAATGTTACCGCAAAACTGATAATGCGCCCCAGGCTGCTTTATGGTATGGCAAGGTCGTTGCCAAGGATTACGAGAACCCCCTTTCGGTGCTTTATTATGCCGATGCACTCCGTATGAATCAAAATTATGAAGAAGCCAAAGCCCAGTACCAGCATTATAAAGAACTGGTACCAGACGATCCGCGTGCATCCGATGGTATTCTTTCGTGTGATTTTTCGCTCCAATGGATGAACCAGCCCACAGGTTACCAGGTTGAAGAAATGAAGTTCATCAATTCCAAAAACAACGATTTCAGCCCTGCTTATGCCCGTTCTGATTACCAGGAGTTATATTTCACATCTTCGCGTGAGGAGACCACAGGAAATGCCGAGCACGGAGGTACAGGCCAGCAGTTCTCAGATATTTTCTTTTCGTCGATGGACAAAAAAGGAAAGTGGAGTACTCCCCTTCCATTGCCTGAAACCATCAATACCGAAGCAGAAGAAGGTGCGTCGGAATTATCCGCGGATTACAAGACCATGTATTTTACCCGGTGCAACGTAAGCAAGAGGAAGGCACTGGGCTGTGAGATCCTCACTGCAAAAAGGGACGGGGAAAAATGGACCGATGTGCAATCGCTTGGCCTTGCAGAAGACAGCGTGGTCATTGCACATCCCGCCATTTCAGCCGACGAGCTTACCCTGTATTTCGTTTCGGATATGAAGGGCAGCATCCTTACTTCCGAAGGAAAGAGCAGCAAAGATATCTGGATGGTCACCCGTGCCAGTGCCTCCGCAAAATGGAGCAGTCCTGTCAACCTGGGAAGCCCTGTCAACACGCCCGGCGACGAGCTGTTTCCTTTTGCCCATGCCGACGGGACCCTGTATTTCTCCTCCAACGGACATATCGGTATGGGAGGCCTTGACATTTACAAAGCCCTAAAAAATGATAATGGCCAGTGGCAGGTTGAGAACATGAAGTACCCTATCAATTCCGCTGGTGACGATTTCGGGATCGTTTTTGAAAAGGAACGTGAAAGCGGATTTTTCAGCTCTTCCAGGAAGGGCAAAACCGGGGATGATATTTACGCTTTCATACTTCCTCCGCTTAAGTTCAGCATTGTGGGTGTGGTTAAAAATGAAAAAACCGATGAGATCATTCCCGAGGCACTGATCAAATCGATTGGCAGCGATGGCATTACCCTGGATGCAAAAACAGGACGCGACGGCATATTCAGGTTCACCCTGAAACCCGGTACCGATTATGTGTTCATTGCAGAAAAACCGGGCTTTCTGAAGGGTAAGGAACGTGAATCAACCAAAGGAATCTCTCAGAGTACCGAATTTAAAACGGAGATCTTCCTTGCCTCCATTGAAGCCCCGATTGAAGTTGAGAACATATTCTTTGACCTTGATAAGGCCGATCTGAGGCCGGAGTCAATGGTATCACTTGATAAGCTTGTTGAAACCCTGAATGACAACCCGAATGTAGTTATTGAACTTGGCTCACATACTGACTCGCGGGCATCAGATGCCTATAACCTGGATTTGTCCCGCCGCAGGGCACAATCGGTGGTAAATTACCTGATAGAAAAGGGTATATCACGGAACCGACTCGTGCCTAAGGGATATGGTGAATCACAACCGAAAACGGTTGACAAGAAAGATAATGCAGCATACTCCTTCCTGCCGGCAGGGACCGTTCTTTCTGAAAGCTTTATCGCGGGACTGGCAGATGAGGACCGTCAGGAAATGGCGCATTTCCTCAACCGGCGTACGGAGTTCAAAGTGCTCAGGACAGACTATTCGGGGAAATAATTCCCCTTCAGAACCAGATATCCGTTGTTGAGTCGGTATTGCTCTCATGACCTGCCCGGTCAACTATGTAGAAATCATACCGGATCGTATCAAAAGGCGGGGTGAGCAGGTAAAAAATCTGGAGCTTGATCTCGCCCCGTATTGTTTTATTCTGACCGGTACGTACTAACCGTTCATTGTTGTATATGGCATATTTCCTCCCGTAGATATCCTCATCAATTGCCTCATAGGTCCCGTTTATCTTTTGATAAGGAACCAGGAAGAAGTTAACGGTGTCTCCGAAAGGGTTGGTAAGGCTCAGACCAAAATCAGCATCTCCGTCCTGGAATGAAAATATGAGTTCACCGGCTTGTATGGTCATATCGAGCGTGTCTGCCAGGAATGGCGTATAACTTTTGAAGTGGATCTCGGGCACTTCACTGACCTCTTCAAAAGGCTTACAGGTGGAGCTGAGAATAATCAGCATAACAATGCCTGTGATGCAGTAAAACAGTGTTTTCATAGCTTACTTTTTTCGCATGAATATCTGAATCGGCACACCGGTAAAATCAAAATTCTGCCTGATCTGATTTTCCAGGTAGCGTTTATACGGTTCCTTCACGTATTGCGGGAAATTACAGAAAAAGGCAAAAGCAGGTGCATAGGTTGGCAACTGGGTGACGTACTTTATCTTGATGTATTTTCCCTTCAGGGCAGGCGGCTGATATTCCTCAATGGCCTTGAGCATTACCTCATTCAGTACGGCTGTCGGTATTTTGCGCCTCCTGTTGGCATATACCTCCATGGCTTTCTCAATCACTTTGTGAATACGAACCTTGTTCAAAGCCGAGACAAAGACGACCGGAACATCCCGGAAAGGAGCTACTTTTTCCAGGATCGTTTTCTCATAATCCCTGGCCGTATTGGTGGTTTTCTCCAACAAATCCCATTTGTTCACCAGGATCACCAGACCTTTGTTGTTCCTGTGGATGATACTGAGGATGGACAGATCCTGTGCTTCCAGTCCATGTGCAGCATCGATCATGAGCAGGCAAACATCGGAATATTCAATGGTTCGGATAGAACGCATGACCGAATAAAACTCAATATTTTCCGTCACCTTCCCCTTTTTTCTTATTCCGGCGGTATCTACCAGGAAGAAATCGTGGTTGAACTTGTTGTACCGTGTAAAAATTGAATCCCGCGTAGTCCCGGCTATCGGTGTAACAATATGTCTTTCTTCCCCCAGCAGTGAATTAATCAGGGTTGATTTGCCCACGTTGGGCCTGCCGACAACCGCGATGCGCGGAAGTTCGGGAAGCTCTTCCGAAGGATTACCGGCAAAGGATTTTACGACATCATCGAGTAAATCGCCGGTACCGCTTCCGCTGATGGATGATATCTTGTACAGGTCTCCCAGTCCGAGAGCATAAAATATATCAGCCTCATACTGTTGCATGGTATGATCAACTTTGTTAACGACCACCATGGCTTTTTTGCCACTTTTTCGCAGCAGCCCGGCAATGGTTTTATCCATATCGGTTATCCCGTCCTTGACATCTACAAGAAAAAGGAGCACATCGGCCTCCTCCATGGCAACGAGGACCTGCTTGCGGATCTCTTCTTCAAATACATCATCCGATCCTTCGACATACCCGCCTGTATCAATCACGGAAAACTCAACGCCGTTCCAGATTGATTTTCCATAATGCCTGTCGCGGGTAACGCCGCTTGTTTCATGTACAATGGCTTCACGACCTTCCGTAAGGCGGTTGAACAGGGTGGACTTCCCTACATTTGGCCGCCCCACGATAGCAACAATATTACTCATTTAAAAATGGCAATTACATTAAAATTCATAATCAATGGCAGCCCTGTTCTGTCGGACATTGTTTAAATATTCAGCTACTTCAACATGTGCCGGATGGTTCCTGTAAGCTTCAAGATCAGCCCAGGAATTGAACTCGCTGACGAGGATGACATCAAAATTGTCGTCAGGCGCGGATGGAGATTTGAAATGGACCTCGAGCGACACGATCTCTTTGATCCTGCCTTTCAGTTCCAGCAGACGCGCTTTTACTTCAGCCATTCGTTCAAACCTGGCACGGGAGGTTTCTCCCTCCCGGATATTCCACATCACAATATGCTTGATCATGGATTGCATTTTTGCAAAGGTAGTCAATATCCGAACCTTTTCAGGAATTTCTCATTGTTTCGCCAATCCTGTGCCACCTTGACCTGCAAACCAAGATAAACCTTTTTGCCAAGGAATTCCTGAATATCAAGGCGTGCCTGTATGCCTGTTTTCTTCAACGCTTCACCACGGTGTCCGATAAGAATACCCTTTTGCGTCTCCCGCATCACATGAATGATCGCATTGATGCGCACCATGTCATCCGCTTCTTTAAATGAATCAATGACTACTTCACAGGAATAGGGGATTTCCTGGCTGTAATTCAGGAAGATCTTTTCCCGGATGATCTCAGAAACAAAGAAACGCTCCGGTCTGTCTGTCAGAGACTCCTCCGGGTAATATACGGGCCCTTCGGGAAGTCTGTCAAGAATGGCAGCAAAGAGCTCGGCCGTATTAAGCTTTTGCCGGGCCGATATCAACATCACGGTGGCACCGGGGAGCATTTCCTTCCATTGTGCTGCCAGCAAATCAAGCGCCTGTTCATTCGCCAGATCAGTCTTATTGATGGCGACAATGACCGGTACAACCGATCTTTCGAGCCTTTCAATGAATCCCGCGTTTTTGTCCGGCGTCTCAACTACGTCGGTAACATAGAGAATGACGTCGGCATCGGTGATGGCGGTTCTCACAAACCGCATCATGTTAGTATGCAGCTTGTAGACCGGTTTTACTATCCCGGGGGTATCCGAAAAAACAATTTGGAAATTCTCGCCGTTCACAATCCCAAGAATCCTGTGACGTGTTGTTTGCGCCTTGGAGGTGATAATGGAAAGGCGTTCACCAACCAGCTCGTTCATGAGCGTCGATTTCCCAACATTGGGATTGCCGATAATATTGACAAAACCTGATTTGAACATCCGGTGTGTTTTTCCTTTACATATTGAATTGAAGCGTCAGCTTGTAGGCAAAATTATCATTAGTTTCCGGAAATGCATAAGGTCCGTACCGGTAGAAAACACCGAATCCGTATCGGAATATCTGGATCCTGAGTATATTGTTGATCAGCAGCCCGCTCTCGAAGTACCCTTTTTCCATGGTCTTGTATGAAACGTTTTCATGGTGCGATGGATCATCCAGTTTACCATAACCCATGTTCTGAACAAGGGCTATTTCGGGTTGGAACTTTCCATGTGGCCTGAACAGCAGCTTTCCGAAATCCTGCTTGATAAAAAGAGAGATGAACCGGTTGGAAAGGAATTCATTCATCCGCATGGTGCCAAATGACTGCTCTGCTTCCAGGGTAAAGGGTCTGTAACTGCTCATTCCCGCGTACAATTTGCTGTAAGGGACATCACTGGTCACGCGACCTCCGATAAAAGCAAGGCGCGTGCTGCCAAAAGACCTCGTTGTAAACACCTTGGTCACCTTTACTTCGTGCCGCCAGTACACAAATTCCCCGTTCAGGATATCCAATCCTCTGCCCAGGTTGTAATACACAACAGGAAAACGGGTTCCCATGCTGAATTCATTTCCGCGGGGAGTTTTCATGAATGTTTCCTTGAAGGCATATTTCAGCCTTATCCCGGCTTCGGTAAAGTAGAATTCGTTAAGCAGCACCTGTGGGTTCTCATCCGTAATGCTGTAGCGATAATCGTTTGTGGGAACAAGGTAGCTGTGAACCAGATAGGTTTGGGCGGAGAGGTATTTCAGTGCCCGGAAGGAGAGTGAGACCTCCGCATCTTTTGCCTTGTCCATTGTCTCTATCATGTAATCCCTGATGAATGCAGAACCTGACAGACTCCACGTCTCATGGAACCTTATACCACCGGATTCACGGACATCGTCTCTGTAGAGCAGGGTAAGTCCAAGCTCATGTTTTGGCCAGAGGTTCAGGGTAATACTTCCGCTGTATTTAAAGGCCTCGTCCCGCAGGCTATAGGCAAGATATCCTCCCAGGGTAAACCGTTTCGAGAACTGCGGAGTGGTGCGTCCCCCGGCTCCAAACCTGAAGCCCTCGTATGCATTGTAATCAATAAACCTCCTGAGATCAAAGCTCCAATACCGGCCGGGCAGATAACCGGTAAGAAGTGTTTCAAACGAAGTCATGGTGCGGTCGAGATGCTCCGCTTTACCAATGCTGTCGATTACCCTGTAGGTCTCCAGTTCACGGCTGCTCAATGAATCAACCCGAAAAACATCCCAGACCTGTTCAGGCTGCTTGTGCGCATCCGGATCAACCTCAAGCTGCACACTTGAGAATTCGTTTTTATCATAAACCGGATTGAAATTTATGTTCAGGATATACGATTTGCCTGTCCCGATGATGTTTACGGGCAGGGCATTGGACCCCATCTGTGATGCATTAAAGGTTATGGTAGTGCTCAGCAGAACAGGAAACCAGCGAATTCCTTCAACAAACTCGTATTGTTGTTGAATGGAAGCCCTGAACATTTCATTTTTGTCCTCGTAAGCTTCGGCCAGTACATTCTGTATGGCATATCCGTTTGAATTGATATACAACACGCCCTTCATGCCATCAAAATTCTTTCCTTTCCCGGGACGGAAAGAAATAATGAAGACTGTGTCCCTCTGCTCCGTGTAGGTTGTATCCTCGATGAGGAAGAAATACTTGTCGGTGCTGCCCGGACTGATGGGACTCAGTAGCTGTCTGTTGGCAATATTGATGAAATCACCGTAAAATGAAAACGATTGGAATTGTCGGGCCATCACAACAAAGGAGGGCTGTGACAACCCGGATACCTTTGAGGCAATGATTACTTCCTTGTTCTTCTCAGGAGAAAAGTATTTGCGGCTGCTTACAGATTCCATCATGAACAGGTACTGCCTTTCCAGGAATCGCTGCAGATCGATCCGCCCTTTCCTGTCCATGCCATATGGTATGGTATCGGGCAGATCGTACCGGGGTGTGCCTGATGAATCAGGAAGAAACATCATTTGTGCGGAGTCAGGATCCACGCCAAATACCATTTTATCATAGGATATATAAGAGAAAGGACCGGATTTTTCAGGATTGTTCCTATCGCGGTTCGCCGTGGCAAGTCTGATAATCCGGTGTGCGGGATTTTCAGTGGGGTATACCACCACTTCCGCAATGCTGAACGGGTCGGGACTAAGACTGATGCTCAGACTGGCCCGGAATTTTGCAGGATTATAGGCAATGGTTTTCTGCCGGTATCCCACATAACGTAATTTCAGGTAACGAATGTTGTTCGACCGGGGGATCCGGAAATTCCCTTCGAGGTTTGTGACAACACCCTGCCCTGCTTCATTATATACAATGCTCACAAAGGCAAGGGGCTCATGGCTTATACTGTCGGTAACCCTTCCCGTAACATAGCCCTCCTGAGACCATGCCCGGTGACATGGGAGAAGGATCAATAGCAGAATCAACAGCCTGGATATCATAAGACTATCCTACAAGTGCATTAATTTCCGCAATCATCTTGGCAGCCAGGTTTTCCGCCTTCTCCGGCGAAGTGCTTTCACTGATTACCCGGATTATGGGTTCGGTATTTGATTTACGGAGGTGGACCCATTCCCTGTCAAAATCAATCCTGATTCCATCAAGGTCGTTCACCGGAAAATCCCTGTATTTCAAGCGCACGGCATCAATTAAAGCGTCTACGTTTACATCAGGCGCTAATTCGATCTTGTTCTTGGAATTAAAATAATTCGGGTAGGTTTTCCGCAAAGCTGAGCATTTCATGCCCGACCTGGCCAGATGAGTCAGGAAAAGTGCAATACCCGCCAGCGCATCCCGGCCATAATGCAATGCGGGATAAATGATGCCGCCATTGCCCTCCCCTCCGATGACTGCCTGTGTATTCTTCATTTCGCGTACAACATTGACCTCTCCTACCGGAGCAGCCTTATACGAGCCGCCATATTTATGCGTTATATCACGAAGGGCCAGGGTGGAGGACAGGTTCGAGACGGTGTTGCCCGGTTTTTGCTGCAGTACATAATCTGCAACTGCAACCAGGGTATACTCTTCGCCAAACATTGATCCATCCTCATTTACAATCACCAGGCGATCCACATCAGGGTCCACCACAAAGCCCACATCAGCTTTTTGTTTAACCACTTCATGCGAAATATCACCAAGGTGCTGCGGAAGGGGTTCAGGATTATGGGGAAAAAGTCCCGTGGGAGAGCAGTAAAGCTCTGTGATCTCATCCACGCCAAGCTTTTTCAGAAGAGCGGGCAGGATTATCCCCCCTACTGAGTTGACACAATCGATGGCTACCTTGAAACGCGCCTGTCTGATTGCCGGGATATCCACAAGGGGCATTGCACATACCGCTTCGATATGAATATCATCCATCCTGCTGAAACGGCTGATTTTACCCAGTTCCGTGGCCTGTGCAAATTCAGTGCTATCCCTCGAAACAATCTCAAGCAGGCCGGCTCCTTCTTCGGCTGAAATAAACTCACCTGAAGCATTCAGTAGTTTCAGCGCATTCCATTGCCCCGGATTATGACTGGCGGTCAGGATAATTCCACCATCCGCCATATGATGTGTAACCCCGATCTCAACAGTGGGCGTAGTGGCAAATCCCAGGTCGATAACATGAATACCCATGCCCATTAAGGTTCCGGCTACCAGCATGGAGGCCATCTCTCCGGAAATCCTGGCATCACGTCCAATAACAACAGTATAGGATGATTTAACCTGCTTCGATCTGAGCTGTGCGCCATAAGCAGAGGTAAAACGGACAATGTCAATCGGGGTGAGCGAGTCTCCCGGCAATCCGCCGATCGTTCCGCGTATTCCGGAGATCGATTTTATTAATGTCATGGTATGTTTTTTTGGATTATTAAGTATTTAAAGCGCCGCAATTTTAGTACTTTTAGGATTCCAAAAATATAAATAATTAACCAATGTCTTTTGGTTAAGCAAAATCAATAAATCGGCAACATAATGGTTATAGCCAGAGGCACCCGCAAACCAGGTGGCGCAGCGAGAAAAAGAGGCGTACCGTCAGCAGGCAGAGTGTATAAAAAAACAACCGGCAAAGCTCCAAAAGAAATTACGGGCAAAGCCCCAAATAGAGCAACAGGTAAATTCAAAAAAGAATCCGCAGAAAAAGCCTGGAAGAAAACTGAACGGAAGGTGATCGGAGCCAAAAGGCAATTCAGAGCAACACCCAAAACCGGTCATGAGAGTGACCTGATCAGACTGAACAAATACATTGCCAGCACGGGAGTCTGCTCCCGGCGCGAAGCAGATGAATTCATCGTTGCCGGGCTGATAACGATCAACGGTAAGCTGGTCACCGAACTGGGGGTCAAGGTTAGTCCGGGTGACCTGGTGAAATACAACGGAGAAACGCTGCGCGAGGAAAAAAAGGTCTACATCCTGATGAATAAACCCAAGGATTATGTAACAACCGTGGAAGACCCTCATGCCAAGAAAACTGTTATCGAACTTGTTAAAGGAGCCTGCAAAGAAAGGGTCTATCCGGTTGGCAGACTTGACCGAAATACCACCGGTGTTTTATTGCTGACCAATGACGGGGAGTTGACAAAAAGATTGACCCATCCGAAATTTGAGAAGCTGAAGATATACCATGTGCACCTGAATAAGAATCTCCGGCAGGGAGATCTGGAAAAGGTAGCCACAGGCATTACCCTCGAAGACGGGTTCATCAAGGCTGATGCCATCAATTATGCCGATCCTGTCGATAAGAGCCAGGTGGGTATTGAGATACATTCGGGACGCAACCATATTGTCCGGCGCATTTTCGAAACGCTTGGCTATGAAGTGGTAAAACTCGACAGGGTTTATTTTGCCGGTCTCACCAAAAAGAATCTGCACCGGGGTGAATGGCGGTTCCTTACAGAGAAGGAGATCGCCATGCTGAAAATGAACGCCTTTAAATAATCAGATTTTTATGCCCATGAACAGTACATCATCCACCTGGTCGTAATTTTCCTTCCAGAGGTTGAAAGTGCTCTTCACATGATTGTATTGTTCGTCCATGGGTTTCTGGTGAATATCCTGCAACAGGTTTTTCAGGCGTACCATTTTAAATTTCTTACCCATGGGACCGCCAAACTGATCGGAGTATCCATCGGAGAACATATAAATTGTATCACCCTTGCTCAGCTGCAGTCCTTCATCCTCGAACAGGTTATCCTCCCGGTCATAGTGTCCGCCTACCGAATTCCGGCTTCCTTTCACAAAGATCTCTTCGCCGTTACGGTAGATGATCATTGGGCGCATGGCTGATGCGTACCTTACATAATGCGTTTTCAGGTCGATCTCACAAACGATGATATCCATGCCGTCTCCCGGCTTTGTTCCATCATCCAGATTCTGGTTCAGCGTATTTCTTAACTCGCAATCCAGCACCTGGAGAACCTGAGAAGGAGAATTGCCGGCTTCACGATTGCATATATCCTTGATCAGCGTTGATCCGATCATCGACATAAAAGCTCCCGGAACGCCATGCCCCGTGCTGTCGGCACATACAATCGTGAATTTGTTGTTGTTTACTTTGTCGAACCAATAGAAATCGCCACTGACGATATCCCTTGGGCTGTAAAATACAAAACAGCCTGAAAAATGCTGTTGCAGCCGTTTTACGGGTGGCAGCATGCTGGTTTGAATGCGCTTGGCATAATTGATGCTGTCCGTAATATCCCTGTTTTTAATTTCAATCTCCTCCTTTTGCTCTACAACTTCTCTGGTACGCAGAGCAAGTTCGCGCTCCAGGTACTCCTGCAATTGTTTTTGTTTATGCAGCCTGATCTTGATGAAGGCATGCACGGCTATTACAAGTGCAAGCAACGACAAAGCAATGAACCACCATGTCTTCCAGAATGGCGGTTTGATGGTGATCCTGATGGAAACCGGTTCCTCCTGGCTGAGTCCTTCGTTGTTGTAGGAACGAATGTAAAAAACATATTCGCCATCCTCGATCCGCGGATAGGATGCATAATTCTGTGATGTTATATCGGACCACTCCAGATCGTTGCCTTCGAGCTTATACTGGTAACGGACCGACTGTGGGTCACTGTAATTAAGGCCGATAAACTCAATCCTCAGCTTGTAAGGACGGTAAGGCAAGACAATTTCCTTGCCGAAATCATAAGGTTTGTCGGAAATCAGCACACTGACAATATTCGTGAAAGGAGGGAGTTTCTTTTTGTTCTCCCGGGTGATATCGTAGCTGACAATGCCATCAGTAGTCCCAAAATAAAGTACCCCGGCCTTATCAACAAAAACCGCATTAAGATTGCAGTCACCTTCCATGCCGATATTTTTGTCGTAGTTACTGACCTTCATGGTCGAAGGATTGATCCGGCTCAACCCAAGCCTGTGTCCGACCCAGATGCTGTTATCGGTGCAACATGCGAGGCTGTAACAGTAATTGGATTTCAAGCCCGAAGCGACCGTAAACTGGTAGACCGAATCGTCTTTGAAGAATACCACACCGTCGCGATCAGTACCGGCCCAGATTCCGCCCCACGCATCCTCGGTTATCGATTTGAACTTGATCTCGCCGCTGCCGGCTGAATACAGGTCAACGACTTCTCCCGTCTCGGTGAGCTGGTAAATTCCCTTGGTACGGGTGGCAAACAGCAACCGGCCCTGACTGTCGAGAAATACCTGCTCGATATTGTTGTGCGGTAACCCTTCGGCAGTAGTAAAGTGTAAAGTTTCACGAAAGTCCTTGCTGAAAATATAAATGCCATCCCTGGTACCCAGGTAAAGATGCAGATCATCCGACGTTATGGAACTTACCTGGTTTCCCATTGAATTTGCCTCATAGGCAATCCTGCGGGTGGCATTGGTGTTAATGTCCACCAGGAAAAGGCCGTATTTCTCAGTACCGACAAAAAGCTTCTGCCCTTCAAGATAGAGGGCGGTTATCCGGTCGGCCGGTACTCCGGAAATTCTGGAGGCGGACTTGTCCAAGCCCTTTTTATACCGGAACAGGCCTTCGGATCCTCCCAGGTACATCACGTTCTGACCGGTCACAGCAACTGACAGGATATCATTTTCAAGTCCTCCGGCATCCAGTTCTAAAAACGAAAAAGCCTGCCATGTTAACAAGGTGAGTCCGCCGCCGTAGGTCGCAATCCAGATATTTCCTTCAAGGTCCTCAAACACTTTCTTAATTGCATTCTCAGTGAGTCCGTTTTGTTTGTTGAAAATAACCACGGTAGCAAAATTACCCTGCATGTCAGGAGCCCCCAGCTTAAACAATCCGCTGTGCAAGGTACTTACCCAAAGTTGTTTTTCAGAATCCTCATATACCGATTGCACATTTTCACTGCCAAGTTTCTGTGCGAGTCCGGCCTGGGTGAGAACATGATTTCCTCCATCCAGGGTCATCCTGTAAATTCCATGGTCTTCCGTGGCTATCCAGTAAGTGTTCTCGACATAGGATGGTTGAATATCCTGAATTTTTATGTATTCGAGATCGGTAATTCTCTTGATAAGTTTTGCATTGGTGCCGGATTTATCCAATGTGTAAACAGATAAACCGTCCTGTGATCCAAGCAACATTGTGGCATCTTTTATCAGAATCGTCGTGAAATTGCCAGGCTCAATTCCGTTAACAGCAGTGACTGCGCCAGTCTCCCGATCCAGCATGAACACGCCATTGTTGAGTGTTGTAATAAGGATACCTTTATCGGTCAGTCCGGCAAATCCGGTAACAGCACTGTTGATGTCCGCACCGGGCCTTAAGGTCTTCAATGCCTGGCCATCATAGCAGGCTATATCACCACTCTGGTATCCGAACCACAGGTTGCCCCCCGAATCGCGGTAACTCACGGCTGCGACTTCTGTGGCAAGGGAATCCTGCACAATTCCGGTATTGAATTCAAACCCATTGAAACGGCACAATCCCTGGCCTGTTCCCACCCAGATATACCCATGGCTGTCCTGGTTTACGGTGTAAACAAACTGGTGTGTTATGCCTTCGTTCAGACCATAATGGCTGATCCGCAGATCCTGTGAAATTCCCGAAACAGCAAGAGCAAGAGCTGTGGCCGTTAATAGTATCCTGAATATCCTTTGCATGTGCTCAACAATTATTTAGCCGCAGGTTTTTTGACTGCTATTGTGGATTTGTAGGTAGGGACCCCGCCGATGGGTATCACATAGAAGGGCAGTAATTCGCCATACTGGTTCCGGACATTCACAACCACATTGTTGTTTTTAACCGGTGGCGTTTTCCGTTTAATGAACTGAATATCCAGCGATGTGTTCTTCTCTTCATCAAAGATCTTGAATTCATCCTCCACCCAGTTGTCTTCACCCGATACCTTGCTGAGCTGTCCTTTCCTGGCTACTGAGACGGTACGGATGAAGCCGTCGGAATCCCAGTCAAAGTTGGATAACTTGACCGATATGGTCCTGTCATCGACATAGGGATAGATATGCGAAACTTCGGTAGCGTTGTCATGCATCCGGAAAGAATACTCGTAGGCAAATGCATTTGCCCCTTCAACGGCTTTGTTCTCATCCATCTTGGTGGAGAGGAAGTAGCGGTAAAGGTTGCCATCGTCCCCGGCGATCCCGTCGCAGATAACCTTGAAAATATAACCGTCGAATCTTTGGACATATTCCCCTTCGGAAGGATTGAAAGGGCCGAAAGTATACCATTTGTTATCGTATTCGACCTGTGTGCCGAACGTTTTGGATGCCAGCATATTGCCGCTTTTATAGTTCCCCTTTGGGGAGGTTTCCACGGCGTCTTTGTTGGTAAAGCACTCCTTGCCTCCAAATACCGAATAGGTCATCCTGGAATCGAAAACACCGTCGAGTTCATCGGTGGTTCCGCTGATATCGGGATCAAATACCCGGATATAAATAGGTTGCGTAAAGCTCTTGGGTATCAAGAAGAAGAACGTTTGTGAAAAATCATCATCCCCCCATGATGTTCCTGCCTTTGGAGCAAATGTCATGAGATACGGTATGTTTTCATCCCCGGCAGGTACCGGCTGTGCCTGCATGCCCACGGTTGTAAGCAATCCACAAATTAAAAATGTCACATACTTCATGGCCACAAATCAGAGTTTCGGTTTATATTAATAGCTATACGATAAAAAATCGTAATAGATTCATTTTGCAGAAGAATCCTTATTGGGTAACTACCTGGGGGAGCTAACAACTATAATTTTCCGGGTAACACAGCTTCTCTGGTCGGGTTCATCCCTGGAATCCTTTTTATTTGTTACGCCAAGTACAAGATCATAGGTGCCCGGGAAAGCGAACCGATGACTGGCGGCAGGTCCTGCCGCACGGAATCCGTCGCCATAATCCCAGTAATAATTGCCGATAGTGAAATCCTTGAGATAGGTCTCGCTCCCGTTGAGCTTGATTTCTTCGCCGGCAACTGCCTCCAGGGGTGCCTGAATATAAGCCTGTTGGATCTTTTCAACCACAAGGGTGTGACTTGACTGACTGATGAGGACTTCCTTTGTAAGCTTATCCACGATGTTGAGTTGTACCAGGTAAGTATCGGGTTTTGCAAAGCAATGCTCAGCTTCAAGAGCCCTGATCCTGGTGCCGTCCCCCAGATCCCATTCATAGGCAAAAGCAGTGGTATCCACTTCATTGTTGTTGGGTTCATAGAAAACAAAGCAATAATCGTTTTCCTGCTGAACCGGACAATTGGCAAATGTGGGGATCGTTGAATAAACCGAGAAAATATCAGCCGAACCGGAACGGTCGGAAACAAAGTAACCTGTATCTGCTGCAGCATTCAGGATCAGACCATAGTCATCCCGGTCAGAATTGAACGGTTCGGTCAGGCGGACGGGTTTTTGCCATTCCCCGGCGATGTTAACGGTATAATAAATATCCAGATCGCCGCGCTGGCTGTGACCCCGCGAGGCAAAATACAGCCTGCCGCTGTCGTGCATAAAAGGGAATACTTCGTTCCTGTCAGAATTGATATTGCTGCCCAGGTTTTTGGGCTGTCCCCAACGGCCATTCTCAAGCTTTGACACATAAATATCGTATCCGCCTAGGCCTCCCGGCGCATCCGAACAGAAGAACAGCAAAGTGCCGTCAGCAGAAAGACAAGGGAAACCTGTCTGGTACTTTGGACTGTTGAACCTGAACTGTGTGAGATTTGTCCATATACCGTCTTTCATTTCAGCACTGAAAATGCCAAAAGTAGTATCTTCCCGTTGCCGGTTCCGGAAGCTCATGGTTACATCAATTGACCGTGTGAAGAAAATGGTCTTACCGTCCCTGCTGAAGGTTGAAGGACCTTCCCACAAAACTGTCGTGAGGTCCTTTGAGACCAACCGCGGGCTTTCAAATTTTCCGGGTTTTTTCTGTTCGGCCTGGTAGAGGTTTGTGAACTGATTATTGTCCAGGTCTGTATGGCTCATCAGGAAATCATGCTTTTTATCAGAGCAGAACACGATCCCGTTCTGGTAGAAAGCCGGGGCCAGTTCCTTGGAATTGGTGTTGAATGAAAGGCGCCTGGCGGTGAAATGGCTTTGCGCATACAGGCTGAAACCGGCATAACAAAGCAGGCAAACGGAAAAGCATATATTTCTGAAGGAGTGCATATTAATTTAAAATATCGTCGGGTTTGACGCTTTAATCTGGTATCCGAAATTATATTCCAGGGCAATCTCAAACGAGTTCCTGTTGTAAGCGTTTAATTCGTTTAATCCGTAATCATAGGCGATACCGACCCGTAACTGGTAGGTTATCTTGTAATCGAGCAACATTACAATGGCCTGTTTGGTCCGGTAAGAAGCCCCTGCCCGCAAGGCATCCCTGTAAAGCAGGCTGAGCCCTGCATCGGCAATGATTCCACCGGCCTTGTCATATTCCAAAAGCCCTGAAGGCTGCAACTTCCAGTCGCCTGCAATTTTAAATTTAATACCGGCCGTAAGGTAGTATGCATATTTTTCAAAATCGTGATAGGCTTTGACTTCGCCGGTTTCATTGGTTTCATAACCGAGGATGAGGGGAACCGAAAAGCCCGCGTAGAAATTCTCGGTATAGTAATAAGTCCCCAGGCCAAAATTCGGTAGCAGGTAACTGCTTGAATTCTCACCAAAAACGATATCATTGTTCCCCAGGTCAATGAGCTCGTATTTACCGGTTGAAAGGCCTCCCTTGAGACCAAATGCAAGCTTTCCTTTCCCGAGGGACAAGCGGTAGGCGTAATTCAGGTAAAAACCGGTTTGTTTACGCAGACCGATGCTTTCGTTCATTACAAGAAAACCCAAAGCCATTTTTGTGTTCCTGAAGGGAGAATGAACGCCGAAAATATTATAGGAAGGAGCTCCTTCAAAACCCATCCATTGGGTACGGTGCGAAAGGCTTATACTGAGCATTTCATGGCTGCCGGTGTATGCGGGATTTACGGCCAGGCCATTGAAGCTGTAATGGCTGTAAAGCAAGGTCTTTTCCTGTGCCTTAAGGAAGGTGACAAGAGCAAGACCAAGCAATATAAAAGCTAACCTGCGCATTTACCTGAGTATTTCAACAAATGACCTGAATTGAACTGTTTCTTCTTTGCCGGCCACTTTCATATCGATCAGATAGAAGTAGGTCCCTTCGGGCGATTCCACTCCATCGGGGTTGTGACCGTCCCAAAGATTGCCTTCCTTGTAATCATCAGACTCAAAAACAAGGATACCTGCACTGTTGAATATCTTTATGCTGATCCGTTCCGCATTGGCGGCACCAATCTCAAAGTAATCATGGTTTGCGTCACCATTGGGCGTAAATCCTTTCGTAATTTCGAGAGGTTCAACAGCAATTTCCATATTGTCGGATACGGGTGGACATTTACCGTTGGTGACCGTCCATTGCAGTTCATTTGCTCCCGAAAGTTCACTGATCACAGCATCAGGCAGGGTGTCATTGTTAAAAACACCGGCTCCGGATACAAGGGTCCATTTACCCGATCCGACCGGCGGAGCTGCTGCTTCAAGCTGTGTTGTGTAGCTGAAGTCAAGAACTTGATCCGGCCCGGCGTCAGGTGCCTGTGGTGGTTCATAAAAGGTAACCTCAACCTCATCGGCATCGGAGCAATGCCAGTTGTTTTCTGTCCAGGTCAGGACACTGGTGCCATAAGCTTCCGCTGCTACGGCACTGTTTGTACTTTCAGGCGCATCAAATGAAACATCCGTCCCGGTCCAAAGTCCTTCGGATCCCGCAACACTTTTCACCGCCTGCAATGTAGCGCTGGTTCCGCAAGCGTCGGTATTATCACCGGCATCAGCCACAGGCACAGCATAAACAATTCCGTGGGTCACCCCCTCAAAGCCATTGATGTCTGCAAAGCATCCGCTGTCATCCTCCACCGAATACATTGTGAACAGCTTTGACGTTGGAGGAACAAAGGCTACTGAATCCTTGGAGGAAACGATGCCGGATTTCGACTGGTTTGGAAGACCCTCACCCTGCACGGTAACATTGAAAGGACTGTTACCGGCAACGTTGAATTTCACATACAGGGTCACCCCGGCACACACCGTATCGTTGCTATTGAGTACATCCCCCGTTGGCAAAGGATTGATCCTTACTTCAACCGCATCACTTACATCAGTGCATTCGTGAAACTCAGGTGTTGAATATACATTCCTCCTGAAATATTTTGCCGCGGTAAGGCTCAGGGTGGTAAGATGCTGTTCCGCACCGGTCACTGATTCCCAATCAGTATTGTTACTGCTTTGCTCCCAGCTGTAACTATAGGTGCCTGTGCCAAAGCCATTCTGAGGATCCGAACCTGTCAGCGTAATGGGGGTATTGTAACAGGTATACTGGATGGTACCACCCAGAATACGGTTATTGGATATCAGGGGCATGGTTGTAACGGTTTTTGCCGCTGATGTATCGATACAGGCATTGTCGTTACCGGAGTACACAATCCTCCGGTACAGGGTGCTTTCAGTTAATATTCCGGCGGTATATGCCGGTACATTGCTTGAAGGAATGGAAGTCCAGTTCCCGGAAAGGGTATTTGACTGCCAGGAATACGTATAGATGCCGTCCCCGCCTCCGGGTGTCAGAACGTTAAGCATGCCCGGGCTCTGGTCTGTGCAGATGGAAGTATCGCTTGTTATAAATCCGTTATCGGTTATGAGCGGCAGGACCGTGATCTTTTCGGTGTTGCTGGTATCGTGGCAGTATTTTGTAGAGGTCACAATACGTCGGTAGTACATTGATTCCGTGAGCTTTCCCGGATCGAGCGGTGCGTTGGCAGTAAGCAAAGCTCCGGTGTTACTCCAACTGCTGTGGTTGTCCCTTGCCTGCCACTGGTAGGCATACGTGGAAGTCTTCCCGCCGGCAGGCTGCTTTCCGGTAACCAGTTTAGCATTGCTGTTGTAACAGATGGTGTCGGTACCGTTGATGAGGTTGTTGGTGATGGCGGGATAAACAAATATTTTAATCGTGCGGCTGGTGTCAAAGATTCCTGCAGAGGTCACAACGCGCCTGTAATAAGTAGTCTGCGTAAGGGCCGGCGGTTGAAAGGTCCTTGGTGCCACCACACCCACTGCATCGGACCAGTTGTTGTTGTCGGTACTTTGCTCCCACAAGTAGATATAGGTTCCATCACCCCCCTTGGGCTGGCTGGCAGTCAGCATTTTTGGCTGAAGGCCTTCGCAAACGGTATCCACACCCCATACACTGTTAAACAGGAAACCTGTAAGCGGTGTTATAAGGTTGCTGAATTTGCGGCCTTCTGCCCCGGGACTACCTGATATACCTGATGCCAGGCAGGTTGCGGATGCTGTACCCTGAACACCCTTTGCAGTATCAACTGTGGCCGGTATTGAAGTACCGGAATACCACAATACACCCCCGCTGCCCCCGCCACCAGAACCGGTGCAATAGGATGTACTGGTTACATTGCTACCCTTGCCTCCGTTGACTCTAACCGTAATGGCCCCGGAATATACGGTTGCATCTATCAGCACTGTACCGCCTGCACCGCCTCCGCCACCGCTGCCGGTAGTAGCCGCGCCGCTTTCTCCGTTGGCCAGTATCGACTGCCCATTGCTCCACAAAGTGCCGGTAATAAGAAAAACTATACCTCCGCCATCACCACCTTTGGCAGGTGTTGAGGTGGATAATCTGGTACCGCTTCCGCCTCCGCCTCCCAGGATGATCCCCTGTCCGCCGGGAGAACCGCTAACATTATATATCCCGTAACAGGCATATCCTCCCCATCCTCCCAAAGCAGGATTGGGATTTGTGCACAGGGGTGATTGCTTGCCGCCGTCACCGCCCTGCATATAATTGCTGCCTCCCCCGCCGCCTGAATACAGTCCGTTACCGGCCCCGCCACCATTGAGGGCAAACCCGGTCCCCTTGGTATAAGGCCAGGAAGAGGTAATGATTCCTTCTCCTTTGTTACCTGACCTGCCGTTTTGAGCAGGAAGAAAATAAAGGGTGTCGCGGTGATGTGCATCCGGAGCAGTGCCGTACCGGCAAATGCCATTGTAATTTTCACCCGGTACTGCACCACCCCTGAATCCTTTTGCACTGACATCAATGCCATAATCCTTCAGCTTCAACGAATCGGTTCCGATAATGGCTACAATCCCGCCGACGGTGCCGTCCCAGTCCCTGGCGGTAACAGGCCCGGCCGTAGTGACCGTTTCTCCTTCGACGAACCTGACGAGCTGTATCTTTTCACCGCTATCATACATCCGGGTCACGTCATCGGTAAATATGATCCAGGCTTCTGTGGCGCTGATGGTGATTATCTGGTCAACCTGGAATATCTCATAGGCTCCCGCATGGTTAAAAGTCTTTCTGATCCTGTTCTCATAAGTAAGGAAATCCGGCTGTGTATCATCCAGCTCGCCCCCTGTCATCTGAATCAGCATGACTTTGTTTTCCGGCTGGAAATAGCTGAGCTGAGCACCCAGGACGTCCGTAACCCTTACCCGGTCGGTCTGCACTTCGTCAACACGCAGGTATTGGTTGGCAATGCCGGAAATGGAAATATTTTGTGTATGGCCCGCCGATAGCATAAGCCATAATCCTGACAGGATGAGAATTGTCCTCTTCAAAGCAGCAACAGGGTTAAGAAGTTGGTATCGTCGGTTGTGTCTCAAATATATTAATTATTATATCAAAATATTTCTTAAGATATCAACACCCTGTTACTGACCGGGTATTGAGCTGCCCTTATCCCTGGCCGGTCCATCCGCCGGCGCTTTCAAATGCACCGGAAGTTCAAAAATGAAAGTTGTGCCGTGATTTACTTTTGTCTTAAACGCAATGTTACCGCCAAAAGATTCAATAATATTCTTTACAATCGACAAACCCAATCCCATTCCACTCGATTTGGTTGTAAAACTCGGCGTAAACAGCTTACCCTGAAGCTCTTCGGGTATTCCCTTCCCGTTGTCGGCGATGCTGATCCGGACCATCCCTCCGTTCATCACCATACTGATGCCGACCTTCCCCTGCCTGTTATCGGGTATGGACTGTATGGCATTCTTGAGCAGGTTGATAAACACTCTGGAAAGCTGTTCCTTATCAGCAAAAACCAGGATCTCATCCTGCTCATGTTCAAAAACAAAATCCACATTTTCCGTATTGGCAAATAGGGTGAGTGAACTCCTGACCTTCTCCACAATGTTGATCTCCTCATTGAATGCTTTGGGCATAATGGCAAAATTGCTGAACTCCGAGGCAATGAAGGACAGGTTATCGATCTGTTCGATCAGGGTTCGGGTGACCTTCTCGAGGTATTCGTCGAAGTTATCCCTGTTGTCTTTCCAGGATCGTTGCAAATGTTGAACACTGAGTTTCATGGGAGTGAGCGGATTCTTGATCTCATGGGCAATTTGTTTTGCCATTTCACGCCAGGCACTTTCCCGTTCCGATTTCGACAACATTTCCAGGCTTTTTGCCAGCTCCTTCACCATGCGGTTGTACTCATCCACCAGTCCGGCAATTTCATCATGCCCCTTGTACACAATTTCCTCACTTTTCTTCCCTATTTTGATCTGGCTGAATTTTTGCTGGATCAGCCGTAACGGACGCGTGATCTGATCCGAGATGATGACTGCCATACCAATGGTCAGCAGGATGAGTAGCACATAAATATTGACCACTGCCACAATCAGGGTTGTGACATCACTGCGCAACACGTTCTGTTTGGTAAAATAAGGCAGGTTCAGGTAGGCAAGAAGTTTGTTCTGGGCGTTCACAAAAGGCACATAGGCAGAAAGGAAGGTCAGGTTACCGATATTTTCAGGATGAATGAACTCGGCCTGCTTTTCGGTGACCATCTTGCTGTAGGCCCGGGGATCCATTTTAAGACCCATGATGCCCTGGTCAAACAGCTCGGGCCGCGAAGTCGCGAGCAGGTTTCCTTCCGGGTCATACAGGTTGATATCGGAATAAAAGACATCGGAAAACTTGATAAGCAACTGATTCAGGTTGTCATAGCCGCCTCCTTTCCAGTCCGGGCTGATCCTGTTAGGCAGGTAAGCCAGCAGGTGATCCAGCTCCACGTAAACCGACTGGATTTTTTCACTGAGAATATCATGCTGTTTTCTCTGGTACTGCTGTATGCTGAAGTAGATCGTGCCTCCGCCGACCAGGATCAGCGACAGGAACAGGATGGCTATGATGGAAAGCTGGATCTTGTTCTTGAAGTTAAGGGTAATGTCCCTCCCGAGTTTCGAGAAATTCCTGATCGTCACAAATATCAGCACAAGGAGATAAAAGAAGAGAAAAATATAGGAAAAAGAAACCAGCTTGTCGAAAAATGTGGCTGCCGGTATGCTGACCATGACCGCGTTGTCCTTGTTAATATAATAGATCAGGTGGTTATAACCCTCGAACTTCTCAGGCCGGTTCTTATAAGTGTTCAGATCAAGGCTGTACTGAAAAGTGCCTGACTGGCTCACCAGCTGATTCTTGTTGTAACGTCCATACGAGTATTCCTCCAGCAGCCTGTACTTCTGGTACTTCTTATCCAGCAATAAGTCCGGGAATCCCAGTTCTTCCGCCACAAGACGTGATTCCAGCTCCAGAAAGAAGGTAAACTCCCGGTAGATACCCGGGTTTCTGTAGGTCAGCCATCCCAGGTAATTGATCTGTCCATTCTGGCTATCAAGATAGTAAAAGCTTGTCCGGGGCAGCTGCATACTGCCCTTTCCCAGCATATCCGCATAAAAGGAGTAGCAGTTCATCTGCTGCACCGGGATGCTGTCATCGAGCAGTAGATCGTCATTTGGGAAGCAGATGGCAAAACGGATCTTGTACTTTCCCCAGAAGCCATTGAAATAATTGTTTTGCAGGTAATTGAATATCTGATCATCAGGCCAACGGTTGTACAGATATCGCTCCAGTGCAGCATCATGACTGAGCCGGTTACTGATGTCTTCGAGCAGGTATTCGGCCACCGGATCATGCTGGTTGGACAGATTTTCAGCCATCACCCGCATGTTATTCATCATTTTGTAGCGGGTGTATTGTGAAAACAAATACACGGAATAAACAGAGAAAAAGATGACCATGAAGGCCATGGCATTGTAATTGCTCACAGGTATATTGCGGTACTGCATAACAGCAAGTACCATGAACATCATGATGAATGCCAGGTGTGATCCGTAATCAAATCCATAATCAAGCAGGTAGGCTGCCAGGAAAAGCACCGAACTGATGAGGATGAAAAGCAACATAAGAGTACCAAACCTGCACGATGCAGTACATTGGGAGAGCAACCGGTTTGAGATCAGCAGCAGAGAAGCAAAATGCATGGAGGCAATCAGTAATCCGAGTACTGTATGGATATTGAGACTGGCTGCTTTGAATAATTCAAAGCTGATTGTGGAATGCAGGATGAGGTTGGAGAGTATGAAGTGCGTGTAAAGGTAGAACAACGTGAGGACAAAGATCAACACGATGACCGAATCCTTTATACCGTATCTTTTAGTCCGGTTGAAGGATTTCGGGAAGTGAAAACAGAAACAGAACTCCATGACCAGGAACAGGATGAGAAGGGAATTCAGAAACATATCCCCCAGGGATGGCAGCCACATGGATTTGGCAAATGGAACCGGTCCGAATAAGGCAATATCATAGAGATCGGAAGGCACATGGTATTTGTATTGTATCCACCTGATGATGGCAAAGACGACGACAAGTAACCCCAGAAACGTGTTCTTTAAAACCGGTCTCAGAATCTGACCCATAAGTTTGTGGATCAAAAGCAGTAAGGCTATCAACGTGAGAAATATCAGGCAGGGGATCATGATTTTCTCCAGGCGGGCAAACCGGAGCTCATCCACGCTGAATTTTATGGAAAACAAATAGATGCCTTCCCAGTCGTGGATAGAAAAGGATCCGGGCTGGGGAACGATCAGCAATTCAGTGGATGTTGGCAGCATCAGTTCAGACTGAAAGCTGTTGACCAGGAAGTCATTTTCATAGGGATACTGCGATTTGACAAGGATCAGGCCATAGGCTCTGATAGAATCAGAGATGTAGGACTTTATAACATACCAGCCGTTGGAGATGAATTCGAACCGTTTTCCGGTGTTGTCCTCTTCCCTGGGCGGGTTGAACACAAGGGTATTATCTGACCAGTAAATCAGGCTGTCGTGGCGGTAGATAAACATGGTTATTCCCTTGTTATCGGGCAATGGCGTATTCAGCTTCCAGTTATTCTGCTGCAGTTTTTGGTAAATACGGTCAGTGCGCTGGAAATTCTTGTTGATCTCTGCCTGCAGCCTCCGGTGGTCTCCTTCCTTGTAATGCCAGTTATCCAGTATGAAATTACCCGCAATGGTCAGGAATAAAAGAACCAGAAATATCAGGAAATGTCTGCCGGTGTTCATAAGAAGGTCCTCATGGTTAAGATTTCATACAAATTCAGGCATGGTGATAAGGTTCTCCCCGGATAATTGTAAACGCCCTGTAAAGCTGTTCAAGAAAAACAAGCCGGATCAGCTGATGTGAAAAGGTCATGGGTGATAACGACAGACTTTCCGGAACTGCCTTGTAAACCTCAGCCGAGAAACCATAGGGTCCGCCGATGACAAAACCCAGCTGGCGGGTTCCCCTGTTCATAGCCTTTTGAATGAAGCCGGCGAACTCCGTTGAATCAAGCTGCCTGCCCTTTACATCCAGCAAAACCGGTTGATCAACTTTCTCAAGTGCCGTCAGCAGCACCTTCCCCTCACCCTCCTTCTGGATATTCTCCGGCTGGTTTTTCAGGTTGCGTGGTTCATTCAGGTAAATCATCTGAAAAGGAGTATAATGTTTTATCCGCCTCTCAAACAAGGCAATGCCTTCTCTAAGGTAAGTTTCCTGGGTGATTCCGAGGTTGATGATGCTGATCTTCATGAAAAAAGTTTCAGTTAAGGAATTGTTGGCCCGGATTTTGATTAATCTACATAATTGAATTTAATTTATAATTTTGTGACGCAAATGGTTTTATCATTATTCAAAAATACTTTTTATTTTGACACAAGCATGATAAACACAGTGCTGAAAATCAACAGCTTCAAAAGGGCTTTGTTCCTGGTGCTCCTGGTTCTTCCCATCCAGGTGAAAGTCAGTGCAATCGCACCCGGAGACCTTCCACCGGCCATGATCGACGCATTGAAATCGGGAAATTCCGCTGAGCTTGCGAAATATTTCAATTCCAGCATCGAACTTGCCATTGCAGGTCAGGAGGATATTTACAGCAGTCAGCAGGCAGAACTCATTGTTAAGAATTTCTTTGCAAAACATGTGCCAACAAATTTCGTTGTTTTGCACAAAGGTGGAAAAGAGGGTTCACAATATATCATCGGAAACCTGACCACATCAACTGGAAATTTCAGGGTAACCTTGCTGATCAAGCAACGCGATAATAAACCATTCATTCATCAGCTCCGCTTTGAAGAGGAAAATGCCGAATAGCAGCTTCGACGAATTTATCAATAATGCACTGCTGGAAGATATCGGTGATGGTGACCATACATCCAGCGCCTGTATTCCAGAGGATGCTGTCGGCAAAGCACAGTTGCTCGTTAAGGAAGAAGGGGTCCTTGCCGGAGTTGATGTAGCAGCCATGATTTTCCGCAAGCTTGATCCTGATAGTAAGCTTATCGTATATAAGTTAGACGGACAACAGGTATTCCCGTCCGATATTGCCTTTATTGTGGAAGGAAAGGTGCTGGCCCTGTTAAAAGCGGAAAGGCTTGTGCTCAATGTTATGCAAAGGATGAGCGGTATTGCCACCACCACCAGGCGATATGTGAAGAGGCTTGATGGATTGAAAACCAAAATTCTGGATACACGCAAGACAACGCCGGGCATGCGCATGCTCGAAAAAGCCGCTGTTAAAACCGGGGGCGGAGAGAATCACAGGTTCGGGCTTTATGATATGATCCTGATCAAGGACAACCATATCGATTTTGCAGGGGACATACCGAGGGCCATTCAACGAACCAGGGAATACCTGAAAAAGAGCGGCCGGGACCTCGATATTGAGATAGAAGCACGCAATCTCGATGATGTCAGCACCATTCTTAGTATTGGTGGGATCAGGCGCATCATGCTCGATAATTTCGATCTTGATACAACCCGCAGGGCAGTTGAAATGATTGGTGAACGATTTGAAACTGAATCATCGGGCGGAATTACAATTGAGAATATCAGAGACTATGCCGAGTGCGGCGTAGATTATATTTCAGTAGGAGCGCTCACACACCACATCAAAAGCCTTGATCTGAGCCTCAAGGCCCTTAACTACAAGCCTGATGAGTTCGGACCGACCCACCTATACCTATAGGTTTTTTGAGAAAAGAATCCAGAAGCTCGGCGATCGCTGTAAAAACATAAAATTTCCGGGATCACGGGGATTAAGCCTTTATGAAGTGGTCACCTTGTATTTCAAAGGGCTCATGCAGGGTTCCCTGAGCATCAGGGCCACATCAATTGCTTTCCATTTCCTGCTTGCGTTGGGACCGGCCATCATATTTCTGCTGGGACTTATTCCTTACCTGCCCATCCGCAACCTTCAGGAAAGCCTGATGGATATCCTGGTAGATGTGATTCCTGAGAACTCTTACCTGGTGCTGAAATCCATTCTACGGGATTTTTTCCAGAAACGCCACGGTATGCAGATCTTCGGTTTCCTGGTCACCCTGTTCTTCGTTCAGAAAGGTCTGAATGGAATCATCCAGGCATTCAATGCCACCTATCACACAGTCGGATCAAGGCCCTGGATGGAACGCAGGCTGATTTCGGTCGGGCTTTTCATCATCCTTTTTATTCTTGTGACCCTCGCAGCCATCCTCCTGTTCTTTTGCAACATGGGAATCCGGCATCTTTATGCTGTGGGGATCATCAAGGCATTTGTCACCTTCACCCTGCTTCTAGTCGGTAAATGGCTGATTGTGCTCGCTCTTACCTTCCTCGCAATTTCATTCCTTTATTACTGGGCCCCGGCCCGTAAGACAAAATGGCGCCTTTTTACACCAGGGGCCATTCTTGCCACCATCCTTTCGATCTTAACATCCCTGGCTTTTTCTTACTTTGTCAATCATTTTGCGCCCTTTAACCAATTCTTCGGTTCAATCGGAACGCTTATTGCGGTTATGCTGTGGATGAACTTCAACTCCATAGCCCTGTTGGCAGGCTTCGAACTGAACGCCAGCATCAAGAACGCACGTTATCAAAAACTTGAACCAACGACCATCTGATTTGTTGTACCTGTAAACCAAATGATATGGCCGACTTACAGAGCATCCGCAGGGAATATAGCTCATCCGGTTTAGACATCGACAACCTCGATATGGATCCGATCGTTCAGTTCAAGTACTGGCTGAATGATGCCATAAAATCGGAAATCACGGAACCCACGGCCATGGCGCTTTCCACAGTATCTGCGGAAGGCCAGCCTTCCTCGCGGGTGGTCCTGCTGAAGAACCTGGATGAGGACGGGTTTACCTTTTTTACCAATTACGAAAGCAGAAAAGGTGCCCAGATTGCTGCCAATCCCTTCGGCTCGCTGCTTTTCTTCTGGCCTGATCTGGAAAGGCAGGTCAGAATTGAAGGGAAGATCTTCAAGACACCCCGGCACGAGTCAGATGAATATTTTAAAACACGGCCTGAAGGAAGCAAGGTAGGAGCCTGGGCTTCGCCTCAAAGCAAGCGCATTCCCAGCCGTGAGTACCTCGAGAACCTGCAGCACGATTATCTTCAGTTATCCAGCGTAAAAGTCCTTGAAAAGCCTGATCATTGGGGCGGGTACAAACTGGTCCCCCATCTCATCGAATTCTGGCAGGGTCGTGAAAACAGGCTGCACGACCGGTTTGAGTACACGCGGATCGGTGGGGCATGGGAGGTTTACAGACTGGCACCCTGAAGAAAGGGACAAGGGACAAGCGGGAGTTCACGTGTCCCGTTACTTCATCGATGCAATCCGCTCCTCAATTGCCCTGATCTTCGTTTCTGCGTCAGCCTTCTTGCGGTTTTCGAGCTCAATCACTTGTGCAGGAGCGTTGCTCACAAATTTCTCGTTGTTAAGCTTCATCATCACCGTTGCCAGAAAGCCACGGTTATATTCAAGTTCATCATGCAGCTTTTTTAGTTCTTCTTCATGGTCATGCAAATCACCCACCGGAATATAGAACTCCGCATACGAAGTAATAAAGCTCACCGCACCTTCCACTTTTTCCGAGATGATCCTGATCTCCTCGAGGTTGCCAAGTTTTAGAATGACCGGATCGAAGTCACCGTCATAATCAACCCGTTTGATGCACAGCGTCAGTTTGTCCTTATTCGGGATCTGTTTCTCAACGCGGGTATTCCGGATGAAAGCAACAATATCCTTAACCTGCTCAAACCGGCGTACTTTTTCCTTGTCAAAGGGTTTCACCGATGGTGCCTTTTCATACATCAGGCTGAAGCCCTGCGGCCTTTCCTTGAGCAGGTGCCATATCTCTTCGGTGATAAACGGCACAAAAGGATGCAGGATTCTGAGCAGCACCTCAAACATCTCAAGGGTTGCCTGGTACGTTCGCCTGTCAATAGGCTTCTGGAATTCCGGTTTGATGATTTCAAGGTACCAGGAGGAGAATTCATCCCAGAACAATTTGTAGGCCGTCATCAGTGCCTCCGATATGCGGTACTGATTAAATGCTTCTTCAATTTCAAGGATTCCCTGTTTTATCCTTTCATAACACCACACGATGGCCATCTCAGATGCCTTGCCAGGCCTTGCGTCCGGATCAACCTGCCATGATCTCACAAGGCGGAAGGCATTCCACATTTTATTCGCAAAATTGCGGCCCTGCTCAGGCAGGTTTTCATCAAACAACAGATCATTGCCGGCAGGTGAGCAGAGCAGCATGCCGATACGCACACCGTCGGCACTGTACTTTTCGATCAGGTGAAGCGGATCCGGCGAATTGCCAAGCGATTTTGACATTTTACGCCTTTTGGTGTCCCTGACAATTCCCGTCAGGTAAACGTTCCTGAAAGGCTTTTCATTCCTGTACTCGTAGCCCGCCATGATCATTCGCGCCACCCAAAAGAAAAGGATCTCGGGAGCGGTGATGAGGTCATCCGTGGGATAGTAATACTTGATATCCGGATTATCCGGATTGCGAATGCCGTCAAAGACCGATATTGGCCATAACCAGGAGGAGAACCACGTATCCAGTACATCTTCATCCTGCCTGAGATCAGTTAGCTGAAGATCAGGCATCCCTGATTTTTGCCGGGCAAGTTCAAGGGCTTTCCCGGAACTTTCCGCCACCACATAATTCTGGCCCTCGCCATAGTAATAGGCAGGTATACGCTGCCCCCACCACAATTGCCTCGATATGCACCAGTCCCGTACATTTTCCATCCAGTTCCGGTACGAATTCTTGAATTTTGGGGGACAAAGGGTGATGTTATCGTTCATGACATTGTCAAGGGCCGGACCAGCCAGCTGTTTCATGCGCACGAACCATTGCAGCGAAAGCCGGGGTTCAATTACCGCATCAGTACGTTCGGAATAGCCTATCTTATTCACATAGTCTTCCGTCTTCACCAGCAATCCTTCTTCCTCCAGCTTTTTTACAACCAGTTCACGGACTTTGAACCTGTCAATGCCTGTAAACAACTGTGCCTGTTCACTGAGTGTGCCGTTCTCGTTAAAGATGTCGATACTGGGAAGATTATGTTTGATACCTATTTCGTAATCATTGATGTCATGTGCCGGTGTGATCTTGAGACATCCTGTACCGAATTCCATATCTACATAGTCATCTTCGATAATGGGAACCAACCGGTTGATCATGGGGACATAAACCTTTTTCCCGGCCAGGTTGCGGTAACGGGGATCGGCAGGATTCACGCATACCGCGGTGTCACCCAGGATGGTTTCCGGGCGTGTGGTGGCAATGGTCACATGACCCTCCTCACCCTGTATCCTGTAGTTTACGTAGTAGAGCTTCGAACCCACTTCCCGATAGACTACTTCTTCATCCGATACAGCGGTGAGTGCCTGCGGGTCCCAGTTCACCATCCGGATACCCCGGTATATCATCCCTTTGTTATAAAGATCAACGAATACCCTGATAACACTTTCAGACATTTCATCGTCCATGGTAAATTTCGTCCTTTCCCAGTCGCACGAAGCCCCGAGCTTTTTGAGCTGTTCCAGAATTATATCACCATGCTTGTGCCGCCATTCCCAGGCATGCTCAAGGAATTTCTCCCGGGTAAGGTCTTTCTTTTCGATCCCTTCACTTTTAAGTTTCGCCACCACCCTGGCTTCCGTTGCTATGGAAGCATGGTCGGTCCCAGGTACCCAGCAGGCATTTTTGCCTTTCATCCGTGCACGTCTGACCAGGATATCCTGGATGGTATTATTCAGCATATGACCCATATGCAACACACCGGTAACATTGGGTGGAGGGATAACAATGGTATAAGGCTGCCGGCTATCAGGCACAGATCTGAAAAAACCTCTCTCCATCCAGTAACTGTACCACTTGTCCTCTACATGCTTTGGATTATATTTGCTGGGGATCTCCATTTTTGAATATTTTCTGTTGTATTCGCTGCTGTTAAACGCACAAAAATAGGATTTTTCGCCAATTTACTTGCCGGAGTTCTTTGAAATCCATTATTTTTGCCAACAGTTTAAACATTTAAAATGGTGTTATGAAAAAGCTTCTATCATTCCTTGCCCTGGCAGCGTTTTATTTTACACTGAGTTGCTCACAGTCTCCGCAACCTGCTGCAGGTGAGCAGGAAATGGCCAAGATAGAATTTGAGACCACGGAACATGATTTTGGGACGATCCCGCAGGGTGGTGACGGCACATATGAGTTTGTATTCAAAAATACAGGAAAGGCACCCCTTTTGCTGGCCAATGTCCGTTCATCCTGTGGCTGTACGATTCCGGAATGGCCCAAGAATCCTATTAAAAAAGGTGATAAAGCCAGGATCAAGGTGAGCTATAACACCCGCATCACCGGTAGTTTTTCCAAATCGATTTCGGTTTATTCCAATGCAGATAAGGTACCTGTCGTGCTGGTGATCAAAGGTAAGGTAGAGGCCGCGAAGTCAGTTAAAGAAGGAGCCCCTACCCTCGAATAATCCAGCAACCCGCAACCTGCAATTTTAACAAATCTCTCCGTCATGCCCGAAATTTCAAAAAGAGGTCGGCAAATGCCAAGTTCTCCCATCCGCAAGCTTGTGCCTCTGGCCGAGGATGCAGCCAGGCGCGGATGCAAAGTATACCGGCTGAATATCGGACAGCCGGATATTCTTACCTCGCCCATGGCACTTGAAGCGATCAGGAACATAGGTTGCAGCATCATTGATTACGGGCACAGCGCAGGCAATGAATCACTCCGGCGCAAATTTGCCGCCTTTTACAATAAAATAGGGGCAAAGCTCGATTACCAGGATATTCTGATCACCACAGGCGGTTCAGAGGCCATTACATTTTCACTTCTGGCCTGTCTGAATGCCGGAGATGAGATCATTGTTCCCGAACCATTCTATGCCAACTATTTAAGTTTCGCAATTGCGGCCGATGCAGTGGTTGTTCCGGTCACTTCTTCTATTGAAAATGGCTTTGCCCTCCCCCCGGTCCAGGAGTTTGAAAAAAAGATCACTCCCCGCACGCGTGCCATACTCATCTGCAATCCCAACAATCCGACAGGATATCTCTATTCGTGGCAAGAACTGGAACAGATATGCGATATCGTGCGCAGGCACAACCTGTTTTTTATCTGCGATGAGGTTTACCGTGAACTATGCTATGACGGGAATGGCGTGAAGTCAGCTTTGCTGCTCGAAGGGATCGATGAGCACCTGATCCTGATCGATTCGGTTTCAAAAAGATACAGCGCAACGGGGTTGCGTGTTGGTGTCATGGCCACGCGAAACCGGGAGTTACTGAATACCGCGCTTAAATTTGGCCAAGCCCGCCTTTGTCCGCCAAATATCGGACAGCTTGCCGCAGAAGCCGCACTGGACTCACCGCCTGATTACAATGACTATGTTTTTAATGAGTTCCTGCAACGTAGGGACTTTATGGTGAAGGCCCTGAATGATATCCCGGGGGTATTTTGTCCTACACCCAAAGGTGCCTTTTATGCCATGGTCAGGTTGCCTGTTGACAATGCCGAAAATTTCTCGATGTGGATGTTGCAGAATTTTGATTACAGGAAGCAAACCGTTATGCTGGCGCCGGGTTCAGGCTTTTACAGCACACCGGGATTGGGCAGGCAGGAGGTCCGTATTGCCTATGTGCTCAACATCAATGACCTGGGAAATGCCATGGAATGCCTGAAGAAAGGATTGCAGGAATACCCGGGGAGAATCTGATTGGAGGTATCCAAGGTTTACTGTTCGAAATTCAGTGTCCCTTGTTCTGCGCTAAGTCCCATGTAAACCACTTCGCCTGCCGAATACCTCGACGTCAGATGAATGTCGAATTTATTGCTTAACTCCGAAAAACGTTCCAGGGCCTTCTCGTGCGTATTGTTTTCAGCTGAAAGGTGACTCAGGAATACCATCTGCAATTGCTGTCCCGAATGGTTCTTAACCAGATCAAATGCCTGATCGTTCGATAAATGGCCAACTTCAGAGGCAATCCTGCGCTTCAACGGCCAGGGATAGCGTCCTTCCCACAACATGTTCTCATCGTAGTTGGCTTCGAGAAAGAGCGCATGACAATGACCCAGGTGGTGCAGTACATTTTCACAGGGACTGCCTATGTCGGTAAAGACTCCTACGTGCAGCCCGTTATGTACAATTCGGAAAGAACATGGTTCTGCAGCATCATGGTTTTTGGGGAAAGAAAAGATCTGAAATGATCCCACCTTGATTTCCGTACCGGGCTCAAAGAACCTTGGGGAGGCAGGCCTTTGACGGGCATACATGGCTGTATAGGTGCGCGGGGTTACATAAACAGGTATATTTAACCTTTTACCCATGACCCTTGCCCCATTGGTGTGATCAGCATGTTCATGAGAGATAAAGATCGCCTTTACTTTTGACGGATCCAGTTTCTGTTTATGCATCCTGTCAATCATCTGCCTTGCCGAAATGCCGGCGTCAATGACAATGGCCTCGGAATGATTGCCAATATAATAACAATTACCGTTGCTTCCCGACGCTATTGCACAAAGTGAAACCATGCTTTCTCAATTACGGAAAGGGCAAAATTGCGACTTTAATATGAAAATGCATACATTTAAGGTCATTTTAATCGTCACGATCATATGAATCACTTTACCTGGCTCCTTGGAATATTTGGATTAACGCTGATTTCAACCTGCACATCCCCGAAAAAATCATTTAAAACACTGGACTACCTGTACACCATATCGGGGAAATACACGGTTGCAGGCCAGCATAACAAAGAGCCGAATGCCATTCCCGACAAGTGGACCAATGAAATTTACAGGATAACCGGCAAATATCCCGGACTGTGGAGTGGCGATTTCCTGTTCCAGGAAGAAAACATTGAAAACCGTCGCATCATGATCGATGAAGCTAAACGGCAATGGGAAAACGGAGCGATCATTAACCTGATGTGGCATGCCTGCAACCCGGCATTTGATGAACCCTGCGGCTGGGATTCGGTGGGCATTATGAGTCATTTATCTGATGAGCAGTGGAATGAACTGATCACAGAAGGCCCGTTGCTCAACGGCAGCTGGAAACGCCGGATGGACAAAGTGTCTGTTTATCTGCAGGAACTTGAGGACGCGGGTGTTGAAGTGCTTTTCCGCCCGTTGCATGAAATGAACCAGGGTGCTTTCTGGTGGGGTGGACGCAAAGGCCCCAAAGGTACCGCTGAACTATACCGGATCACACATGACTATTTTACAATTACCAAAGGCCTGAACAACCTCATCTGGATATGGGATATGCAGGACCTTAGCCGCGATTTTGCCGACTACAACCCGGGAGAAGGGTATTGGGACGTATTCGGCTTTGACGTGTATGACAAGGGTTATGATCCTTCGTGGTACGCCGATATCCTGAAAGTGGTTGGTAACAAACCCATAGCGATCGGGGAATGTGCAAAGCTTCCTTCACCCGGAACATTGGTATCACAACCCCGCTGGACATTTTTCATGGTATGGGCCGAACTCGTCGTGGAAACCAACACCACCGATGAGATTAAAAACACATACAAAGCCCCGCAGGTATTAACCAGGGATGAATTGCCCGGATGGGAATGATGCCCCTCACCCCGACGGGGTGTGGTCACCCCGTCGGGGTGGGATACCATAGAAGGTCCCCAGGACCTCCTGGAATACCTTCGGGTTATGTTTCCAGGGTGTATGGCCGCAATCGGGCACAATTGCTTTAAGAGCCTCCGGAAAGCGCTCAAAAACATAGTTCTTGCTATCGCCGTAAGCATCATATTGCCCGTAAGTAATCATAACCGGGTAAGGAGTTTTACCGAACACTTCCATAGCCGGGAACTTTTTAATGACACCCCGCGTCCTCAGGGCTGCCCGTGAATTGATTTTGGCCAGCTTTTCCGGCTCCGGTGGCGGCACATTATAGCCTTTGTGGTAATTGATGATGATCTGCCTGAACAGACGGCGATAAGCACTGCTGCTGCCCATCAAACCGAAAAGAGCGTTTATGCCCATCCATACCCATTCGGTGTTTGTTGACCGGCTGCGGTTATAACGGTAGACCTCTTTTTCAGTCCGGGTCCACACCGTCCCTGTTCCGGAACCCGGGCTGCATAGGAACAAACCGGCAATCCTTTCCGGGTACGTCCCGGCATAAAGCTGTGCATACAAGCCCCCCCAGGAATGGCCGAAAAGATGGAACCTTTCAAGATTGAAAAATGCAGCCAGGCAACTGATATCGCCAAGGTATTCCGGAATGGAAAACGAACAGCCATGGCATTTATCTGTTCCCGTACCCCGCTGATCAAAGGTGATCACCTGCATCTTTTGCTCCAGGAATTCACGCACCTCGGTCATTTCATCAGGAACCCCGGGGCCACCATGTAACAGGATTACGGTTTCTGCTCCGGGCCTGGCATAGAGTTTAACAGCCAACCGGGCGTTGCCGCTTTGAAGGGTAATATTCTCAGGTAGTTGTGTCAAAAGAGCAGCGTTGAGGGTTGCTTATTCCGATATCCTGAAGAAATGCAGGGCCATGAACTTACGGCCAAAAACATCCGTTACGGTCACCTCAACCTTATGCATGCCTGTAACAAGGTCAGGCGGCATGGCAGTTTTCCATAGATGCCTGCAATTCGCCGGACGTGATGGTTTACGTCCGTTCAGCTTCATCTCCGGGTTCATCCAGAGCTGGAAATTATGCACATATTCAGGGTCAGCCTGAACCGCTCTGTTCAGGATGATCTCCGGTCCCTCATCGAAACGGGCAGTAACCAGGTCGTTGTCAGATCCGGTAAAAAAGTTGACAAACAAATCATTTCCCTCTTCAGCAATTGATTTCCTGCTTGTGACTGGTGCGGTATAGATTTTCATCCGGTAACCGGCGGGCCGGCGGGCAACCTGGTAGTCCACCGAATAGGAGTTCCCCGTGAAAGTAACGATTGCATAGCCATTGGGCGACCCGTCTGTCATGGTGGCATCGGGAATGCCTGACTCATCAAAAGCCCCGCTCCACCAACTACCACAGGCAGCACCAGCAACAAAATGATGGTACGGAACCGTACCGTTCCAGCCCTGCTCTTTACCCAGCAAATATTGGGATATGGTATGATTATGACCGGAAATGGAAAATGTATGGGGAAACCGTTCCAGGGTTGCCAGGACCTTATCAAGGTTTACAACAGGTTTCTGGTTAAAATCATTGATGAACGGAGCATGTGTCATGATCATGACCAGCTTGTCACTGGACACATATTTCAGATCATTGATCAGAAAATTGACAGCTTCATCATCAAAACCCTCAACGTAACTCCGCCTGATGGTATCCCCCGAATACAGAATGTTGTCCAGCACAACCACGTGGACCATGCCGTAATTACAAGCGTAGTTTTTGGGCCCGTATACCTGCTTAAAACTTTCTGTAGCCAGCTTATCGCCGGGTGCATCGTAATTCTGGTCATGATTGCCCTGCACATGGTGCATTGGAATATCCAGCGCAGACATGACCCGGTTTAATGGCTCATATAAGGCAAAATTATCATGGACCAGGTCTCCAAGAACTGTACAAAACGCGAATTCCTGATCAACGGCCAGGCCGGCCACAATATCGCGACTGAGAAAATCCAGGTCGCTCAGGTCTCCGATCTGCGTATCGCCCAAAATGACAGCCCTGAAGTTATCATTCTTCTTACCGGGTATAAGCGGAAAATCAATTTCAGCTGGCAACGGGCCCGTTGCCTCAATAACCGGATTACTGAGCTTCGGTCCCCCGCCTGGGTAGTACCTGTAGCAGAACTGCGGAAGGTTCATTTCATTGAGCGGATATTGATATTCCGCAGGCTTTATCACAAAAAGGATCGAGTTTTCAGGGATGTTGATAGAATACGCTCCTTTCTTATCGGTCAGAACCACTTCCACCCCGTTTGAAACTGCAACCTTTGCGATTCCTCTCTCCCCCATGTCGCATTTCCCGTTCCGGTTGCCATCTTCAAAAACCCTACCGCGGGCAGTCTGCGCAGAAAGGTAATTGACCAGAACGATGGCGGTCATAAGAAGTACAAGTTTCCTCATAGGACTTCCTGTTAGTTATTGATGGTATGAATGTCTGCGGTAAAATCGCTGTAAAGTAAATATTTTTTCCTGATGGTTTTGAACCTGTCCAGACCGTTCTGCCAGCTTTTCCTGATTTGCTCCTCGCTGAGTCCCGAGATGATCTGTTTTCTGAGTTCTCCGCTGCCTGCCAGCCTGTCGAAATAATCGGTAAAAAAAGCCTCCCTGAGTCCCATTGTTTTATAAACATCGAACAGCCAATCCAGTTCCAGGGTCTTCATTTGCTGTAACTGATCAACGGATAACGACCTCAGATCGATCCCGTAGCAGGTCTTGTCCTTCCATTTCGGGTCTTTGTTGCCTGCATTGGCGACCGGCACAAATGAAAAAGTCCTGACCGGATAATCAGGATGGCCTGCTATCCTGAAAGGAAAAGCTGTGCCACGCCCCAGGCTCATGACGGTACCTTCGAAAAAACACATCGACGGATACAGGTAAACAGCTTCCATGGTGTTCAGATTGGGAGAAGGATTTACGGGCAATTGATAAAAGGTGCTGTGGTTGTAATGACTGCACGGGATAACCCGGAGGTCGCATTTCAGCCCCTCAGCAAGCCAGCCTTCTCCGTTGATCATCAGGGCAAGTTCTCCCACAGTCATGCCATATACAACAGGTATGGGATGCATTCCCACAAATGACCGGTAAGCCGGATCAAGCACAGGACCATCGACATAGTGACCAAGTGGATTGGGCCTGTCCAGCACGAGCAAAGGAATATGCCCTGCAGCGCAAGCTTCCATCACATAATGCAGGGAAGAAATATATGTATAAAAACGGACACCCACATCCTGTAAATCAAAGACCATGAAGTCGATGCCGCTCAGGTCCTCAGGGGCAGGTTTCTTTTTTGATCCATAAAGGCTGATGACCGGTACGCCGGTTTTGCGATCTACAGCATCGCCAATTTCAGCACCTGCATCAGCGTCGCCGCGGAATCCATGTTCAGGGGCAAAGATCCTGGTAAGGTTAATCCCCGACCTCAGCATCGTATCTGCCAGGTGTGTATATCCCACCAACGAGGTGTGGTTGGCAACCAGTCCGACTTGCTTCCCTTTCAGCAGGGGGAGGTACAGGCCAGTCTGATCTGCGCCGGTTTGTATGATACCGGGAGTCTGGGCCGGCTGGGCAGAACATGACTGAATAAGCATGGCTGCCAGCTGGATTAAAATCACAACCTTCATGATTGACAAAATCATGTGTGGACCTTCTGTTGAGTAAGACATCCTTTAAAATTAGTGTATTATTTGCTGATTTTGAATCCTTGCAAGTTGCCTGCCATGCATTGAAACCTATTCGATTTTTTCCACCCCTGTTTTCGTAGGAACGACCTGTTGAATGGTACCATCCTCGTTATAATACAGGTAGTCCACGCAGATTGACCTCCGGAAGGGATGAACGCCCTTCCATCCCAGGCTGCCATCATCCTCCTTATGTTTTGAAAAATACAGATCGGCGTTGTGATAGAACAAATACCACTGCCCTTTGTATTCTACAATGGAATGATGGTTGGTACCGCTGTTCATCTTGTCGAGAATCATGCCTTTGTATTCAAACGGTCCGTAAGGACTGTCGCCTATGCCATACAAAATCTTATCATCTCCCGAATAAGACAGGTAGTATTTACCCTGGTATTTGTGCATCCAGATTGCCTCGAAAAAATGATACACTCCCTGGATTACCCTTACCGTATCAGCAAAGGAGACCCTGTCCTCATTGAGCCTTACGATATTTACATCATTCTGTCCAAAAATAAGATAAGCTTTTTGATCATCATCAATAAATATGGCCGGGTCTATCAAATCACGGTTGTTCACCACGCCGGGTGTCTGTCGGGTGATGAGAGGCCTGCCCAGCGGGTCTTTGAAAGGCCCGTAAGGACGATTGCCAATCGCCACACCGATAAAGTTCTGGTCCACCGGGTAGTAGAAATAATACCTGCCATTGTAAAACGCACAATCGGGGGCCCAGGCATATTTTTTCGCCCAGGACAGATCAGCCAGCCGCAAGGCCACGCCATGGTCTGTCCATGTTTTCATATCCGTTGTAGAAAAAACATGCCAGTCCACCATGTTAAACCATGTGGCAGTATCAGGATCGTGTGACGGGTAAACATACAGCGTATCGTTAAATACTCTTGCCGAAGGATCCGCAGTATACATGTGGCTAATAAAGGGGTTTTGGCCACAAACGATCGAACTGTAAGCCAACCAGGACAGGAAACCAAGAAACAGCTTTTTCATCATACCGAAAGGGTTACTGGATAATTTGAGTTAAAGTATGAAAAAAAAGGCAAGTGGTTATTTAAAAGCAGAAAAATATGGCATGTCCTGCTTCAAGTATTGTAAGCATAAAGAGAACATCAATGAATTGGCAATTAGAAGACCATGAATATTTTAGTCAAAACAGAGGACAATTAATTGACTTTAGCTCTCTTAGTTTGTATCTTTAGTTTCTTACAGATTTGAATAGGTCGATTAATCACTTTGTTACGGCTAAACCTTAAAGGAAATGCTATAGGCAGGCACAATGCTACCTGGAAGAAGAACAGAAACAAGAGTTTGAGATTTCATCCTTAAGGCACCTGGTGGTCCATTGAGAATCCTATTCCCTTTCAAATCGGAACATGGAGATCGACCCAAATTGATGGCAGCAGTACTTTGTGCAATTGGACTTAAGTTCTTTCCTTAAACTATTAATAATTAAGAAAGTGTAGAAATGAAAACAAATCAGACAATAACCGGTAGCAGTAAATTTTCATCTTTCTCAGGTGGACTCCTTAGCCCGCATGGATTACTGATCAGGTCATTTACTCTATTCTTTTCTTGTTTATTAGCCTCGCATAGTGTAACAGCACAAAGCTGTTTTGAAGAGCGTACGAATCTTACCAACTGGGGCGATGGAACACTGGGCAGATTCGTCCATACGTGCGATGTTGACGGGGACGGACGGTCAGATTTCATTTTTGCCTATTACAACAGCTGGGCAGACGAGAAAGGTGTTGAAGTACGCATGATCATGCCGCGTGAAAATGGTTCTTTTCAGACACGTATATTCCATACCAATTGGGGCGATGGAGTTCTAAGCAAGTTCATTGGAGTTGGTGATGTGGATGCAGACGGCTATAAAGATCTTTTTTTTGTCTTTTATAACAACTGGTCTGGTAAAAAAGGGGTGGAGATAAGAATCATCTTACCACGTGCTGATGGTACGTTCCAAACCCGTAACCACCAAACCGACTGGGGCGATGGAACACTAGGCAAATACATAGGCCTGGGAGATATCAACAAGGATGGCAACACTGATGTCCTATTTGCTTATTATAATAGCTGGTCGCAAAAGAAAGGAGTTGAGCTGCGAATGATCCTGCCCCATGCGGATGGAACGTTCCAGACTCTTGCATATCATACTGATTGGGGAGATGGATGCGTGAGCAGATATGTGAGTACCGGCGATATTGACAGGGACGGACGTACAGACGTTGTTTTTGCCTTCTATAACAGCTGGGCAAGTGAAAAAGGTGTTGAAGTACGCGTGATAATTCCTGGGGAGAATGGCACTTTTCAGACTCGCTCCTTTCATACCAATTGGGGTACCGGGGTCTTAGCCAAATTCATTGGTCTGGGAGACGGTGATGGCGATGGAAGGAAGGATTTCTTATTTGCCTATCATAATAGTTGGGATAGTGAGAAAGGCGTTGAAGTACGGATGATCTTGCCACGTGAAAATGGCACGTTCCAGACACGCATACATCGAACCGATTGGGGTGATGGGGTTGTAGGCAATTATACTGGCATCGGTGACGCGGATGGAGACGGCAAAACAGATTTTCTTTTTGTATTTTATAATAGCTGGGCCAGTGAAAAAGGGACTGAAGTGCGCATGATCCTGCCACGCGAGGATGGCAAATTCCAAACGCGCATTTATCCTACTGGCTGGGGTGATGGAACTCTGACCAAGTTTGTGGGCACAGGAGATGTGGATGGAGATAATAAAACTGATATACTCCTCGCCTTTTATAACAGCTGGTCAACCGACAAGGGGGCTGAAGTCAGAGCGATCATGTTTCGAGATGACGGTACTTTTAGCGATCGTATATACCAAACGAACTGGGGCGACGGGGTTCTTGCGAAATTAATAGCTGTTGGTGATGGTAATGCAGATAAAAAATCGGATTTTTTGTTTGCCTTTTACAATAGCTGGACCAGTACAGCGGGTGTGGATGTACGCATGCTAATCTCACACGACGACAATTCATTCTGTTGCAACCCGGCACTGGTAAGTTCGCTGGCTGTACCCTTGCACCCGCAGGAAACAGGCATGTGGTGTTGGGCTGCCAGCGGACAAATGATAATGGACTATTTGGAACACAATATAAGTCAATGTGTTCAGGCGAATAATCGTTTTGGGCGAAGTGATTGCTGTACCATTGATCTATGTCCGGTTCCTACAGTACCAAATTGCGATCAGCCTCAGGGACATCCATGTGCGTGTGGCGGATGGCCTGAATTTGACAAGTACGGATTCACCTTCAAGAGAACCCATAATGCTGCGTTAACATGGGACCAGGTTAGAAATCAGCTTTCCAATGAAAAATTTTGTAAAAAAACACCATTTGCCTTCAGCTGGGGATGGGCGGGCGGCGGCGGTCATATGATGGTAGCCAAAGGTTTTCTGACGTTAAATGGTGTCAATTATGTAATTATCCATGATCCCTGGTCACCTTGTGTTGGTGATGAACGGATAATCACCTACTCCAGATTTTCAAGTAACCCAGGACATTATACGCACTGGGATGATTTTTATGATATTAAATATACCGGAGGAAAATAAGATGAACCCATTTACACGAAAATTAATTGTTTGTTCTGCCATTTTTTTTACAACCTGCTTAACAGGAGATCTTTATGCACAGGAACAAATGCAAATGGCAGCTGACAGTTCCCTGATCAGGCTTCACGAAATAGTAACCATTGAAAATTATAGCATGCTTGGCTTTAAAACATTTGATGAAGCAAGGCTCTCATCCCTGGGCATACCCCTACAGGAATACTTTGTCAGGCTGGATCAGCTTCGTGACTACAAAGAAGGCACACTTCCCGATTCACTGCTGAAAGTCACAAATATATTCATCTATCCTGTAATGGTAAATAATGAGGTACGCTCTTCCGTTGAATTGTTGCGGCATGACAAGTCATGGGAAGTATCCTCCTTTGGCTCCCCAAAGTACATACAATTAATTGCAGATGAACGGAATAATCTTATTAAACTGAAGTCTTTAAAAGCAACTGATGTTATCATTGTGGATATCCCCTCGTTGAATCTCAATTTTCTCGGATATTACAGAAAAAAGGAATTAATGCTGGTTCCGGTTACCAATTATCCGCAACTTGATCTCGTACAGGGAAAACCTGTTCCGGCAAGAGAATTGTTCTTAATACTGGCACCATTGGCGCAAAAGCATAATGGCTTGCCTGGATAATTGATTACACGGAATAGCGCAGGTCATCCTGCAATGTACATGACTTTCAGCGCAGGCTTCCATCAAATCCTGCAATGTGGCGATACAGGTCGGGAAACGGGCGCTTGCATCCGGGGAATCAGCTACCATGAGGTCATAGTCCCTCATGTCATCAGTCCCGTTCATTTACTACCCGGAATTACGGAATATTGTGCTTAACATCTTGACTTTACGTTCAGGATTTTGTACCTTAAAGTAAGCATCACAGAACCGGAATCCATGATTAACCTTTCCTGCTTTCACACGCTGCTCAAACAGTTCCTCACCGGATATCATCATTCAAACCTAATCCCATTCACATATGAAAGCAATTTTACCACCCTTCATTGCAGCTATTTTCATGAGCCTGAACCTTTACGCCCAGACAACACTTTTCGAAGAGAACTTTGACTCGTACCTTACAGGTATAGGTGTTGCTTCGCAAACCACATCGTGGCAAACCTGGAGTTACACAACCGGTGCATCCGAAGATGCCCGCGTATCCGGCGAACACTATTCCAGTGGGGACAAGTCGCTGAATATCACCAATGATAACGATATCCTGTATAATTTCGGAAGCAGGGTATCCGGTTCATACAGTATCGAATTCAAGATGTACGTTAAACAAGGCAAGGGAGCCTACCTGAACGTTGAACACGGGAACAGGTCAAAGTATGCATTTCAGTTGTTTTTCACAGAAAACAACCAGCTCTGGTTTGACAATGGCGATGATTCTGTTCAACTGGCAAGCTACAATTCTGATGAATGGTTCACGTTCAGGCTTTTTACTGACCTGGAAAATGACACACTTATGCTGTACCAGAATGATGTTGTCATCGGGGGATTCGATTTCAGCACAACAATGAATTCATCACAGCCAATGGCCGTTTTAGGGTATCTGGATTTTTACGGGGTCAATGACTATCCGGCCGTTGGAATTTACAATACGGATTTCTTTATTGACGATTTTAAATTCGTCGCGGTCAGTAATCCAGAACCCATTACGGGATGTGATCAGCTGAATTATTACGCAACATCGGCACAGGCATATGGCGGCTATTACGTCGACCTGGAGACTTCCGGTTTCGCCATCTCCACATCAGGTAATTATGATGATGCCAATTCCGGACCGGTAGATATCGGTTTCACCTTCAACTTCAATTGCCAGGATTTTACCCAATTCATTTTAAATACCAATGGTTTTATAAAGCTTGGCAATACGCCCCCTTCATCTCCGGCTTTGTTTTTTGATGAAACAAACACAATAAGCGGCGGCATTTTCAGCAGCAATCATCCGGCCGATGTGAACCTGATCAGCCCATTCAACCATGACCTCACCGCAGGGACCGGAACACCGGAATACAGGGTATTTACCGAAGGAACTGAACCGTACAGGATTTGCACCATTCAATTCAAAAACATGAGTGACAAAACAGGCAATCCTGCCCGGCAGTTTGATAACATGAACTTTCAGATACGGCTATACGAGACCATGAATATCATTGAGTTTGTTTACGGAGAATTTGTTCCTTCGGGGAACACGTCGGCACTGAAGACGGCAGCATGCGGACTGAAAGGGTCTACTTTCTCGGATGAAGATTTACTGGTGGTCTCCAAAGCTTCGAATGCAGGCTGGAATTATGTCAGTTTTATAAATGCCAATTACAGTGTTAATGCATTCAATTTTGGTAATCCTCCTGAACGACCTGTGCCGGAATGGGCCATGACTTACAGGTTTGTACCTGCCCTTCAGCACGATCTTGCAGTAAATGAAATATATATGCTGGGAACAACCTCGTTCTTATATGGTAATCCGCAGGTTTTATCTGCCAGTATCGGCAATAAAGGAATAAATATTCTATCCGACGCTGAGGTTGTGCTAAATGTCGAAGGGGTAAGCACCTTCAGGGACACCGTCATCATTCCTTTTATCCATCCGAAAACCAATGTAACCGTGACCTTTAAACCATTCAGCTCCACTTCTGCGGGGTTTAACCTCGCTGAGGTGTCCGTACCGGAAGATGATGGATTTGATAACAACCTCAGATACGGCAACCAATTTGTTACAGAAGCCCAGGCCAGGTACGCCTTTGATGACTACCAGGAAATTGATTGGGGTTATGCTGCTAACCAGGGAGGGATATTGCTGGCCAAATATCACATCAGCGGGACAACCCGTGTAATGTCAGTTGATGCTTTCCTGGTAAATTACGGCAGCATCGGGATGACTGTGTACGCGTTGACTATGGATAAGAACGGCACAATAACAGGGCAATCGGATGAATTCATCATTCAGGAGGAAGACTTGAATTCATGGCACAGTTTTAATCTCAATGGCACTCCTTTGCTGACCGATACAAGTTTTTATGCAGGATTGGCGATCCCGCCAGCTGAAATTGCATACTACCCGCTGGGAGTTCAGATAGAAAATCCCTGCAGAAGCGATGCCTATTTCTGGTCGCCAATCGGAGGCGGTTCTTTGAACAACAGTTATCGACGATTCATGATCGGTGTGACCCTGAATAGCCCAACCGGCATAGAGGAACATAACTCGCCTGAAAATGCGGTTCTGGTATTTCCGAATCCGGCTGAGTCTCTGTTAACAGTTGCGGGACTAACGGAGACTGTCCTTGCTGAAGTATTTTCCAGTAATGGTGTACTTCTGAGGACATGCATCCTAAACCCGGTTAAGGATGTATTGAATATCCGCGATTTATCGGCAGGAATTTATATCATCCGGCTTACAGGAAAAAATGAATTCGTGGTAAGGAAGTTCATTAGGAAATAGTGTGGAATTCTTCGGTGAAAAGGCATCTTCGCGACAATAATTAATATCTTTGAAGTCCTGCAACAAGAAGCTTTTGAAAACCGGATTATTCATAGCTACTCGACTGACTTTCAATAAAGAAAGTCGTTCTTCCTTCTCTGGTCC
>DIAS01000083.1:62897-68317 GCA_002415855.1 Bacteroidales bacterium UBA5072
ATTGTCCGGATTTCTGTAGTTGGTATTGCCCTGAGCCTGGCGGTGATGATCATTGCTGTGGCAACTGTTACCGGATTTAAGAATGAGATCCGTCGCAAAATCATCGGATTCGGATCACACATCCAGATCATCAACTATGATGCCAACAATTCCTATGAAACAGAACCCATATCAAAAAACCAGGTTTTTTTACCGTTGCTGGAAGACGTACCGGGTATCAGGCATGTACAGGTATTTTCAACCAAACCCGGTATAATTAAAACTAAAACTGATATCCAGGGGGCTATTGTGAAAGGAGTAGGGAGCGATTTCGACTGGGGCTTTTTCAGGGAGAACCTGGTGGAAGGATCGATATTCCAGGTCAATGATACGGATAAGACGGACAAAGTACTGATATCGAAATATTTCTCTGATCTGTTGAAGCTCAAACCAGGAGACAGGTTTGCCATGTATTTCATCAACGATCAGCCCAGGGGAAGATCCTTCACTGTTTCCGGGATTTACCGCACCAGCCTGATGGAATTCGATAAGCAGTTTATCCTGGCAGATATAGGGCACCTGCAAAGTCTGAACAATTGGGACAGCACACAGGTTTCAGGTTTTGAGATCCTGATAGATGATTATTCACATCTTGACCGTGTGTCTGCCGAAGTATTCAATATCGCCGGGGTGAGCTTCAATGCTGACGGGTCCAAGCTGCGGGTGATCAATATCCGTGACAGATACCCGCAGATATTTGACTGGCTTGGTTTGATTGACAAGAACGTTTGGGTGTTGCTAGGGCTTATGCTGATAGTCTCGGCTTTTAACATGATTTCCGGACTCCTTATCATCATCCTCGACCGTACGACCATGATCGGAATTTTAAAAGCATTGGGCATGAACAACAGGGGTGTGCGCAGCATATTTCTCTACCAGTCGGTTTACCTGATGGTTAAGGGCCTGTTATGGGGTAATCTCGTAGGAATAGGCATTTGCCTGATTCAGGATTATTTCAGACCGCTGAAATTAAATCCCGAATCCTATTTTCTCGAATATGTACCTGTAAATTTCAACATTATTCACCTTTTTGTCCTAAATACGGGGACGTTACTGATCACCCTGGCTGTGCTCATTCTACCTTCCATGGTTGTTGCCCGGATCAGTCCGTCACGTACTATCCGATTCGACTGATAGATGGATAACGCATGGATATCAAGGCTCGCTGAGGAACTGGCCAAGCCCTTGCCGGGTGCTGAAGTCCAGCTCAGGATGTCGCCCGGTGTAAAAAGGCCTGTTTCAACCGACCGTCCTTTAAGACAGAGCGGTGTGCTTTTGTTGCTGTATCCGCTGGAGGGTGGTATTTACACGGTTTTTATTAAACGGTCTGAATACAATGGCATCCACAGCGGCCAGATCAGCCTGCCCGGTGGCATGTTTGAAAAAGGGGACCGCCTGCTTCGTAATACGGCCCTTCGTGAGGCAAAGGAAGAAACCGGCATGCCGATTGAAGAGGTAAGAGTGATCGGACAGCTCACCAGGGTATTTATACCTGTCAGCAATGTACATGTTTTTCCTTTTGTAGCCGTCACAAGCAAACGTCCTGATTTCACCCCTGATACCAATGAAGTCCAGTATCTCATTGAAACGAACCTGGATGAACTGCTCAATCCCATAAACCACAAACGAAAGATCATGCAAATTGCAGATTTGTCTGTTGAAGTCCCTTTTTATGACATACGGGGAAACCACATCTGGGGGGCGACCGCCATGATCTTGAGTGAGTTTCTGGAAATAATCAGGAGAACAATGTGCTGATGTGCCCATTGGCACATCAGCACATTGGCATATTGGCATATTGGCAAATTAGTTCCCTACAATATTCCGGTAATGCTCATATCGTTCCAGAACTTCTGTCACGTACCGGAAGGTTTCCGTACCACGGCAATAACCGAATTTTACCACCGAGTCGTTATAGAATTTCGGGTCAGCTTTTGAAAGCAGGAATCTTGCAACGTTGTCATCCCATTTATCGGGATCGGCTCCGTTCTTTCTGGCCAGGTTCCGGGCGTCGATGATGTGTCCGGGACCGATATTATAGGCTGCAAGGACAAATTTAATCCGTTCATTATCATCGCGGATATCACTGAATTGCTTGTCAAGCCATACAATAAACTCACTGCCTGCACGAATTTGCTCCCTGGGTGAAGATATGGTATCCACCCCGAAACGTTTTGCCGTTGTGGGCATCAACTGCATAAGACCCCAGGCACCGGCCCAGGAGGTAACATTACTTTTGAACCTCGATTCCTGGTAGATCAGGGAAGCCATAAGACGCCAGTCCCAGCCCAGAGGCTTGCTGTATTGTTTGATATACTGGTCATAGGGAGAAATCTTGCCAGTGTTGATGGCATAGAAATCACTTTCTACAATAGTGGCCAGTTTATTACTCTCAAAGTATCTGGCATATAACGATTTGTACCTGGGAGTCTGCGTGAAATCCGACAACCAGGCATCCATTTCCTTCAGGAGACTGGTTGAACCTTTGCGCACTGCCCATGCCAGATTTTGCTGCAGGCTTACCGGAGTAGCAATGTCCACTTCGGGATAGTACCTGCCATTCACCCTGGCGGTTATTTCATCGCAAACCGTAAAAGGTATCTCACCTTCAGATACCAGGTTTATCAACTGTTCAGGACTTTCATCCACCTCGATCACACCGACATCACCCCCGATTTCTTCGGAAAGATTTCGCAAACGTGATGCTGCAGCTGACCCACGGGTAACATACACTGTAACGCCACTTAACCGGATCGGGTTGGTAATAAGGAGGGCTTCGATATCCCTGCTTTTCATTTTTCGCCAATCTTCCGGTTTGCGTTGAATCAGCACCTGTCGTGATTGTACAAGTGGTACTGTAAAGTCAACCCTTTGGAGCCGTTCCTTGGTAACAGCCAGATTCTGGGCAATCAGATCGGCCTCACCGGTACTGAGTAATTCGAAGCTCTCCTGCAGACTCCTGCTGACACGCACTTCCAGGCGAACCGATAAATGGTTAGCCAGTTGCTGCAACATTTCGTACTGGAACCCCATGGGCTGGCCCCGGTAAATGAAGTAATCCGTTGAGCTGTAGTCGGTAAGAACGGTAATTTTTCCTTTTTCCTTGATCTTCTCCAGATCTCTCAGCCAACTGGTTTCTTCCGCTCGCCGGTTGTGAAAAGTACAGGAAGCCAATGTCAGTGTGAGAAGGAGGAGTAATAGTATTTTTTTAATCATAATCATATCTAAATTTAGTAAAAAAACAGGGTACTACCAGTAGCATGGTTAACCACTTATCACCTGTATATTAACAATCCTAATCGTAAAAAGTCCAGGCAATACCAAATTTTAAATCACGTGTGTTGCGGGGGTAGTGTAGTACCGAAAAGTAGTTTTTATCCATCCAGCCTGCGTTAACATGCTGTACTTTAAGAAAGAAGCGAAACCTTTTAAGCTGAATATTTACAAAAGCATCGAAATAGGGATAATTGCCAAGCTGCTTTTCATCCTGCCGGTGGAACGATGCCAGTGAAGGCATGTAAGCATCGGCGTAGTATTTTGTATTATAGTAAACATCAAATCCAAACATAGTCAATAATTTTCCTCCTGTTCCCTTGAAATTAAAAAGATGGGTCAGGTAGGTCGAGTTATAATAAGCAATTTCAGGCAGATCAAGCACATTTACATTTTCACTTTTCTGGTATACAAGCCTGTTGTCACTAGTTATTTTCCAAAAGTCAAATCTCTTAGCCGCGCTCAGGACAAGTATTGACAAAGCAGTCTGGTACTGTTCCGGAAACGCTTCTTTATTCAGGTAAATATGGTTGCGAAGTAAGTAATAATCTGCCTGAATTTCAAACTTCTTTGATGAGAGGGCCAGTATTGTTGACAAATGGTTCAGCGAGGTTTTGCTGAAGTTTTTTGTCCAGATGAAATTATTGGACGCGTAATGTGTATACAAGAAATCAGGTGTTCTGAGTTCGTTTGTACCCCTGGCCAGGAAGGTGACCGGATGATCGGTTTTGCCGAAGCTGAGCTTCATATCGCCGGAAACCAGGAAATCACCTTTGCGGTAACCCGACAGGTAATAACGACCGTATAAATTGATCTCGAGCAGATTAGCAAAAACTTTGGTAAATCCTGAGGAGAAATAGGAGTTAAAAGAACTGTTTTCCAGGTTTATGCCCGGAAGATTGATTGCTTCGGTGATAAACCAGATATCATCGTTTTTCAGGCTATCGGAGGCATCAGGAGCGACAGACAAGGCATATTTCATCATTTCATAGGAGTAATCGATGAAATAATGGTTGTTTTTGCGGCCCTGGAATTGAAGTCGTGCGGTATTAAGAAATTTCCAGTGGAGCAAAGAGTCCGCCGTGAAGGTATTGTTTACGTTGAGGGCGGGATAGAGGCCGCTGTTCAGTCCCACGGAAGGTTTAATATCATTGAAGAGTCTTACGGTACGGTTCACGGCAAAGATATAGACCAGCTTCGGGTAAAAGACCCTGATTTTGCGGAGAGTGGTAGTTGAATCCGGTTTTTCTTCTTTGCTCCGGAAGGCAATTTCCTGCATGGCCAGTACATTGATATTGTGTATCTCGTTGTATACATCGGGATAATGTTCCGGGGGGTTATCCTTGCCGCTGAAAAGTGTAGGGATGTCCTTGGTAAAAGCATAGGTGGTATCGGTAATCAGGCTGTCATTGAGTATACCGCCATTCTCATCAGCTATGATTTTATTCAGGTTGACGCTGAGGTGGTAAGAATACACCTGACCGGCTTTGTTGCTGAAAAACCTGAAAGAATTGTCCCTTACTCTTTGAAAGTTGTATTGTCCGAGTGCCCTGACGGTGGAATAATGCAATCCTATGTTGATAGTTTTGGTGATATTTTGTGTATGGAAGGCGTCGAGCATTTCTTCCTTGTTCTGGCTTGATCCGCCTCTGAAATATACCAGCTTGGTGAAAGGTTTTCGGGTATTGTAGTAACCGGTATGATCATAAAGTTTCATAAAAGGCATGTAGTTATTGATCAGGAGGAATTCCTGGTTCAGGTCTCTCTCGGTAAATACAATGCTTTGGGTGGGAAGGCCGTAATTACCGAGTGTAACCACACCGGTATACTGGTTGAAAGGCTGGAGGTGATGCTGGAAGTTTTCCAGTAAAGTATCGACGGATGTTCTGATGCGATTGGCATAAGATTCATCGAGTTTCCAGGAGAAAACGACGACTGAGGTATCGATTTGGCCAACGAGGGTTACCGGAAGGAAGGAGGTAAGCAATATAGCCAGCAGCAGTTTCTTCATGCTGGTAGGTTTGAAATATTTCGGGGAAGATAGCGCAATCCAGTCAGAATAAAAAATCCCGGTCTCACTTGCATGAAACCGGGATTGAAGATCGGCG
>DIAS01000097.1:0-1057 GCA_002415855.1 Bacteroidales bacterium UBA5072
CAAATACCCTCCATGGCGGACCACAAGGCTGGCACAGTGTGGTTTGGAATACTGAGGTGCTTGAGGATAGCAAATCCCCGGCAATTAAATTCACATATCATAGTCCTGATCTGGAAATGGGATTCCCGGGAAACGTGGAAGCTGAAGTTATTTACACCTGGACTGACAACAACGAAATAATAATGGATTATAAATGCACAACCGATAAAAAGACAGTGGTAAACCTGACAAACCATGCCTATTTTAATCTGCACGGTTTGGAGATGGGAACTATCCTTGATCACGTACTGACACTGAGAGCATCTGCCTTCACTCCGGTTGATTCTGTCATGATTCCTACTGGCGAGATCCGCCCTGTGGCGGGTACTCCTTTTGATTTTACAAAACCGCATACCATTGGAGAAAGGATAGACGAAAATTATGATCAGCTAATACTTGGGAAAGGATATGATCACAACTTTGTTCTCGATAATAAAGAGGAAGTTGATGCAATAGTTTTTGAGCCTGTAACCGGCCGGGTTCTTGAAGTTATAACCGATCAGCCCGGATTACAGCTGTATGTTGGTAATTTTCTGGACGGAAGCCAGATCGGACATGGTGGCCAGGCATATAATTTCAGAACAGGTTTTTGTCTGGAATCAGGCCATTATCCCGATAGTCCCAACCATCCTGATTTTCCATCGACCGTTCTTAATCCGGGTGAGATTTATAAGACGAGGACGATCTACAGATTTTCGATCTTAGCCCCATGATAATGTAATTAATACCATAAAATTATGACGACACGACGTAGTTTTTTAATAAACACTGCTGTAGCAGCAGCAGGGTTGAGCATTACTCCGGCATTTTCAGGTACTTTTAAAGGTCGTTCTCCGGGCGACAGGATAAATGTTGGCGTTATCGGTTGCAATGGACAGGGATTCAGCGATCTGAGCGCATTTCTTGCTAATCCTGAGGTCGATTGCATTGCATTATGTGATGTTGACGAATCTGTGCTTAACCGCCGGGCCTCAGACGTTGAAAAGATACGCGGTAAAAAACCCGCTAACCTGTACAA
>DIAS01000097.1:1379-1708 GCA_002415855.1 Bacteroidales bacterium UBA5072
ACTCCCGATCACTGGCACTGCATGCAGATGGTTACGGCGTGTGAGGCCGGTAAAGATGTCTACGTTGAAAAGCCAATCGGAAGGACCATTGAAGAATGTAATCTGATGGTTAAAGCGGCCAAAAAAAATAAAAGCATTGTACAGGTCGGACAATGGCAAAGAAGCGATCCTCACTGGCAGGATGCCGTAAACTTTATCAATTCAGGAAAGCTTGGGAAAATAAGGCTTGTGAGGGTATTCTCATACCAGGGCTGGTGCCCTTCAATTCCTGTGCTTGCTGATGAGCCGGTACCTGCAGGAGTCGATTACGACATGTGGTTAGGCCCTGC
>DIAS01000097.1:2093-2583 GCA_002415855.1 Bacteroidales bacterium UBA5072
ATGAATGTTACTGCTCCGAAGTCAATAATGGCAATGGGGGGTAAATATGGTTATCCGGATGATGCCTGCGAAACACCTGATAGTCTTCAGACCATTTATGAGTTTGACGGTTTTAATGTCCTTTGGGACCACGCAATAGGTATTGATGACGGTGCATATGGCCGTAACCATGGTTTGGGATTTGTCGGTGAAAACGGAACACTTGTTCTGGATAGAGGAGGATGGGAAGTCATTCCCGAAAGAGTTAATGGCAAGAGCCGAATGGAGGCTGTTCCTTTAAAGAAAGGTTCAGGGAAGGGTTTAAGCAATCACGTGAAGAACCATCTCGATTGCATTGCTGCCAGAAACCCGAATACCAACGCCAGCATAGAGATCGGTGCCCACATAGCTAAATTCTCAGCTCTTGGCAACATTGCTTATCGTACCGGTAAGAAACTTGTCTGGGACGGGACCAGATTCACTAACGATTCTGAAGCAAATGAGTATCTAA
>DIAS01000115.1 GCA_002415855.1 Bacteroidales bacterium UBA5072
AGTGCTCCCGCCAGGGTCGAATTGGTATCACCGTATACCAAAACCATTTCCGGTTCTTCTTTCAGCAAAACCCTTTCAATTTCTTCAATCATACGGCCGGTCATGGCACCATGTGATAAGCTGTTGATCTCGAGGTGATAATCTGGTTCGGGTATCTCCATTTCCTTGAAAAAAACGGAAGACATGTTGTCATCGAAATGCTGCCCTGTATGCACAATGACTTCCTTTATAGCACCGGTCTGACGGATAGCCCTGCTGACTGCTGCTGCTTTGATAAACTGCGGGCGGGCACCGATAATGGTGATGATCTTTTTCAAGTGATTGTTCTGTTTAGAAGTTCACAAAGCTCTTTGGTAAGGTTTTTCCTGGAGAACCGTTCAATATTGCTGCTTGTTGTTATTAACTTTTGCTGTAAATATAGTTCAAACAAGCCTAACAAGTGCTCTTTGAGCCCGGGAGCATCATCATAACCAAAGATTTTCCCTGCGCCGGTATTGGAGAGGATGGCCGCCGCATCACCATCAGCCGGGCCAAAAGCCAGTATGGGGCGGTGAGCCGACAGGTATTCGAAGAATTTATTGGTGAGAATACCCCCGGCATTAGGTGTATTGTTGATGCACAGTAGCAGGACATCAGTGCCGGAAAGAATCGCAAGGGTCTGATCGTGGGGGATAAAATCTTCTGATACCAGATATTCCTGAAGCTGGTGTTTGCGGATGGATTCGGATATGGCGAGGTCGGTTTTCCCGATCAGTCTGATCTGAAGCCTGGCGGAGAAACCAGGATTACTATTTACCAATTCGGCCAAAGCTTTCCAGAGTATTTCAGGATTCCTCGATTTCGGCATGGATCCCAGGTGCAGTAAGGTAAATCTTTCACGGTCGGTTTCGACAGCGTTCATTGGTTCTGAATCGTAACCGTTGGTGATGGTAGTTACATGTCCGATACCCATTGATACAAAATCACGGGTCATGCCAGGGCTCACGGTGATCACGTGATCAGCATTTTCCAGCACTGCTCTTTCCAGTTTGCGGTGACAACGGTCAGCCCATCGGGTAAGCGCAAGGTCCCTGTAGAAATCGATATTGGTCCACGGATCCCTGAAATCGGCGATCCATTTGATGTTTAACTTACGCTTCAGTCCAAAACCGATCAAATGCATGCTATGGGGAGGCCCTGTGGTTACAACCACATCAACAGGATGGGCTCTCAGGTAGCTGTTCAGCAGCCTGACTGATGGTCTTACCCAAAGCCTGCGGGGATCAGGAATAAACAGGTTGCTCCTGATCCAGAGCGATATTTTTGTCATGAATCCGGGTTTTGTCTTGTCCGACATCAGGGCAACACCGAGCCGGTCCTCTTTTTTCCTGCCGGTCAGCTTTTTATAAATGGTATAAGGCTCCCATATGGGCGAGGCAATGACCTCAAGGTTATCGGGTATATCGTTAAGTAATGACATATCAATTTCCTGGGGTTCAGGATTGGTAGGTGTATAAACAACTGGTTCCCAGCCGGATTCGCGAAAGTATTTTGCGAATTTAAGCCACCGCAGAACGGCAGAACCCCCGCAGGGAGGCCAATAGTAAGTAATAATCAGGACTTTTCTCATGGAGATTGTATACTACAAATTTAAACAAGCATTTTTTTAAAAAACGACTTAACTTTAATAAAAAGTTAAACGACCAAATATTTACCAATATGAGAGACCATACTACAAACCGCCGGGTCTTTATAAAGACCACTGCAACCGCTGCTGCCGGAATCGCCCTGATGCCTGGATTTGGGTTTGTGTCCAACAGGGTGACAAAGCCCTTGAAGAGAGCTTTCGGAAAACTTGGTTTTGAGGTAACCTCACTGGGTTTGGGCGGGCAGGCTTCCATTCAGTGGACACCTGATGATGTAGACCCGGTTAAGATCATCCTGAAGGCCTTTAACTTAGGGGTGAATTACTTTGATACCTCCAATGTCTACGGGCCAAGTCAGGTCAACTACGGCAAAGCTTTCAGCGAGTTGAGCCTGGATCCTGGCAAGGCTGGATACAATGAGAAGCGCCGGCGTTCAATTTTTTTGACAACCAAAACGCACCTTCGGCATGCCAAAGGTGGCAAGAATACACCGAATGTTACCAGCCGCACCAATGGTCCGGAGGGATCTTTCACTGTTGATGATGTCAAAAGAAGCCTGTCGCAAATGTTCGGCGATAACCAGGGTAGCTATCCTTCCGGTGCTTACCTGGATATGGTACTAATCCATAACCTCAATACCATGGAAGAGGTTAATGCATTGTATGAGGGACTTTACGACACTGATCCAAAGGCTGAAAGAATCGGCGCCCTGGCAGCCTTGCGAGATTTAAGGGACGGAACCAACCTCACCGGGCTAAATCCAAAAGAGGAGAAGCTGATCAGACACATCGGATTTTCAGGACATTATTCACCCCCGGTTATGGTTGAAATGATCCAACGTGATAAGACCAACCTGTTGGATGCAATGCTTATTGCCATCAATGCCAATGACCGGCTGAATTTCAACATGCAGTACAACGTAATACCGGTTGCTGCTGCAAAAAATATGGGCGTGATCGGAATGAAGGTATTTGCCGATGGGGCCATGTACACCAAGGAGCCCCATTGGACGAGGGGACCCATGGAGGTTGTCCGGTCAGTGGGAAGCATGACCCTGCCAAGCAGGCCCCTCATCGGGTATTCTCTTACCACGCCCGGGGTACATACGGCCATTATCGGCATCGGTCAGATCAATGATGACCCTGCCCAGTGCCAGCTCGAACAAAATCTGAGCGCGGCTCAGGTCGACCCATCCGGCATGAGTTCAACTGACCGGCAGGAAGTTGAAAGAATGACCCAGGCTGTCAAAGAAGGCAAGACAAATTATTTTCAGTTACCGGACAGGGGCTTGACAATGCCGTCGGGTGTTTCGGCAAATCAACGCAAAGCCGGCAGCGAAAGGATCGTGGAAATCAGCTGGCATACAGCCTTTGCCGGTAATTCGCCACTTAAATCCTATGAAATCTGGCGGGATGGCAACCAGATCAGCTCCCTGACCCACAAACCCCAGACGAGCAAAACTCCGTTTGCCTTCAGTGATAAGCTGACAGACGGAGAATCGCATGCTTATTCTGTTGTTGTGGTAGATTTTGCCGGACGAAGAGCAGAGAGCGAAGCGGTGAGGGTGGAGCAGCTATAACTTCTTCAGCAATCCCTTCATACTGACCTTATCTCCCATGATCTCCGGCAGGCGGTCGATAGTAACTCTTTCCTGCCGGAGGGTATCACGGTAACGGATCGTGACAGTATTATCCTGCAATGTATCATGATCCACGGTAATACAGAAAGGGGTACCAATGGCATCCTGGCGACGGTAACGCTTACCAATGGAATCTTTTTCCTCATACTGGCAGTTAAAGTCAAATTTCATCCGGTCCAGGATCTCACGAGCCTTTTCAGGAAGGCTGTCCTTCTTTGTCAGGGGTAAGATGGCAAGTTGCACAGGTGCGAGTTCTGGGGGCAATTTCAGGACCACACGCTCTTCCTTCGCACTGCCTTCCCATTCGACCTTCTCTTCAACATAAGCGTTGGAAAGCACGGTAAAGAACATGCGGTCGAGGCCAATAGAGGTCTCAATTACATAAGGAGTAAAGCCTTCGTTTGCTTCGGTATCGAAGTACTGTATTTTCTTGCCGGAGAATTTTTCGTGGTTACCAAGGTCAAAGTTGGTACGCGAATGGATACCTTCCACTTCCTTAAAACCGATCGGGTACTCAAATTCAATATCACAGGCAGCATTTGCATAGTGTGCCAGCTTTTCGTGATCATGAAAACGGTATTTGTTATCGCCCAAACCTAATGCCTTGTGCCATTTCATCCGTTTTTCCTTCCAGTATTCATACCATTCCATTTCGGTTCCGGGCTTGATAAAGAACTGCATTTCCATCTGCTCAAACTCGCGCATGCGAAGGATGAACTGGCGGGCAACGATTTCGTTCCGGAAAGCCTTACCGGTTTGTGCAATTCCGAACGGTATTTTCATACGGCCGGTTTTTTGCACGTTGAGGAAATTGACAAAGATTCCCTGTGCAGTTTCTGGCCTGAGATAAATGGTATTGGCCTCTTCACTTACCGAACCCAGCTGGGTGCTGAACATGAGGTTGAATTTCCGAACTTCGGTCCAGTTCCGGGTACCGGATACCGGGCATACAATTTCTGTATCGAGAATGATCTGGTACAATTCCTTGAGGTCATCATTCTCAAGGGCGCTGATGTACCTTGTGTGCACTTCATTGTATTTTTGCCGGTTCTCAATTACACGCGGGTTGGTGGTCCTGAATTTTGTCTCATCAAAGGAAGCTCCAAACTTCTGTACGGCCTTATCGACCTCTTTCTGAATTTTATCATCAATTTTCTGGAGATGATCTTCAATAAGCTGATCAGCCCGGTATCTTTTTTTGGAATCCTTGTTATCGATCAGGGGATCATTGAAAGCTGACACATGTCCAGAAGCCTCCCAGGTACGAGGATGCATGAAGATTGCAGCATCAATGCCCACGATGTTTTCATTCAGTTTGACCATGGATTCCCACCAATACCGGCGTATGTTATTCTTTAGCTCAACCCCGTTCTGACCATAATCATAAACAGCGCTGAGACCGTCGTAAATTTCGCTTGATGGGAAAATGAATCCGTATTCCTTACTGTGGGCAATGATTTTCTTAAAGAGATCTTCCTGTACCATTTTGTCAATGTTTGTATGATGAGGGGCAAATGTAATGGAAAATATTTTCAAATAATTCTGCTAATTTTGATTTTCAATGAATCAAATCGCAAGATGGATCACCAATATGACTTTTTAGTAATCGGGTCCGGGCTGGCAGGATTGGCATATGCCCTGAAAGTAGCAGATTTTGGCAAGGTTGCCATTATTACCAAGGCATCCCTGAGCGATACCAATACAAGTTATGCCCAGGGTGGAATTGCCGCGGTCACCAGTGAAGTGGATAATTTCGGAAAGCATATCAATGATACGCTTATTGCCGGCGATGGCCTGTGCAACCGGAAAGTTGTTGAAATGGTGGTAACGGAAGGACCCGCCCAGATAGACCAATTGCTGAAATGGGGCACCGATTTCGATCGTCAGACCTCAGGGAAATTTGATCTTGCGCGTGAAGGAGGGCATTCGGAATCCAGGATATTTCACCACAAGGACAATACGGGATTTGAAATACAAAAAGTGCTGACGGCAACAGTCAGAAGCCATCCCAATATTGACATTTTCGAGAATTTTTTTGCTATTGAAATTCTTACCCAGCATCACCTGGGGAGGTTGGTAAAAAGATATTTACCGGATATTGAATGTTACGGGGCCTATGTCCTCGATCTGAAAACCGGGATAATCCATGAGTTCTTATCCCGGGTGACACTTATTGCAACAGGAGGTATCGGTAACCTGTATCATACTACAACCAACCCCCTCATTGCAACGGGCGATGGGATAGCCATGGTATACAGGGCCAAGGGTATCATCGACCATATGGAATTTGTGCAATTCCATCCTACGTCGTTGCATAATCCCGGGGAAAGGCCATCCTTCCTCATCACGGAAGCCATGCGTGGTCACGGAGCAATTCTCAGGAACCACAGGGGAGAGGATTTCATGATTCGCTATGATAAGCGGGGTTCACTGGCGCCACGGGATATTGTGGCAAGGGCAATTGACAATGAGATGAAAACCAGCGGAGAAGAATTTGTATTACTCGATGGCACACACCTGAACGGCGAAGATCTCAGGCAGAGTTTCCCCAATATTTATGAAAAGTGCAAATCGCTTGGTATTGATTTCACCAGGGATATGATCCCTGTTGTACCGGCAGCGCACTTCCTGTGCGGAGGAATAAAGGTAGATACGAACGGATGCAGCTCCATTCAACGGCTCTATGCTGCAGGGGAATGTTCAAGTACAGGTCTGCACGGGGCAAACCGGCTGGCCAGTAATTCGCTGCTCGAAGCCATGGTGTATGCCAACCGGGCGGCAGGACATTCCTTGGAAAACTTTAAAAAGTTTCCCATCCAGAACAATATTCCTGTATGGAATGATGAGGGCACTACCCATCCCGAGGAAATGGTGCTGATCACCCAGAATTACAAGGAAGTCCAGCAGATATTCAGTTACTATGTCGGTATCGTCAGGTCCAACATCCGCTTAAAAAGGGCAATGGAAAGGCTCTGGATTATCTACAATGAAACGGAGGAATTGTTTGCCCGGTCCAAGCTATCACAAAAGCTTTGTGAACTGAGGAACATGATCAATGCCGGGTATCTTATCATTAAGGCTGCACAGCAACGGAAGGAAAGCCGCGGATTGCACTATACGCTGGACTATCCAAATAAAAACCCGGCTAATTTGTCGGATATATAATTAAAATCTGATCCAGCAGCTTTTCTATTTCATCGGTATTCAGTGATGTAACCAGTTTCATCCTGATCTCTCTGAAATCAGGCAACCCTTTGAAATAGTTGGAGAAATGCCTGCGCATTTCAAAGATACCCCTTGGGATTCCCTTTACTTCCAATGATTTTCTGAACTGTAACCGGGCAAGATCTACTTTTTCGGGCAGGGTCAGTGGAGGCAGCAATTCGCCGGTATTCAGATAATGCCTGATCTCGTGAAAAATCCAGGGTTTCCCGACCGTGGCCCTGCCAATCATGATGCCATCTACCCCGTAATGGTCAAAGGCTTCGAGAGCTGACTGGGGTGTAATGATGTCACCGTTGCCGATAATGGGAATCTTCATTCTTGGATTGTTTTTCACTTGTCCGATCAGCGTCCAGTCTGCGCTGCCTTTATAAAGCTGTGCGCGGGTGCGACCATGAATGGTGAGAGCTTTGATTCCGACATCCTGGAGTTGTTCGGCAATTGTCACTATGTTTTTGCTGTTCTCATCCCATCCTAATCTTGTCTTTACGGTAACCGGAAGTTTCACCGCATCAACAATTGCCCTGGTCATTTCCACCATCAGCGGAATATTGCACAGCATACCTGCGCCTGCTCCCCGGTTTGCTATTTTGCGGACCGGGCATCCGAAATTGATATCGATAAGGTCGGGTCTGGCTTCCTCGGCTATCCTGGCCGCTTCGACCATGCTGTCGATAAGATGACCGTATAACTGAATACCGATAGGCCTTTCATCATCCGTTATTTCCAATTTCTTCAGGCTTTTTTTTGCGTCGCGGATCAGTCCGTCCGACGGAATAAATTCTGTATAAACCATGTCGGCACCAAAACGCTTACAGATGAACCTGAACGAGGGATCGGTCACATCTTCCATAGGGGCAAGGAGAAGAGGCTTATCGTGGAGTGATATGTTGCCAATGGCCACCAAAACTATGCGCAATTTGACAGCAAAATTAGCAAGTTTGTTGTGATTGTTGTGATTGTTNNCAATATCGAGCTGAAAATCCGACATGATGGCCAGGTGGTCCCAGAGTTTATGTTTGAAATCATTTATATCCAGCAAATGAGGATTCATATTCCCCATGATGATGATGACTGCCTGGGCCAGCCGGTTTCGCTCTTCGCGGTCAGGGATGGAAAGGATGTATTCCACCATTTTCTGAATATTGCGGCCGTATTCGGGTAAGATCAGTCTGGGTCGGCTGGTATTATAATCGTATTCCATATAATAAATTTTAACAAAGCTATAGGAAAAATCGGTTATGGTCAAATTTATCGGGGAATATGTTTGGGGAGAAGGGGGGGGTGTGGGTTGTGGGTTGTGATTGTTGTGATTGTTATGATTGTAATTACCTTTGCTGCAAATTTAACTGTCTGCAGCATGTCACTTTTTACTGATACCTTGCGCCAGAGTTTCATTCAAATGTCCACCGCGGCAAAGCTTATGCTGGTTCTGTTACTGGTGTTGTTCTTTTTAATTATCGGACTTATGTTTGCTGCCGTATTGGCAGTCCCCCTTTTTGGTTTCGACCTGAATGCCCTTTCTACAATACTTGATAAACCTGATGCCTCCAGCCTGGGCATCATAAAGTTTTTCCAGATCATCCAAACCCTGTTTTTGTTTCTGGTACCGGCATTACTTGCAGCCTGGCTGTTCAGCACAAATGCCATGGTTTATCTGAAGGCCGACAGGGGCGCATCACTGATCACACTGGGACTGATCTTTGCTTCGCTTTGTGCGGCGGTTCCCCTGATGAATTTCCTGACTGTGCTGAATATGCGGCTCGATCTGCCGGAGTGGCTAAGCGGACTGGAATACAAGATCAAAACGATGGAAGAAAATGCCGGTGAACTTACAGAATTATTCCTGGCAGGCAATACAACCACTGATCTCGCCGTGAATTTTCTGATGATCGCCATCCTCCCGGCTCTGGGGGAGGAGTTTCTGTTCAGGGGCGTCCTGCAAAGGTTGTTTACCGACTGGACAAAGAACAGCCATACAGGAGTCATACTGGCCGCATTTTTGTTCAGTTTTTTTCATTTCCAATTCTATGGATTCTTGCCCCGGTTTCTGCTGGGCTTATATTTCGGATACCTGCTTGTATGGAGTTCATCGATCTGGGTCCCTGTTACAGGACACCTGATCAACAATGGCATTGCCGTAATATATTATCATTTTGCCTTAAAGCCCATGGGTGAAACACCCATGGACCAGCTGGGAACGGGAAACAAAGGTAATTATATGCTTTACCTGAGTGTATTCTTCACGGTAATGTTGATCGGGATTATTTACCTGCATGAGAAACAGGATAAAAGAAATCCTGCCTGACCGGTCTTACTTTGGCAAATGAGGTAATTCACTTTTTCGGAAAAAATAGACCAGTCCGTAGACCTTTGTCTGGCTTCTCCTGATTTCATCGGGCAAATCCTTATAGGACTCCTCCACTTCGTTCCAAACCGATGTAATTATTGTGTCCACCAGTTTTCTTTGCTCAATCAACTTTGTCTGGCTGCGTTGAAGGTTTTTTTGCAGTATTTTCTGGAATTTATAACTCTCAATGAAATTCTCATACCTGACTTTAACCACAGCCATGGTGGGATTGGTGACCGGTGTCAGTCCCTTGTTAATTCTTAAGGTTTCTCCTTCGATGATCTTTTCACCCCATTTTATCACCTCAGCTTCGGTACCGAAGGAAGGGACCCGGCTTTGGTCGCGCCCGAATCCAAAATAGTCGCGGTCTGCCGCGGATAAATCCCCGCGTGCAATGGCCATGTTGGTTACCTGGATGAAATGGGACATGTACAGCTTTACTTTCTTCAGCATCCGGGCGTATTCCTTGCTTTTCTCAACCTGCTTGTAAAACGCCTGACGGCTTTCCTGTACAGTCTTTTCAAAAAGATGAAGATTTGAGAGGACCTTCTGATAAGTGGCTTGTGAAAATGCGAGTTTGAATGGCGGCAGTTCCTTTCCTTTCTCATAAGCGATACGGAGTGCTCTAAGCCGCGCCAGATCCGTATTGGGAAGTCTCCTGTAAGGCATATATTGTTAATATGTATTGCGAAGGTAACAATAATTTGCTATACAAAGCCACATTCGCCTGGTTGTGAACGGCCAACAAAATGTAAAGATTTTATTGGTTTTAAAGGAAAAATGATCTTAATTTTAGTGTTTATACAAAACGACAATATCATGTTCCCAGCAGAAGTATTTGTGCAACGGAGAAAGCGACTCAAAGAACTCGTGGGGAAGGGTGTTATCCTCTTCCTTGGAAACAAAGAAGTTGCCATGAATTATGCGGCAAATAACTATCCTTACCGGCAGGACAGCTCATTTTTATATTATTTTGGGATGGATATGCCTGGTTTGGCAGGAATGATTGACTGCGAACAAGGGAGTGAGACCATTTACGGAAGTGATCCGACCCTGGAAGATATCATTTGGGTTGGAGCCCAGGAACCATTGCAGGAAAAGGCACTGAAGGCCGGCATAACACGTGTTAAGCCGCTTGAAAGATTAGATGGTGATGTTTTCAGGGTGATTGCACACAACCGGGAAGTGCATTACCTTCCCCCGTATCGCGAGCAGCGAAGGTTGCAACTGGCTTATTATGATAACCTGAAGTATGAGGAAGTTGACAGAAATGCTTCAGAAGCGCTTATCAGGGCTGTTGCCGCACAGCGTTCTGTGAAGGACGCACACGAGCTCGAAGAAATGGAAAAGACAATGACCGAAGTCACCCGGGAAGCCTATAATAAAGCTACCGGCTTAATCAGGCCCGGATCATTCGAATACAATGTTGCCGGAGCCTTAGAAGGCGCAGTGCTCGGGAAGAACTGCAGGATGGCTTATCCGATAATCTGCACAATCAACGGGCAAACCTTGCACAATCATCATTACGGGAATGAATTAAAGAAGGGACAGTTGCTCCTGATTGATGCAGGTGCAGAGTCTCCCCTGCGATACGCCACGGATATTACACGCACCTATCCGGTAGACGGCAAATTTACGAGCCAGCAGAAGGAAATATATAAGATCGTACTTGATGCGCAGCTTGAAGCCATCCAGGCCATTAAACCCGGCAGGCCCTATTATGAGGTACACATGATTGCTGCAACTGCAATTACGCGTGGACTTAAGGAATTACGGCTGATGAAGGGAGATGTGGGAGATGCCGTGCAGCATGGGGCCCATGCCTTATTTTTCCCGCATGGCATAGGTCATATGATTGGCCTTGATGTGCATGATATGGAGGATATCGGGGAGGATTATATTGGTTATGATCAGGAGTTCAAACGATCTGAGCAGTTCGGGACTGCCTATCTTCGCCTGGCAAAACGTCTCCAGCAAGGATATGTGGTGACCGTGGAGCCCGGGATATATTTTATCGATCCCTTGATAGATAAGTGGCACAGCGAAGGCCGTTACCGTGATTTTATTGATTACCGTGAGGTAAACAAGTACCGTGGATTCGGAGGGATCCGTATCGAAGATAATATTATTGTTACGGAAAAGGGCCACAAGGTTATCGGGAAACCAATACCCAAAGAGATTGAGGAAGTGGAGAAATTGATCGGGAAGTAGCTTGGTTATGGGTTGTGATTGTTGAATTTTAAAATGAAATCCAAACAGCGTTCACTTTTTACCGTTCACTGATTGCTCATGTAACCCACAATATCTGCGACTTCAAGCGGTATGTCTTTCATCAGGTCCACATTCCCGTCATGGGTAATGAGGATATTGCTTTCAATCCGGATACCGGTTTTTTCTGCCGGGATATAAATACCCGGCTCGCAGGTAAGTACCATTCCGGGTCGGAATTCAACATCCTTGCTCCCTACGTCATGAACGTCAAGACCCAGGAAATGGGAGGTGCCATGCATATAATACTGCTGGTAAAGGGGATTTTCCTTATCCTGGCTGGCAAGGTCCTCTGCAGTATATAACCCAAGCTTGATATGTTCCTGGCTGAATCGCCGGCAAACTTCGGCATGTAATTTATTGATGCTGTTCCCGGGCTTCATCTGGGAACAGGCAAACCGGAAAACATTGAGCACAGCATTGTATAAGTCCCTTTGCCTTGGGGAGAAACTGCCGTTAACGGGAATGGTTCGCGTGCAATCAGCGGCATAATTGGCATATTCAGAACCAAAATCCATCAGCAGCAGATCACCGTCAGCGCATGCCTTGCTGTTGGCATTGTAATGCAGGGCACACGCGTTTATCCCGGAAGCGATTATGGGCTGATAAGCGTGACCCCTGGCTCCCTTCCGGACGAATTCATAAGTAATCTCCGCTTCCACTTCATATTCCATGATGCCGGGTTTCACAGTTTTCAGCACCCGCAAGAAAGCATCACGCGTAATATGACAGGCTTCCCGGATAAGGGCAACTTCCTCATCTGATTTCAGCGTTCGTAAATCGCGCATTAATGGAGCGAGCCGTTCATATTTATGCGCGGGAAACTTTAACTTCAGCTCATGGGCCAGCCTTAGGTTACGGTTGGGGAGTTCGGGTATGAATTTGGGAAGTTCGGGAAGATTCAGATACACGTTTTCGGTGTACATCAGGAGTGCGGCCATCACGGCATCAAACTCATTTTCGTACTTCACGGTTCTTATGCCTGATATGGCACGAGCCTCTTCAAGAGTATATTTATGACCTTCCCAGGTTTCCAGCTTCCGGTCAGGCTTTCTGATAAACAAAACCTCATGCAGGGTTTCATCAGGATGATCGGGAGCAAGCAGCAGTATTGACTTTTCCTGCTCAATACCACAAAGGTAAAACAGATCGGAATCCTGCCGGTAAGGATAATATTGATCACCGCTGCGGTTCATTTCATCGTTGGAATGCAGAATGGCCAGGGAATGACTTTTTAACGAATGCGCAAGTCTCAGCCTGTTCTTTTCAAACAGCGCTAAAGGAATGGTAACTGTTTTCATGTTATGCTTTTGGCATGAATCGCCCGGATTATTTAAATTTCATCTAAATTAATCAAACAAATTACATCAGTTGTAAATGTAAACTGAAACTGGTAAATTTGACACTAACAGAGCATTAATTTTCTTTATCTTCAGCCATTAATCAATGTTTTATGAGTAATATTCTGACCTCCTCCATCGGAAAAAAACTAATGATGTCCCTGGCGGGACTTTTTTTGGTGATTTTCCTCATTGTGCATCTGGCTATCAATCTGAGTCTGATTATAGCCGATACGCATGAGCCTTTTAACAAGGCTGCCCATTTCATGGGAACCAACATCGTTATCAAGGTAATGGAGATCATCCTTTTTGGAGGATTCCTGCTACATATGTTTTACGGGGTGTTCCTTCAGATACAAAACTGGATGGCGCGTCCCAAACGTTACAGGAAGGAGAATTACTCACAAACATCTTTCTTTTCGAAGTTTATGATTCATACTGCTGCAATCATCACAGTATTCTTGGTCATCCATCTTTTGGATTTTTATCTGAAGGCAAAGCTTTTCGGGGAAGTGCCGATGGCGATTTATGATGGCAGGGAGTATCATGATCTGGGGACTTTGGTCATTAATAAGTTCAAAATAGGCAGCGTTGTGATTTTCTATATTGTTTGTTTCATGATACTTGCATTTCATTTGCTGCACGGATTTCAGTCGGCCTTTCAATCACTCGGTCTGGAACATAAAAAGTATACGCCGGTGATCAGGGCGCTTGGAGTGATCTACACTGTTTTCGTGACTGCAGGATTCATGCTGATTCCTGTTTATATTTATTTTTGGATGTAAGAACCTGATACTTATATTATGACAAAGCTCAATGCACGCATTCCGGAAGGCCCGTTGGCCGAAAAATGGACCAGCTATAAGGCCGGGCAGAAACTTGTAAATCCGGCAAACAAACGCAAGCTTGATATTATTGTGGTTGGAACAGGACTGGCAGGTGCTTCCGCAGCAGCAAGTCTAGGAGAACTAGGATTCAATGTCAAGGCATTCTGTTACCAGGACAGTCCACGCAGGGCTCATAGCATTGCTGCACAGGGAGGTATCAATGCCGCAAAGAATTATCCCAATGATGGGGATAGCGTTTACAGGCTGTATTATGATACCATCAAAGGTGGCGATTACCGGGCCCGCGAAGCCAATGTATACCGGTTGGCAGAAGTCAGTGGCAGCATAATTGACCAATGCGTTGCCCAAGGAGTGCCTTTTGCCAGAGAGTACGGCGGATTGCTCGATAACCGGTCGTTTGGAGGCGCACAGGTTTCACGCACATTTTATGCTCGGGGACAGACAGGACAACAATTGTTGCTGGGGGCATACAGCGCCATGATGAGGCAGGTTAATGCCGGCACTGTAAAACTTTTCCCGCGGACTGAAATGCTCGATATCGTGCTTGTGGAGGGTAAGGCGAGAGGAATTATTACCCGGAACCTGGTGACCGGCAAGATTGAAAGGCACTTTGGACATGCCGTGGTTATCGCCACAGGAGGTTACGGCAGGGCATTCTACCTGTCCACCAATGCAATGGGATCCAATGGCAGCGCTGTATGGCAGGTTTACAAGCGGGGCGCCCTCTTTGCCAATCCTTCCTTTGTTCAGATACATCCTACCTGCATACCTGTCCATGGAGATTACCAGTCAAAGCTTACACTGATGAGTGAAAGCCTCCGAAATGACGGCAGAATCTGGGTCCCGAAGAAAAAGGAGGATGTTGAGGCACTTAGCGAAGGTCGCATTGTCCCAAAAGATATTGCAGAAGACGACCGCGATTATTACCTCGAGAGAAGATACCCGGCATTCGGCAACCTGGTTCCCCGTGACGTGGCTTCACGCGCAGCCAAAGAAAGATGCGATGCCGGGTTCGGTGTGGGAAGCGGATTAGCTGTATATCTCGACTTTCAGGAATCCATTCAGCGATTGGGAAAACATGTAATTGAGGAGCGTTATGGAAATCTTTTCCAGATGTACGAGAAAATAGTGGATGAAAACCCATATGAGACGCCGATGATGATCTATCCTGCCATTCATTATTGCATGGGAGGAGTTTGGGTCGATTATGAACTGATGACCACCATTCCGGGATTGTTTTCCCTTGGGGAGTGCAACTTCTCTGACCACGGTGCCAACCGCCTGGGAGCTTCAGCCTTGATGCAGGGATTGGCTGACGGATATTTCATCTTGCCCTATACGATCCAGAATTACCTTGCTTCAGAAATCCTTACACCCCGGATGCCAACAACTCTCCCAGAGTTCGGAGAAGCCGAAAGTCACATCCGTGAGCGGCTTGACAAACTAATGCAGATAAAAGGCAGCCAGTCAGTTGATCAGATTCACCGGAAATTCGGTTTGCTGTTGTGGGAACTTGTAGGTATGGCCAGGAACAAAGAAGGGCTCAACAAGGCGGTGAAAGAATTCGCCATGCTCCGTGAAGAATTCTGGAAGGACGTTAGAATTCCGGGAGGAGCAGAGGAAATGAATCCAGAGCTCGAAAAGGCTGCACGGGTAGCTGATTTTATTGAAACAGGAGAATTGATGGCCCGGGATGCCCTTCAGCGCGAAGAATCATGCGGAGGCCACTTCAGGGAAGAATACCAGACCCCTGAAGGGGAAGCCAGCCGGAATGACGATGATTTTATGTTTGTTGCCGCCTGGGAGTATACCGGAACGGGTAAAGAGCCTGTTCTGCATAAAGAAGCCCTGCATTACGAAAGCATCAAGGTACAAACCCGCAATTACAAAATTTAGCATTATGGATTTTACATTGAAAATCTGGCGACAGGAAAATGCATCGGCAAAAGGCCGGTTTGAAACCTACAAAGTAACGGGTATTTCATCTGATTGCTCTTTCCTGGAGATGTTGGATATCCTTAACCAGCAATTGATCGATAAATTTGAAATTCCGGTCTGTTTTGACCATGATTGCCGGGAAGGTATTTGCGGAGCATGCAGCCTTTATATTAACGGCCGGCCTCACGGTCCCGATTCTGCCGTTACTGCATGCCAGTTGCACATGCGTAAATTTAAGGATGGGGATACCATTATTGTGGAACCCTGGCGGGCAAGGCCCTTCCCTGTCATTAAGGACCTGGTGGTGGACAGGTCATCATTTGACAGGATCATCGAGGCAGGGGGATATGTATCCATTAATACGGGCGGTGTTCCCGATGCAAATACTATACCAATACCTCGCGCCAATGCAGAAACAGCAATGGATGCCGCTGCCTGTATAGGCTGCGGGGCTTGTGTGGCAGCCTGCAAGAACGCCTCAGCCATGCTCTTTGTTGCAGCCAAGGTATCTCAGTTTGCCATGTTACCGCAGGGGAGAGTGGAAGCTAAAGAACGTGTAATGAGAATGGTGGCGAAAATGGATGAACTTGGATTTGGTAATTGCACCAATACAGGAGCCTGTGAAGCCGAATGCCCTAAGCAGATTTCACTGTCGCACATAGCCCGGCTGAACAGAGAATATCTTTCTGCCAGGGTACTCTGAAACCTGGTTATTCCATGTCTTGTTCCTTATCGACGGTCGCGGAGATCCGAAAAAACATTCCGTTTCCGGATTCCTCGAAAATATCAAAATCCAGTTTACAGCCGCTGATCAATCCGGTTTGTATTAATCCAATCTGTGCGTTCGTATCTCTGATCATCGCCTGTGCACGGGTTTTACGCTTTAATGTCTTAAGCGCCTCCTCATCCAGGGAATTGATCTCCTGGCAATAGTCCTTTAGTTTCGGGCCATGCTCAGTTTTTATGGGATTTTCAGTGGTTACTTTATAATAAAGATCGGATTCCTGGATAGAAACCCAACCTGTTCCGCACAATATCCCCTCCTTGATCTCAACTGTGTCGTTGGAATAATAGGATACGTTTTGCGACAGCTCGATGAATATCTTGAAGATACGTTGGAGCATCAAGGTATCGTGCCCGGGTAGTAAACGTATGTGGTTACCCAGTACAGATAAAAGATTAACGGTAAATATTCCCTGGTAAATGAGCAGGGACCTTTCCTGGTACTCTTTGGGGATAAACATTCAATTATTTTTAGCTAAGTTAATTCAAGATTTGAAATTAGTGAAATATAGATTAAAATCGTCTGGCCAGGGTAACAACTTTCATAAAATTTTTAACTCCTCCGTGCTGATTGAAAAGTTCGGCGCAAATTACAAATAGGCCAATCGCTGCAGGTTGCTGATCATTCGATGTGCCATCCCAGGTGAAGCTTTCCTCGGTACCCAGCAGGCAGTTGGAGGCCAGATCCCTGATCTTTTTCCCATTTCGGTCAAATATGCGGATGGTCGCCATCCAGCCTGGTTCTGGGAGTTTCAATCGGAGGGTCACGTAATCATCCATGCCGTCGTTATCCGGCGAAAATACTTCGGGTTGGAGGATAACCTCCTCACCGGGCTGTCCTAAGGTTAGTGCCTGCGAGTTTTGCCTGCCCGGCGTGGAATAACCTGAGGCCGCGGACGCAGAACACCAGTTCACCCATGAACTGGCTGGCAGTTCACTATCGACTCGTTCCAGGGAAATTCCGGCTGTGGTTGTCAGCAATCCGGCATGCATGGAGTTGCTGTAATGAAACTCATCAATGGTCTGATCCAGATAATCAGAAAGAACAATAATGCCTTCGTCGTTTGGAAGCATGAAGAGATTGACCTGCTCTGCAATAACGGAAGGATCGTAAAGATAACAGTTACCCGGAAGGTTTACAGCATCGGAAGTAAGGACGACATAACAACCGGGGAATATCAGAAATGGATTGTTAAGCAGTGAGGTAACATACAGGGACTCTCCCGTGGAAATGTCTGCCCGGGCAATTGAAAAATCAGCAAGATTCAGGACCTTGGCTGATCTGTTGAAAAGTTCAATGAATTCTGATTTGCCGGATTCCGGATTAAATAATACTTCGTTAATGATCAGGTCACATCGGGAAGGGGTTTCCGGAACTGCAAAATCAGTATACATTTTACCCGAAATTGTATTTCCGGTACAATCTTTTAAGGTGTTGCGGATGGTCAGGGTGTAACGCTTGTCGGTCTGAAATCTGTTGCGATAATGCAGCAGTACTTGCGCGTAATCAGGCCCTCGCGGATCAACAAGCGAGGGATGCAGGAGGCCGCCGTTGGCCGAGTACAATCCGCATGAATAAACAGAGGCACTGTCCATGCTTTCACTGAACAATAGCATAACACTGGAGTCATTGGGAAGCGTCGCCCGCAGTATTTGCGGTGGTACCATATCCGGATTGCAGGCTCTGACAGAGTTTATCATCCCCGGCGTTCCCCCTCGCGGATCAATGGATCCACGCCAGTTATCAGCATAACCGCAGGGATTCCCGGGGTCAATCATTTCGAGGGACCAACCGCCTTCGGCTTTGGTTCGGGAGTCATACCAGTCTGCTGAAAAGGCAACAGCATGGATTATCTGACCGGAATCGGACTTCAGTACCAAGGTCTGTCCTGTATTGACAATCGCAGGCATATTGGGTACCGGTAGCGTTTGGCCATATGGCTCAAGATCCTTTTCCCTGTCACTGTCGCAGACGATGAGGAAATCACCCGGTGCCAGGGTAAAAGCCGGGAGTGTCTTTTCACGGCTGCCAAAAGCCAGTTTCCAACCGTCGAGTTTTACAGAACAATCACCCCGGTTGAATAATTCAATGTATTCCGTATCCGGGAGCTTCACAATCGGATTCGGATCAGCCATGATCTCGCTGATGATAATCTGATAAACAGCTTGCCTATCTGCCGGGGAAGCAGCCATGAACTGGCCGGACCACAACAACGGGATACCCGAAAAAATAACCTCTAACGTTTTCATAAATCATTTTTTTTGCGAATTTTGCCATTAACGCAAGTGGAAAATAGTCAAAATTAATCACTAATCAAAATGAAAGTTGCAGTTGTTGGTGCAACCGGTTTGGTGGGCACACAGATGATCCGCGTTCTGGAGGAGCGCAATTTCCCGGTTACTGAATTCATACCTGTTGCATCTGAAAAATCCATTGGCAAGAAAGTCAGTTTTAAAGGTAAAGACTATGCCATCGTAGGGATGCAGGATGCCATTGATATGAAACCCCGGATTGCCATTTTCTCGGCAGGAGGAGGCACCTCAAAAACATGGGCTCCCAGGTTTGCTGAAGTGGGTACAACCGTGGTCGACAACTCATCTGCGTGGAGAATGGAACCCAATATTAAATTAGTGGTGCCTGAGGTCAATGCACATGTGTTGGAAAAAACCGACAAAATTATTGCCAACCCCAACTGTTCCACCATTCAGATGGTAGTTGCCCTTGTTGGTATGCATAAAGCTTACAAAGTCAGTAGAATAGTCGTTTCAACCTACCAGTCGGTCACAGGGACGGGCAAGAAGGCAGTTGACCAGCTGATGAACGAGCGCAAGGGTACACCCGGCGAAATGGCCTATCCGCATAAGATTGACCTGAATGCACTTCCCCATATTGATGTTTTCCTTGACAACGGGTATACCAAGGAGGAAATGAAAATGGTCAATGAAACCAGAAAGATCATGGAGGATGATTCAATAAGGGTAACCGCTACTACGGTGAGGATCCCTGTAATCGGCGGACATTCAGAATCGATTAATGTTGAATTCGAGAAAGAATTTGAATTGACCGATGTGCGCAGAATTCTCGCAAGCACACCAGGCGTTGTTGTAATGGATGACCCAAAGAACAATGTATATCCGATGCCCATCCTTTCGCACAACCGGGATGAAGTGTTCGTAGGCAGGTTACGTCGCGACGAAACACAGCCTAAAACCTTGAATATGTGGGTGGTTTCGGATAATCTGCGAAAAGGTGCTGCTACCAACGCAATTCAGATCGCAGAATACCTGGTTCAGAAGAAGCTGGTTTAAAAAAGAAAATCATCATAGGGGTACCGGGTGATATGGATCTCCCGGACCTTTTCATACAAGAGACGTCGCAGTTCTTCAATATTCTGCTTTTTCAGCGCTGAGATGAAAAGAGAAGGGGAATTGTTCTTAGCCATCCAGCTGTTTTCCAATTCTTCGAGGCTCAGGTTTTCGCGCAGTACCGGACTTAAATCATCCTCATCCTTTTTGATGTAGTTATAGGCATCCGTCTTGTTAAAGACAACCACTGTAGGCTTATCCCCGGCTTTAATTTCCTGGAGGGTCTGGTTAACGACGCTGATCTGTTCCTCAAACCCGGTGTGAGAGATATCCACAACATGCAGAAGAAGATCAGCCTCACGGACCTCATCAAGTGTTGATTTGAATGATTCAACCAGGTGATGCGGCAGTTTCCTGATGAATCCTACGGTATCCGAGAGCAGGAATGGCAGGTTCCCGATGACAACTTTCCGGACTGTAGCATCGAGCGTGGCGAATAGCTTATTCTCTGCAAATACTTCCGATTTACTGAGCAGGTTCATCAGAGTCGATTTCCCGACATTTGTATACCCAACCAGTGCCACCCTTACCATTTTACCCCTGTTTTTCCGCTGGGTGATCATCTGTTTGTCGATTTTCTCAAGCTGATCCTTCAGGAGGGCTATTTTCATCCGGATGATCCTGCGGTCGGTTTCGATTTCAGTCTCTCCGGGTCCCCTGAGCCCAATACCTCCCCGCTGGCGCTCCAGGTGTGTCCACATACCGGCAAGCCTGGGCAGAAGATACTCATACTGTGCGAGTTCAACCTGGGTTTTGGCATAGGCAGTCTTTGCCCTGTGAGCAAAAATATCCAGGATCAGGTTGGTCCGATCGAGTGCCCTGATTTCCAGTTCCTTTTCAATATTTCTGACCTGGCTGGGAGAGAGTTCGTCATCAAAAACAGCAATGTCAATTTCATGAGCTTTAACAAATTGCTTAATTTCCTCCAGTTTCCCGCTACCGATAAAGGTTCGTGAATTAGGGGAATCAAGCTTTTGAATGAACCTCTTTACAGGGATGGCTCCTGCAGTTTCAAGAAGAAAGGCAAGCTCCTCCAGGTATTCCTCTACTTGCAATAGGGTTTGATCCTGGCTAGAAACGCCTACCAGAACAGCTTTTTCAGGCTCAACAGAATTGATAAATCCGCCCATTTAACAGGTTACATCATGCTTAAACGGGAGCAAAGTAAGTAAAAACATTCTATTTTATAATTCCCCGGTTGTAGTTGATAGCTTCGTGGATGGAATTTTTTAATGCTTCGGTACAATCCAGGATCATGCGTATGTCATCAGGGAAGGGCATAGGTTCAATTTCCACCAGCTTTTTCTTTTCAGGGGACAGTGCGTTCAGATCCCCTATGGCGCGTGCAGAAACATGTTCAAAGTGAGTGCCTGCCGCGATGGGTTGTTTCTTGAGCAGGGACTCGGGATTCACAGCGTGAAATTCAATTTCACCGGTAATGTTACAATCCTTGAGCTGATGAGTTTCAATGACAGTGCATTGGATCTCTTTGTATTTTTTAACCTTTATGTCATTTCCTGCAGTATCCTTCATTACATTTCCCTTGGCATCCAGCACATATTCAAATCCGTTGTCCACCGTTTTCTTTTCGATCACATCCTTATCCTGGACCACATCCGGGGATACATTGATGGCTTGAAGAATGATATCAATATAATAATCGAATTTTATGTCACTGGTTGGTTTACGGGTATAAAACTCAACCCATTCACTGTTAATCTGATTGGCATTCACAGCGATCAACCCGTCAGTAAATTCAGGGGGGAGGTTAATGATGGTCCGGTTAACAACGCCTATGAGAGCACGGCTCATTCCCTGGTATTTTGCCTCACCAATCACCTGGTCAAGATTCCGGTATGAATCACCGGAATAGCTTCGGGCTTTGTTAAGTTCATAATAAGCCTGCCTGTATGATTCCTTTGTTTTACTTTCCATTAGCTGAAGGCCATGGTTGTAATAGTATTCCGCGGCCTTTCGTTTTGCTGCAACTATTTCAGCGTCATAATCCACCATCTCATATTGAATGGTCCTGCCGTCGACATGCAGAGGCATAACCCTCCTTACCGAGGCCTGACGGTTTTTCAGGTTACTGTACAAACCGAGCATCTCATCCCATGTATCGGGATTACCCTCTGTTTTCAGGTATTTTATTCGTTCAAGGTCCCTGTCATTTGCCAGGTTATAGGCTTTATCAAGCATGACAGCATCCTCTTCGCTGTTTGGATTCTTGATGAGGTTTTTTACTGATTTTTCAATGAGCGCGTCGTAGTTTCCCTTAGTCAACAGCTTCTCAGGTGATGAGCAACTGACCAGAACTATAATGGCCAGCAATAATGTAGTAAGCGCTTTCATATGCGAGTTGTTTTTGTTATGAATTCAAATACGTTTTTTTGCAGGATTTGTTTTATTTTAATACTTTTGCCCTCACTTTTATAGTATCACAACCGCTTTCCCACACCCACACCCGCACCCAAGTAGGGGAATTAGCTCAGTTGGCTAGAGCGATTGCATGGCATGCAATAGGTCAGGGGTTCGACTCCCCTATTCTCCACAATCAGGGTGTGGGTGTGAGTATGAATAGGGAAGAGAAGGTTATTTCTTTTTCTTGCGGCTGTAAATGATTAACAATCCCAGTGATATTACGCCCAGTGCGACAGAGAGTATAAGCAGCAGTTTGCTTTTACCCTGTTCTTTTATAAACTGACTGTTGAGGTTGTTGATATACATATCCGTCATTTTATTGCCCGCCTCCGCCTCCTGCAGATCCTTTCTCCTGAGTGCTTCTTCATTCAGCTTGGACATGATCTCCTGGGTTTTTTCAAGTTCGAGGTCCATTTCATTTTCAGAAACCGGGATCTCGATGCTTATGGAGGATTGATTCAGGGAATTCAGTTCCTGTTCCAGGGCTAACGCTTTGTCAAAGTTCTTAAAAGCCTCATAGGAAACTACAAGAGCCTTGATGTTTTTGGCGGTAAGTGATGGCACCTTCAGACTGTCTGCGATTCTCCGGCTTTTTTCATAACTCTTGATAGCCATTTCCTGGTTGCCGGATCTGCGGTAGGCATTCCCCAGGTTGAAAAGCGTAACTGCCTGCCCGTAATCGTAATTTGATTCTTTTTTGGAAGATAACGAACGTTCATAATACGATATGGCATCGCTGTATTTGTTGTTGATAAAAAGCAGGTTGCCGAGGTTATTGAGCGCCATCGAAGCCTCCTTGCGGTTACCGCTCTCATTCAGGTTCTTCATGGATTCTTTGAAGAATTTTTCTGCTTCTGTATAATTGCCCATTTCATAATGCGCCACGCCAAGCTTATTATATACCGGTCCCAGAGCCTCCTTCATATTCAGTTTCTGAATGATGTTCACAGTTTTCTCGTACGATAGGATAGAACTGGTAAGAACCTTTTGCTTATAATATACATCTCCAAGTGCATTTGATACATCCTTCAATCCGGCTTCATCCTTGATGCTGTCTTTTATCCTGGCAGACTGCTGGTAATAATCAATGGCATTTCTGTAATCGTACGTGGTTTCATATACATTGGCGATGTCGGAGAGTACTTTTGAGGCGCCTGCCTTGTCACCTGATTTTTCCTTAAGTGATAAGGATTTCTCAAAGCTGGTCAGTGAATTCTGAAAATCACCGGAGTTATAGTATGAATCGGCTATGTTTTCATATACGTTTGAAATATCCTTTTGCTCGCCGAACTTTTCTTCGATTTCCAATGCTTTGTTATAATAGTTGATTGCTATCTCCTCATCTTTTGCTTTTTTGAAGGCATCGGCAATCTTCCTGTAAACAACGGATCTCGCCAGCATATCACTCCCTTTTTCCACTTTCCGCAGTTCTTCTGCAAAAGTGTCAAAGATCACTTTCCTCAGGCTGTCTCTTTTTGACTGTGCTTGCCTTTCACGGATGAACTGGTCAACTCCGGCTTGTTCTTTTTTGGTTTCAGAGGTTTTTGCAGCGGCATCTTTTTTAAGCTGCTCCTGTTCCTGTTTTTTAGCCAGTTCAACTTTACGGTGCACCTCTTCCAGCTCCTTTTCACCCAGAGTAGCTTCAATACTTTGCATCCTGAGCTTTGGCTCTTCTTCATCAGGCATAAGATCAGAAGCTTTTTCATACTCAAACATGGCTGCTGCATAGTTTTTCGCTGACAGATAACTGTTCCCCTTCTTCATGTGCTCCATGTAAATGGCTTTTTTGTCAGCTGTCTGCGCCATTGTTGTGGTTATTCCGGTAAAAGGCATGAACTGACCCGAAAATACCAGAAAAAACAAAATCCCTATTTTTACATTACTCGACAGTAATTGCTTTTTCATGATTACACTATTTTTAGGCTAATACGGATTATTGAACTGGATGGATTCATCCCACCGATAAAATATATACAAATTAAGCTAATTTTGCTATATGCTTGAATTTTTTTATAAACTCCCCTGTTATGAAAACGGAAGCGAGGGCAGCTGAGCAATACATCAGGAATCTCATCAAATCGGGGGAAAATCAGCAACTGGATTTTAAGTTCGAGATCAATGATGCAAAAAAAATTGCTCGGTCCTTTTCTGCATTTGCCAACACACAGGGAGGAAAATTGCTGATCGGTGTAAAGGATAACGGAAAAATCAGCGGCGTGCGTAGCGAAGAAGAGGCATATATGGCGGAGTCGGCGGCACATTTGTTTTGCAGACCTGCGGTAAATTTTCACCTGAAAAAATGGATGGTTGAGGGTCGTTGTATTCTTGAGGTTGAAATCCCGGCGAGCAGTAAACGGCCACATTATGCCAAAAATGAATCGGGGGAGTGGGTAGCCTATGTGCGTGTTGCCGATCAGAATATAAAGGCCAGCCGGATACTTGTCAATGTCTGGAAAAGCAAAAACAGGAAAGAAGTCTGGCTATCCTATGGCCGCGAGGAAAAAATCCTGATGGAATATCTTGCTGAAAATGAAACAATCAGTTTGTCAAGATTTGTCAGGATTGCACGGACTAACCGGTTGCAGGCAGAAAAGATCCTCGTAAATCTGATCCTGATGGATGTTATTGAAGCGGAGATCACTGTTAAAGCAGTTCTTTTCCGGCTGAGAAGGGACCTGCTTTAAACAATATGACATTATTTCATGTTTATCGTCAGCAAAAATACGGCATAAAATTTGAGATATATAGATATATAAATATATATACACATGAAAAAATCATGGTTTTGGCTGGCAGCGATCCTCATGGCTACAGCAATTAGTTGTAACGGTCAGACTGAGAGAACAAAAGGAAAGAACCTTGCCATAAATCAGGACAAATTACAACCAGCCGCATCTACTGGCGAGGTTGTTAATCAGGCACCGGTTCACATCACCAAAGACGATTTTCTGAAGCTGATCATGAATTATGAAAAGAATACGGAAAACTGGGTTTATGAAGGTGAAAAGCCTTGTTTGATTGATTTTTACGCTGACTGGTGTGCCCCATGTCGCATAACTTCTCCCATACTGGAGGATCTTGCCATTGAATATGCCGGCCGGATAAACATCTACAAGGTGGATATTGAAAAGGAACAGGAACTGGCGGCAGTCTTTGGTGTACAAAACATTCCGACTTTCCTGTTCTGTCCGATGGAAGGTAATCCTACAATCTCCTCGGGCATCGCCAATTCCCCTGAGGCAACAAAAACAATGTTTATTAAACAGATAGAGGAACTATTGCTGAAAGGAAAGAATTCTTCAGCTATTTAGTTAATTTTGCAGCTTATGGAAATATTTTTACAGCCTGAAAGCTGGATAGCTCTTCTTACCCTTACATTTCTTGAAATTGTCCTGGGAATCGACAATATTATCTTTATTTCCCTGGTTACGAATCGCCTGCCTGCAGCTCGGCAAAAGGTTATCCGCAATGCCGGGCTGTTAATGGCCATGTTGTTCAGGAGTCTGTTGCTGCTGACCATCAGTTTCTTTATCAGACTCACTGATCCGTTGTTCACCTTCTTTCAGCTGGGCATTTCCGTCAGGGACCTGGTACTGATAGCAGGAGGAGTTTTTCTTATTATTAAAAGTGTTTCCGAGATTCATAAGAAAATGGAAGGTGAAGAGCACACGGTTAAGGTTAGTGTGCGGAGTACGGCCATTTCAGTGTTGATACAGATTATTTTGCTCGACCTTATATTCTCCTTCGATTCGATTCTGACCGCGATAGGCCTTACTGACCAGGTTCCCCTGATGATCATAGCTATTATACTGGCTATCGGGGTCATGATGGTTTTTGCCGGTTCAGTAAGCCGCTTCATTAATGAACATCCTACCCTTCAGGTACTTGCCTTGTCATTTCTTATCCTCATAGGATTTATGCTGATTATTGACGGACTGCATTATCATGTTCCCAAGGGATATATTTATTTTGCCGTATTTTTCTCGCTCATAGTAGAGATGATCAACATCAGGATCAGGAAACATGTCAGGCCGGTGCACCTGCACAAGGAATTGCCAGAAAAGCCTGGTGATTTGCTGTAGTTACACGAATAATGATGCACATCTGAAACAGGAGCCTGACTTATCCATTTTTATTAACATCGGAAATAAAGTGCAGTAATCTGCAGTAATTTTACTGCATGTATTTGATTTTTGATACAGAGACCACAGGATTACCGGTTAACTATAACGCACCGGTGACGGATACGGAAAATTGGCCCAGAATGGTTCAGTTGGCCTGGGAGTGCCACGACAAAGCCGGAAAGCTTTTGTATGATAAGTGTTACATCATCAAACCGCAGGGTTTTACGATTCCTCAGGCAGCTGTTGTAGTGCACGGGATTTCCAATGAAAAAGCACTGGCAGAAGGAGTTGAACTGGACAGGGTTCTCAGTGAGTTTGCCGCGGACCTCGAAAATATATCCGTATTGATCGGACATAATGTATCTTTTGATATCAACATTTTGGGTGCAGAATATGTGCGTAGCGGCATTTCATCCAGGCTTCATGAGATCAATCATTTGTGCACCAAGGAAGAATCCACTGATTTTTGCGCACTGCCCGGAGGGAAAGGTGGAAAATATAAATGGCCTGCACTTGGAGAGCTTCATGAATGTTTATTTGGTGAAAAGTTCAGCGAGGCTCACCATGCAGCAGCGGATGTTGCCGCCACCTCGCGATGCTTTTTTGAGCTTCTACGCAGGGAAGTTATTACTGCCGGCAGATTGCGGATTGATGAAAAGCTCCTGCAGGAATTCAGGCAGTCAAACACCAATGTTATTGAGCCGTTCAATGTGCAAGTCAGGTCGAACTTTGTTCCTCCTGCAAATAAGGAACCCATTGAAAACATCCTGCCGGAACTAAAACCAGAAACAAAGGACCTGTCTTTTACCCACCTGCATGTCCACACGCAATACTCCATTCTGGATGGAGCCGCAGTTATAAAAAGCCTGATTGCCAAAGCCTGTGCTGATAACATGCAGGCTGTTGCCATTACCGATCATGGCAATATGTTTGGCGTGAAGGAATTTCACAATGAGGCAAAAAAACAGGGCATTAAGCCTATCCTGGGGTGTGAGGTTTATGTTGCACGACGTTCCCGGCATGAAAAATCCGACAAACAGGATGGTGGAGGTTTTCACCTGGTACTTCTTGCCAGAAATAAAACAGGATATAAAAACCTCATTAAACTTGTTTCCTATGGCTGGACAGAAGGTTTTTATTATCGCCCCCGTGTTGACAAGGAGTTGCTTCGGCAATACAGAGAAGGCCTAATCGCATCTTCCGCCTGCCTCCATGGTGAGATTCCCTGGCTGCTGCGACACGAAGGATTGGATACAGCCAGGAAGGCTCTGACAGATTACAGGGAGATTTTTGGGAACGATTTTTACCTCGAATTACAGCGTCATCCCTCGGGTGATCCCCAGATAGACAGGGATGTTTATGAAAATCAGGTTTATGTAAATAACCAGCTTCTTGGTCTGGCTGCCGAAACAGGTATTAAGTGCATTGCCACCAACGACGTACATTTCATTAATGAAGAAGATGCACCTGCGCACGATCGGTTGTTATGCATCAGTACAGGCAAAGATGTTGACGACCCGAACAGGTTGCGGTATACCAGGCAGGAATGGCTGAAGACACAGTCGGAAATGAAAGTCCTTTTTGCTGATCTGCCTGAAGCCATTGAAAACACAAATGAGATTGTAGCCAAGATTGAGCCGTATGAACTCAACAGTGATCCGATCATGCCGGATTTCCCAATTCCTGATACTTTTCAGGATGCCCAGGAGTACCTGCGATTTTTAACCTACGAGGGGGCGTCCAGGCGTTATCCGGATATGAACGAGATGGTCAGGGAAAGAATTGACTTTGAACTGGATACTATCCATAAAATGGGATATCCCGGATATTTTCTCATTGTGTGGGATGTGATCAGGGCCGCACGTGAAATGGGCGTGTCCGTGGGACCCGGAAGGGGATCTGCAGCGGGTTCGGTTGTTGCGTATTGCCTGAAGATCACCGATATCGATCCCATCAAATACGATTTGCTTTTTGAGCGCTTTCTGAATCCTGACCGCATTTCCATGCCGGATATCGATATTGATTTTGACGAAGACGGACGCGACAAAGTCTTGCAGTATGTTGTCAACAAATACGGCCGAGAACGCGTCGCTCATGTGATTACTTTCGGGACCATGGCCCCCAAGATGGCCATTCGCGATGTTGCCAGGGTACAGAAGCTGGAGCTTTCAGAGGCCGACAGGCTCGCCAAATTAATTCCAGATACGCCCGGAACAGGCTTTAAGGAGGCTTATGAAAAGGTACCTGCTCTGGTAGCGGAGAAAAACTCAGCAAATGAATTAATCGCCAGTACCCTGAAATATGCTGAGGTTCTGGAGGGATCCGTCAGACAGACCGGGGTGCATGCCTGCGGAATAATCATTGGAAAAGACAATCTGGAGGAAAACATTCCCATTTGCCGCAACAAGGACGCTGAACTCAATGTCACCCAGTTTGAGGGATCGCATATCGAATCAGTGGGCATGTTGAAGATGGACTTCCTGGGCTTGAAGACACTTTCAATCATCAAGGATACGATCGATAATGTCAGGCTGTCCAGGCAAGTGGAAATCGATATAGATCATCTGCCTTTGGATGATGTAAAGACCTACGAGTTGTATTCGCGGGGAGAGACCACCGGATTGTTTCAGTTTGAATCAGATGGGATGAAGAAATATCTCAAGGCCTTAAAACCCAACAGGTTCGAAGATCTTATCGCCATGAATGCCCTTTACAGGCCTGGCCCGATGGATTACATTCCCAGTTATGTGAACCGCAAGCATGGAAAAGAGGAGATCGTTTACGATATTCCGGATATGGAGGCCTATTTAAAAGATACTTATGGCATCACGGTATACCAGGAGCAGGTTATGCTTCTGTCTCAGTTGCTTGCAGGGTTTTCCAAGGGAATGGCGGACTCTCTGCGCAAGGCAATGGGGAAGAAGATCATTTCGATGATGAATGAGTTGCAGGTGAAATTTGAAGAAGGATGTATCCGCAATGGTCATGATCCCAAAACGGTGAGCAAGATATGGAAAGATTGGGAATCGTTTGCACATTATGCCTTTAATAAATCGCATTCCACCTGTTATGCCTATATCTCCTACCAGACAGCTTACCTGAAAGCACATTATCCGGCAGAGTTCATGGCTGCGGTTTTAAGCAGGAATCTTAATGATCTGAAGAAGATCAGCTTCTTTATGGACGAATGCAGGCGGATGGGAATTAAGGTTCTTGTTCCCGATATCAACGAAAGTATGGCTCGTTTCACGGTGAATGCCCAGGGTCACATCCGTTTTGGTATGGCAGCCATTAAGGGCATGGGGGAGTCAGCCGTAGAGCATATTATTGAAGTAAGGAACAATGGCGGATTATTCAGGGACATTTACGATGTTGTTGAAAGGGTAAATCTGGCGACCATTAATAAACGAAGCCTTGAAGCGCTGGCCATGGCCGGCGGTTTTGACAGTTTCAGGGATATCCAGCGCCACCAGTTTGTTGAATTGGATGAAGGAGGCACAAGTTTCATTGAACAGTTGATCCGTTATGGGAACAGAACACAAAGCCAGTCAAATCATGTTCCCACACTTTTCGGAGATTTAAACAGCATCGAAGTAATGAAACCAAAACCGCCTAAAGTTCCCGAGTGGCTGCCCCTGATCAGGCTTAACAAAGAGAAAGAAGTAATCGGAATCTATCTGTCCTCGCATCCCCTGGATAATTTCAAACTTGAAATGAGCCAGTTCTGCAGTACCACTCTGGCAGAATTAAGAAACCTTGAACCACTGAAAGGGAAAGAGGTTTCGGTGGCCGGGATAATAACAGCCGTCAAGCATGCTACCACTAAAAATGGGAAGCCCTTTGGTTCATTTAGCCTGGAAGATTACAGTTATACCTATTCCATGACATTGTTCAGCAAAGATTATGAGAACTTCAGAAAGTACCTCTACGAAGGATATACCTTGCTGATTAAAGCAGTCGTTGCTGAGAACACCTGGAAGAGTACGCCGGAACTTGAACTGAAGATAAAGAACATTTATCTTTTAAGCTCGGTTCGCGATGAACTGGTAAAGAATATACAGATCAAAGTACCTGTAGAGTCGATCACGGAACCATTTCTTGAGGAATTTACGCAGCACACAAAGAAAGGTGCAGGGAACACAAACCTGAAGATAATGGTTTATGATGCTTCGGAGAATATCAGTATTGATATGTTTTGCCGTTCACAACGTGTAACATTATCCGATGAACTGGTTGACTTTTTAACGAGCAACAATGAAATTGAGTTTAAACTGTTTTAAAAGCTGTTTGCTCATAACTGGCAGTTTTATAACTTTGCTCACTAAATTCGAAAGGCAGTATTTTTTTAATCTTAAACACGACAAATATGGCTGTTATTCTGACTGATGCAAATTTCGATGACCTTGTGCTCAAGGCTGACAAACCTGTAATGGTTGATTTCTGGGCTGAATGGTGTGGACCTTGCAGGGTAATCGGTCCCATAGTAAATGAAATTGCTGAAGATTATCATGACAGGGTAATTGTCGGGAAACTCGACGTGGATGCTAATCCCGGTGTATCCTTCAAATATGGAATCAGAAATATACCCACCATTCTGTTCTTTAAGAACGGACAGGTGGCAGACAAGCAGGTTGGAGCAGTTCCTAAAGGTACTTTGGTAAATAAGGTTGAAGCGCTCATTTAGTCAGGCTTGCTATAAACCTGAACATGTTGTTAAAATATTTTAATAGCAACCGTCTTAATATTCTTGTTTTCATTTCGCTGCTTCCTGCGGTGTACTGGATACCTTCTTTGTTTCATACGGCATCCCCACCTGCAGTTGTTGCGGAAGGGATTCCGCTGGGCAGGCTGATCCTTGATTTTAATCGCGATTTCCGGCTGATAGCGGCCTTGCTTGCTTTGTCGCTGGTCATGGTAAATGCTTACTTACTGGTACAGCTCAATATCATTCACATCTTTATTCCGGTCCGTACGCAGCTGCCTTCTTTATTTTACAGTGTCCTGGCAATTGGCATGATCCAGTTGCATCAGCTGACCCCTTCACTCGTTGCCTCCACCATACTGATCCTGGTTTTTTACAGGATTTTCAATGCCTATAAATCAGAGACAGTTTCAATGAATTTTCTGGATGCAGGCATGTTAATTTCATTGGCAAGTCTGGTTTACTTTCCTGCGCTTTCGTTTTTCCTCTTTTTGCTGGCCAGTTTGGTCATTCTGCGGCCATTTATGTGGCGTGAGTGGGTATTTGCATTCCTTGGCCTGTTAATTCCATATCTCCTGTTGGTTTCTGTTTATTATCTTGCGGATATTCCATTCAGGGAATACATCGGGGATATCTCGGAGGGCCTTAAGAGGACACCAGGCCAGTTTAAATTAAGTCAGTTGGTAAACTGGTCTTTTGTGCTGGTGTTTTTACTTATCAGCAGTTTTTATATCGCAACATCAATTGATAACATGAAAATTCACGCCAGAAAGTATTTCCTGGTGTTTCTGATGTTCTTTCTGGTTGCAGTTCTGGATTATTTCATCGTGCCTGGTACCGGAGCGGGATCAGTATTTGTGGTTTCGGTCCCGTTATCCTACCTGTTCACGCATTATTTTACAAAATGCAGAAAGACGTGGATGAATGAGATTCTTTTTCTATTGTTTCTGCTCCTGCTGTTCTGGCAGAGGATATAAGATCAGAGTTTCTTCACATACGACATGATACCGACGCCCTCCCCGGCTTTTCCTTCCTTAAAGGAAATAAAGACATGGTACACACCGGTTTTCTGGCATTTGAAATCGAAAAAGGGAAAATCCTTGCCGGTAGCACTGATAAAGGTACTGCCCAGCAATGTATTCATATCGAATAATTGAAGTACTGCTTCCCCGTCTGAGCTGGGAGCAGAACATATGGAGAAACGGTATACGACATTTTTACTGAGCAGCAATGCAAATCTTGCAGTTGGAGGTGCTCCACCGGGAGTACCCTGATCGAGTTTGACAACAAAGTCCTTTAAATACATTACGTCGCCTGCGTTTGCCGCACACTGGGCTGTTAGTTGCGAAACATCCTGTGCCTGAATGAGATCAGAAAGAGCGAATGTAAATAGTGCCAATATGGGAAGGAATATCTTCATAACTATAAGCTTATTAACCTGTTACGGACTTGTTCGGTAGTGGCAATAATACTGGATAGCTGTTCAGGAGAAATTTCTACGATACTTTTATCATGCTGAACGATGGTAAGCATACCGTTTTCTTCGATCATTTCCGGTTCACCTTTTTCGATACGGATATTTACTGATTTGAAAAGTTCTTTCAGCAGTTGAAGCTCATCCAGGAGCTTCGCATATTGCTTGTCCTTTTTATAATTTTCAAGTATGAGCATCAATTGATCGAGCGTGAGTTTCTGTTCCCCGATACGTTCGGCAAGCTGCTGACTGGGGGTGACTTTATAGACCTGTGTTCCAAGGTAAAGTCCTTCAATCCATACGCCTGTAACCATCAGGGCGCTGAGGTTTGTACGGTTGTTGGAATGCAGGTACTTATCCATTTCATTGAAACTGTGTACAGAAATGTACATCAGGGAGTCCAGGTTTTTGCTGTTGGTCGCCAGCCTTTTCAGGGTGGTGAAGTCGAAGAATTGCCCTACCTTAATGGCGTCGGATAATGTTTTGATGGAAGTAAGGTAATCAATTACCGCGGATGTCTTGTTGTACATATTTAAATAACCCAGGTCAGCGGCATAGATGCCGAGGTTAAGTGCCTGCTGGTAGCTGGTAGTCAGATTACCAACACGATCCGTCGGGGAAATATAACGGTTGGAATAAGGTACACCCAGGTCCTTTATCATGGCCGCCATTTCAACAGGTGATGAAATGTTTTGCACGATATCCTGCATAACATCTTCAGAAATCTCAATGCCTTCATTGAGAACGGAATCGGGAATTTCCGAGCCGGCATCCTTGCCTTGTCCACCTGATTTGCATGAACCTGCTGCAACAGCCAGTATGATTAAAAGATATACAATTACTTTAGGCATAATCCATGGATTGATTTTGTTCAACAAAAATAACGATTGATTAAATGAATTAAAAATAATTGGTTTCAAATTCAGTTTTTCTTATTAAAACGTTGTGACAGGTCAATTAGTTTCTTCAGCCACTCAAAATACAGGGCCAGGTAAAGGAAAATAGTCAGGAGCCATATCACAATCATGTTGTACCAGTAAGTATCGAATGTCTTGCCTAAAAAGGGTTTCACCGGTGAATAAAAATGCGTGCGCAATGCAAATATACTGCCGACATATGGATCCTGGTAAATCGGGTCGTAATGCTGAACCAGTTCGTGGTTAAACTCGAGGATTTTATTTTTTTCATATACCTTCCGCACAATATCTGAGATTCCTTCGTTGTGGTACCTGTCCCTGAGCAGGTTATAGGCATCGGGATCCCGGTCGAGGTAATAATTGAAGTAGTTCTCTTTCTGGCGGCTTATTCGTTGAAATTTGTCCCCATAATACTTGTCGAGTGCAGAAAGGTATTCATAAACCATTCCGGCAGTCTGGGCGTTGAATTTTCCGGGTACCAGTTCTTGCAGGTTTTCAAACGGGGCAATATCGGTATTGGACATGGATTCCTTCCCGATTTCATTGGCGATAACCAGCAGATCACTGGCAGACATATTTACGGTACCGGCATTATCCACTTCATTCTTTATGCGTTCGAGCCGCTCAAACAATTCAGGCAGCCAGTAAACTTTTTTGTAATCGCTCTGGCTTTCCTCCTTCTCAATCGCATACAGCTTATTTTTCATGAATTTGTTGTCCTTGTATTGATGTACCATCAGGGCCTCGTAGGACCATTTGGTAACCATGATCTCAGCGATGACGGGTACCTTGTCAACCCGGCTGACATGGCGGTTCAGCTTGTCAAAGCTGAACATGGCACCGCTCAGGATCATCATGGGGATCATGACGAGGGGGATCAGAATATAAATGGTAACTGCAGAATTAAACGAAGCAGATATATTGAGTCCCAGCATGTTGGCAAAGGCTGCCGTGGAAAACAGAGCAAACCAGTAAGGGAAACCCATATCGCGAATACCCAGGAATCCGTTGGCTACTGCTACAAACAGGAAAGCCTGGATTGCAGAAATCGCAAACAGAATAATGATCTTGGAACACAAATAGCTTGAACGGCTCAGGTTGAGAAACCGCTCCCGTTTCAGGATCTTGCGGTCGCGGAAGATCTCCTCCGCGCTTACGGTAAGTCCAAGAAACAGGGCAACGATCAGGGCCATGAAGATGAAGATGGGGATGTTCTCATTCACCCTGAAAATATACTTGCCCGAATCAGGATCTTCAATATAACGAATAATGGCGGAGAGGATGAAGCCAAGTACAGGTGCTTCCAGCAAACTTAAGGCAACATATTGCTTATTGCTGATCTTGGACAGGAAATCACGGACCGTATAAATTCGCAACTGCTTAAACCAGTCGGGTATCTTCAGGTTCTTCGGGGGGTAGTCCTCGCCCGGTTTTAGCTCGGTATACTTGATAAGCTGTTTATAATGTTCTTCCCATTGCTGGGGTGTGACCTTTCTGGCGTCGGTATAATTGCCGAACTCATCCACAACCTTGGCCTCTATGATATTGAAGATCAGTTCAGGATTCACATTGCCACAGGTGGGACATTCCCCGACTTCACTATTGATTTGAGCGTCGAGACGTTTGAAGTACATGACAGCCTCAACCGGATTGCCATAATAAATGAGGTGACCACCGGCATCGAGGATGATCATCTTGTCAAACATCTTGTAAATCTCAGAGGAAGGCTGGTGGATGACCACAAAGATTAGTTTTCCTTTCAGGGCAAGTTCACGGAGCAGGTCCATCACGTTTTCCGAGTCGCGTGATGAAAGTCCGGAAGTTGGTTCATCTACAAATAAAATAGAGGGTTCCCGGATCAGTTCGAGTGCTATGTTCAATCTTTTTCGCTGACCGCCACTGATCATCTTTTTCAGGGGAGAACCTACTTTAAGATCTTTCCGGTCATACAATCCCAGATTTTGTAAAGTTTTATTGACCAGTCCGTCGATTTCCTCTTCTGTTTTATCTTTGAAACACAGTTTGGCATTATAATAAAGGTTCTGGTAAACAGTAAGCTCCTCAATTAAAAGGTCGTCTTGAGGAACGAGACCGATAACTCCTTCCAGTTTCTCCCGGCTTTTGTGCAAATCGATGCCATTGATCAGCACCTCTCCCTTTGAGGGAGGTTCAACACCGCATAACATGTTGAGGAGCGTGGTCTTTCCCGCTCCGCTTGCGCCCATGATACCAATCAGGCGGCCATGGGTTTCCGAAAAACTGATATCCTTGATCCCGACATTACCGTTGGGAAATTTGTATTCGAGTTCCCTGGCGATATAGGAAATCTGGCTGCTAACAGTATCGGCCAGAAAATGTGCCATCACATCGCTGTAGTATACAGGTGCTGATTTTGGCAATTTAACGGCACTACCGTTGGCAAACAAATAAATACGGTCGTTCCGGATGGGTAGTCCGTTCAGAAAGAGATCTTCGTTTCCGGTGTATTTTAAAAAGTAGAGGTCGACACTATTGATCTTCAGGATAAAAATATTGGCCTGAAGATGCTTGGTAATGATTTTTTTGGCAAATTGAAGTTGTTCCTCTTTATCATTGATAACAAGAATGTTGATATCGTCGAGTTGGTTCACTTCGTTGCTGATCACAAAAGATTCAATGCTGGAAAATTCTTCTTTTTCGACTTTAAAAACTTCGGCAACGGTATTGATGATCTGCATCCGCTGATCCGTAAATTTCCTGTCAGCGTTCACGATCTCGAAAAGCCTGACCAGGACAACCACTTTTTGCTTTTGCGTGAGGGTTTTATTGATTTTTTTGCACAAACCCAGTATCCTGACGGAATCCTTTACCGAGGTCAGTTTTTTGGAATTTTTTTCTTCGTCATTATCAGCTCCGTTATCAGCATCCTCCATGCCGCTGTATTGCCTGAAAAGCATGTAATATTCCTTCACCTCCTCATCATTCAGCTGCTGCTGCAGGAAGTTCTTGACATATTCCACCTGAGTGGATTCCACGCCTGCGTCCTGTTTTGCAATTATTGCAAAAAGCTGCATCAGCGCTTTTAGAATCTCTTCGCTCATTCAGGTACTGGGTTTGGAATGCTATTTAATGTTCGATGTTGTTTCAGGATGGATCATGATCAGTATGCGACCTGTTCAAACGGCACATCTACGATATCGGCATATTCCTCGCCGGCTTCAGCCATGTCCTCATCGTCTTCGGGGAAATGCCACCTGATAAGCACATCCTGGCCCTTTTCGTGCATTTCTTCCAGTTTCATGAGAATATCGAGCAGCAATTTGGAGGATGCCGTATTGAAATAGGTAAGTTTGAAATTGAATATCGTTTTCTTATTGGGATTCTCCGAATATTCATTCAGCCAGTTTAAAACAGGTTCATAAAATGAACTGACATCCTCGGGCAGAGAACGACCGCTTATTTCCAGGATTTCATTCTCTGAATCGAGTATTATTTTTGGGGTGTCTTCTGTTCCTTGAATTTTGATTGTTTCCATAGGTTACTTTATTTTTTAAATGTCAGATCTTGAAATAGTTGATGTCAGGAGGAAAAAGGAAGTATCATCGGAGATGGGCAGGAAATGATATTCAAGTTCTTTGTTTGTTTTCCTTTTGATGTCAATAAACCCAAGACCGGCCCCACCTTTTTCCGACAATCTGCCTTCCTTCATCTGTCTCTTGTACAATTCCTTGAGTTCTTCCTTGTCCATCCTGTTAATGTTTTCAAGCAATTCAGTAAGGTACTCAATTTTATCATTTTCTACAGCATTACCGGTTGTAACGCTGTATTCATTCTCGCCTTTACTGACCAGGAAAATCCCTCTTCCGGAAAACAGGTAGTCGTTGGAAGTAAAATCATCTGCATGCTTGCTGATGTTCTGCAGACATTCTACCATAACGTGAAAAACCTTTCTTTGCACGGAGTTTGGTTCATCTTCCTTGGACATGTTTGACTCTGTGAGAGATGTAAATGCCTTTGTGATCTGGTGGGTAATTTCACCCTCATACACCAAGGTAATTTCATGGGCTTTCATGGATTTGTAGAATTCATATACAAATTCAAGGAAACCTTTCACATCTTTTTTGTTATCCATAGGTCTTCTATTTTTGTTACAATATTACTAAAATTCAATTCCTATCAGTAAAACATCATCTATTTGTTTGCCATCACCTTTCCAAAGTTCGAAATCCTCGGCAAAGAGATTGCTGTATTTTTCAACGGGCAGGTCCTTGTTCTCCAGGATCAGTTCACGTATCCGCTTCGGGGAATATTTCTTATCCTCAGGGCCTCCAAGCTGGTCGGGCAAACCGTCGGAGAAAAAGAAGACCTTATCACCACGTTTATACTTAATTGAATAGTTGGTGAAGTTTTCTTCCTCCTTCTTCCGGTGGGGAATACCCCCGATAGCTTTCCTGTCGCCCTTGTATTCTAAGAGTTCTCCGTTTCTCAGCAGATAAAGCGGCCTGTGTGCTCCTGCGAATTGCAGTTCTTTATCAATATGGTTCACCTTGCAGAAAGCAATGTCCATACCATCACGGGCTTCAGCTTCCTCACTTTCCTGTTTCAGGGTTTTACGCACCCCAAAATGCAGGAGATCACATACTTCTGCTGCAGTCATCTTCCTGTCACGGTCTACAATGTTGTTTAGCAGGAAGTAACCGACAAACGATAACAGGGCTCCCGGAACACCATGCCCGGTGCAATCTACAACGGCAATATAAATATCATGGCCTCGTGTGAAGAACCAGGGGAAATCGCCGCTGACCACATCCCGGGGTTTATAGTAAATGAATGATTTCGGAAGGTACTCCCGTACTGACCGGATATCCGGAAGGATGGAACTTTGAATCCGCTGAGCATAATTAATAGAATCCTCAATTTTCCGGTTTTTATCCTGAATCTCGTGTTCAATTTGTTTGGCCTCCGTGATATCATGGCCGACAAACAGAATGGTCTCCAGTTCATTTTCATTGAATTCAGGAATGGCGGCAAAGCTCATGATCCGGTCCATTTGCACACCATCAATGACAGCAGGTATGGTAATTTCCGCTGATGTCTTGTTCGGATAGGATTTGATGGAATCGATGGTTTGCCTGAAATAGCTGAGCAGGACCTCTGAAATATTGATTTCTGAAAGCGTTTTGTTGATAAGATCCTTGGGATCGATATCCATAAAATTGTGAACGATGGGGTTGGCATAGAAAAACTGTCCAACCGTGCTTAAGCGGATAATCAGGTCGAGCGAATTCTCCGAAAGAGCCTGCATCTTGCTCTTTAGTCTTTCTTCGCGCTCGGCGCGTTTGCGTTCGGTTATATCGGTCGAGTTGATGATAATCCCTTCAATGGCAGGATCATTGAGCAGATTCCGTCCTGTTGCCTCCAGGAATATCTTCTGCCCGTTCTTTTTCATGTAGGTATACTGTATGGTAACCGGCTCTGAAGGATTAGCAAGCAATTGCTTAAACATATTCCGCATGCTGGTCTCTCCTTTTCGCGTGAGCCGGTCAATGTCCTTTCCGCTCATCATTTCCTCGGGAGTGAAACCCAGGATCTTAATAACGGAAGGACTCTCATATTTCATCACCATGTTTTCATCATAAATGGCAATGATTTCTGAAGCATTCTCAAGCAGGGAGTACTGTCGTTTCTGGGCATTTTCGACTTCCTGAATTTGTTTTTCAAGGTGCTCGTTCGATTTCTTCAACTCTTCCTGCGTTGCCCTCATTTCTTCGGCATTCTGACGTAGTTCCTCTTCATTTTCCTGTAATTCAAGGGTCATCAGCTGTGATTCCTGTAAAAGTTTTTCAGTCCGCTGATTGTTTTTGAGGTTGAAGAATGTCCTTGCTATGATCTCACCCAGTTCTTTTAACAAATCAATGGTGATGGACGGGATTTTTTCCTCCAGCGAAGCAAATTCCATTACACCCTGAAGTTTTTCGTCGGTGATAAGGGGAATCAGCAGTAAACTCCTGGGCTTCTGGTCACCCAGTATTCCGGAGGTGATGGTAACATAATCATCGGGAATTTCGGTCCGGTATATATATTCCATTTCATACGCGCACTGCCCGATCAAGCCGTACCCAAGCCTGAATTCACCGGATTGGTACTTTCTTCGGTTGTAAGCGTAGGTAGCGGTTGAGGTAAGGGTTTTGCGTCCCTCATCGTAAATGTAAATAGCCCCCTGTATCAGTCTTGTATAGGCTACCAGGGTCCGGATGATGCTGACCGATAGCTCATCAATTTTATTGTACTGCCGTAAAATGTCCGAAATGGTCTCCTTGCCATCTGCAATCCAGCTTTGCTCCGTTTCCTTTTTGTAATTCTTCAGCAGGTTATCACGCATCAGGAGAAGTGACTGCGCAAGAATATCATGGTCAGTGGAAATGGTCAGTTCTGAAAGATAATTACCTTCGCCGATCTGTTTGGCAAAATCAGCCATTGCATTCATCCGGGCATCACTTTCGCTGATCCTGGATGCAAAGTAGCTCTTTTCCTTAATCCTGCGGCGATCGAGCAGGAATGTACCGGCTATGAAAAATAGCGGTAGGATATCAAAGATATACAACAGGGGATATTTCTGATGAACCTCTCCGATACCGGTAAAAGAGATCATTACCCTGCTATGCACGAATGCAATGATCCAGGCTGTCAGCAGAAACAGCAATCCTGTCACCAGAGCGGGGACGAAGGTCTCTGTTTTTAAGATATCCTGCAGGTTAATATTTTTGTTTTTTTCGTTCATGGATTATCGGGCAACAACTAGTTTATTTATTCTAATTCCGGCTTCGGAGGCAACCTTATTTAAGATCTTCCCGGTTGTTTCATCGGGTTTTTTAAAAGCTGCCAATTCCATAACGGCTATGCACTCATCCTGGAACATCACGGGTGTCAGAAGCAAAAAGCGGGGTTTCGAACTTCCGAGTCCTGATGATACTTTAAAGTAATCCTCAGGGACATCATAAAGCACCATCATTGATTTACTTGCTGCAACCTGTCCGGGAAGACCTTCCCCGATTCTGAACGATTGTGGTTTCCGGTCAGTAAGCGCATATTCTCCGGTTGCTTCAAATTGCTCATCATTTGTACCTTTCAAATAAAAGACTCCCTGAACAATTCCCATCTGTTTGGCCAGATTGCTGAGGATCCTGTTACACATTCCTGAAATTGTGCGCACATTTTTGAGACCGGAAAAAACAGAATCGACGGACTTATCAATATCTTCCTCTGCAACTTTCTCATCACTTCTTTCAACATGGTTTCTTTTTTCAATTTCCTGCAGGATGTCCCCTTTGCCAGCTTCATAGGCTGATCTTTTAATATTTTCAAGCTTCGAAGCATCGGATAATTGATGGGCCAGGAAAAACAAAACCAGACCTGATGCAAAGGACAACAGGCAGAAAACAACAACCCAGCCTTCGTGTTTCACATCACTGGCAAGCAGTGAGTTCCACAGTGCAGCAAAAGACAAAAGCAGCATCACTGTCATGGCAATGACGGCCAGGTAACTTATTTGTCTGTATTTCCTCAGGTTAATCATTTGATTTACTCAACTTTTGTAGGAAACTGATTATTTGGTCTGTGCTATATACGAAATCCACCTTAGTAAGTTGCAGGGCTGATTGTGTCATTGTTTTGACCTCGCATTCATTTGGATCCTGAACAATGGCAATGCCTCCGTTATCATGCACTTTTTTCAGCCCATAAGCCCCATCTTTGTTTGCTCCGGAAAGGATTATCCCTACCAGTTTTTCCCGGTATGCATTAGCCGCTGTAATGAAAGACAAATCGATCGATGGCCTGGAGTGATTAACCGTATCTTCAGTTGACAAGGCTATCCTGTTGGCCAGTTCAACGTACATATGATAATTGGCCGGGGCCAGATAGGCTTTCCCGGGTTTAAGCAGTTCCTTGTCATAAGGTTCTTCAACAGGAATATTGGATTTAAGCGACAAGGCTTCCACAAAGCCTGAGCGGACATGTTTCAGCCGGTGAAGGCAAAGCAAGACAGGCACGGGAAAGTTCTTAGGTAATGAATTCAGGATCCTGGTAACAACCTGAAAACTTCCGGCCGATCCGCCTATTATGACTGCTTTGTATCCCATGAGCTTAATTTAACATTCTTTTACGGTACACGCTCTCAGCTTCATTGACAACTTCGAATTCTCTGCTTGTGCTAACACCGGATACTCTTTCGCGGATACCAAGCACAAGGTGACCGGAAACGGATAATGATCCGTACAACAATTGCAATATCTTGTCCTGCTGTGTAGGATTGTAATAGATGAGATTGTTTCTGAACAGGATCAGCTTAATATTTTGGGGTACGTTATCAAAATTAACATTTAGTTTCCTGAATTCAACATTAGCAATTAGTGAGGTATCGCGGATAATATTGTTTTTATCTGTCCTGTAATAGTCTGCTAATTCCCTGCTGCCATTGGCACGCTTATAATTCTCCTCCGATACTTCCAGCTTCTTCGGATCATATGTCCCTTTCTTTATGTATTCTAAGATCTTATCACTGCTATAGGTGGCAGTAATTTGTACCTTGTCGGACAATCCCAGTTCGCTCAGCAAAATGGTCAGCGAAAATAATTCTCCACCCGAAACGCAGGCAGGCAGCCATATTTTAAATCTTCCCGTGTTTCTGTCAACAGTATCAGGAAAGTAGACTTCCCGGAGCCAGCGCCATAGTGAGGGGTCTCTGAACATTTCGGTAGAAGGGACGGCAGTTTCATACAGTATAGTATCGAGAAATTCAGACTCACTGTTGATCTTTTTGATCAGGCTTTCGAACGAGCTTATGGAATAAGTGCTCATCAGCCGTTCAAATCTTTGTTTCAAAGATGTCAATGCATAATTTGAAAAATCAAAGTCGTGGACCGATTTTATCGCTCTGATGATTTCCCGTATGTCAACTATTCCCAATTCGGCCATCCGATGCAAAGTTTATGAATTTTACAGTCATCCCGTCGCGGTTGTGAACCGTGGTAAAATGTTGCAGCAATTTGTAAGTGATCTTGCCGATTCTTATTTCATCCTGAACAGTAAGTCGCGTTTTTTTCTGCACATCATTCCAGAAGTGATGGTCAGGTTCGAGTGATCCGGCGAAGATTTCACGATGCCTGTGACCGACTATCTCATCCTTGGGTCGCCCCAGGAAATTACAGAACCTTTCATTGACATCGCGAATGATCCCGTCCAGGTCATATTCGATCACAAACAAGGTCTGGTTGATGGCATCCGCAATCCCTTTGAATTCCTCCTCGCGGCGGCTTGATTCTTCCTGTGTGGCCTTTAATTCCTCCATATTCTGGCGCATCTCCTCTTCCTGCTCAGCCATTTCAAGGGCCTGTTGTTGTGATTTTTCAAGCAGATCAGCAGTTCTCTGGTTGTTCCTGGTATAAACGATGGTGGCGCCCAGACTGTTAGCTACTTCTTCGGCAAATGCAATTTCATGATCCTTGAATTTATTCAGGGAAGCGATCTCCAGAACGCCGATAATTTCATCTTCATGAAGCACCGGGACCAGCAAAAGGTTGTCAGGCAGTGTATCGCCTAAACCGGAAGTAATACTGATATAACCTGCAGGGATCTCGGTCAGGTTAATAGTTTGTTTTTCCCTTGCACAGGTTCCTACCAGTCCTTCCCCAAATGCAATGGAGGCCTGCAGGTATTTTTTCCGGTTGTAGGCAAATGCTGATATCAGGGTCAAAACCGGAGCGGCAGCAGTGGTATCGTCATAAATAAAAAATCCGCCTTGTATGGCATTCAGATATTTGACGACTTCCCGGATAAAGGCATCGCCAAGTGCATTCAGGTCATTGCTTTTGGACCTTAGTGTATCACCGAACTTAGCCAGACCTTCATTGATATATCTTCTTTTCAGGTTTTCTTCTTCATTCTTTGATTGTTCCTTGGCCGTCTGCAGCAACTTTTGCTGGAGTTCGATCAATTCCCTGCCAAGATCATCGCTTTCCCCTGACATGGATAAGTGCGATTCGATGTTGCTTTCGTTAAGTGCTCGGGTAAAATCCACTTTGGCGCGTAAATCGGACACAAGCTTCTTAAGGGATTCCTGTAAAGTGATCAAATCCGGCAGCCTTGCGGGAGTAAGCTTTTCTTCTGGCAGTTCACCGCGGGATAATTTCATGGCATAGCCGCTGACAAGTTTCAGCGGATGAAATATACGGGTACCGGATATCCTATTAAAAAGAATGATACACGTTGCAACAAATAAAAACAGGATGAAAAAACGAGACAGGTTCCACCAGAATCGTATTTTGACACCTGTATCATGGATCAGATTCCTGGCATTGTCAAAGGTCAGGGGTAATTCTTTCAAGGATTCTGAGAGCCCGGCCATGATACCTTCTGTATTGGCTGAACCGATACGCTTGTCCAGCGCGATAAAACTACCGGTTATGGCCATATAACTATCAAGATCGGCCATTTCAATGCCGCCTTCTTCGGGCAGGAGCTGGCTGCGGATTTCCTCACACCATACGGAAATATCCTCCAGAAAACGGGATTCATGCTGCAGCAGGTAGCTGGATTCAGCCTGTTTGATGAGGTAAAGTTTACGTGTAATTTCCGGGCCGGGGGGGTTGGAAACGGCCAGCATGCGACTGCTCAAATCCTGCCACCGCGATATAAGACCGCTTTTAAAACTGCCTCTTTCACGGGTCACCTGGAAGAGATCATTGAGGTTGTTGCCGAATCCGGTAAGTGCTTTGGCACAATCATCAAGTGAAGCCACAATGTCGGGATTCCTCTTCAGGTAACGGATGTTTCTGTATCCTTCGAGATTCTGTTCAATGGCTGTGATGATTGATTTGGCTTCTGTTTCAGCGCTGCTGCTTGTGGAAACAAAGAATTGGTCTTCTTTATCAAAATTCAAAAGAAATTCTGCATGCAGGGCTGTGAGGCGTGTAATATACTTTTCTGTGTCTGCCAGTTTATTATGTAAGGCATCAATCTGCTGAAGAGGCCTGGTAAACAGCCAGTTAACAAAAAGGACCGCAGAAGCAAACAGGACAAACCAAAGGCCAAGAATGAATTTGTTGTTCATGGCAGGATTGTATGCTTTTATTTTCATTTTCCCTTGTTTAGAAAAATAATCTTTTGGTATTCAAATATATCGTAACTGACTCAATTTTTAAAATAAGCATGTCCTTTTTTTTGATATTTTGAAGCCGGCGGGCCCAATATGGTTTCATGCATTCCCATGATCAGACATCCGGAATCATAAAGGTTTTGATGAAACAAATCAAAAACCCGGCATTGCAGGTTGTAATTGAAATAAATAATCACATTCCTGCAAAGGATCAGGTCAAACTTTACATACAACGTGTTGTTATCTGTTACCAAATCGTGTTTTTTAAACACAGGTTTTTCTCTGAGAAAGGGCAACATTTTGATGGTATCGTTGGCTTTATCCAGCGAAAAATATTTTTCGTAAGGTACATCATTGTATTCTTCATAATTGTATGGATTCTCCTTGATCACCTTGTCAAAATTGTCCAGATAGGACAGATTGAACCGATATTTGTATTCTCCCTGCTTGGCGGTATCCATGACATCGGTATTGATATCGGTTGCGTACACTTTGGCCCTGTCGAGCAGATCAAGTTCATTCAGCAGGATCAGCATGGAATATACTTCCTGACCGGTAGAACAGCCTGCGTGCCATATATTGATGACGGAATTATTTTTAAAGCGCGGAAGGACCGTGAAACGCATGGTTTGCCAGACCTGGGGATCACGAAAAAGTTCGGTTGTATTAACGGTTATTTCTTTTACAATTGTCTCAACAAACTCGGGATCACTTTTTATGCGTGATACAAGTGAGGTGATCGTCATGGAATGATCTGTAAGAACCTTCAGAATCCTTCTCTTCAGCGATTTTTCAGAATACTGGCTGAAGTCATATTTGGATGAATTCTTTAGGGCAAAAACAAAAAGTTGATAATCCTGATCCGTCACCGTCATTTTAACTCGCCCGATTAGTGCAATTCACGTGCATTACGTATGATCAATTGCGTTTTTATCTAATAAAGTCAGCTGATAATTCAGGTAGTTGTTTACCTAAAATATCCGGCTGGCTATATCTGTCTACCAATATTTCTATCGGGGGGTTTCATTTTTAACGAAAAATATTTTATTTTTAGATGAAAATAAACAGGGTTATGGAACTTAAAGCAGCAATAGAAGCCCGAACAAGTGTAAGGGTCTTCAGTGATGAGCAGGTCAGCCTCGACGATGTCAAGGAAATGGTCAGGCTGGCTGGTCTGGCGCCAAGTGTGAACAACTTTCAGCCCTGGAGGTATATCGCGATTTTAAACAAGGATCTTCTCAATCGGATGGCAGAGGTTGTTACTGATAAAATTGAGAATTTGCCATCTTCAAAATCCATAGCAGCAAGTAATGTCAAAAAGCAGGTTACCTGGTTTTCCACTTTTTTCAAAGATGCTCCGGTAGTGCTTGTTCTGATTACCAAGCCCTATGAAACAGTGCTGGAAAGTGCAGTGGAACTCACCCATGATCAGATTAACCTGTTGAGAAACCATCCGGATATTCAAAGTGCAGGAGCAAGCATTCAGAACATCCTCCTGGCTGCCGTTGATATGGGATATGGCGCTTGTTGGCTTAGCGGAGCCATGTTCGCACGGGAGGAGATAGAGGAAATGCTTAAAATAAAGGCCCCTGAAAAGGTACTGGCTTTTGTTGTGATCGGTAAGCCCCGGTCTGAGCACAAACCCAAAATCAAACCTAACCTTGCCGAATCGATGGAAATCATTGCTTAACTGATTTAAATGTCTGTTTGTAAATTTTTATCTCAATTTATTATGAAACGAATTCTACTAAGCTGCATGACATGCAGTATCATTTTTGTCGGTATCCGGGCACAGGAATGCCCACTGTATTACCCCGATCTGAAGGATGCTCAGCTGGAGTATAAACAGTATGACAAGAAGGGAGGTCTTACAGGATCAAGCAAACAGGTGATCACCGATATCAAGAGAACATCCGGGTCAGTTGAAATCAGTGTTGCCGTTGAGAGTTTTGATGCCAAAGGTAAGAGTCTTGGCTCCGCAAACTTAAGCGCACGCTGTGAAGGAGGTGTTTATTATATTGACATGAAGAACTTCCTGAACCAGGAAAGCATGGAGTCCTATAAGGATATGGAAATGACGGTCACAGGTGGCAGCCTGGAAATGCCATCCTCCATGAAAGCAGGGGATCTGCTCAAGAGCGGTGATATGAAAATGTCCTTCTCAAGTGGCGGAATGACTGTAATGAACATTACCATCAATGTATCAAACAGGAAGGTTGAAGCTGTTGAAAATCTTACTACTCCGGCAGGGACTTTCGAGTGCTACAAGATCTCATCCGATGTGGCCATGAAAATGATGATGAATATGAAAACAAAGAGCGTGGAATGGTATTCCAAGGGGGTGGGTCTGGTAAAAAGCGAAACATACAGCACCGATGGAAAGTTAATGGGATCCAATGTGTTGACAGCACTTAAAAAATAACTTCCTGGAAGAGAATTGGTTAATCACCACTCTTCGATTTTCATCATTTCATCAAGTACCGTTCCGTGTTGGTGTAAATAATGCTGATTCCGCGTTGGTTCTGTCGTATATACAGACAGAAACCAACCATTGGAATCATGTTAAGGACTTCAGTAAATACCACCTTAGGCGCCCAAATCACGAACCCTGGCACAACCTTATTCGTTCCCCTTTTCAGCAGACATCTTCCCAGGCATATCCTGACATTTCTGCTGCTGGCAATGATCCTGCTGATCAGCACAAGTTATGTGCAAAGTCCAAAAATCCTGAACAAATCGGGATTGGAATTCTTTACACCGGCATCGGCTGATTCTCTGCGCGAGTACCTGTCGGATCTGTCAGTTTCTGAAACTCCGGTGGTTCATGGCGATGAATCCCGTGTATTTGATAATGTGCGTAAGTTTTATCAGCTGAATGATTACAAACCGGTTTGGACGCATTCACGGGGAGTAAGCAAAAGGGCATCCCAGCTTCTCGGCTTGATTGAGCATGCCAGAGAATATGGTCTTGAGCCAGCGCATTATCACCTGGCGGCAATTCAGGAATTAAATCAGCAACTGGGCCTGCAGATCCCGGAAGGTGTCCGGTATTTGCTGGGAGCTGAATTTGAAATCCTGATGACTGATGCAGCGATCAGTTTAATGACCAATCTGCATAAAGGCTATACCCCTTTTGACACAACCCTGTATCTCCGGGACTGGTATGTGCAACTGCCAACTGTCCTGCTTCAGGGATTCAAACAGGAAAACATCCGCGGGAAAATACTTTCACTTCAGCCTGAATTTGTTGAATATGTGCAGCTACAGCAGGCCACAGAAAAGTTTATTAGGTCGGGTCAGCTGACTGACCAATGGACGGAATTTTCATATCCTGTCAAGGATACCGTTGCTCTCCGCAGGAGCGTTAAAAAGGTCCTGATCGCACTGGGCTATCTTGGGAAGAACAGTCATGAAAGCGATTTTGACAAGGCATTGATGCAGTTTCAATACTACCACGGCCTTGAGCCTGACGGGAGATGCGGGATGAATACACTGGATGCCCTGGGACAAAGCACACTCTTCAAATACCGGAAGCTGGCGCTGAATCTCGACAGGCTCCGCAAACTGGATATTCAGGAACCTACATCGTTGTATGTGAATATTCCATCCTATCAGTTAAGAATTTTCAAAGAGAACAATTGTGTGGATACCTTCCGGGTCATTGTCGGGCAACCCGCCTCTCCCACACCGCTGCTCGAAGGAGTCATGAAGACAATTATTGCCAATCCGGTATGGTATGTACCCAAAAGCATTACGATGAATGAAATCCTGCCCAAAATCAAGTCGGATACCGGCTATCTTAAAAGAAACGGATTCAGAATCCTGGACGGCAATTACAGGACCGTCAGTGAAACATCCATCAATATGGCTGAAGTATCACCGGAGAATTTCAACTATACAATACGACAAAACAGGGGCTCAGATAATTCCCTCGGACAGGTCAAGTTTGTTTTTACCAATCCTTATTCAGTTTATCTCCATGATACTCCTTCGAAGAGTCTGTTTTCCAAGGATATACGGGCTTTCTCACATGGCTGTATCAGGGTGGAGCATCCTGAAATGCTTGCTGAATATATCATTCACGAAATAAACGGGGAGAAAACAGATATAACTGACATGATCCGGAAGGGCAGACACTATGAAATCGACATTACCGCCAGCCTCCCCATTTATATCCGTTACATTACCTGCGAAGCAGACAAGGATGGGAATCTGTTCTTTTACAAGGACATTTATGGTTATGACAGGAAGGAACTCGAAAAGTTCATCCTTCAGATGGGAGTTTAAAGGACAGGTTTACCGGCCTGGTAGCTGGAATAAGAACTCAGTATGTGAGAGCTGCTGAGATAAACATCATCCGGGTAATAGCTGAAAAGAACGGATCCCTCCATGATAAGGTTGATTATTTTGGCATTCACCTGTGGAGGAAGGGCGGGACATCCGAAGCTACGGCCCAGCCGGCCATATTGTTCCACGTACTTATGCGTTACATATTGTGCCCCGTGAACAACTATCGACCTGATCCGGGCCTGATCGTTATATCCTGTGTCCACACCAGTCAACATCATTGAGTAACCTTGTCCGCCCTGATACGGCTGCCCGGTAATATAAAACCCGATTGCACTCTGATGTGATTGCATTTTATTTGAAAACCTGCTGGCATAGAGTTCCCCGGAATTACGGCCATGTGCAACAAGCGTTTTGCAGATCACTTTGTTTTGCCTGAGGTTTATCACGAAAAAACGGTCTTCCGAAGAAGGCAGGCTGTAATCAATAATGGTGATCAGACTGTCTTTGATAACAAGTCCCTTGGCACACAATGATCTGAACCCGAGCATGCCGACGTAAAATGCGTTGCAATTCAGGTCAGGTTCATGCAGTGATTCATAAATCCGGCCAAGTGCATCTGTAAAATCGGTTTCACCGGAAGAAAGATCGTGACCAGGCTGATCGGACCAAGGCCCCGGATGAATCAGGGACGTGACAAGCAATAAAATAAAAGTGAGTGAAAAGGTCTTAACAGACATGCCGGTTATAAAGTAGTTGAACGTTCTAAAAATAAGAATTTCCGGTAAGAAAATCTATTTACTGGCATAAAAATTGCCACGGTCTGTTTGAAATCCTAAAACATCCGGCAATGAAATCCTCATATATTGCACTGATGATGATACTATCATCTATTCCGGCATTCGCCGGATTTGGAGAAGGGCCGCCCATCAGATGGGGTAAGGTTTCTCCGGCTGAATTCAGCGTAATGCCGCAGGACAAGGATTCAGCTGCCCCTGCGATAGTACTTTGTGATTTTGGGGATATCAAGGTCACAAACCGTACCTTTTATACAAGGCACATCCGTCTTAAGATTCTTAAGCCAGACGGACTGAAGTACGCTTCTGTGGAAATTCCTTACCAGACTAATAACAGGCATGATGATTTTATTAAGCTGAAGGCCAGGACCCTGGTAATGGAGCATGGTAAGATCGTCACCTATCAGGTTGCAAGCAGCGCGATCGAAGATATTAAAATCAACGACCGTTGGAATAAAATAAAATTCACTTTTCCAAATGTTCAGCCTGGCGCTATCATTGAGTATCTTTATGAAGTAGCCTCCCTTGATTTCGAGAAGCTGGACACATGGTATTTTCAGCACGAAATACCCGTGATCTGGAGCGAAATAAGATTTGAGGTTCCGGATCCTTATGTATACCTGGTAACCTATGAGAGCAACAGAGCATTATTGCCTGACGAGGAAATGGCCTTTGGCAGGAAACTACAATGGCTCTATGATACAAAGCCCCGTCCAAGGCGAACAGTTCTGGCCAAAAGCAGTTACCTGTTATATGCCACTGCAGAAAACAGATATAAAGTCTGGGCAATGAACAACACGAAGAAGAAAATAGTGATGAGAAATATACCCGGATTATCAGCAGGAACGGGATCCCAACCCGTAACTTCCTCCTATCCCCAGGTAAGGTTTAATCTGTTCGAATCTTCGGGTAATCTTCCCTGGTCCTTCAAACCGCTGGTACTCACAACGCATAAGGATTATGAAAACAGGGGGGAATGGAACCTTATGCACGACAGAACTGCCATACCGGGATATGTTCACTTCAGGCTCGATACCTGGTCGGAATTTAATGCGGCACTGCTTAACCATGACCGATTTGGCATGTACCTGACAAAAAATGCCGGAAGTAAACAACTCATCGATAATATCTGCGATAACAGCAATGACCGTGTGGTAAAACTGGAGGCGGTATTTGAATATGTCCGGAACAATTACCGGTGGAATGGAGCCTTTACCTTATATGCCGACCAGGATTTTGAAGACTTCATGCAAAAGAAAACTGGTTCTTCATCAGAAATCAACCTGGTGCTGGTGAACCTTCTAAGACAGGCCGGGATAAGTGCCTGGCCTTTGATTATCAGAACGGTGGACAACGGTCCGCCCGAAAAGATGTATCCTGTAAAAGGGCAATTCAATCATGTTATTGCGGTCGCCGAGATTGCCGGTGTACAAATACTTCTCGATACTGTGAGCGGTACCGATGACATGACCCGGTTACATAAGCTTGATATTGGAACGCAAGGCTGGATCGTACGCGAAGATGATCCGGGCTGGATAGATATTTTTTCAGGAGCTGGGGTGAAGGAGGATGATGAGGGGACGGGATTCTCACTGTAGCAAAGACCAAAAGGGTGATCTTGCCTGTTGTCATCACTCCTCACTGATAACAGTGGGGGCCCAGATTCTTATGTTATCAATGCTTCCCGGGCTGGAGAAAGATCCAAAGCCAACGGATCCCATAACCAATTCGTAGTCCTTGGTCTGAAGCACAGGTACTTTCATATTATCCAGAAAGACAAGGATGGTTCGTTTGACAATATTGCGTTCCAGGCGGACTTTTTGCCATTTGCCGGTCTTCCAGATGACGGGTTGTAAATCTTTGGAGACAAGCAGTTTCGGCACCGAATCTTTTACCAGGTATGTCCCGTGACCCGGTCGGTTTCCCTGGTTTGTAAGCTGTATATAATAATATGTGGATTTGTCCTTCAGGCCAAGGAACAGGCAAATTTCACCCAGGCCGCTGGTATCCGGTACCGGCATAACATCAGCCTCAAGAATGAAATCGCCGTAAACCTGGTTGCCCAGAATGGCCATATTAAGCGGCAGGACAGACGAGCCGGCATGTTCGGGTGAACCTGCGAAATGCAGATAGAAGTTGCTTCCCGCCTGGAAAATACCCCATGAATCGGGATTATCGACCTTAAAATCGGCAAGCGCTTTGCCGGTACTGAAGATCTGCTGGTATTGCATGATATATCCCTCGGGTACCTGCTGGGCTATACAGGCGGGAAGGCTCAGGATAAGGGCAAGCAGGATTGTGAAACGGATTTTCATGGGCATGCAAGTGTTAATGTACTGCAAAAATAGGATAAAAAAAGTAGGATCCCATGGGGGTCAAACCAGGTCAAATCCGATATCGGGACGGAAGTACTTTTTGTCAAAATCAATGAGGGCGGCGTTCTTATAGCTCATTTCAAGGGCTTCATTCATGGTGCTGCCAAAGGAACTTACTGCAATCACCCTGCCTCCGTTTGTGGTAACCTGGCTGTTATCGTTTTTTGTGCCTGCATGGAACACCAGGCTGTCAGCAACCTTTTCAAGTCCGGTTATGATCTTTCCTTTCTCATAGGTCCCCGGATAGCCGCCTGAAGCGAGTATCACCGCAGTCACGTGACGATCGTCAATGAGGACAGTCTTTTCTACGAGGTTACCTGAAGCAACACCATCAAGTAAGTCAACAAGATCGTTCCGGAGCCTGGGCATGATCACCTCCGTTTCAGGATCACCGAGGCGCGCATTATATTCAATTACATAGGGTTCACCATGGCAGTTGATTAACCCGAAGAAAATGAAGCCTTTGTATACGATATCCTCGATTTGCAGCCCTTTGATGGTGGGAATGATAATCCGGTTTTCTACTTTCTTCATAAAATCCTGTCCGGCGAAAGGCACAGGCGACACAGCACCCATCCCTCCCGTGTTGGGGCCTGTATCGCCCTTTCCGATCCGTTTGTAATCCTTGGCTTCCGGCAATATCTTATAGCTTTTACCATCTGTAATCACAAAAACAGACAGCTCAATGCCGCTGAGAAACTCTTCAATCACCACGGTTTTTCCGGCCTCCCCGAACTTCCCGCTAAGTATCTGGTGCAATTCTTCCCGGGCCTCAAACAGATCGTTGATGATCAGCACACCCTTGCCTGCGGCCAGACCATCTGCCTTAAGCACATAAGGAGCCTTAAGTGTTTCGAGAAACCTTACACCTTCGGTTATCCGCGGGAAGGTAACAGATTTGAAGCGGGCTGTGGGTATATGGTGCCGCATCATAAAGCCTTTTGCGAACTCCTTGCTGCCTTCGAGCATGGCCGCTTTCCCGGAAGGGCCTATTACAGGAATGTTTTGCAGGTCGGTATGGCCGGCAAAATAGTCAACGATCCCCTTCACCAGGGGGTCTTCAGGACCAACAACCACCATATCGATCCTATTCCGGACCGCGAATTCCCCGATATGGTCGAAGTCATCGGCAGCAATGCTGACATTGGTGCCGGCGAGTGCCGTTCCGGCATTACCGGGAGCGATATAGAGATGGGATAAGCGCGGACTTTGGCTGATCTTCCAGGCCAGAGCGTGTTCACGGCCTCCGGAACCGAGCAAAAGGATGTTCATGCTGTTTAAATTTTGCACAAACATAGTAAAAAGTAACGAGTGAAGATGAGGGGGAAATATGCCAATATGTAAATGTGCAAATGTGCAAATGCACAAATGTGCAAATGTGCAAAAGGGCAAATTGAGACTACTTCATCAGGAAATTATCAAAGCTGTAGGTGAAGAGGATTTCATGCGATCCCCAGGTGTTTCCAGCCATGCCTGAAACAGGCAGGTCATAGGCATATCCGATGAATAAATCAGGGTTTTTGTAACCAACCTGGAATGAAACGGCATCCCCGGTACGGTAGGAGACGCCGAAATTTACCATCTCCTTATAGGTCAACAGGGCATTGATATCGGCCTGGAATATTCCTGCTTCAATGAATTTCAGCAACAGGGAAGGTTCGATTTTGAAATCAGTACCGGCTGCAAAGATATATCCGCCGTGAATGTAATAATGTCTAACCTGTTTCTGTTGCAGAATGTCATCCGACTTCAGATCGATGCTGCGTTGAAAAAGTTGAGGAATGGACAGGCCGACGTAGTAATTGCTGCCATAAAGATATGTGCCGAAACCGGCATCAGGCACAAACATATTTTCCTCCCCCATGAATACTTCGTCGTCAATATCCTCGACAACCAGATCGGATTTATTCAGATGGAACTGGTACAAAAGCAGGGATAAACCGAAGGAAAGCCTGGTATTGCCCGTTCCGAGCGCAAGATGATAACTGTACGTGCCCTCGAGGCCTGTTTTCCGCTGAGGACCTGCCTGGTAATTGAAGAGCTTGGCGCCAACGCCCATGTCTTTAGCCACCTGCATGTTGCCTGAAAGGTATTGAAGTGACGGGGCGTCGTTAAAACCTGCCCACATTTTTCTATAGGATGCCGAAACAGGCAGCCGGTCAGTGGTTCCCGTGGCGGCAGGATTAATCAGGTAATGGTTCATGTTGTACAGGCTGAAATTCGGTATCTGCTGGGCAAGTGATGAACCGGAGTGCAACGCCATGAACAACAACACCCCCGGGAATCCCAAAATGATCTGCAATGATTTAAAGGTCTTCATAATCAGGTTCATGACAAGGTTAGTAAACTAGACTTACTGCGCCAGTGATAGCACCGGAACCATCGCCGGGATCAATTACATAGTAATAAGTGCCGGAAGGCAGATCCTTCCCGTCGTGTTTGCCGTCCCAGGGAGTACCATAGCCGTTTGAGCTAAAGACCAGCGTGCCCCAGGTATTATATATTTTTACGCTACAGGATGGGAATCCTGAAATGTTCCCTATGTTCCAGACATCATTTTTACCATCGGCATTAGGACTGAAAGCATCGTAAACTACGAGGGCACACGTTTCTGAAATGATCAGGACAACCGGGTATGCCTCCGAAGAGCATTCCCTGTCATCCCTGACAACCACAAGGTAGGTCCCTTCAGCCAGCGAGCCAATGGCGGAATCCGAAACAAAGTTCAGTCCGTCATCCGCGGAATACTCATAAACCCCCGTACCACCTGTTGCGTAGATAGAGATCATGCCGTTGGAGGGGCCATCACATGTGGGAGGTGTGACCTCCACCAATGCCACTTTCACTGTGTCAAGGTTGGTTAGTGTAAATTCCCGTTCTATATTACAGCTGTTGTGATCCGTTACTTTCAGTCCATAAGTCCCGGCAGCAAGGTCAGTATTTATACGTTCATAAACATCATTTGACCATTCATAATCATACGGACCTGTCCCTCCGCTGGCGTCAGCAATTAATGATCCGTCTGTTCCACCCGGGCAGGGATTATTGACATCCACTTCCAGGGAAAGTGAATCGGGCTGGGTAATCAGCGTGGAACCGGTTTCATAGCATCCGTTTTCATCGGTGACCGTAACGTGATAGGTACCGGCGGAAAGCTCATTGGCGGTTTTGGTCACCTGCGTTCCCGGGTCATCCCAAAGGTAGCTGAATGATCCGAAGCCTCCGGATGCATTAGCAGTTGCCGAGACATTATTACCCCCGTAGCAGAGGATCTCCCCGGATAGGCTAATATCCAGGGCAATGGCATTGGGTTCGATTAGGTTTTGACTGCCAATGGCTTCACAACCATTTGCATCCGTAACAGTGACCGTATAGGTACCTGCTGCAACATTCACCAGATCCTCTCCGGTATAGGTATTGCTCCAGGAAAATGAATAGGGAGTGGATCCGCCGGTCACCGTAAGATCGATTACCCCGGAGCTGTCCTGGTAACAGTGCAGATCTTGCGGGTCAAGCAGAAGATTCAGGGCAGCAGGGGGGGCGTTGATCTTAATGGTTGCCCTGGAAGTATTCAAGGCAGCGTCGGTCACAAGTACGGAATAATTACCGGAAGGCATGTTGGTGCGTGTGGCAATGTCAGTAAGTGTGACACCATCGCTCCATTGGTAGGTGAAGGGGGTGGCCGTGCTGTTGTATACCGTAACGGTTGCAGTTCCGTCATCGGCGCCGAAGCAAAGCACATCGGTTTTGGCGGTGACCTGGGCAACCATGGTAAAGTTGTCAATCACGGCAATGGAGGTGTCTGCAGTACAGCTTTTGCTGTCGGTAACGGTAAGGTTGTACAGGCCAACCGCGCTCAGGTTGGCAATATCTTCGGAAGAAGCTGTAAATCCCGAACCCGACGGACCTGTCCATGCATAGGTATAGGGCGAGTTGCTGCCGGTAACTGTCAGGTTGATGGATCCGTTGCTACCCGGCGGAATGAATATATCGGTCACCACTGTCCCATCATAGCTAAACCTGGCCGGTTGCGTAACGACAATATCTTTAGATGCTTCGCAGTTATTATCATCTTTCACCGATAAAGAATAAGTCCCATCGGTCAGCCCGCTCTGGTCCTGTCCGAGCGGCACTATACCCGATCCATTCAGCGTGGTCCAGAAGTAATTGTAACCGGCAACCTGTGTTCCGCCGATAACTGTAACATCAATGGCACCGTCGCTGCCGTTGTAACAGCTAACGGGAGTGGTCAGATCATTAATAGCCAGGACCTGGGGCTGGGTTACTTCGGCTGTCTTAATTGCCTGTGTGCTGTTGGCATCTGTTATGGTAACCGTATAGGTGCCTGCCGGTAAATTATCGGCAACCGGATTGTTCAGGGAGGTGTTGTGGCTCCAGGAATAGGTATAAGGAGGACGACCGAAATACGGAGTAACCGTGAGCATGCCGTCACTCAATCCGTTGCAGGATACCATCTGCTCATTGGTGATAACGGCCTGGAAAGATTGCTGGTAAATGGCGAAGAACAGGTCGCTTTTGTTAACATTGCTGCTTGTGTAAGTCTGGCTACCGATTTGAATCTGCTGTGATCTGTAATATCCTGAGACATAGGCTCGTGAGTTGGCGTCCATGTTAACTATGGTCCCTGCATCCTCATAATTGCCTGTTCCTACAATACTTACTCCGGAAATGGGGTCACCGATCTCGTTGAAGGCAGCTACAAAGGCATCCGAATTGGTAGAACTGCTGGTTTTCAGCGTATCATTGTTAAATATGATCTGATTGGTGAAATAACCTGTGGCAAAGATAACGTTGTTCCTGACCACAAAATCGTTGTATATGTCTTTGGCTGAACTTCCTTTCCGGAGAAACCATTGCAGTATTCCGCTACGGTTGTATTTACCGACAAAAGTATCAAACCCGCCCGAATTGCCTGTGTACGTTTTTGTAATTGTCTCAGTGGAATCCACAAAGATGGTCGGACTGCTATAATTCCCTAAAATATACACATTATCAAATTCATCCGTTGTAAGTGTCCTGAAATTTTCATTATTCTGACCCCGAATTCGCCTTACCCACTGTCCGTTTCCACTGAAGTCAGTTTTATAAATATAGGCATCATAGGCTGCGGGCGAATAACTAGTGATGGTACCGACATCAAAATACATACTACCCTGGAAATAGCCACCGAAATAATAACCATTCTGGCTGATATCAGTTTTAATGATCCTGGACAAATTATAAGTGCCCAAAATACGTTTGGACCATTGCAGGTTCCCATCGACATCAAAAACGGCAATAAAATTGGCAGTATAACCATTGGCAAGCAGGGTATCGGAATTTGCAGGATCAATTCCAACAATCAGAGAGTCTGTGTAATAACCGGTAGTCACCAGTTTATTGGATCCGTCGAATTTTAAGTCAGTAGCGCCTTGGTTGGTTGTGGCAGAACAGATTCTCTTTGCCCATAAAAAGGTGCCGTCAGGATTATATTTTGCCAGAAACACATCCCCGTTACCGGTATTAATGATTGAGTCATTCAGTGTGAAACGACAATTGCCAAAGTAATTGCCCAAAATATAAATATTATTGTTCTCGTCTTTAGTTATTCCACCTGCGTTGTCATTTTTGGTACTTCCGATATGATTGTGCCACAAAACTTCTCCTTGTGCATTTATTTTTTTGAGGATCATATCCCTTACACCGTAAGATTTAAGATTATTGAAGGTATAAACGGTATCAGTGAAGGTAGAATAGATATATATATTACCTGCATTATCAACTACAGAATACTTGGGTTCTATATTCGAACCTTTGATTACAGTCGATTGTATCCAATTCTGGGCATTTAACCCGAGGATGGAAATGAACATAATCAAGAGAGAAGTGAATAGTGTTCTTTTCATATTTACACGGATAATGCAAGTAAAATATCTAATTGGTCTCTGATGTTGGATTATTGTTATATTTATCCTCATAATTGGCCACAGAAGTACCACCTGATGTTCTCCTAAAATCCAACTGAAACAAATCGGGTGGGTTCCATTCTTTTCTCTTTATCGATTCGATATTGCTTTTATTTTCATCCATTTATATAATATTAATAAGTCCTTGTGGATTTCTAAAAGGATCCACCTCTAGATAAATGATTTTATTTTTTCTACTGATGAAGGAATGTGCTATCATACTTCCATTATCTAGTTTTAAAGCATCAAATGACAAGGTGCAATTCAATTCTAAGGAATTAGCCAGGATTTTAAAAGTTATTCCTTTAATCAGACAAGTCAATTCCCAAGGAAAGGCCTTGGTGATCCGGTTTAAAGTTCTTTTTAGCATTTTAATGGAACACTCGGAATTTTCTTCTTCACCTGACAGGGTACAGCGTTTTCTCGACAACAGGTTCCTGTAAAACCTAAAATGAATTGTATGGGTGATGAAGAAAAAGACACTGGAAACAAACAGGCCATAAAGAAATAATCTCCTTTCTTCACCGGGAATCTCAAAAAATCTTCTGATATAATAGCGCAGTGCCACAGGTTATAGAATTACTAAAAGTTTTTTTTCCTCCAGCTTTTTCAGGAATGCCAATGTATCTGTTGTACATTGCTGTTCTGATACTTCGTACTCTTCCATAAGCCTGGTCACCAATTCTTTAAAGCCTAAGCGATTTTCCAGCAATTCCCATATACGTGAACCTACTTTTTCCATGCCGTAATACTCATTGTTTTCAATGCTGAGCATAACCACCTCGCCGTCTATTTCATTGAAGAGGAGGTCACCTTTACGCTGTAAAAAGCTGTCGGGAGTAATTTCCTTTCTGGCTGCAAAAATTCCCATGCGGCTCAAATTGTTTAAGTACTGCAGGCAAAGGTATAAAGGTTACGTAAATATATGTAATTTATTGAATATTTTGAAGTAATTGTGAACAGAAGATGGTCTGTAGAATATGTTATGTAAGTTAGCCGGATTCTTATAAGTAACCATACCGTACCATTACCTCCCTATGGAGCTGAATAATATTCTCCACCTGTTCTCCTGAAAGGTTGTTTTTCCAGTCACCTGCGATTCCACTTCGAAAAAAGATGGGTGAGGCTGCATTCTTTTCTGAGAATCCCTTAAGGATTTCCATCTGCTTCAAGCGGTTAAAAGAGGACAGGTTTAATGCGGTTTCAATTTCTTTAAGTTTGACGTTCATTCCCAGGAAGGCAGTCGCTTGGGAAAAAGTTTCAGCAGGCTTGGTTTGCATGTCCTCATAACGAATGACAAGAATTGGCAAATGCGAATCGTCCACCCAACTTTTAACATGTCCGCTCCAGGTCAGGAGGCGCTGCCGCAGCTGGTTGTGAAGCAGGTCATTACGTTGACAAAATGCGTACTCAGGATCATTCATGATCTTTATTGTTCTGTCAATACTTGTATTAAGGTGGTGAGAAAAGGAGACAGCAACGTCCAGTGGATTACGAATGAAGTATAAAACCGCCTTTGTAATGTCTGCCGGGAAAAGTGCATTTCCATCGTTTGTGAAGGTCCAGGCATCATGAACCTTATGATAAAGGATTTCCCCGGATTCCTGCGCATTCATGCGGTAAACCAAAGGACGGAGTCTTTCTATTTCCTCCTGCTTCAAATCAGAAGATGATACCCCGGTCACATCATCGAACAACTGCCGGTTGCTGGCAATAGTCGTCTGGTATAGATCGTTGATGTCAATTTCCGTTATGTTTGGATTAAGCAAGGCAGTCAGGAAAGCCCTGAACCAGGTATTGCCTGATTTGGGGTAGGAGGCCAGCCAGACTATTTTCTTTGGGTCATCCATATTAAATTTGGTTCATGAAATCCGAAATGTGTTGGACAAGCCTGCTGGTATTGAAATCTCCATCAGGTCTCGTTAGTACACTCATTGGCACCAGTCTGGCCAATCGGTTGACCAGAACGAAGTGATTCTGCTCCCGTCCGGTTTTGGCCAGACCCCTGAACAGGTAGGTGTGTTTCTTCAGAGCCCTGAACTTCTCCATGCCCTGCAAGGGCTTGATTTCGAATTCGGGTCGGTTATGACTGTTCAGAACAAATAATTGATCAATCTCTGCATATGCACGTGAAAACTTTGGAACCGGCAGATAATACTTTTTCAGCTCGCCCCTCACCGGTTCCAGTCCGGTTGCCGAAATGCCCAGGTGTGTCAGACTGTCGTCCCAGATTTTTAAATAAGGGAAGGCAGGACGAACAGCAGGTCTGGTCAAGGAGAAGTCGATCACGGAAATATCATCAGCTACCAGCGTGCCCCCCTTGTTAATCAGCGCGGCGGCCAGGGTGGATTTTCCTGCGCCTGATATCCCTGCAAACACGAGGCACCGTTCATTGAAAAGCACAGTACAGGCATGCAAGGGTAAAAGCTTTCGCTGATGAAGCAGGGCTCCGAAGGAAGTGCCGATAAGAAAAGCAGAGACTTCCCCTTCAGAAGCCTTCCCCAGGCGTTGAACAATGATCTCACTCCCATTTCTGACATGGTATGCCGCGACAGTATCGATACGCAGGATAAATTCCTTATCAGTTGATTGGTATAAAACACCTTTGTTGACAGCTCCCGGTAATAATTCCGGTACCTCACCTGAACGGATCGTAACATCGGGAGATACAAACATTGCGGGTTCGAACCCTGTTACCGGGATTTCGGAGGACACATTGAGACCAAAAGCCCGGTAGCTATATATGTTTTTACTGGACATAGCACAAAAGTAGGAAAACAATGAATAACGAAAAGTGAAAAGTGATAAGTGAAAAGTGAAAGGCCATGCAAATTAAAATTTAAAAATAAGGATGTAATTTAGAGCAGTACAAATTCTTATCCATGCCACCGATTTTCGGTATTTTGAATACCAGGATGCAGGCACCTGACCAGGAACTCATCAGCAGGATGCAGGGTGCTGCCAGATATATCAAGCCGCGCAGGATAGAGGCCATTGAAGCTCCCGGGGCATACATGGCCGCGGCAGTTGTCATTGAAAATCCATTGGTTACGGGATCGGATGCAATGGCCGTCATGGGACCATGGGCTATTGCAGCTGATGCAACCCTTTATAAGCGGGAAGAGCTTATAAGGAGGATGGGGAAAGAGGGAGAGACGCAGGGAGATGCGTCGTTGATTCTCGAAGCTTACCTCAGATGGGGCGAGAAATGCCTGCTGTACCTCTACGGCGATTTTGTCTTTGTTATTTTCAACCAGGAAACGGGTGAAGTATTCTGTGGCAGGGATCCATTGGGCGTGCGGCCGTTCTTTTATTGCAAAATCCATGACAGTTTCATTTTCGGTTCGGAACTGAGCTATATTGTTAAAACTCATTCTGTGGGACCTTTGATCCGCAAGGAGTACCTTCTGAATACACTGATAACAGCCAAGCTCGGCAAGGACCAAACCGCTTATGCAGGCATTTCCCGTTTGAAACCCGGACATCTCCTTCGTTACCGGGGAGATAACTTACAAATCTTACCTTTCTGGCATATTGATCCGGAAGAAAAAATCAGGTTGGGTAAGGAGGAAGACTATGTAGATTTATTCCGGGAAAAGCTTATGAGTGCCGTGAAGGTTAGATGTAAGGGTGTCAGCAACCTTGGCTCGGAATTGAGTGGGGGACTGGATTCATCGGCTGTGTGTGGCATTGCTGCATCATTCTGCAAACAGGAAAGTTATTCTTTTACAGCTTTTTCGAATATCTTTCCGCAGGGTACTGAAATTGAATTCAACGATGAGCGGGAATTCATTGCATCGATGGTTGCGTTCGGCCCGATGAACTGGGTGGGTATTGACCGGTTGGGGCTTAAAATCTCCGAGTTGATCGAATACGCAAACCAGATACAGGGGTGCTTCATCCAGCAGAACTTCAGTGTTTTCAACCATGGCATTTATAAAACGGCGTGTGAAAAGGGCATTGATGTGCTGTTATCCGGCTTTGGCGGCGATGAGGTTGTGTCAGCCCGGATTGCCATACCATGGAATGAAATGATCCGTGAAGGGCAATGGCGGGCGATAAGGGATGAACTGTTCTTTAGCGGAGTCACCCCAAAATCATTACTGAAGCCCTTTTATCTTGCAGCTAAATACGTAGCATCGCTTTTATATCAACCGGTTTATAAGACCGGGGTTATTTCCCCTGAATTATTGGAACAACGGTTTACAAATCTACCGCTTCGAAGGGAATTTGCTGCAGAACATTTGCTAAAACAGAGTTTCTCAGAAGAATACAGGATCCCCTGGCATCCACCACTGGCAAAGAGGCAATTAGCACGAATTATGCAGAACCACGTTCCCCAGCGCATGGAATATTGCTATGCAGCTGCTGCCCAATATGGTATCGAGTATCGGTATCCTTTGCTGGATGAGGACCTGATACGGACTTACCTGTCCTTTCCCCCCTGGGTCAAGCAACATCATGGTAATAACAGGTATGTTTTCAGGGAGGCTATACGGGGATTTGTCCCGGAAGAGATCAGGGTGCGGAATGACAAATCGGGTGCCACCATTCCGCAAACCTATTACAGCCTGGTCAATGAACGCGAAACTATCCTGGCGCTGATCAGCAATTGTTCAGCATCGGCTTTCCTGAATGAGATCTTTGATTTCAGCCGGTTTGCCGAATGGTACGACAAGCTGGTGAAACGCGATCCCGGGGATGTGAATAACCTGATGCGGGGGACGTTTTATACATATCTCATGATTTTGATATATTACAGGGACGAAGTAAAAGGGACGAGGGATGAGTCGAGGCAGTAGCAGTAAGGAGTGATGAGTAAAGAAACAGAAATAGGGTTATTGCTTAAGATTCTTGGTGGAGATGCCGGATTACAGGTTATTCCGGGATCGGTCGATACCGGGAGGCTTATCCGGCTGGCGGAAAGACACCGGGTGGTCTATCATCTGCGGCAATTTGCGCACGAACATACCCGTGTCTTTTCTGACGAACAAATTGCAGGGCTCAATAAACGGTGCCATGAAGGAGCACTTCGGTCACTCAACCAGCTCAGGGAGCTTAAGCGTATTGCCGGAGCCATGAATGAAAGGGGCATCGGCTATGTATGCATCAAGGGTCCGCAGCTATCCCGTATGATTTACGGCAGGGAAGCGCTGAAAGAATCGGTGGACCTCGATTTCATCCTGGTCAATGCGGGAGATCTCCTTGAAGCCCATGCAGTTCTCACGGAGCTCGGCTATACCTTTTCCAATCTCAACGAATATAGGAAAAGACTCAACCGGAAGCTTTTTCTGATTGCCAAGCGCGAAGTTTATTATTACAACCGGGATAATCGCAGTGCCATTGATCTGCATATCCGCCCCGGTTCCAATACTTACCTGACAGCCGGACTTTTCAGGGGATTTTTATCGCCCCTGTCCGCTTCGGATCTGGACGGGACCCCCGTTCCGGTGTTGCCCGATGAAGCTTACTTCGCATACTTGTGCTACCATGGGGCATTGCACCAGTTTTCACGGCTGGCATGGTTGATGGATATCCGAGCTTTCCTGCAATTGAAACGGGGTACGCTGGATTATAACAGGTTGCTGGAAATTGCATATTCGCTGCATGCCGAAAGGCATCTGTTCCTGGCCCTGCGGCTGCTGGAGGAATATTTTAACGATGAGATCCCCGAACCCCTGTCCAAGTTGGTGATCCGTTCACCGCGGATACACTTCCTGGCTTCGAATTGCCGCAGCATGATCGGCAGGGACACTTCATACGGACTTAGCCTGAAAGGGCGGTTCGGCAAGCTGTTGTACATGATGGTACTGCTTCGCGGATGGACCGGAAAGGTGGACTGGATCTACGGTATTATCATGCGGATGCTGGTGGGGATGATCCGGAAAAATAATTTAAAACATCCGTAGAGACGTTGAGGCCAACGTCTCTACATCATGTCCTTTTCAATCCTGCCTGCAATACCAAACCAATTATTGCAGGGCAAAAATTACAGGTATTACGAATTGCTGTTTGACATTCGACCCAGCCTTTTTTGCGGGAACCCAATCGGGAGATGATTCTATAACTTTTATGGTTTCGTTATCCAGTAAAGGATAAACGCCCCGCAGTATTTTTATATCACATACCTTCCCGCTGGAGTTAACGGCAAACTGAAGCATAACTTTGCCGGAAATACCTTTTTTGATGGCTTCTTCCGGGTAAACCAGGCTTTTCTGCACCCATTCCCTGAATTTAAGAATATCACCTCCCTGAAAAGAAGCCTGTTCATCTACCTCAATAAGGGCAGGTTCATTTTCTGTTGTTGTTATTTCTTCCGTCGGAGGCGGAGGGGGAGGAGGTGGTGGCGGAGCGGGTGCTTCGGGAGTATTCGTCTTGCAGCACATCGCAAGCCCCAGCAAAAGCACCAGGGGCAGCGCAGCCAGGTACTTAAACCGGTTGCGCAAAGGGGATTTTTCTTTTGTCATCATGGTGAGACGGTTTTTAATGAGTGAATGATTAAAAAAGTTAAAAATCCCGGGTTGTAACCCAAAAACCTGGGTAAGCAGGAGCAGCCGGTACCTGCCGGGCTCGCCGTCCTGCTCCAAAACGGCAGCATCCGCCAGGTACTCGTGGGTTTCTTGTAAGGCTTTTTCAGCCAGGTAGACAAATGGATTGAACCATTGAAATATTTTTATGATCTGGATCAGCAGGATATCCAGTGAATGCCACTGCCGGGCATGGGCCATTTCATGTCGTAACACCGGGCTTTGTCCGGGCGTCTCTCCGGCCGGCATACTGAGGAAAATGAAATTGAAGAACGAAAAAGAATGGTTTTTATCCGGCAGGATCACCAGGTGAAAATCATTCCATCGGGCATTTTCGCAACGGAAGGCCAGCAGACCCAGGTGGATCAGCTGGGCCAGCAGGTAGCCGGTAAACAATAATGCGATACCGCCGTATATCAGGGCCAGCAGGGTACCTGATTGCAGCGCTGTGTTGTCGTCAGTAGCCGCTTTCCCGGCATAAACCGCAACGGCCTCCAGGATTCGTACAGGCAGAGACGGGCTGCCGGGGTTGAATCCCCCCAGGTGAACGGCAGGAATGACCGCAGCGAGCAGTAAGGATCCCAGCAGGTAAAAGCGATTAAAACGGTGGAAGGTTTCTTTCCGGAACAGGATGTAATACAGCCCGGTGAAAAGCATGAGACAGATGCCTGCTTTTAATTGGTACAGTATAAAAGGTTTCATCCTGTTTCGGTTTTAGGATTTCTTATCCTGTTCTTTTTTCATCAGGCGCAGTACTTCCTCCAGTTCCCGGATGTCCATTTTCTCATGTTTGATAAAGAAGGAGGCGAGCTGCCGGAATGAACCGCCAAAGTAATTGTTCAGCAGGGTGTTGAGATTTTGCTTGCGGTATTCATCCTTTTGCACCAGTGGAAAGTACTCATGGGTCTTCCCGTAGGCTGCATGATCCACGAATCCTTTATTCTCCAGTATCCTTACAATGGTGGAAACCGTATTGTATGCGGGTTTGGGATCGGGAAATTTTTCCACGATATTCTTTACGAATCCCTTTTTGATGTTCCACAGGATCTGCATGATCTCCTCCTCGGCACGCGTCAGTTCGAGTCGTTCTTCTTTCTTTTCCATAGCTGATAAATTCTTCAACAAAGATATAACTAAATAATTAGTTATGCAACTAAAAATTTAGTTTTTTATTTTTTTTTCCGTGCAACCAGATCAATATCCCTGCATTTTATTACCAATGCAATTCGGCCAATACACTATAAATACGCTGATTGTTAACTGGGGAGGCTTTTAAATTCAAATCCCTTTGCGGAGTAATAATCCAAAACGCGGGGCAGGGCGTGCAATACTTTCTCAGAAGCCTTCCAGGAATCATGAAAGACAACGATGGATCCATTCCCGGCAAACCGAATCACATTGTTCAGGCATTTTCCGGGAGAGGTGCTGAAGGCAAAGTCAAAGCTCATTACATCCCACAGGACGATCCGGTAAAATGTTCTCAGGTATTTCAGCTGGCGTGGTGTTATCATGCCATAGGCCGGGCGGAATAAACCTGAGGGGACGAAGCGGGCGGCCAGGGCGATATCGTTGAAGTATTCCTGATCGGACGTATACCATCCTTTCAGGTGGCTGTAAGTATGATTGCCTGTTGCATGGCCGCTTTCCACCAGCTTCCGGTATATCTCCGGATGTCTTTCAACATTTCTTCCAATACAAAAGAATGTAGCTTTTGCCTTGTATTGCTCCAAAACGGAAAGTACCGCTGAGGTGATTTCCGGAGTGGGCCCATCATCGAAGGTGAGATAAAGGGATGGTCTTTCACCACGGATATCCCAAATGATTTCCGGAAATACTCTTTTCAATATCCCGGGGATCCTTACCAGGTTCATTGCATCATCAAAAGGCAACGTTTAATGCGGCAGCATATTCCTGCATTTTCTTTTCCATTTCAGCTTTCAGCTCCGGCTGGTTATAGGTAGTGGCCATTCTCCTGAGTTCATCCAGAGTATAAAAGGCTATCCGCTGCTCATAACTGAGGTAGGAAGAATACTTGCTGCCCAGGCTGATAAAATACTCCAGGTCCTGGTAAGTATTTGTTTTAATTCCGGTTGCAATACGGTTTGCCTGTGCAGAGTCACCTAACTGGTAGTAGGCTTCGACAAGCATAACATTGTAAATGTTAAAAGGGACTACCGTTTCGGGGATCACTGCCAGGCATTTGTCGAGCGCTTCCCGGGCCATGTCGGATTTATGTTCAGCGATGAGTTGAAGGGCCAGTCGGGCAAAACTGCTTCTGAAGTTGCCCAGCATCCTGGTCACATTTTCATCGAGGTAGAGATCCGGGTTCTCCACTCCGCCCCACCGGAATTTATGGACCATGTTATCGAACATCACCTCAGTATTAATACCGCCGCGGCCAAAAATGTCGCCCTGGGAGGAGAAAGGCACAACCCTGTATGCCAGGCCTTCCATCTGGAAAAACCTGTCGAGGTTCAGGTAATTGTCGTCTGATACAGTGATGGCATAGTATATAGGTCTTTCCCAATTGCTGTTGGCCAGCAGGTCCAGGATCATGAGGTGATTCTTGGTAATGTAATTACGATCTGACGGCAATTCCCATTTCATCTCAGGTTGCACCAGATATGCCTTATCTCTGGGGACTGTCCCGTTGGCAACCACCTTGGCTGTATCCACGGGTATATAGAACCTGCGGGCAGGGATATAGTCTACTTTCCGTCCGACTTCGGCCAGCTGCTTGGTACGGGGATCGTCACTGGCGACAAACTCAATGGCCTCACGAAGGTTGGTGTAGCCTTTCAGGCGGTCAAGGATATAAACAACATCACGGTTACCGGAACGGTATTGGTCCAGGGTCAGAGAAAAAGGAACAGGATCTGATTCGTAGGCCTTGCGTTGCATTTGCTCAATGTACCAGTCGGCTCCCAGGTAGCTCAGGTTCATGACCCTGACATCGGTGCGGATTCCTTCCACTTCCTGGGCATACCATAACGGGAAGGTGTCATTATCACCATTGGTAAAAATAATAGCATTAGGAGCACAGGAATTAAGGTAATTGTAAGCAAAATCCCGGGCGATAAACCTTCCGGAACGGTCATGATCGTTCCAGTTTTCTTTGGCCATTACGGCCGGAACGGCCACCAGGGATATCAGGGTCGCCAGCACCGCGCCGGATGATTTCGGCGTGATCTTTTGAAGCAGGTCATACAGGGCAAGTACTCCCAATCCAATCCAGATGGCGAATGCATAGAAAGAGCCGGCATAGGCATAATCACGTTCGCGGGGCTGCATCGGGTTCTGGTTCAGGTAAACCACAATAGCCAGGCCGGTCATGATGAACAGTACCAGGGTAACCCGGAAATCATTCCGGTGCCTTTTATAATGGAAGAAGAGTCCGACAAGTCCCAACAGCAAAGGCAGCATGAAATAACGGTTACGGGCCTTATTGTTGCGCATGGTATCGGGAAGTTTATCCTGATTGCCCAGTCTCAGGTTGTCAAGAAAAGGAATTCCCGAGATCCAGTTTCCCTTGTTGATCTCGGTCTTAAAATTCGCCTGGACGTCATTCTGCCGCCCGGCAAAGTTCCACATAAAATACCTGAAATACATGTGCACCACCTGGTAACGCCAGAAAAAACGCAGGTTCTGTGCAAAATCCGGACTTTTCTTGGCTTTATCGTAGTCATAAACCACATTGCCCTCACGGTCGCGCATAACATTACCATTCTGATCTATCCTGGCCTGGAACAGGTCACTTTCCTTCAGGTTGGCCCATCGGACATAAGCGTCAATATGACCGCCGTCGGCATCATTGCTCCACATCCTGGGGAAGAGGGTGTTATACTTTTTGTCATACACGTATTTTATACGAAAGTTTGTGGCCTTATATTTACCGTCGGCTTTGTAATACGAAGGCTTCCCTTCTTTGGTGTCGATAATGGGAGAATTGAAATACTGACCATAAAGCAGGGGCCGGTCGCCATACTGTTCCCGGTTCAGGTAGTAGAGGAGGGAGAACAGGTTTTCCGGATCGTTCTGATCCATAGGGGTATCGGCAGATGAACGGATGACCAGCATGGCATAGGAGGAATACCCGATCAGGATAACCGTTACCACCAGGATGATTGTATTCAGGATGATCTTTTGTTTTTTGTGGGTAATATAGAGACCGTAGAAAATCAGCCCGATCAGCAACAGGACATAAAACAGGAATCCTGAGGAGTAGGGCAGGCCAAATGTATTTACAAAGGCCAGTTCGAAGAATGAGGCAATTTTTATGGCCCCGGGTATGAGCACGTACATGATGCCGCCGAGAATCACGGCAGATAGAAGCAGAGATTTGAAAATTCCTGCTGTTGTGATCTCATACTTCCTGAAATAGTATACCAGTACAATTGCCGGTATAGCCAGCAGGTTCAGCAGGTGAATCCCAATGGATAATCCCATAAGGTAAGCGATAAATACAAGCCACCGGTTGGCATGCGGTTCGTCGGCGACGTTTTCCCATTTCAGGATGGCCCAAAAAACAAGGGCTGTAAAGAGGGATGAACTGGCATATACCTCACCTTCCACGGCAGAGAACCAGAAGGTGTCTGAGAATGTATAGGCGAGGGCGCCTACCAGTCCGCTGCCTATGATGGCAATCACGTTGCCGGTGCTCAGCTCATCATTTTTTACGATGATCTTTTTGGCCAGGTGGGTAATGGACCAGAAAAGGAACAGGATGGTCAAAGCGCTGGCGAGGGCCGACATGGCATTCACCATTTTTGCAACATGGGTCACATCACTGCCTGCAAACAGGGTAAAGAAACGGCCCATGATCATGAACAACGGGGCTCCCGGAGGATGTCCAACCTCGAGCTTGAAAGCAGAGGAAATAAATTCCCCGCAATCCCAGAA
>DIAS01000165.1:0-17767 GCA_002415855.1 Bacteroidales bacterium UBA5072
TACGGATCACGCTGGGAAATTGTCAGTGCCGCTAAAAAAATTGCAGCCGCGGTTGAAGCCGGAATGCTTAAATCAACCGATCTGGATAACCAGGTTTTTGAGAAGTACCTGGATACAGCCGGATTTCCTGATCCCGAACTGGTTATCAGGACCAGCGGAGAATTCCGGGTCAGCAATTTCCTGCTTTGGCAGATCGCTTATGCCGAATTGTATTTCACTCCCACACTTTGGCCCGATTTCCGAAGAGAACACTTATACGAAGCCATTCTCAGTTTTCAAAACCGCGAAAGGCGTTTCGGCAAAACAACCGATCAGATTAAAAAGAGTATCATGTAAACAGCTAACTACGAATGAAAAATACCCTTTTTGTACTCGTTCTGTTCCTTTTTTCAGCTTCTGTCCTAGCGCAAAAGCCAGATTCCACTTATGGAGGGTATTTGGATTACGAAAGACCGAGAGATCTTGTAATTGCAGATATTGTAGTAACCGGTGTAAAGTTTTTGCAGACCATGTATTTGGTTAATATCTCAGGCCTGGCCGTCGGGCAGGAAATTTCAGTTCCCGGCGATCAGATCAGGCAGGCCATTGATAACTTCTGGGCACTCGGCTTGTTTTCCGATGTTAAAGTTATTGCCACAAAGATCGAGGGCAGGTCCATCTATCTCGAATTCAGGTTGACCGAACAGCCCCGGTTGACAAAACTTAAGCTGAACGGACTCAATAAAAACGATACCAAGGATATTGAAGAAAAGGTCAAACTGAAACCCGGGAACCAGGTGACCGAGAATGTACTGAACAACACCGTCACCATCATAAGAAAGCACTTTGTTGAAAAAGGCTATTTTAAGTGCAAGGTTGATATTGTTCAAAAAGCTGACACCTCAATGGGAAACAGGGTTTCACTGGATATAAATGTTGACAAGGGCAAAAGGGTCAAGATTTCGGATATCGATTTTGTCGGCAATACCGTTTATCCTGATTCACGTCTTCGTAGCACCATGAAAAAGACCAAACAACAGAGCATTAACTTCTTCAAGCCTTCAAAATATATCGATGCCCAGTACAAGGAAGACAAATTGAAGCTCATCGAGTTTTATAACAAGAATGGCTACCGTGATGCCAAGATTTTGAGTGAGAAACTGGTTGACCTGAATAACAAACGGATCGGCCTGCAGCTCACCATGGAGGAAGGGGTTAAGTACTACGTCAGGAAAATCACCTGGATAGGGAATACCAAGCATCCCTCGACCACCCTTTCCAATGTTTTGGGAATGAGCAAAGGTGATGTATATGATCAGACACAAATTGATAAGCGCCTTTTTTCTGACGAGGATGCTGTTACCTCGCTATACATGGATGAAGGTTACCTGTTCTTTTCGATAGATCCTGTTGAAGCCAATATCGACGGAGATTCCATCGACCTGGAATTGAGGATCAGTGAAGGAAGTCCGGCTACAATCAACAAGATCATCATTAAAGGCAATACCAAAACCAATGAACATGTGGTCAGGCGGGAGATCAGGACAGTGCCTGGCGAATTGTTCAGTAAATCTGACATTATCAGGTCCGTCAGGGAACTGGCTGCCATGGGTCATTTCAATCCTGAGAATATAACTCCCAATCCATTACCCAACCTGGCTGACGGAACCGTGGATATCGAATACTCTCTCGAGGAACGATCCAACGACCAATTCGAGGTTTCAGGCGGCTGGGGCGGTTACGGATTTGTGGGTACGGTAGGTCTCAGGTTCTCCAATTTCTCTGCACGTAAAATGTTGGATCTCAGCGCCTGGAGACCAGTACCAACCGGAGACGGGCAAACGTTGTCCGTTCGCGCACAGACAAACGGAAGATATTATCAGGCTTATAACATTTCATTTGTTGAGCCCTGGTTTGGCGGTAAAAAACCCAACAGTTTCTCCACTTCTTTCTATTATACCATCACCAAACCTTACAGGCAGTTCGGTGATGAAAGATCCGAAAGTTTTTTCAAGGTACTGGGGGCATCGGTGGGCCTTGGGCGGCGGCTTACCTGGCCGGATGACTATTTTGTACTTTACAACGAAGTCGGCCTTCAGCGGTATCACCTCAACGATTACGGAACCACTTTTGTGATCAGCGACGGCTTTTCCTATGTGATAGATTTTAATATATCGCTTTCTCGAAGCTCCCAGGATCAGATGATATACCCCCGGAGGGGATCAGCTTTCAGCATCGGATTGAATATTACCCCGCCTTATTCGCTTTTCAAACCGGATAATTTCTGGGAAATTTCCAACGCAGAAAAGCTTGCCATCCGGGATGATGTTGCCGATAGTAATCCCCTCTTAACAGAAGAAGAAGTTCTTGCCTTTACGCAAACAGAGATAGAAAGTGTTGAGAATTCAGAGAAGTACAAGTTCATTGAATACCACAAATGGACCTTCAACAGTGCCTGGTATACCAGCCTGATCGGGAATCTTGTTCTCTCAGCCAAATCAGAATTCGGATACCTGGGCTATTTCAATGCCGATATCGGGCCCTCGCCTTTCGAGAAATTCGATGTTGGCGGCAGCGGAATGATGGGTTACAACCTTTACGGTACAGATATTGTCGCACTCCGTGGATATGGTGACGGAACACTTACGCCACAGTCGATTGTGGTTCGTAACGGCGTAAAACAGTACATCGATGACGGTAACGTATATGTAAAATATACCGTGGAAATGAGATATCCGTTTTCGCTGAATCCTTCAGCCACTATCTTCGGACTTGCCTTTTTGGAGGGTGGTAATGCATGGTCAAGGATCGATGAGTTCAACCCATTCAGTATAAAACGCTCGGCCGGTGTAGGTATTCGGGCTTTTCTTCCCATGTTCGGGATGCTCGGAATTGACTGGGGATATGGTTTTGACCTGCCCAACAACAGTGTGGGTTCTGAAGAGATCAAGCGGGGACATCACGGAAGTGAATTCCACTTTACCATGGGTCAGCAGTTTTAAACGGGCAGGATAATTTTGGTATTGAATTTGATATACCCTGATTAAGTTTCGTTTTGTATTACCACTTAAATTCATTATCATGAGAAGAATAACTGTATTAATGGCCACCCTGATACTGTCTGCAGGGCTTGCCTCAGCTCAGAAATATGCCTTTGTGGATACCGATTATATTTTGAACAACATCCCTGCTTACAAAGCTGCGCAGGAACAGCTTGATAAGTTTTCTGTCGATTGGCAAAAGGAAGTGGAAGCCAAATATTCCGAAATTGAAAAGATGTACAAGGATTACCAGGCTGAAAGGGTGCTGTTGTCTGAGGACATGAGGCGTCAGCGTGAGGAATCAATCGTGAACAAAGAGAAAGAAGCCAAGGAGCTGCAAAAGACCTATTTTGGACAGGATGGTGCCTTGTTCAAAAAACGCCAGGAACTGATTCAGCCTATACAGGATGAAATCTACAAGGCCATCAAAGATCTTGCCACGGAAAACGGCTATGCAGTGGTTTTTGATTCCTCAAGCGGAACTACCATGATTTATACAAATCCGCGGTATGACATGAGCGATGAAGTGCTTCAAAAATTAGGATATAAAAATTAATTGCTTACATTTGTTTCCTTCAAAAAACCATTGAGATGAAAAAAGTAATTGTAATTCTGTTATTTACAGGTTTGTTTCTTACGTCCGGAAGTGCAGTAGCACAAAACACGATCAAGCTGGGACATATCAACAGCCAGTTGTTATTTGCTGCCATGCCTGAGAGCGATACCGCACAAAAAACCATTGAGAGAGAAGCAACCGCCATGCAGAAGACCTTAGAGGAACTTCAGGTTGAGTTCAACAAGAAATATGAGGAGTATCTGAAGATCGCTAATGATGGTACCACCAGCGAACTGATCGTCAGAACAAAAGAGGAAGAATTGCAGACCATGCAGCAGCGCATACAGACATTCCAGCAACAAGCCGAGCAGACTATCGGCAACAGGCGTACTGAATTATTCAAACCTATACAGGACAAAGCAATCAAGGCAGTTAATGATGTGGCTGCAGAAAACAACTTCAGCTATATTTTCGATACTGCCAGCGGTTCCCTGGTATACACATCTCCGGATTCTCAGGATATACTACCCCTGGTGAAAGCCAAGCTGGGATTGAAGTAAGATGAGCGATAATGCACACCGACCCATTGGCGTATTCGATTCAGGTGTGGGAGGGCTTACGGTAGCCAACGCCATCCGCCAGTTACTCCCCAACGAGAAGCTTATTTATTTCGGTGATACGGCACATCTTCCGTATGGCGACAAGTCGAAAGAAACCATCATGGGTTATTCGGCCCGTATCACCCAATACCTGCTGGAACAGAACTGCAAGGTCATTGTGATAGCCTGCAATACAGCCTCGGCCAATGCATATGAAACCATTTTGGCCGAAGCCGGCGACAAGGCAATGGTGGTGGATGTGATCAACCCGGTAGTGGAATTCGTTACCAAAGAAGCCGGGTACAAACGTATCGGGGTTATCGGTACTAAAGGCACTATCAACAGCGGGACCTATGTGGGCAAGATCATCGCCCGGAATCCACATGTAACTGTAGCATCACTGGCCACTCCGATGCTGGTTCCCATGATTGAGGAAGGATTCATTTTCGATGATATCAGCAATGCCATCATCCGCAGTTATCTCTCCAAACCCGAACTTTCGCAGATACAAGCTCTGATCCTGGGTTGTACCCACTATCCTATCATCAAGAACCAGATCAGTAAATTCTTTAATTTCGAAGTGGACGTGATTGATTCCTCCAGGATAGTGGCCACCCATCTCCGTGATCTCCTTGTCAGCAAAGGCCAGTTGAATCCCGACCCCAGTCCGGTGCACAAGTTCTTTGTCTCTGATTTCACCGAGTACTTCCAGGTTATTTCGAAATTGTTTTTTGAGGAGAATATTTCACTGGAAAAAGTCACTCTTTAAACCACCCGGCATACAGGATGTAATCATCTGCTATCCGGTTAATCATTTCCGAAGTCTGCTGCGGATCCACGTCCTTGATGCGCCTGGCCGGCACACCGCCATAAATGCTTCCCGGTTCAACCTGTGTGCCTGACAGTACTACCGATCCGGCTGCAATGATCGAATTCTCACCGATTACGGCATTGTCAAGTATGATGGCTCCCATTCCGATCAGTACATTTTCCCTGATCGTGGCTCCATGAATGACAACATTGTGGCCAACGGATACATTGTCACCGATTTCAATAACGGAACGCTGGTAAAGACAATGCAGCACGGTACCATCCTGTATATTGACCTTGTTGCCTATCCGGATTGAATTAACATCTCCCCGGACAACCACATTGAACCAAAAACTACAAAGATCGCCGGCGATAACATCACCAATAATAGCTGCTGTTTCAGCCACATAGCAGTCTTTTCCCAATTTCGGTGTGAAGCCACGGACGGATTTAATAAGACCCATAGATGCGTATTTAATCGAATACAAAGATAATACAAGATAGTTACGCAATAGGGTAGAGATGTGGGTTGTAAGTTGTAGGTTGTAGGTTGTAGGTTGTAGGTTGTAGGTTGTGGGTTGTAGGTTGTAAGTTGTAGGTTGTAGGTTGTAAGTTGTAGGTTGTAAGTTGCAGGTTCCAGGTTATAAAACATACTTCATTCTGGTAAACTAAATAGGCTGACGATTGTTATCCATAAATGTGATTTATATCATAAACGACTTATTTTCAAGCAACAGTCATGGCTTGTTTGCTTATATTTCCTTAACATTGCTTATCAAATCAGCAGCAGAGATTATGAAAAAAAGAGTTAAAGTTATTGAGCGTGATGATGTTGTTGTAAAGTTCGCCGGCGATTCGGGTGACGGCATCCAATTGACAGGAGCACAGTTTTCAGATACTTCCGCCTTTATTGGCAATGACCTGGCGACCTTCCCCGACTATCCCGCTGAGATCAGGGCTCCGCAAGGGACCGTGGCCGGTGTGTCCGGGTTCCAGGTCCACATCGGGCACAAGGAAGTGTCGACACCCGGTGACCTGGCTGATGTACTGGTAGCTATGAATCCGGCCGCTCTGAAAGCAAATATGAAATGGATCAAGCCCGGTGCCACCATCATTGTTGACATCGACAATTTTGATTCCAGACATTACAAGTTAGCCGATTATATTGAAGATCCGCTCGAGGATGGGTCACTGGAAGGGTATAATGTAGTGAAGGCCCCTATCACCGACATGACCCGGGACGTGATCAAGAAATTTGGTCTCAGTTCAAAGATTGCCGAAAAGACAAAGAACCAATTCGTTGCAGGAATCCTTTTCTGGCTTTTCAATCGTGATCTTTCGATCGGAGAGGATTTCCTGCGTGATCGGTTTAAGAGCAAACCCGAGCTGATTGATGCCAATCTGGAAGTACTTCATGCAGGCTATAATTATGCAGAAACCATCGAAGCCATAGAGGCTACCTACCAGGTAAAACCTGCTGAGAAAGGCGCCGGACTCTACCGGAATATTTCCGGCAATGTTGCTGTTGCATGGGGTTTGCTGGCCGCAGCGGAAAAAGCCGGCCGGAAGCTCTTCCTGGGCTCCTATCCCATCACCCCTGCTTCCGAGATACTCCAGGAACTGGCCAAGATGAAAAACCTGGGGGCAGTTGTTTTTCAGGCCGAAGATGAAATTGCCGGTATCTGTTCAGCCATAGGAGCTTCTTTTGCCGGTTGCCTCGGTGTTTCATCCACATCAGGTCCCGGATTATCGCTTAAAAGCGAAGGACTCGGTCTGGCAGTTATTACCGAGCTGCCCCTGGTTGTTGTAGATGTACAAAGAGGCGGTCCATCAACGGGACTTCCGACAAAAACCGAACAATCAGATCTTTTCCAGGCATTGTACGGCCGTCATGGCGAAAGCCAGGTGGTTGTAATTGCTTCTTCCTCACCAGCCAATTGTTTTGACTTTGCCTTCGAAGCCTCAAGAATTGCCATCGAGCATATGACTCCCGTTATCCTGCTGTCAGACGGATACCTTGCCAATGGCTCAGAATTGTGGCATATACCGCAGGTGAAGGACTTACCGGACATTAAGGCACCCCTGGTGCAGGACAATGATCCGGAATATCAGCCCTATAAACGTAATCCGGAAACACTGGCACGTTCCTGGGCACTTCCGGGACAGCCAGGACTGAGGCACCATATCGGGGGACTTGAGAAGGCTGACCTGACAGGTGAAATTTCCTACGATCCCTATAATCACGAAAAGATGACCCATATGCGAAATGAAAAAATCGCAAGGGTGGCAAAATATATTCCATTGCAGGAGGTTATCGGACCCGACAAGGGAGACCTGCTTGTGGTAGGCTGGGGAGGTACATTCGGGGCGCTGTATACTGCCGTGGTTGAAATGCAGGAAGAAGGCAAAAGCATCAGCCTGGTGCAGTTTAATTACATCAATCCTATGCCTGTCAACGTACAGGAAATATTTGGCAAATTTAAAAAAATCATTGTCTGTGAGCTTAACCTGGGCCAGTTTGCTTCGTATCTCAGGAGCCAACTTCCTGGTTTCAGCTATTTGCAGTTTAACAAGGTACAGGGTCTTCCGTTCCTGATCTCAGAACTGAAGCAGCAGTTCAGTGAAGTATTGAATAACATTGAGAAATAACCGCTATGGAAAACAATTGTGTAGTCACTGTACAGGATTTTAAAATGGATAAGGCAGCACGCTGGTGCCCCGGATGTGGCGGTCACGCCGTACTTGCTGCTATTCAGCGCGCTTTACCGGAAACCGGAATTGACAAGGAGAAAGTTGTATTCGTTTCGGGAATAGGATGCTCATCACGTTTCCCATATTACATCAATACATACGGTTTTCATGGCCTTCACGGGAGGGGACCTGCTATTGCGTCAGGGATCAAACTTGCCAATCCCGATCTCAGTGTATGGCTTGTTACCGGCGATGGCGATTCCATGGCTATTGGAGGCAATCATTTCATCCATCTCCTGCGCAGAAACCTGGATATTAAGATCCTGCTTTTTAACAACAAAATCTATGGACTGACCAAGGGACAGTATTCTCCTACAACCCCAAAGGGCAGTGTTACCAAGTCATCACCCGATGGTACCATTGAGGATCCGTTTCTTCCGGGTGAACTTGCCATGGGCGCACAAGGTAATTTCTTCGCCCGTGTGGTGGACAATGATCTCGAAATGATGAAGGAAGTTTTCATGCAGGCAGCCAGACATAAGGGAACGGCTTTGATAGAGGTTCTGCAGAATTGCGTTATTTTCAACGATGACATTCATGCCGAAATCACCAGCAAGGAACTCAGGGATGAGCACCAGCTCTACCTGAAACACGGTGAACCCATGCGCTTTGGCAAGAACAAGGAATTCGGACTGATCCAGGACGGTACCCGTTTTAAAGTGGTAAAGGTTGGAGAAAACGGCGTACGCCCCGAAGATATCCTGGTTCATAATGCCCTGGACCACGATGATACCAAAGATTATATGCTGGTGAGGATGAGCCTTCCAAATTACCCGATTGCCATGGGTGTAATAAGGTCTTGTGAATCAGGTGTGTATGAAGACCTCATGTACAAACAATTCAGCATATCCAAGGCAAAATCCAGGATCAAAACAGTGGATGACCTGCTGACAAGCGGAAATACGTTTTCGATTTGATAAAACCGGCGCGTCTTGCTGAGCGTAGTCGACGCCCCTATGAAATAAACAACATGTGTTTCCGCATTTGAGTATTGGAGATTATTGGCTAAATTTCATGGGTAAAACTTCATGAAGACATGGCCAAAAAAGTTGAAGAAAGTCACATAGAGACCTATTATTTCTCCGATACTTCCTTTAATCTCCTTATGCAGAACCGTATCCGCAAGGTCCTGGTTATCTGCAGCAGTTATGACTTCTTCATGCTGGAAGAAGACGGACGGATCGATGAACAGATCTTCAACGAGTATGTATCCCTGAATCTAAGGTATCCCCCGGTATTCATCCATGCCGATTCTGCAAAAAAGGCTATGACGATCCTGGAAAATGACCGGATCGACCTAATCATTGAAATGCTCAGCATCGGTGACGTTGATACCTTTGCCCTGGCCAGGCAGCTGAAGGAAAAACATCCGCAAATACCCATCGTAGTACTCACACATTTTTCCCGTGAGGTATCGCTGAAACTCGAAAATGAGGATCTCAGCGCCATCGACTTTGTGTTTTGCTGGCTGGGTAACAGTGATCTGTTGCTGGCTATCATCAAGCTGATTGAAGACAGAATGAATGCCTATTTCGACATTCAGGAGGTTGGCGTCCAGGCGATCCTGCTGATCGAAGATTCCGTCAGGTACATATCGGCATTTCTGCCGGTGCTCTACAAGGTGATTTTCGAGCAGTCGATGGAATTCATGAAGGAAGCGCTGAATGAACATCAGAAAATGCTCAGGCGCCGGGGTCGTCCAAAGATACTGCTGGCCCAGAACTATGAAGATGCATTGGAGATCTATAACAAGTACAGGCACAATATCATGGGAATAATTTCCGATGTCAGTTTCAAAAGGACATCGAACCGGAAAGATCCCAAGATACTTGGCGGTATTGAGCTTTGCCGCCTGGTGAAGTCTGAAGACAGAAATGTCCCTTTTCTCCTGCAGTCTTCTGATCTGGCAAATGAACAGTACGCCCGTGAATTTAATACAGGCTTTTTGCACAAGTACTCCAAAAACCTGTCCAATGACCTCAAGGACTATATCATCAAGAACTTCGGTTTTGGAGAGTTTGTCTTCCGGCATCCCGGTACCCTCGAAGAGTATTGTGTTGCAGCTAACCTGCGCGATCTGCAGCAGCTAATCCTTACTGTCCCCGATGAGATCCTCATTTACCATACCCAGCGTGATGATATATCCAAATGGCTGAATGCCCGTGCACTCTTCCCTATCGCGCAGATTTTCAAGCCTGCCAAGCTCGAGGACTTTAAATCGCTTGATGACGTCAGAAAATATATCTACAAAGCCATCTCAACTTTCAGGACCAGCAAAGCCAAGGGTATAATAGCCGAATTCGACAGGCATTTGTACGATGAGTACGTTGGTTTTTCACGGATCGGAGAAGGATCCATTGGTGGGAAAGCCCGGGGGCTGGCATTTTTCAATAGCTTCCTGAACAACAATCAGTTCTTCAACAAATTTCGCAATGCCAAGATTTCCATACCCCACACTGTGGTGCTCAGCACGGAGGTTTTTGATGAGTTCATGCAGGAAAATGATCTTTACCAGCTGGCTGTCTCAGGCATGTCGGATGAGGAGATTCTGAAAGCCTTTGTTAATGCGCGCCTGCCTGAACATATTTACCAGGACCTCGGAACAATTATACTGCAGGCCTGCAATCCCATTGCAGTGCGCTCTTCAAGCAAGCTTGAAGATTCGTATTACCAACCATTCGCGGGAATTTACAACACTTACATGATACCGGTTGTGCCGGTGAAGGCACTTGCCATCCGCATGCTTGAAACTGCCATCAAATGCGTTTATGCCTCTGTCTTCTTCAGGGCCAGCAAAGCATATGCCCTGGCCACGTCCAATCTCATCGACGAAGAGAAAATGGGGATCATCATCCAGGAAGTTTGCGGAAGGCAATATGGTGATCGCTTCTATCCTGTCATTTCAGGTGTGGCACGTTCCATCAATTTCTACCCGATAAGTCCCGAAAAGGCCCATGACGGAATAGCCACCATTGCTTTCGGTCTGGGAAAGCTGATCGCGGAAGGTGGTGTCGGACTTCGTTTTTCGCCCAGGTATCCGAAAAAGATCATGCAGCTGTCGAATCCTGATCTGGCGGTTAAATCAACCCAAAAGTACTTCTATGCACTGGATATGAATCCTGATAAATTTGTTCCTTCACCAGATGACAAGGTGAATCTGATCAAACTGGGTATCCAGGATGCGGTTACCGATAATACCCTTGACCTGGTTGCCTCAGTTTACGATCACGAGAATAACCTCATCCGGGATGGTTTTGATTATCCGGGCAAGAAGATCATAACCTTTTCCAATATACTTGCACATGGGAACTTTCCCCTGGCAGAAATTCTGGAGAACCTGCTGCATCTGGGACAACAGGCTATGAATAACCCGGTGGAGATTGAATTTGCCGTAGATTCGGACAGTACCGGAAAAGAAATTCAAAGCTTTAATCTACTGCAGATCCGTCCCATAGTGGTTAACGAACAAAGCATCAATTCCAGGGTTGAGAAAATTGATCCGGAGAATGTCCTTATTTATTCTGAAAAGGCACTTGGAAATGGCATTTACAGTAACATTTGTGATGTTGTATATGTAAAACCCGAAACTTTTAAACCAGCCGAAAGTATCAGGATTGCTCAGGAATTGGAAAAGATCAATGAACAGTTCGTAAAGGAACAGTGTGCCTACATCCTGGTCGGACCGGGGCGTTGGGGTTCCAGTGACCCTTGGCTCGGCATCCCCATCAAATGGGCGCACATATCGGCTGCCAGAGTTATTGTGGAATCAGGTCTTGAGCATTTCAGGGTTGATCCCAGCCAGGGGACGCACTTTTTTCACAACCTCACCACATTTGGAGTGGGTTACCTTACTGTGAACGCTTTTATGCATGACGGAATTTTCAACGTGGATTTTCTGAACCAGCTGCCTGCTGCACATGAAACCTCATTCCTGAGGCATATCCGTTTTGAACGGCCCATGAAAATTGAAATTGACGGTAAGACCAACAGGGCAGTTGTCTACAAGCCTCAATGAAATACCAGCAGCGGTATGCTTGTGTGATAAAACAATTTTTTGGTGATGTTGGGTTTGAAGAGCCTGTCGACGATGCTCTGCCGATGTGCCGTCAGTGACAGGATGTTGATGTTTTTTTCACGGATCAGCTGATCCAGATCATCCAGAAGGTTCCTCTGGCTTATAAAACTATATTTTACCTGCGTCTTTCCGTAAGATGTTCTGAAATACTCCATCAGGCCTTCCATTCTGACTTTATCCCATGACAACGGATCATCGCCGATGTGTACACAATGAATATCAAGGTCGAGCTGATCGGTAAGTATCATCAGGCTTTTGAGCGTAAGAAAATCTGATTCATCAAAATCGGTGACATACAGTAAATTCTTGACATTTTTCTCCCCTACAAAAGTGTATTTTTCCGGAATGGCCAGAATCGGGTATACAATCCGGTTGATGACCGAAGCTGTTACACTTCCCATGATTGAACTTACCCCGGTCCCCTTTCCCCTGGTACCCATTATCACGATATCAGGCATATAACTTTCACTGAACCGGATGATCTCATCCTCAGGAACCCCGGGTACAATGTCAAAGCTGAACCTGACCTGGGGCAGACAACTATCCTTCATATAGTCCTTCATGCCCTGTATGAAGGTTTCAATGGTTTCCTTCTCACTTTCCTCGAGGTTGGTTGTAACCTCCTCCCTAAGCTGTGATTGGGTTTGCACTGCCCCGGCCAGTTCAATGAGGTCGAAAGCAGGTGAATAATACGTATGGAAGAGCTTAATCTCGGCTCCGAGCTTGCAGGCAATTTTAACAGCAAACCGACAGGCAAATTTTGAACATTCGGAATAGTCGACCGGGACAAGGATCCTTCGGATCTTTTGGTCCACTGCAGAAACACTGGAAAAAGAGCCTGTAGCATTCATGATGCAACGTTTTAAATGGTGAAAAGCTAGTACAATTTACAAAAAAATATAATCTTCTCCATGCATCATGATTTAATAAATTATATACTTTCGGTCCTGAAACCCTTTCATCACTATTTTCCACATATGGACACTGGCAAATCCGCAGTTATAATCGGAGCAGGCATTGGTGGGATCACCACCGCCATCTTTCTCGCCAAAGAAGGCTACAAAGTCAGCGTGTATGAAAAAAATTCCGGACCCGGAGGTCGTTGCGGACAGATTGTACGCGACGGACACCGGTTTGACCTGGGAGCAACCATTTACCTGATGCCTGAGATTTACCGGGAAGTATTTCAATCACTAGGCATCACACCCGAAGAAAGTTTCGAATCGGTACCCCTGGAAACACTATACAGGGTATATTATGAGGATGGCACCCAGATTGCCTTCACCACAAACAAAGACAAACTGCGCGAACAACTTGAAAGCATTGAAAAAGGCAGCTTTGAAAAATCGCAGATTATGCAGCAGGAAGGTTATAAGCTCTTTCAGCTTGCTATAAATAAACTTATCGGACGTAACTTTTATACCCTGTTCGATTTCGTCACCCTGAAGAATGCCCTGCTGCTGCTGAAGCTTAAAACTTATATACGCCACGTTACCTATATCAGAAAGTTCTTCAGGAATGAAAATCTGCGAACTACATTTACATTTCAGAATATATACGTTGGCCAGGACCCCTTCAGGGCCCCTGCTCTTTTTTCGATGATACCTGCAGCTGAACTTACCGAAGGATCCCTGTTCCCGATTGGAGGCATGTTCAGCATTACCCGGAAGCTTTTATCTGTGGCTGAAGGACTGGGTGTCCGATTTATCTATAATGAACCGGTCATACAAATTAAAATTGAGGACCGCCGTGCATCCGGTATCATTTTACAAAACGGCAGCACAATTAGGGCATCAGTTGTTGTTGCCAACGCTGATCTTCCTTATGTATACAGGGAATTATTGCCGGATAAGGCCGTCTCCGGAAGAATTGACAGGATGAGGTACACATGCTCAGCCATAGTACTGCACTGGGGTTTGGATAAAAGATACCCGGAACTGGGTCACCACAGCGTTTTCCTCTCCAAGGACTATCGTGCCAACCTCAAAAGGATATTCCGGGAACAATCCCTTTCCGACAGTCCCAGTTTTTATATCCATGCTCCGGTCAGATCCGATCCATCAGCTGCCCCTGACGGATATGATACCATGTCAGTGATCATACCCTCGGGACATCTTCGGGAGGACCAGGAACAGAACTGGAATGATCTGAAAAACAAAGCCAGGGCATTTATCCTCGAAAGGCTCAAAAAACAGGGTCTGACAGATTTGGAAGAACATATCAGGTTCGAAATCTGCTACCTGCCACAGACCTGGAAAAGCATTTACAACCTGTCGAGGGGTGCCACCTTCGGAAGCCTGGGACACAACATCTTTCAAATGGGATATTTCAGACCCCATAACAAACACAGAAGGTACAGGAACTTGTATTTTACCGGAGGAAGTACCCACCCCGGGAATGGCATACCCCTGGTTTTGTTTTCAGCCAGGCTCACTTCCGAACGAATCATCAAAGACAACCAGCATGAATAAGCTATACTTAAACCTGTTCAATAAAATTGATTTTGACAAAATCATTGATCATCCCAATATCCTCATTGCAGCGGCTTTCTGGGAGGAAGATCGTTACCGTGCAGCCAGAACCTGTTACAAATACATGCGTGCCATTGATGACCTGATCGACTGTCACAAATCGGTACATGCCGGTATTGGGGAAAATGAAAGGAAGGAATTCACGGATAAGGTGCATACCTGGATTTCCATGGCCAGGGAATCTTCCCTGGATAACCAGGATGACCATGAATTGCTGAATACAATCAGAAGGTTTCATATCCCCTTATGGCCGCTTGAAGCATTTGCAAAATCGATGATCTTCGACATTGATCATACAGGATTCCGGACGGTGAATGAATTTCTGGTTTACTCACAGGGTGCATCGGTAGCCCCGGCATCCATTTTTGTCCACCTGAACGGACTCACCAGGGAAGGGAATGAATACACCCCGCCGGCCTTTGATGTCAGGGCTGCAGCTACTCCCTGTGCTGTTTTTAGTTATCTGGTGCATATCATCAGGGATTTTCAAAAAGACCAGCTCAACAACCTGAATTACTTTGCCGATGACGTCATTGCTAAAAACGGGCTCACAAAAGAAGCCCTGAGGGGCATCGCTGAAGGTGGTCACATACCTGCCGGGTTTCGCCACATGATCCGGGAGTATTACGATCTGGCCGATCAATACCGGGAGACCACCTACCGTGTCATTGAACGGATATTCCCATTTCATGACCCCAGGTACAGATTGAGCCTGCAGATCATCTTCAACCTTTATATGATGGTGTTTGAGCGAATTGATATTGAGAACGGGACGTTCACCAGCAAGGAATTAAACCCTACACCGCAAGAAATCAAGGAAAGGGTTTATACAACCATTGAGAATTTCCGCGAAGACTGACAGGCGATCTCTTAGTTCTTTGTATAAACCGCTGTTACGTGGTCAACCACCCCACTGCCATCGTCTACCGTATAGGTCCAGTTGATTTCATCAAAACCGGTCGAGATGAATCCTGATCCGGCAACCTCATAGCCACCCTCAATCGTCTGATTGCTGATTGTCAGGCCCATCCCCGACACGCTGGCATATGCCGGAGCACCAACGCCGTAAAAATTATCGATGATGACGCCATTCGCATTATCCGGATCAGGTGAAATGGCAACGGAATATACCGATGTGGTGGATTTGAATATTTCACTGTCCTCATCGCAGGTCCAGTCACCCTCAAGTTTTGCCACTGTAGCGTTACCGCCAATCAGGTCCTCTGCAACGTCACAGGAGTTCAAAACCAATGCCAGACCCATTACAGCTGTCATCAGCCGCAATATCCTTTTATTCATATCGCTTACTTTCATATTGCTTGTTTTACGTTTTTTCATTTAGTCATTCGCCGTCGACCACTGGCCTAAAGCCTATGACCTGTAACCTATAGCCTAAGCCTGAAAACAATTTCCATCCAATTCCATGCCAAATTCACTGCAATGTATTATTTTCGGCATCGGATTTCTGGATGTTTAACGAAATTCTCGTGTGATAAGTTCAAAAATTAACCCAATAATTATCTAAAGATGAAAACTAGCAGAATTACGCTTATTGTTGTTTTGGCATTGGTTGTTATCCTTTTTTTCAGGGGTTGCAGTGAATACAACAAACTTGTGACCTTGCGTGAACAGGTCAACCGTGACTGGGCAAATGTGGAGAACGTCTACCAGCGTCGTGCAGACCTGATCCCCAATCTGGTGGAAACCGTGAAAGGCTATGCTGCTCATGAACAGGGCACCTTTACACAGGTAACTGAAGCAAGATCAAAAGCTACCCAGGTAACCATTGATGCAGCCAATATGACTGAGGAAGATCTGAAGCGCTTCCAGGCAGCACAGGGTGAAATTAGTTCCGCCTTGTCACGGCTGCTTGCTGTTGCTGAAAATTATCCGGATTTAAAAGCCAACCAGAATTTTCTCGAACTCCAGGCACAACTGGAAGGCACTGAGAATCGTATCGCCGTTGAAAGGAGAAATTTCAATGCAACAGCAACTACATATAACACTACTGCTCAGAGATTCCCGATTGTGATCCTGGCAAAAATGTTCGGATTTGCCCTGAGGCCTTATTTTGAAGCCGCAACCGGAGCAGAAAAGGCACCGGAAGTCAAGTTTTAAAGGGAATACTGATGAAGGCATCCGAGTTTTTTACACCCGAAGGAAGGAAGCTGATTGAAGAGGCAATTGCCGGATCAGAAATGGAAACATCAGCGGAAATCAGGGTACATATTGAATCAGCCTTTAAAGGTCAAATCCTTGACCGGGCTGCAAAGGTTTTTGCAGACCTGAACATGCATAAAACCAGGCTTCGCAATGGTGTGTTGATATTCTTCAGTATTGAAAACAAACAGTTTGCCATACTGGGTGATGCAGGCATCAATCAGCTTGTGCCCGGCAACTTCTGGAATGAAATTAAAAACGCTATGGAAGATCATTTCAGAAACTCGGATTTTGCTGTGGGACTGGCTGCCGGGGTGAAGATGGCCGGTGAGCAGCTGAAGAAACATTTCCCGCGTCAGCAGGATGATGTGAATGAATTGTCCAACGAGGTATCCTTTGACAGCAGTGAATAGAAATAATTTACATATTTTAACCATGCGCCTTTTCACAATTATTCTGGCAGTCCTGCTGATTTCGGCAAGTACGGACGCACAGTATATTCCCAAACCAATGATTCCCAAAAGGCTGGTAAACGATTATACCGGCCTGTTAACCTTGCAGCAGCAAATTGAGTTGAATAACAAGCTGCTTGCTTTCAACAACGAGACATCCACGCAGATTTTCGTACTGACCTATGACAGCCTGCAGGGATATGAAATTGCCGATTATGCCGTGAGACTCGCCAACCACGAAGGCTGGGAGATAGGACAGAAAGGCAGAGACAACGGTATTTTAATATTAATCAGTCCGGCCAGTCATAAAATGACCATACAAACCGGTTACGGGCTCGAAGGTGCCGTACCGGATGCCATTTGTTCCAGACTGATCAATACCGTTTTGACTCCTCATTTTAAAGCCGGAGAATATTATGCTGGTCTCGATTCAGTTACAAACGTACTGATGTCCCTTACTCGTGGTGAGTTTACCGCACAGGACTACTTGAAGAAGAATGAAGAGCATCTGCCTGTCATCGTTATTTTGCTGATGATCCTGTTCTTCTTTGTTTTCATGGTTGCTTCAGCCCGACGCAAAATTTATTCACCCAGGCACACCATACCCTGGTGGATGTTAATGGGTGCAGGTGGTTCAAGGAACAGCAGTTGGGGCAATTTCACCTCCGGCAGCGGCAGCTTCGGCGGCGGGGGCGGGGGTTTTGGAGGCTTCGGAGGCGGAGGCGGAGGAAGCTTCGGCGGCGGGGGCGCAAGCGGGGGATGGTAATACGGTTGTAAGTTGTAGGTTGTAGGTTGTAGGTTGTGGGTTGTGGG
>DIAS01000165.1:18004-20863 GCA_002415855.1 Bacteroidales bacterium UBA5072
GTTGTAGGTTGTAGGTTGTGGGTTGTTTGTTGTAGGTTGTGGGTTGTGGGTTGTAGGTTGTGGGTTGTAGGTTGTAAGTTATTAGGTATGAGATTGTATCAATTATTATGGGTTGTATTTTTTTGTGCCGGCCAGCATGAACTGATGTCGCAGGAGCCTGACACCTCCAGGCTTTCGCTGGTATTTGCAGGCGATATCATGGGCCATGATGAACAGATCACAGGTGCCTGGGATCCTTCCACAAACAGCTACAATTATGAACCCACATTCCGCTATGTGAAACCTATTTTGGAACAGGCTGATATTGCCATCGGCAACCTCGAGGTAACACTTGCCGGCAAGCCCTACAAAGGATATCCCCAGTTTTCAAGTCCCGATGCCCTGGCCATGGCAGCCAGGGATGCCGGGTTTGATGTATTCATTCAAGCCAACAACCACGCGCTCGACCGCGGTCAGGGAGGCTTTAAGAGGACCCTGCTGATGCTCGACTCATTACAGATCATCCATACCGGTACTTTTACTAGTCCGGCAGACAGGGCGCTTAATTATCCCCTTGTTATTGAAAAGAACAACATACGGATAGCCCTGCTAAATTACACTTACAGCACAAATGGAATCGTTATATCCCCTCCCTTTATCATCAACCGCATCGACACGGCTGCTATTCGCGCGGACCTTGAAAAAGCAAGGCTGGCAAATCCTGATTTTACCATCGTAACCATTCACTGGGGTGAAGAGTACCAGCGTTTTGAAAACCGGGAACAGCAGAAACTGGCTTCTTTCATCCTGAAAAACGGGGCCGATGCCATCATCGGATCCCACCCCCATGTTATTCAACCCATCCGGCTTTACTCCGGCACAGACTCTGCCCTGAAAAAAATCGTGGTATACTCGCAGGGCAATTTTGTATCCAACCAGCGAGCGCAATACAAAGATGGTGGTATCCTGTTTGAGTTGAAGCTGGTTAAGACAATTGGACACACCAGCGTCGGGGACTTCAGCTACCTTCCCACCTGGGTCTATCGTGAGGACCTGCCGGGAAAATCCGTCTTTTACATCGTGCCGGTCAGTTATTACGAGAACAACAATACATCTTTCAGTTTTAAGGACCACGACCGTTACAAAATCGCCCTATTTGCTAAGGATACAAGGGAACATTTGAAGAATGTGAAGGAGAATGATTTTTATAAAGGGACAATTCACTAGTTCCTGACATCTTCCCCCCACTTCAGCTTATCCCGCAAAGTGCTATAAAAACTGGTTTTCGGAAGTTTCAGCATTTTCAGCCTGAAATCTGATTTCCCGATCCGGAACAACTCCTGGCCTTCTACTTTGCGTGTGCGGTTATCGGCAGTAACGAGATAATCGCCGCTGCGACTATTGACCTTGAGTGAAATGACATTCGTATCGGGAATTATGAGTGGGCGAACCGTGAGATTGTGGGATGAGATTGGTGCTATGATAAGGTTTCCGGAACCCGGCACCACAACAGGCCCTCCCACGCTAAGAGAATAGGCTGTGGACCCCGTCGGGGTGGAAATGATCAGACCATCAGTCCAGTAAGTGTTCAGAAACTCATCATTGATATAGGCATCAATGGTAATCAGTGAAGTATTGCTTTTGATGGTAATGTCATTCAGGGCAAAATTCATCCCGTTGAATAGATTCTCCGGCTGCTTAAAGCATAATAGCGTGCGGTATTCGAAATCGTATTGGTGTGAAAAGATTGAATTAAAAGCATCCTGAATATTCTCTTTGGAAATATTGGCAAGAAATCCGAGACGGCCTGAATTGATGCCGATAACGGGCATGTCTTTGCTGATAACGAAAGGAATTGACTCTAGGAATGTCCCGTCACCTCCTATGCTCACCATCAGTTCACAGGTATTGTCAAAATCATTGGGATCCGAATACGTGGCGCATCCCTTGAACGCTTCGCCGGCAATGCAGCTGATGAAATCATAGAAAGGCTTATAAACAGCTACCTCTGCCTGATGAGCTTTCAGGATCTTCATCAGTTCGGTGATATATGGACTGAAACCCTGGTTGAAGGTCTTCCCGAATATTGCAATTTTCATATACTCAGATACTTCATGAACATCTCATACCTGTTCTCATACAAACTGTCCATGTCATCGTGGTCCATATAGGTGCTGTGGATGGTGTAGTTGTATCGGGTAAAGGTTTGTATGATGGATGTGAGATCATTGCGGTTGATTTTGAGCGTAAGTTCCATACGGGTGGAAGCCGAATGGGAGCTGATATACATGCTCAATATGCGGGCATCGTTGCTCTCGACAATCTGGGCTATCTGTGACAAAGAATAATCATGTACATTCATATCCAGCACAATGATAGCCCCGGGCTCTTTCAATGCTGAGAAGTCAGCAAAATAATTGATCAGATCATTCTGGGTAATTACCCCCTTATAATGGTTATTGTGATCGAGAACGGGTACGATGGACAAGTTGAGGCGTGATGCCAGTTCGATCACCTCATAGATGTGCTGGTTTTCTGTGACATAGGGGCTGAACAAGGATAAATTATGATTGCCGATGGGTTCTTCGGCCATATTGCAATCATAGATATCTTTGTCAGAGATCAGGCCAAGAAAATCTTCATTGTTTACAATCGGTAAATGCGAGATCCTGAAGATGTCCATCCAGTACAACGCTTTTTGTCCGCTATCGGATGTCCGAAGGGCAGGCACTACATCGGATAATAAATCTTTTGCCAGCATACGGGCAGCATTTTATATAAAACCTGCTAAATTTGCATCTTGCAGAAAGATTAAAGTTAGCTTTTATTTCCATAAAATCAAAACGGCAGCATCATGACCAGGTTAAGTGTTAACATCAA